>JBQVQW010000064.1:0-526 GCA_052441165.1 Caulobacteraceae bacterium | reverse complement strand
GCAATGTGGGGGACTATGGGATCAAGTTCATCGAGGGCATGGTCGCCCGGGGATATGATCCCGACTTCGCCAGGCGGTGCTTCGCCCAGATCGAGGGCTTCGGCTCCTATGGCTTCCCCGAGAGCCACGCCATCAGCTTCGCGCTGCTGGTCTACGCCTCGGCCTGGGTCAAGCAGCGCTGGCCCGACGTGTTTTGCGCCGCGCTCCTGAACAGCCAGCCTATGGGCTTCTACAACTGGTCCGCGACGCCCGCGACCACGGGGTGGAGGTGCGCGGCCCCGACATCCTGGCCAGCGCCTGGGACTGCACCCTGGAGACCCCGGACGCCGAGGGCCGGCTGAAGGCCGTGCGCCTGGGCCTGCGCATGATCAAGGGTCTGAACCGCGAGGAGATGGAGCGCCTGGTTGAGGCCCGGGCGGCCGGGGCCGACACCCTGCCGCAGCTGGCCCGCCAGGCCCGCCTGTCGCAGCGATCCCTGGAGCTGCTGGCCGAGGCCGACGCCTGCCGGTCCCTGGGACTCGACCGC
>JBQVQW010000063.1:0-532 GCA_052441165.1 Caulobacteraceae bacterium | reverse complement strand
AGCTTCAGCAAGGCCCATCGACCCTTCGGCTCCAGAGCGTCCAACCAGGTTTCCAGCAAGGCTCGAACCTCGGTGCGGCCCGCAGCGCGCAGCGCGTCCACCACCTCGCCCAGTTCGGGTTCGCGGTTGGGGCGATGATCCGATTGACCGGGCCAGATCAGGGCGACGGTCTCGGCCAGGTCGCCGACATAGTCGTAGGACCAGCCGAACAGGGTCGCATCGACCCGCCCTTCGACCGCCTTTCGGATCATGGCCGGCTTGGCGGCGTCGAAGGTCAGATCCCCCGTCAGGGCCGCCAAGGCCCAGCCCCGATCCGGATCGGGGGTCGCCTTCAGATAGTCCCGGACCAGCACCAGTTTGGCGTTGCGCGACGCCGTCAAAGACAGGCGATCCAGAAGTTCGGCGAAGGCGCGCATGATGATCCAGTCTGCCCGCGGCGAGCGGCGCCGTCAGCCAAGAACGAAGAAGGCGACGGAGGTTTCCCGCCGCCGCGCCTTGCGCGCCCTCTAAATCAGTCGCGTCAGGCTGCGGC
>JBQVQW010000062.1:0-554 GCA_052441165.1 Caulobacteraceae bacterium | reverse complement strand
GCGAAAGGCCGATTACCGGTCGGACCAGACCGCAAGCTCGTAGCCGTCGGGGTCCGCGAACTGGAAACGCCGCCCGCCGGGGAAGGCGAAGATGGGTTTCACGATCGTTCCGCCCGCCTTTTCCACCCGGCCGAGCGCGTCTTCGAGATCGTCGGCAAAGAGGATGACGAGCGGTCCGCCCTTGGTGGAGACCGGTGCGAGCGTCGTGAAGCCGCCGGTGAGACGGCCGTCCTGAAATTCACAGTATTGAGGGCCGAAGTCCGTGAACGTCCAGCCGAAGGCGCCGCCGTAGAAGGCCTTGCTCCGGGCAATGTCGGTGACGTTGAATTCGATATAGTCGATCTTGCGATCGGCACCCTTGCCACTCATCGCGGGTTCTCCTTGTCTTCCATCAATCTTTTCAGTGTCTCGAGGTCGCGGGCGATGTGCGCCGCATCCGACTCGAAGGCTGCATCGTCCATACCCGGTTGGCGCAGCAGCGTGAACATCACCTCCGCACCATCGCCATTCGGCACGACGCGCAGCGCATTGTCGACGACGACGCCGTTTGGCAG
>JBQVQW010000061.1:0-642 GCA_052441165.1 Caulobacteraceae bacterium | reverse complement strand
CATCAGGGCGTCATAGACCTCGAGATACTTGCCCTGCTGATGGGCGGCCAGGGCGGCGCGGGCGGCGTATTGCGAGGTGATGTCCTCGCCCCGATCCAGGATGGGCCAGTCCTTGAAGACGAAACGGACGTCCGGGTGGGCCGCCATCAGGGCGCGGTACTGGGGCGCCACCGCCTTGCAGCCGGGGCAGCGGAAGTCGAAGAATTCGATCACCGTCACCTTGGCGTTGGCGGGACCGAAGGCGGGGTCGCGGCGGTCGGGGGCCAACAGGGCGGCGTTGGCGGCGGCGGCCTGGTTGGTTTCATCGACCCGGGCCTGTCCCTCCTTGGCCTGCAAGGCGAGGCTGGCTTCCTGCAGGACTTCGGGATGTTCCAGGAGATAGGCGCGGACGTCGCTGGACCCGCCTCCGAGATAGGGCGCGGCGGCCAGGCCCAGGGCGACCACCGACACCCCCAGGGCGACATAGCCGGCGACCGCCCCGTTCATCCGGCGTGCCGGGGCGGGCGGAGCGGCGGGTGTCTCGGGCGCGGGGGCGTCGTGGGTCATGAGGTCTCGCAACAGGCGGAGAGGGGGATCAGTTCAGGGTGGCGGGGCGACGGCCGGCTTCGCGGCGATCGAGGTCCAAAAGATCATCGGGCGTCG
>JBQVQW010000060.1:331-711 GCA_052441165.1 Caulobacteraceae bacterium | reverse complement strand
CTCGTGGGCGAAATCGACCACCAGGCGCCGCTCGGCCAGCACAATGGCGCGCAGGGTCTCGAACGGGCTGTCGGCCAGGACCTGGCCATGGCCGATGACGATGACCCGCTGCGCCAGAGCCTCGATGTCGTGCATGTCGTGGGTGGTGAGCAGCACGGTGACGCCGCGCTCGCGGTTCAGGCGGCGGACCACCTCGCGGACGGCCAGCTTGGACGGCGCGTCCAGGCCGATGGTCGGCTCGTCCAGGAACAGGATGTCGGGTTCGTGCAGCAAGGCCGCGGCGATCTCGGCGCGCATCCGCTGGCCGAGCGACAGCTGGCGCACCGGCTGGTCCAGCACCCGCTCCAGGCGCAGCAGGGCCACAAGCTCATCGCGGTTGG
>JBQVQW010000060.1:0-321 GCA_052441165.1 Caulobacteraceae bacterium | reverse complement strand
GACACCGGCAGGTCCCACCAGAGTTGGGTGCGCTGGCCGAACACCACGCCGATCTTCGACACATGGGCGATGCGGTCGTTGAAGGGGGCGCGCCCGTTCACCAGCACCGTGCCCGCGTCGGGCTTCAGGATGCCCGACAGGATCTTGATGGTGGTGGACTTGCCCGCCCCATTGGGCCCGATGAAGCCCAGCAGTTCGCCCGCCTCCAGGGAAAAGGAGACGTCCCGCAGGGCCTGGACCGTGCGGTGGCGGCGATGGACCAGACCCTTGACCGCGCCCAGCAGGCCGGGATCGCGCTCGGCGACGCGATAGGTCTTGGCC
>JBQVQW010000059.1:0-750 GCA_052441165.1 Caulobacteraceae bacterium | reverse complement strand
GAACGCGCTGTTGCCGATCGACGCCGCCATTCAGGCGAACCTGCGCGAAACGACCACCCGCGTTCTGGCCTCGCTGACGCCGCGTGAAGAGCGCGTTCTGCGCATGCGTTTCGGCATCGGCATGAACACCGACCATACGCTGGAAGAAGTCGGCCAGCAGTTCTCGGTTACGCGCGAACGTATCCGTCAGATCGAGGCGAAGGCGCTGCGCAAGCTGAAGCATCCGAGCCGCTCGAGAAAGCTTCGCAGCTTCCTCGACAGCTAAGCTTTTGCTTCCTTTAAAATTGAACCCGGTCAGTCACCTCTGGCCGGGTTTTTTGTTTCACGCACTGGCGAACTCTGCGACAAGCCTTATGTGTGAAAACAGGGATTCCGCTTTTATCGGAAATGCTCCGGTTCGATTTGGTTCGATGAGATGCAACAGGTGTCTGTAAGTAGATGGCGTGGGAAAGGATGGGCAGTGCCCGTCTCCGTGCTGCTGCATCTTGCCGTTGTTGCGATTTTCCTTTTCGAACTGCCCGAACGGATAGCCGAACCGCAGGAGCCGGAAAGCATCAGTGTCGATCTGGTGCCGCCGCCTGAGGAGAAGAAGACGGAGCAAGCTCCGCCGCCGGGCGCAGAGAAAGCGAAAGAGGAAAAGCCACAACCTCCGCCACCACCGCCCGCTCCTCCGGCAGAGGAGGCGAAACCTTTGCCGCCCATGCCGGCGACGCTGCCCGCTATCGCCATGAGGCCTGAGCAGACGCAGGC
>JBQVQW010000058.1:246-824 GCA_052441165.1 Caulobacteraceae bacterium | reverse complement strand
CTTCATGGCGAAGGCGGTCACGGCGATGACGGGAATATGGTTCAGCTCCTCGTCGTCCTTCAGCCATTTGGTGACTTCGAGACCCGAAATTTCAGGCAGTTGAATATCCATCAGGATCAGGTCCGGATGGTGCGCGCGCGCCAGGGCCAAGGCCTGCAGCCCCTCTCGGGTCTGCAAGGTCTCGTAGCCCTGGGAATCGAGCAGATCATGAAAAAGCTTCATGTTCAGCTCGTTATCCTCGACGATGAGGACTTTCTTGGACATCATCACCTGACCTGGGTCGCCGGCGAATTGGCGACGCCGCGTTGAACGTCATACTGCCTGCCCAGTCTTAAGTTGGGGTGAAGCCAAGGTTACGGAGACCTTAAGCGTGGCCATAAAGGCCGTCTGCCGCGACTGTCTGTGGACCGGAACCGACCCCGCCGGGCCGCCGGATCGGCGCTGCCCGTCGTGCGGATCGCGCCGCATCGTCGCCCACACGGAACTGGATCGGTTGACGATCGCGCACATGGACTGCGACGCCTTCTACGCCTCGGTCGAAAAGCGCGATCGGCCCGAGCTTCGCGACCGGCCGGTGA
>JBQVQW010000058.1:0-236 GCA_052441165.1 Caulobacteraceae bacterium | reverse complement strand
TGCCGATGTTCAAGGCCCTGAAGGCCTGTCCCGATGCCGTGGTGATCAAGCCGGACTTCGCCAAATACGTCTTTGAGTCAGATCGCATCCTGGGCGCCCTGGGCCGGCTGACGCCCCTGATCCAGCCGCTGTCGCTGGACGAGGCCTGGGTCGATCGGTCGGGCACGGAGCGACGGAACGGCGGGCCTCCGGCCTTTCAATTGATCCGGTTTCAGAAGCAGATCGAGGAAGAGACC
>JBQVQW010000057.1:756-1006 GCA_052441165.1 Caulobacteraceae bacterium | reverse complement strand
CATCAACCTGGGTGAAGGGCTGGAACAGCCGTTCCAGATCGGCCGGCGAAATGCCGGCGCCCGAATCCCGGACCACGAAGTCGAACCTGACCCGGCCATTGTCCATGCGTTCGCCGCGCACCGTATAGAGGATTTCGCCTCCATCGGTGAACTTCACGGCGTTGGACAGGAGGTTGTGCACCACCTGACAGACCCGCAGCGGATCGCCGCGCACGACAGCCGGAATCTCGCCCTCGAACCGCGCGGTAAA
>JBQVQW010000057.1:422-737 GCA_052441165.1 Caulobacteraceae bacterium | reverse complement strand
TGGTCATGTCGAGGATGTCGTTCAGCAGGCTGAGAAGGTTGTCGCCCGAGTTGCGGATGATCGACAGATACTCGCGCTGGGTCGGCTCAAGCCGGGTCGCGCCGAGCAGCTGCGCGGCGCCCAGCACGCCATTCATCGGCGTGCGCAGCTCGTGCGAGATAATGCCGAGGAAGTTCGACTTGGCGTCGCTGGCGGCATTGGCCTTGTCGCGTGCAGCCTCCAGCTCCTCGATCAGATGGGCCTGATGCTCCTGGAAGGCCCGGATGCGCTCTTCGCGCAGCATGGTCATGGTGACAAGAACGAACAGGCCGGCAG
>JBQVQW010000057.1:0-412 GCA_052441165.1 Caulobacteraceae bacterium | reverse complement strand
AAGAGAGGCGTTCCCCACAGACTGGCGGCGATGATCACGGCCGCTGCGCCATAGGGCGAAGAAATTACAACGGCTTGACGTGGCGAGCTGCGCAGTTGCGCGAAGACCAGAACATAGCCGGAAACAAGCAGGGCCACGCCGAGGGCATGACCGAAGGCTGCGCCGGAGAACCACGCCAGCAGGGGCGCAGCCGCCCAGGCCGCGGTCGGCGCGGTCGCCACTGCCGGGAAAATCAGGCCCCAGCCGGTTCCCACACGAGCGCTGACGCGCTTTTCGACCGCGCCACGGATCGCGCCGGCGCCAAGAGTGCCAACGAACCACAGGGCGGCGGCCTTCCAGCCTACGGTGGCCAGCAGGCCGACAGCCCAGCTGGTGATGATCATGTAGCGAAGATACTGGGTCTGCAGAATCG
>JBQVQW010000056.1:0-1165 GCA_052441165.1 Caulobacteraceae bacterium | reverse complement strand
ATCTTGTTGATCGTCTCGATCATGTGCACCGGAATACGGATCGTGCGGGCCTGGTCGGCGATCGAGCGGGTGATCGCCTGACGAATCCACCAGGTCGCATAGGTCGAGAACTTGTAGCCGCGGCGATACTCGAACTTATCGACCGCCTTCATCAGGCCGATATTGCCTTCCTGAATGAGATCGAGGAACTGCAGGCCGCGGTTCGTATACTTCTTGGCGATCGAGATGACGAGACGCAGGTTCGCCTCGACCATTTCCTTCTTGGCGATACGCGCTTCGCGCTCGCCCTTCTGGACCATCGACACGATGCGGCGGAATTCGGCGATCGAGATGCCGGTTTCGGTGGCGAGGTTCTGGATCTCACCCCGGATGTCGCGGATCGTCTGATATTCTTCCTTGGCGAATTCCTTCCAGCCACGGCCGGACAGGTTGGCGACCGACTTCATCCAATTCGGATCGAGTTCGGCACCCTGATACTGCTCGAGGAAGGCTTCGCGCTTGACGCCGTAGCTCTCGGCGAGACGCAGCAGGCGACCCTCGTTCTGCATCAGACGCTTGGAGATGTCGTAGAGCTGCTCGACAAGGCTATCGATGCGGTTCTGGTTCAGCGACAGCGACTTGACGGCCGTGATCAGCTGATCCTTCAGCTCCTTGTAGCGGCGCTCCTGGCCAGACGACAGCGTGCCGGCACAGGCGAGACGTGCCTCCACCTGCTGGTCCTGCAGCTTGCGCAGCTTCTTGTAGGTATCGGCGATAAGGTCGAGGGTCTCCATGACCTGCGGACGCAGTTCCGATTCCATCGCGGCCAGCGACAGGTTCGATTCGTCCTCGTCCTCTTCCTCTTCTTCCGGCGGCATGCCTTCGCCGCCGATGGCGGTGATGTCGTCGTCGTCACCGGAAGCAGCCTGCGGACGGCGCTTGGCGCGCTCCTTTTCCTTCTCTTCGGCAGCCTTGCGGTCCGCCTCGATCTTTTCAGGAGACTGGAACTGCGGAGCAGCCTTGGCTTCCGGACCGGAATAGGTGGTCTCGAGATCGATGATCTCGCGCAGCAGAGTCGTGCCTTCGTTCAGTTCGTCGCGCCAGATGATCAGCGCCTGGAAGGTCAGCGGGCTCTCACAGAGGCCCGAGATCATCGTCTCGCGGCCGGCCTCGATGCGCTTGGCGA
>JBQVQW010000055.1:0-1801 GCA_052441165.1 Caulobacteraceae bacterium | reverse complement strand
CCGCTGCCCCGGCGGCCGCGCCGACCGCCGCGCCCGCTGCGGCACAGGCTGTCGATGTCGACGGCATCCTCGACTTTATGAACGAGCAGCGCGACCAGAAGCTCAACTGGCGCACCTCGATCGTCGATCTGATGAAACTGACCGGCATGGAAAGCTCGCTGGCCGAGCGGAAAGAGCTGGCCGACGAGCTGGGCTACACCGGCGACAAGTCGGACACGGCCTCGATGAACATCTGGCTGCACAAGCAGGTGATCCAGCGGATCAGGGACAACGGCGGCCAGATCCGCGACATGACCGACTGACCCACGCCGCTCATCCCCCGCGAAATCGGCGTCCGGCGCGCGCAGGGGGTGGCAGTCGCCCCCTGTCGCGCTAAGGATCGGGCATGAGCGACGTCGATCCGAGTCTCGATGGTCCCCCGTGGGACGAGGACGCCCCCGAGGCCCAGGCCGAGGAGCGTGATCCCAACACCGACGACATGTTCGGCGCACCGCCCGTTGCGCCGGAGCCGGAGAAGGAGGCCGCCCTCGCCGAGGCCGCAGCTGGGCCGGCGATGGCCGCGCCTGTGCCCGCCGCCGCACCGGTCGAGGCCGACGGCGAGGCCTATACGGTTCTGGCTCGCAAATACCGGCCGCGCACCTTCGAGGACCTGATCGGCCAGGAGGCGATGGTCCGCACCCTGACCAACGCCTTCGCCACGGGACGGATCGCCCACGCCTTCATGCTCACCGGGGTACGGGGGGTCGGCAAGACCACCACGGCCCGCCTGCTGGCCCGCGCCCTGAACAACGAGACCGACGTCATCGACCGCCCGTCGCTGGAGTTGTCGGCCGACGGCGTGCACGACGCGTCCATCATGGCTGGCCAGCACATGGACGTCATGGAGATGGACGCCGCCTCGCACACGGGCGTCAACGACATTCGCGACATCCTCGAGAGCGTCCGCTACGCCCCGGTCGAGGCCCGCTACAAGGTCTATGTCCTCGACGAGGTCCACATGCTGTCGACGCAGGCGTTCAACGCCCTGCTGAAGACGCTGGAAGAGCCGCCCCCGCACGCCAAATTCATTTTCGCCACCACCGAGATCCGCAAGGTCCCGGTGACCATCCTCAGCCGCTGCCAGCGCTTTGACCTGCGCCGCGTCGAGCCGGAGGTCCTGGTCGAGCACCTCGACCGCATCGCCGGCCGCGAGGGCATGAAGATCGAGCAGGACGCCCTGGCCCTGATCGCCCGCGCCGCCGAGGGCTCTGTCCGGGACGGCCTGTCCCTGCTGGACCAGGCCCTTGTCCAGGCCGAGCGCGGCGAGACGGTGAAGGCCGAGACCGTCCGCGACATGCTGGGTCTGGCCGATCGCACCCAGACAATCGCCCTGTTCGAGGCCGTCATGGCCGGCCGCACGCCCGAGGCGCTGGAGCTGTTCCGCACGCTCTACGGCTACGGCGCCGATCCGGTGCAGGTGACCAACGATCTGCTGGAACACTGCCACGCCGCTTCGGTCGCCAAGATGCTGGGCCCGAACGCCACGCGCCTGCCCAACGATCAGGCGCAGAAGCTGGCGGCGCTCGGCGCAGTCATTTCGGCCGGCACCCTGTCGCGGGTCTGGCAGATGCTTCTGAAGGCGCTGGACGAGGTCCGCCGCGCGCCCAATCCGGCCGACGCGGTCGAGATGGCGATCGTCCGCCTCGCCTACGCCGCCGACCTGCCGGGTCCGGAAGAAGCGCTCAAGGCCCTGCGCGACGGCGAACCGGTCGGCGGCGGCTCCGCCCCGCGCGGCCCGTCCGGCGGTGGCGGCGGTGGAGGC
>JBQVQW010000054.1:0-2029 GCA_052441165.1 Caulobacteraceae bacterium | reverse complement strand
GGTGCGGGCGGCGCCGGGGGCGCCTGCAGGGCCGGCATGGCGGGAAGGCCCGGGAAGGCGGGGGGCGCCGGAGGGGCAGGCGGAGCCGGCGGACGTGCGAATTCGGCCGCCGGATCGGCCAGACGCGGAGCCAGCTCCAGAGCCGCCAGCGGCGTGGCGACGGCGGCCAGACCGGCCAGGACGACGGCAATCAGTGCGGGCCGTGAGGCGGCGGGACGGTGGGTCTTCATGATGCGGGTGATCCTTCGGGCAAGAGAGCGGGCGGGACCGGACAGGCCTGTGGCGGCCGGGTGGCCCGCCTCTCCGGCTAGGGAAACGAGTGTGCGGGCATAGGCGGCCGGCTCGACCTCCATCAGCACCGCGGCGTCGGCGGCATCCTCCGACCGGGAGACGAGGCTTGCGTGCAGCCACCAGACCAGCGGATTGAACCAGAACAGCGCCAACGCGCCGCGCGACAGGATCAGGAAGAGCCAGTCCCGCCGCCGCAGATGCGCCAGCTCATGGGCCATCACCGCGCGCGCCGTCTCGGGCCGCGCCAGCGACGCAGGGTCCAGCAGGATGGCGCCGGGCGGCAAGCCCCAGCTGACCGGAGACCCGATCCGGGCGCTCATCTTCAGTTCGGGCCGACGCGCCGCGGCGATTCGGGACAGGGGGACCGTCCAGAGCGCGGACGTCACGGGCTGCGCCTCCCGGGTCCACCGGTGCAGCGTCAGGACGCCGCCCACGAACGGAACGGCCAACAGCGCCACGCCGGCCATCCAGACCATGGCCACGAAGGCGGTCAGGGGCGGCACGGACACCGTCGCCCCGGCGGTCCGGATGGCGACGCCCTCGATCACCGCTCCCCACAGCAGGGCGTCGGCGGCCTCGGGCGCGGGCGCCGCCGGCAACAGGCGCAAGGTCAGGGCGGGGATCAGGGCCGACAGGATCGGCAGGACGATCAGCAGCACCACACAGGCGCGCAGGATATCGACACGGTCGCACGGATTGCGGAGCATCGGCAGCGACGCGAGGCCGAGCCCGAGTGCAGCGATCACAGACGACTTCACCAGAAGGGACAGAAGAACAGCCAGCATCACTGGCGCTCCTTCGCATCGTCGATCAGGCGCTGGAGGGCGGCCAGGTCCTCCGGTTTCAACTTCTGCCCCATGCCCAGCAGGGCCGTGGCGGCGCTGACGGCGTTGCCGGCAAAGAAGGTGTCGACCGTCCGGCGCAGAGCCCCCGTGGCGATCGCCTCCGGTCGGGGCGCGGGTGCGTAAACCACTCCGCCCTCACCTGCGGCGCGGACCACCAGTTGTTTCGCCTCAAGCCGCGCCAGCAGGGTCCGCACGGCGGAATCGCTCAGGGGATCCGACAGGGTGAGGCGCACCTCGCTGTTCGACGCCTGCCCGAGCCGGCACAGCGCCTCGAACACCTCCCGCTCGCGTCTCGGCAATCCCTCGATCATCACGGCCCCGCTTCGCTACTTATGTAGCGCTACATTTGTAGCGGAATGCGGCCGGATTGGGGCGGACGAATGAACTCGCGGTAAGTCAGGGCCCGGCCAGCAAAAACCCCCGGGCCTGGTGGCGCGGGGGTGATTTGGGTGCGGGAGCAGGATTTGAACCTGCGACCTTCAGGTTATGAGCCTGACGAGCTACCGGGCTGCTCCATCCCGCGGCAAACGGTAGGGTGAGGAAGAGCGGTTCGAGTTACACGATCATGTATGTCCGACTGGTAGACCCGGCGGCGACCTACTCTCCCGCGCCTTGAGACGAAGTACCTTGGGGTTTGGTGGGATTACCGACCGAGTTCGGGATGGGATCGGGGGGGGAACCTCCGACATAGCCACCGGGTCAACCAGGCGGACAGACGTGATTGTGTGATGAAGACATTGTCAGCCTCACTTGAGTAGTGAGGCAAAATCGAATGAGTTTTGCTGAGAAACGATCAAGCCGATCGGATTATTAGTACCAGTAAGCTTCATGGGTCGCCCCACTTCCACACCTGGCCTATCAACGTGGTAGTCTTCCACGATCCCCAGCGAAGC
>JBQVQW010000053.1:0-3187 GCA_052441165.1 Caulobacteraceae bacterium | reverse complement strand
GCCTTGGAGCGAGCGGCGGCCGACTGGATCGACGCCTGGCCGATGGCGCCGATGGTGTCCGGCATCATGCGCTCGCGGAACTGGTCGGCGACTGGGGCAGCCAGGGTAGCCGAAGGCGGGTTGATGCTGTCGGTCCGGCCCAGCACGAAGCTGGTCTCGGTGTTCTGCTGCGAGAAGACCTCGTTGCGGCCGCTGGTGAAGACGCCGGCGGTCACGCCCTGACCGTGCGACTGGTCCTGACGCGTCAGGTTGGAGGCCGTCTGGACGGTGGCGCCGACCGAGGCGGCGACGGCGGCGATGTCCTCGCCCCGACGCAGGCGGGCGGCCAGGGCGTCGGTGCGGGCGTTCAGCAGGCGGACGTTCTCGCGGGCGATCCAGTTGCGGGCGAGGGCGGTGCGAACGGTGGTGTCCGACAGCGGCGGCAGCGCCGGTGCTATGACGTTGTCCAGACGGACCACGAAATACTGGCCCTGTCCGGCGTCGATGACCTCGCTCTCGGCGCCGCGCGTCAGGGTCCACATGTTCTGCAGCAGTTGCGGTGGCAGGTTCACGCGGCCGCCCTGCTGGGTCTGGCCTTCCTGGGTCACGGCGGGGACGTTGATGATGCGCGCGCCGGCTTGGGCCACGGCGGCGTTCAGGTCCTTGCCCTCGCTGCGGGCCTTCTCATAGGCCTCGACGCGGCGGTAGACGGCGGCGCGAACGTCCTCGGCGCGCAGTTCCTGCACGACCTGGTCGCGGACGTCGGCGAGGGTGGCGGGGCGGCCGGGCTCGATCGCGGTCAGCTTGGCGACGACGAAGCCGACCTGCGCCTGGATCGGATTCGAGACGGTGTTGGGCTGCATGGCGAAGACGGCGTTGCCGATGGCGGCATCGCTGACGGCGCTGCGGGGAGTGGCGTCGTAGGCGGCCGGCTGGATGTTGTTGGCCGAGGCCACGGCGGCCGGCTCCTGACCGGCGCGGAGGGCGGCGGCGATGCGGTCGGCGGCGGCCCTGGTCGAGGCGGTCAGCGTCACGAACGTGCGACGCTCCGGCTGCGACAGGGCGTCACGACGGAAGTTGAAGCGCTCCTGGATGCGGGCGTCGGTGATCGCCCCCTGGGCGTCGGCCGGAGCGTCGAACAGGACGACGCTGGCGCTGCGGAACTCCGGCATCCGCAGCTGGGCGGCGTTCTGCTCCATGAAGGCGGTCAGCTGGGCGTCGGTCGGGGCCGGGGCCGTGCCGGCCATCGCCTGGGTCACGCTGAACCAGCGGGCGTTGCGGGTCTCCAGCGCCTGGTTGGCGAAGACGGCGCCGTACACGCGCGGCAGGCGCACGCCGGCGCCGACGGCCGAGCCGAAGTGCCGGGTCACGATGTCATCACGCAGCTGGCGCTCGAACAGTTCGGGCGTGGCGTTGTTCTGGGCCAGCACGGTTTCATACTGCGTCTGGCTGAACCGGCCGGTCACGCTGTCGAAGAAACCGGGAGCCTGACGGATCTGGCGCAGGACCAGTTCCTTGCCCGGACGCACGCCGACCTTGTCCGCCCAAGCCATGAAGCCGAGCTGTTCAGAACGCTGGCGCAGGTACTGGACCAGACCGCCGTCACCGACCAGTTCCTCGAACGACAGCGAACGCTGCGCCTGCTGCTGTGCGCCTTCGCGGATGCGTTCCATGTCGGCGCGGAACTCCGGGGCGTTCACGCTGCGATCGCCGGCCGAAATCACATGCTTCGGACCCAGGCTGCCCAGCAGGTCCATCTGCGTCCCGCCGGTGACCAGCAGGCCGACGGCCAGAAGGCCCAGCAGGCCGATCGCCCATTTGGATTTGGCGAACTTGCGGAAGGCGGTGAGCATGGGCGATCCCGGGGACGGTTTGGCGGCGAAGGTAGCCGCTTCGGCCTATAGGGCTTGTCCGGGGCGCACGGCAAGATGATGGCGGTTCGCGAACTGTCACACGGGCTGTCGCGCGGCTTGGCTTGCGGCGCGCATCCGCATAGACAGGCCCGCATGAAACAATCCGTGAAGTTGATCGCCGGCAACTGGAAAATGAACGGCGTGGCCGCCAATCTGGCCGAAGTTGAAGCCCTGAAGCGCGAGCTGGAATCAGGCGTCAGCTGCCGGGTCGCCCTGTGCCCGCCCGCCACTCTCGTCGAACGGCTGGCCGCCGTGGCCGGACCCGGGATCGAGGTCGGCGGACAGGACTGCCGCGCCGAGGTCTCCGGCGCCTTCACCGGCGACATCTCCGCGGCCATGCTGAAGGACGCCGGAGCAAGCCTGGTCATTCTCGGCCACTCCGAGCGCCGCCAGGGCTATGGCGAAACCGACGCCCTGGTCGCCGCCAAGGCCGAGGCGGCGCTGGACGCCGGCCTGTCGCCTATCATCTGTGTCGGAGAGACCCTGCAAGAGCGCGAGGCGGGCAGGGCGGTCGAGGTCGTCCGCCATCAGGTCATCCATTCCCTGCCGCTGGCCCTGACCGGCCGCGACTTCGCCGTCGCCTACGAGCCCGTCTGGGCCATCGGCACCGGCCTGACGCCGACGCTGGAGCAGATCGAGGAGGTTCACCGCGCCGTTCGCTCGGCCATGATCGAGCGCCTCGGCCTCGCCGCGGCCAATCCGCCCATCCTGTACGGCGGCTCGGTCAAGCCGGACAACGCCCGCGACATCCTCGCCGTGCCGGAAGTCGGCGGGGCTCTCGTCGGCGGCGCTTCGCTGAAGGCCTCGGACTTCTCGGGGATCATCCGGGCGGCCTGACGCGGTTTGCTCCGGCTCATCAACAATGATAGACGCCGCCGCTTGATCGGCGCGCCGTCGCGCCACACATATCGGCTGCCATGCTCCAGACCATTCTCCTCGTCGCCATGATCCTCATTTCGATCGCGCTCGCGGGCGTGATCCTGATCCAGCGCTCTGAAGGCGGCGCGCTGGGCATGGGCGGCGGCCCGTCGGGGATGCTGACCGCGCGCGGCGCGGGCAACCTGCTGACCAAGACAACCTGGATCCTGGCCACGCTGTTCTTCATCTGCGCCATCGGCCTGACCATTCTGGGCAATGTCGAGCGCTCGAGCCGCTCGATCGTCAGCCAGGAAGCCATCGGCGATCTGGCCGCCCCGCCGCCGTCGGCCTCGCAGCAGGCGCCGGCGCAGGACCCGGCCGCTCCGGCCCAGCCGGCAGCGCCGTCGCTGCAGGATCTGGAATCCAGCCTGTCGGGC
>JBQVQW010000052.1:0-5114 GCA_052441165.1 Caulobacteraceae bacterium | reverse complement strand
GACCTGGCCCGGCTTCGAGGAGGGATCATGGTGGGTACAGGACGCCGCCGCAGCCGTCCCCGCCCGCCTGCTGGCCCCGAAGGCTGGCGAGACCGTCGCCGACCTGTGCGCCGCCCCGGGCGGCAAGACCCTGCAACTCGCCGCGTCGGGCGCCGAAGTGGTCGCGCTGGATCGCTCCGACACCCGCCTGAAGCGCCTGCGCGCCAATCTGGAGCGCACCGGCCTGGACGCCGAGGTCGTGGTCACGCCGGCCGAAGACTGGGATGACGACCGCGCCTTCGACGCCGTCCTGCTGGACGCCCCCTGCACCGCGACCGGCACCTTCCGTCGCAACCCGGAAGTCCTGCGCGCCACCAAACCCGCGGACGTCGCCAAACTGGCCGACGTCCAGCATCGCCTGCTCGATGCAGCGGCCGAACGCGTCAAGCCGGGCGGCCGTCTGGTCTACTGTGTCTGCTCGATGGAGCGCGAGGAAGGCGAGACCCAGATCATCGCCTTCCTGCGCCGTAACCCGGCGTTCAGGACCGCCCCGGCCGTCCCCGCCGAAATCGGCGCCCCGGACGAGGCCCGGACCCCTGAAGGCTGGCTGCGCATCCTGCCCTCGATGTGGGCCGAAAAGGGCGGCGTCGACGGTTTCTTCGTCGCCCGCCTGGACCGCGTGTCCTAAGCCAGATCCATCACGACATAGCTGGGCGTCGCCCGCGGCCGGAAGCCCAGCGTCTCGTAGAAGGCGATGGTGTCCGCATGGCTGATGCGGGCGTGCAGGAACACGGCATCGCCCCGCGCCAGAATGCGCCGCGCCACCACCCGCATCAACGCCCCGGCATAGCCGTGTCCGCGCCAGTCGGGATGGGTGCAGACTCCGCTGACCTCGCCGAAGCCGTCGAGGTTCAGCCGCTCGCCCGCCATGGCCACCAGCCGGCCCTCGTGGCGCACGCCGATGAAGGGACCCAGCCGGTGGGTCTTCGCGTAGAAAGGCCCCGGCTTCGTCAGGGTCGCCAGCGCCAGCATCTCCGGCCCATCCGCATCGGTCAGATCCTCGTGCGCGACCTCGCGGCCGCCGGAGGTGATCTCCGTCGCCACCATCTGCAGGCAGTCGATCCGGTCGATCTCGCGCAGGCCGGCCGGCACTGCCGGATCGGTTTCGAACAGGGCGACCGGCCCGGTCGCCCGGGCCAGCGCCACCCACTCGTCATCCGTCGCCTCCGGCCCGGCCGCGGCGAACAGGGCATAGGCCGGATCGAACCGCAGAACGTCGCCCCTCGCAACGGCCAGCGAGGCCTGCCGCGAGGTCAGGGCGTTTTGGACGGGGCAGTCCAGAGGATGTGAGGCAGGCATCGGTTCTACCTAGCGCAGCCCGCCGCTTACGCCAGTTCCGGTATTCAATCCGGAGGCGGAAACGGCGACCGGACTACCGTTGCGGAACCATTCCGAAGGCCCGGACTGTGATTGCTCCGGCCCGTTCGAACTCCAGCGTAATGGGAACCCCGTCGGCGGGGTTCGCCGGAAGTCGCAGGCCGTCGAGCCGCATCTGGATGCGGCCCCGGTTGAAGTCGATCTGTATATCCCGGCCGGAGTAGCTTGAGTTCGGGGCGATCTCCACGGTCTCGATTTCGACCTCGCCGTTCCGGTCGACCCTCGTGAACCGGATGGCGGTGGCTGATGGGCTCGTGGCGCGCAGGAGGCGGTCTGGCGTGTCGCCAGCATTTGCGATGAAGAAACCGCCCCGCGCGGAAATCCCCCGCCCGTATGTTATCAGATGGCCGTTCGAGAGCGTAAGATCACCCGAACTTACTCTTTCGTTCGCTGCGGGCGACGCCGAGGGAACCGGTCCCGCAGCACGCGGCCCCGCCGGCCCCGGCACGACGACCACCTGGGGTGCGGTCGTCGCCAGCTGCAACAAAGCCAAACCGAGCAGGACGGTCATCACGCCCGCCAGAAGCCGACGATCTTCTTGACCTCATCCACCACAGGATCGGCCACGGCCGCGGCGCGCTCCGCGCCGTCCTTCAACACGCGGTCGATCTCGGCCGGGTCGGCCATCAGGCGACGCATCTCGGCGGTGACCGGCGCCATCGACTCGACCGCCAGCTCGGCCAGCGCAGGCTTGAAGGCGCCGAAGCCCTGACCGCCGAACTGCGCCAGCACCTGCTCGCGGCTGATGTCCGCCAGCGCGGCGTAGATGGTCACCAGGTTCTTCGCCTCGGGCCGGTCGTTCAGTTCCTCGACCGTCTCCGGCAGGTTGCCGGGGTCCGTCTTCGCCTTGCGGACCTTGGCCATGATGGTGTCGGCGTCGTCGGTCAGATTGATGCGCGAGGCGTCCGACGGGTCCGACTTGGACATCTTGGCCGCGCCGTCGCGCAGGCTCATCACGCGCGGGGCCGGACCCTGCGTCAGCGGTTCGGGCAGGGGGAAGAAGCCGGGGGCACCGAAGTCGTTGTTGAACTTCTGGGCGATGTCGCGGGTCAGCTCCAGATGCTGCTTCTGGTCCTCGCCCGTCGGCACCTCGGTGGCCTTGTAAAGCAGAATGTCAGCCGCCTGCAGCACCGGATAGGTGTACAGGCCGACCGACGAGCGCTCCTTGTGCTTGCCCGACTTCTCCTTGAACTGGGTCATCCGGTCGAGCCAGCCGAGGCGGGCGACGCAGTTGAAGATCCAGGCCAGATCGGCGTGGGCGCGCACGGCCGATTGCGGGAAGATCACCGACTTCGCCGGGTCCAGACCCGAGGCCAGATAGGCCGCCGCGATCTCGCGCGTCTGGGCCGTCAGCAGGGCCGGGTCCTGCCACACGGTGATGGCGTGCATGTCGGCGACGAACAGGAAGCAGGGCGCGCCTTGGTCCTGCAACTGGGTGAAGCGCTTCAGGGCGCCGAGGTAGTTGCCCAGATGCAGGGCGCCGGAGGCCTGGATGCCGGACAGGATGCGGCGCGGGCCGTCGTAGGCCGGGGCGGCCGGAGCCGGGTTGGAATCGGTCATGGTCGGATACTCGGGAGGAAGGCTGTGGTCAGGCGTGCGGAAGCCCGCACGGAGAATGTGCTGGAGAAATCAGCCGCGCCATCGCCGGCCGGCGGCGTTCGGTCCCGAAATCGTCATGCCCGACGCGATATCGTCTCGCTGGCGGTCAGTCCAGACCGGACGAGATCGAAGCGCCCGGCTCGCGACGAAGCACCGCCTTCAGCTCGCGTATCGTGACGGCCCTGAAGGCCAGCAGGCAAACGCCGTAGAGCGCCGCGCCCGCGCCGCAGACCACCAGCACGGCGATCTCCTTGGCGAGGAAGATCCGGCTCAGGGTTTCGTAGTTGATCCCCGCCGCCAGTAGCGCGCCCGCCATCACCCCGCTGGCCAGAAGCACCCGGGCGATGCGCGAGACGAAGGCCCCGGTTGCCTCCCACGCCTTCTCGCGGATCAGGGTGCCGCCCAGCAATGCGACGTTGATCCAGGCCGACAGGCTGGTCGCGATGGCCAGGCCCAGCACACCGTCCATGCCCTGTGACGACAGCCAGAAGAACAGGGCCGAGCCGACCACGATGGTGAAGACCACCGCCGAAACCGCATAGATCATCGGTCGGCGCGTATCCTCCCGGGCGAAGAAGGGCGGGGTCAGGACCTTGGCCAGAACGAAGGCCGGTACGCCCCAGGCGAACTGCCGCAGCACATCGGCCGTCCGCGCGGCGTCCGCGCTGGTGAAGGCGCCGCGCGTCACGGTCGCGTCGATGATGAAGAAGGGAATGACGAACAGGGCCACCGCCGCCGGCAGGGTGAACGCCATCGCCAGGGTGATGCCGTCGTCCAGCGTCTTGCGTCCGCCCTCGTGGTCCCCCGCCACGAACGCCTTCGTCAGGCGCGGCACCAGAGCCAGACCGATCGCCACCCCGATCAGGCCCAGCGGCAGCTGGTAAAGGCGGTCGGCGTTGTAGATCACCGAGCGAGCGCCCTCGTCGGAGCCGGCCAGCATCTGACTGACCAGCGAGTTGACCTGCATCGCGCCGCCCGCCATGGCCCCGGGCACCGCGAGAGCCAGCGCGCGCTTCACGTTCGGCGTCAGGCGCGGCATCGACAGCCGCACCGCCACGCCGAGTCGCCGCACGCCCCACCACAACAGACCGGCCTGAATGAAGCCCGACACGGTCACCGCCGCCGTCACCCACATCAGCACGGTCGGCTGGCTGGCCGGGATCACATAGGCGGCCAGAAGCGGAGCGAGGGTACACAGGTTCAGGAATACCGGCACGGCGGCCGACAGGGCGAACTTGCCGGCCGTGTTCAGAACGCCCGACAGCAACGACGCCACCGTCATGCAGGCGAGATAGGGCATGGCCAGCTGGGTGGCCGTCACTGCAACCCGCAGCACCGCCTCGTCGCCGCGATAGGCCGACAGCAGCCACGGCATGATGAAGGGCATCAGCACCTGCAGCAGGATGCAGAAGCCGGCCACCACCGCGAACATGAAGGACAGGGCCTCCGACGCCGTCACCGCGGCCGCCTCGTCGCCCTCCCGCGCCCTCACCCCGCCATAGACCGGCACGAAGGCCTGGGCGAAGGCGCCCTCGGCGAACAGACGGCGGAACATGTTCGGCAGCATCAGCGCCGTCGTGAACGCGTCCATCATCGGCCCCTGGCCGAAGCGGGCCGACAGGGCCAGGTCGCGGGCGAAGCCGAGGATGCGGCTGCCCAGGGTCAGGGTGGCCTGAACGATCGTATTTCGGGCGAGGCTCATCGGGATCTCGAACGTCGGATTGTCCGACGCTTAGCGCGCTTCCGGGGTCTGCGATACGGCCGTTGCGCGCGGACGGCGGCGGCCGATCTCGGTCACATCGCGCTGACTGGCCCGCACCGGGGCCGAGACCGATCCGCCCGGCGCGGCGCGGCGATCCAGCACGCCTTCCAGCGCAGCCCTCACAGTCTCCAGCGCCTCCCCCGCGTCGGGTTTCGCACCGTCGCCGTCGGTCACATAAAAGCTGTCGACCGCCCGTTCCCCGAAGCCGGCGATATGGGCCGAACGGATCGACAGGCCGTGATCGGCCAACACCCGCGCCAGGTCCGCCAGCAGGCCGGGACGGTCTGCGCCGGAGACCTCGATCACGGCCGCATCGGGGCTTTCTTCCAGATCGATC
>JBQVQW010000051.1:0-6036 GCA_052441165.1 Caulobacteraceae bacterium | reverse complement strand
GGTGAAGCGCGCACCGCCGAGGCTCCCGCCGCGAACGCCGCGGCGGTTCCGGCCGCCGCCCCTGCCGCGCCGGGCGCAGCCGCCTTCGCCGTCCTCTATCCGGGCGCCACCCCCAAGGGACCGGCTACTGCGGGCCAGAGCCCCGCGGGTCCGGGCGGGATGCTGGAGTTCACGACCCCGGCCACGCCCGACGAGGTCGTCGCATTCTATCGGCAGCGCGCCGAGGCCGCCGGCCTGAAGCCGATCACCACCCTGAACCGCGACGATGCCCGTGCCTATTCCGCCGGCGACGGCGCCGATGGCTCGGGCAAACTGCTGAACGTCATCGCCACGCCTGTGGACGGTGCGACGGACGTCCTGCTGACCTGGTCGAACGGCCGTTGATACGTACGGCCGCCGCGCTGGCGGCCTGCGTCCTGCTGGCAGGCTGCGCCACAGCTCCGCGTCCGTCGCCGCCCTCCACCGCCGGCTTTCTGTCCGACGCGACCGTAACGGCGCTGCTGACATCGATGCCGCTTGCCCCCGTGACGGTTGCGCGCGAGCCTCTGCCGGAGCCCCAGGCTCAGGATCGCTGGTGGCTTGCCACCGCTCACGCGGAGCTGCGCCCCCCTTGGGCCGCCCAGCATTTCGACTGCGTACTGGGGACGCGGCTGGCATCGAAGCCTCGTCCGGCCCTGGAGCGGGTCATGGGGCGGCTTCTGGTCGATGCCGACAATCTGTCACGGCGCATGTCGGCCATCATGCAGCGCGCACGCCCCGTGGCGGTCATCCCGGATCTTGAGCCCTGCCAGCGGATCAGTTCGGAAACGCGCGCCTCCAACTCATGGCCAGCGACCGGCGCAGCAGCAGGCGCGGCGTGGGGCGAACTGTTCGCGGCCCTTGCGCCTGACCGGGCTGACGCCCTGCGCCACGTGGGACGCGAGATCGGCGTCAGTCGCGCGATCTGCCGGATGAACTGGCCGACAGATGTCGAGGCCGGGGCTATGGCCGGGCTGGCCATCTACCACGCCGCCAGCCGAACCCCGGATTTCGCCGCCGATCTGGAGGCCGCGCGCGCAGAGTTGGCGGCCGCCCGCGCGGAAGGCCTGGCCAACCCGTCCTGCGCCGCCGAGCGACGGGCGCTTTCTACGCCGGGCGCGGCCCGCTGATCGCGCTGTAGAGATCGGTGCGGCGGTCGCGGAAGAATCCCCATGCCGCGCGGTGGCGATCGAGGAAATCCAGATCGAAGGTGTGAACCAGCACGCCCTCGTCGGTCGCGCCGAAGCTCTCGACCAGGTCGCCGCGATGGTTGGCGATGAAGGAGTGGCCGTAGAAGGTCTGGCCGGCGTCCGTCACCTGCTCGTGGCCTATGCGGTTGGCGCCGACGACCGGAACGACATTGGACACGGCATGGCCCTGCATGGCGCGCTGCCACGGCGCGGCGGTGTCCAGAGTGTCGTCGTGCGGCTCGGTGCCAATGGCGGTCGGATACATCAGGATCTCGGCGCCCTTCAGCATCATCGCGCGGGCTGTCTCGGGGTACCACTGGTCCCAGCAGATGCCGACGCCGATGCGGCCGAACTTCGTGTCCCAGACCTTGAAGCCTGTGTCGCCGGGCCGGAAGTAGTACTTCTCCTGATAGCCGGGACCGTCCGGGATGTGGCTCTTGCGATAGACGCCCATCAGCGATCCATCGGCGTCGATCATCACCAGCGAGTTGAAATAGTGCGGCCCCTCGCGCTCGAAGATCGAGACGGGGATGACCACGCCCAACGCCTTGGCCAGCGGCTGCAACTGGACCACAGCCGGGTGCTCACGCCAAGGGTGGGCCGTGCCGAACCACTTCTCCTCCTGCGAGACGCAGAAGTACGGGCCCTGGAACAGCTCGGACGGCAGGATGACCTGCGCGCCCTTGCCCGCAGCCTCGCGGATGAAGCCGATGGTCTTGTCGATGTTCTCCTGCAGGTCCTCGGACGCATGGGAGGTCTGGATCGCGGCGACGGTGATCGTGCGGGCCATTATGCGGGCTCCTGCTGGCTGATGCAGTGGAAGGATCCGCCGCCCGACAGGATCGCCATCGAGGGCAGCGGGATGATCTCGCGATCCGGATAGACGGTCTTCAGGCCCTGACAGGCCAGATCTGCCGCGCGGTCGTCGCCGTAGGTCGGGACGATGACGGCGCCGTTCGCGATCAGGAAATTCATGTGGCTGGCCGGGACCGGGCGCTCGTCCTCGTCGGGCACGAAGCCGGGCGACGGCAGGCGGAGCACCTTGATCGGCTGCCCCTCGGCATCGGTCATTTCCGACAGGGCCTTCGCCACGGCGTCGTAGACGTCCTCGTTCGGATCGTTGCGACCCCAGGCGACCGGGCAGGCGACGACGCCCGGCGCTACGAAGCGGGCGAGATTGTCGACATGGCCGTCGGTGTGGTCGTTCAGCAGACCGTCGCCCAGCCACAGCACCTTGCGGGCGCCCAGAGCCTGCGTCAGGGCGGCTTCGGCCTTCGCTTCGGTCCAGCCGGCATTGCGGTTCGGGTTCAGCAGGCACTGACGGGTGGTCAGAACCGTGCCCTGTCCGTCGTGGTCCAGGGCGCCGCCCTCGAGGATGAAGGCGTTACGATCCAGCGGCGTGCCCGACTGCTCGCCGATCTGGGTCGCCACCGTGTCATCGTGCTCCAGTTCGTACTTGCCGCCCCAGCCGTTGAAGACGAACGCCGAAGCGCGGGCCGAACCCTTGCCGAAGATCGGGCCGGTGTCGCGCAGCCAGATGTCGCCGAAACGGCCGTCGATCACCTCGACGCCGTCCACATCGACGAAGCGGGCGCGGGCGTCATCCAGCGCCTCTGCCTTGCCCACCATGAGCTTCACCTGTTCGCGCCCGGGCCCTGCGAGGGCGCGGACGAGGGCCTCCACCTCAGCCTGTGCCGGTTCGAGGTTCTCCTCCCACAGCTCGCCATGGCTGGGCCAGCCGACCCACATGGCGCGGTGCGGTTCCCATTCGGCGGGGATGACGGAAGATTTCATGGGTATGCGGATTCCTTCAGGCCGACGGGCCAGTCGCGCCAGATAGACACCCCTGCCCCCGACTTCAACGCGGGAGGGCCAGATCGGATGTCGTAGCGGCGCAGCCGTCTCCGTCTTTTCAACCCATGCCGCGCTCAAGCAGCGAGCGCCCGCGGCGCGAGCGATAGCGCAAAACGAAAGGGGCGGCCCGTTTCCGGACCGCCCCGATCATTTCAGTTCAGACCGAAGTCCGTAACCTAGAAGGCCATCCGCAGGGTGGCCGAGATGGTGCGCGGAGCGCCGACCGAAGCGAACGGCTGGCTGAAGCCCGGGGTGCCCGGGGTGCTCGAGGCGCGCGTGCCGAGGTTGGCGTAGTACTGCTCGTCGAAGACGTTGTCGGCGTTCACCTGGATGAACGTGCCTTCGTAGCCGAACTGCGACAGGTCGAAGCGGACATTGGCGTCGACGACGGTGAAGGCGTCGACCTGCATGTCGTTGACGTCGGTCACCCAACGCTCGCCGGTGTACTTGGCCTGGACGCCGATCGACAGATAGTCGGTCAGGTCGTAGTCGGCGCGGGCCGCGAACATCCATTCCGGAGTCTCGACCAGTTCCTTGCCCTTGGTGCGGACGATCTGCGGAACGCCGGCAACGGTGTTGTTGATGTAGTCGTCCTGCAGTTCGGTCTGCATGTAGGTCGCCGAGGCGTACATGCTCAGACGCTCGAACGGAGCCCAGCCGATCGAACCTTCAACGCCCCAACGCTCGACCGAGCCGACGTTGCGGTCGACGAACTGACCGAGGTCCTCGTCGAAGGCGCTGACGATACGGTTGTCTTCGTTGTTGGCGAAGACCGAGGCCGTGCCGACGATCGTCGAGGTCGAGTAGCGGTAGCCGAGGTCGAAGTTCTGGCCGTTCTCCGGCTGCACGGTCGGGTTGCCGATCGTGCCGTCAGCGAAGCGACGGACGCCGTACAGGCTGTCGGTCCGCGGAGCCGACAGGGTTTCGGCGTAGTTGACGTAGACCGAGTGGTAGTCACCCCAGCGGTACGACGCGCCCACGTTCGGCAGGATGTCGTCGTACTTCACGGTGCGCGAGTACGGAGCGATGTACTGGGTGGTGCTGCCCGGGAAGACGACGTTGCCGTTGGTGCCGGCGACGACGGTCGGGGTCTCGGTGGTGCAGCGCACGTTCGACGAGGCGTTCTGCGTGTAGCAGTACTGGTTCAGTTCGCGGCTGAAGAACGGAGCGCGGACGCCGATGTTGATCGTCAGCGCGTCGTCCATGAACTGGCCGCGGTACTCGACCGAGTACTGGTTCAGTTCGGCGATCGACAGACGGTCACGCGAACGCAGCTCGTAGCCGTTCAGGTTGACGACGCGGTTGTTGACGTCGTTGCGGCCGCCGAACCAGTCGACGAAGCGCGGGTCGGACGGGTTCGAGAAGTTCACGCGACCGTACTGGCCGGTCTGGCGGTGACGGCCGAAGTCCATCGCATAGGCGAAGCGCAGACGGTGGTCGTCGTTCAGGTCCCAGATCAGCGAGGTGTTCAGGCCGTAGCGGTGCGTGTTCGTGTTCGACGGGGTCATGACGCGAACGCGGTCCAGGGTGTCGCCGTCGCCGTTCAGGTCAACGCCGCCCGTGGTCAGGGTGCCGCGGATCAGACGGTCGGTTTCCGACAGGACAGCCTGCTGCGTGCCGCCGTTGGCCAGGGTGTACTGGAACGACGGGTCGACAGTCAGGACGATGCCTTCAGCCAGGGTGAAGCGCGACTGGCCGCGGACGTTGCCGGTGTTCGACGGGTTGACGCGCAGGCCCCAGTAGTTGGTGCCGTTGGCGTCGTTGTCGGCCACGCCGTTGCGGAACGTCGGGGCGATGTAGGTGGTGTCGAAGTCGACGTCCCAACCGCGCGGATCGGTTTCGATCTGCGGCAGGATCGAGCGGTCGGCGGTGCCGAGGTTCGGCCCGAGGTAGTTGTTGTTGCGGTTCTCGTTCCAGTGAGCCGACAGGGCGACGAAGTCACCGTTGTCGCCGACCGGCTGGTAGACGCGGGCGTTGAACTGCGTCTTCTGCAGGTCGCCGCGGCCCTTGAACTTGTCGTAGTCCTGCTTCGACACGGCGAACCAGGCCGAGGTGCCCCAGGGGCCGAACTCGCCCGAGTTCACCAGGAACATGAAGCGGCGGTAGTCGAAGTCGCCCAGCGAGGCCTGGAACCAGCCGCCGAAGTCGGCGGTCGGGCGCAGGGTCACGTAGTTGATCGTGCCGCCGGTGGCCGCAGCCGTCGGGCTGTCGACGTCGGTCGAACCGGTGTTGACCGAGGCGCGCTCGATCAGTTCCGGGTCCAGCTGCTGGTTGGTGTAGGTCGCGTAGTTGCCGGTGTCGTTCAGCGGAATGCCGTCGAAGGTCAGCGACACGCGGTTGCCGTCGAAGCCGCGCAGACGGATGTTGCCGCCCGAGGTGCCGTACGGGTCGGTGTTGGTGAAGCTCAGGCCCGGGGTGATGTTCAGGGTCTGCAGAATGGTCTGACCCGGGGTCTGGGTCTCGATGAATTCCTGCGTGATCGAGTTACGGGTCTTCGACACCGTCTCGGCGACAGCCAGGCCCTCGATGTTGCGCGGGCCGCGGGCGCCCGTGACGACGACTTCGCCCAGGGTCGTGGCTTCGGTGGTCTCCGAGCCGGTGGACTGGGCCGAGGCGGCGCCGGCGATCAGCAGGCCGCTGCAGAGGGCGGTGGTCGCCCAGAACGCGCGTTTGCGGTTCGTCATATTCATCTATCCCCGATGACAAGGGCGGAATCGCCCGGTCGACCCGCTTTTGCCGGCCGAAATCCCGCCCCCCTTAGGCGTGACGTCGGAAAGTGGGACGACATTCGTGTGACAGTGATATGACAGCCGGACAGGGTGTCCCCAGAGACACACCCTGTTGCAGTGCAATATTTCGCCGGATCGGTCGGGCCGGATTCGACCCGGAGCCATACGAAACAAAACCGCCGGCCCCTTTCGGGACCGGCGGCTCTGTCTTTGGTCGCTTGTGAGCGCCTTCCGGTTTTAGCGGA
>JBQVQW010000050.1:0-7706 GCA_052441165.1 Caulobacteraceae bacterium | reverse complement strand
CCTCCCCACTGCGTGGAGAGGTGAAAGCAGTCGTCGCTCACCTCTCCGGCGAAGCTGGGGAGGGGGACCGCCGGCGAAGCCGGTGGTGGAGGGGTTCGACGCAGGCGCGATTCCCGCCCCGCCTTGACCGCCCCTGCACCGCTGCGGATCATCCCGCATGCCCCGCCCCGTCGTCCTCGCAGATCCCGACCCGCGCTGGGCCGACCGGGCGGCGGCGTTGATCGCCGGACTGCACGCCGCCGCGCCGGGCGCCTTCACGGCCCTGCATCACATCGGCTCGACGGCCATACCGGGTCTGGCGGCCAAGCCGGTCATCGACCTGCTGGGCGAGACCGCCGATCTGGCGACGATCGACGCGGCGCGGCCGGCGCTGGAGGCGGCGGGCTTTCGCTGGCGCGGGGAGAACGGCGTGGCCGGGCGGCGCTATCTCACCCGCGACGACCCGCAGACCGGCGCCCGCGCCGTCCACCTGCACATCCATGCGGCCGGCGACCCGATGATCCCCTGGCATCTGGCCTTCCGCGACCGCCTGCGCGCCGAAACCGAAACGGCGGCGGCGTATGAGGCGGAGAAGCGGCGGTGCGCGGCGCTGCATCCGGACGACAGCGGGGCGTATGCGGCGTGCAAGAAGGCGTGGACGGATGGGGTGGCGGCGGAGGCGGTGCGGCGCTGAGCCAACACGATGTAACCGAGCAATCCAGCGCGATACGACCAAAAATGACGCATGCGGGCACCACAATAGGATGTGATTAACGGCCCATTAGGGCTGTGGAATCACTCTGATCCAATCGGAGGAGCGGACGCAGCATGGCTTACCTATTCAGCATCAAGCCAGAATACTGCGACCGGATATTCGATGGGTCGAAAACGGTAGAACTTCGTCGACGAGTTTCGCCAAAGATCACAACCGGCTCTTTGATGATGATCTATGAAACGTCGCCAACAAAGGCCGTGACCGGCTTTGCTCTCATCACCTCGGTGAAGGCCGTACCGTTGGACCCCTTATGGGCGCTTGCAGCCAGAGAGGGCGGTATTGAGCGAGAAGCTTTCTTTTCGTACTTCAATGGGCTTAGCGATGGCTACGCAATCAGCGTCAGTACAGCGACGCGTATGCAAACACCGATACCTCTCGCAAGCTTGACAGAAAATTATAGGTTGCAAGCCCCACAATCCTACCGAGAGATATCAGACCAGCTAACCGCAGCGCTTCTCCGGCATGGCCAAATTTCTGTTAGACACCAACGTTCTGATCCCGGTCGAGGATGCGAGAGCGACACCAGATTCCTACGCCGCGCTGCTGCGTGATCTACAAGCCAGAGGCCACACCTCACACGTTCACGAAGCCACGCTCGTCGATATAAAGCGTGACGCTGACGCAGTGCGTCGGAGTATTTCGCTCTCGAAAGCGGCCAAGTACCCCCTCATAAAGAAGAGCTGGCGAAACGAGAAAGATTTATCAAAAGAGTTCGGAGCCTTTAAGAACAACAACGACCTCTCTGACGCCCACATACTCAGTGCACTGGCCGATGGCTTAGTAGACGCCCTTGTTACAGAGGACCAAGGCCTACACACCAGAGCTCGGCGTCACGGATTAGGCCATAAGGTACTGACCGTCAGGCAGGCTTTGGACTTTGTAAATGGCACCTATGCTCGCATCGACTATGTACTGAAATCTGTCTCCCGGAAATTTTGCTATGAGCTAAATCCCGCAGATCCCATCTTCACCTCCCTAACTGAGGACTATCCACCGTTTGCGGTCTGGATGGAAAAATGTCGAAAAAACAATAGGGAATGCTGGGTTGTAGAAGATGATCGATCGGTTGCGGCCTTGGTCATCTTCAAAGACGAGAACGAGGATGAAACACCACCAGGCGTGGTTGGAGATCGCGTTCTAAAACTCTGCACCTTCAAGGTATCGGAAGAATATAGGGGCGGCCGCCTAGGGGAACAACTCCTGAGGCAGGCGATGTGCTTTGGATATGACAGCAAATACGATTCGATTTATCTCACCGTGTACCCAAAACACGTGGCACTTCGAGAGCTAGTTCAGGACTTCGGGTTCCGGAACGTGTCCGAGATGGAGAATGGTGAACTTGTTTATTCCAAGCATTGGGATCGCCTCCTTGAGATAGACGCTGCCGATGCAGTGTTGTTGCGCCGTAATTATCCAGCTTGGCCATCAGAATTTCATTCTGGCTTAATAGTACCTGTTCGCCCAGGCTATCACGACCGTTTATTTCCCGAGGCGGCTCTGCGCCTAGCAAACATGCCAGGAGACCTATTCTCATCGGCTTGGTCTCAAGGGACCGCCGAACGGTCCAGCCCCTCGAACAGTATCCGAAAAGTATACCTCGGCTACACGCCCACTAGTCACGTCCCGACAGGGTCACTAGTAGCATTCTATCGATCCACTGATAGTGAAATGGGCGTTGGTAGCGCGATCGCGGCGATCGGAATTGCAGAGCGCTACGAAGAGGTCCACGACTACGAACAGGCGTTGGCGGTAGTCGCGAAACGGTCCGTTTACAGCAACGAAGAACTCGAGATTCTTGTACAGAAACCCGGACTCAAAGCTCTCACTTTTCTTTTTTACGGGTACCTGAAGCAACCCGTCACACGGGCAGATCTTGAGCGACTCGATATGATTAGCGGACCACCTCAGTCGTTCGTAAGCCTGCACGGAAGACGCTTAGAAGCGCTCCAAAGGACGGTCTCTGGCAATCTAGAAGCCGCTTAGGATGCCTGCGCGGCGGAACGATACCCAAGACCAGTGTCGGGCCTCACGGCAGAGGCCGAATATCCCCGTGCTTCGCTAACGTGGTGCTCAAGACATGAGATGATGACGCCTAATGCACCCGCGCCTTCCCGATCTCCAGCCCGTCCCCGCCCGCTGACACGGCGATCACGCTCCCGTCCGCGATCTCGCCCGCCAGCAGCTTCCGCGCGATCGGATCGACCAGCTCCTTCTGGATGACGCGTTTCAGCGGCCTTGCCCCGTACACCGGGTCGTAGCCCTTGTCGGCGAGCCAGGCGTATGCGCCGTCGTCCAGCGACAGGGTCAGGCGGCGGTCGGCGAGGAGTTTCTCGAAGCGCTGGAGCTGGATGCGGACGATGCCGCTCATCTGCTCGCGGCCGAGGCGGCGGAACAGGATGATCTCGTCGATGCGGTTCAGGAACTCCGGACGGAAGTGGGCGCGGACGGCGTCCATGACGAAGGGGCGGACGGCTTCCACGTCCTCGCCCTCGGACTGGTTGGCCAAGGCTTCCGAGCCGAGGTTGGACGTCATGATGATCAGGGTGTTGCGGAAGTCGATGGTGCGGCCCTGACCGTCGGTCAGGCGGCCGTCGTCCAGCACCTGCAGCAGCACGTTGAAGACGTCGGGGTGGGCCTTCTCGACCTCGTCGAACAGCACGACCTGATAAGGCCGGCGGCGCACGGCTTCGGTCAGGGCGCCGCCCTCGTCATAGCCGACGTAGCCCGGAGGGGCGCCGATCAGGCGGCTGACGGAGTGCTTCTCCATGTACTCGGACATGTCGAGGCGGGTGATCGCGGCCTCGTCGTCGAACAGGAACTCGGCCAGGGCCTTGGTCAGCTCGGTCTTGCCGACGCCGGTGGGCCCCAGGAAGAGGAAGCTGCCGAGCGGGCGGTTGGGGTCGTTCAGGCCGGCGCGGGCGCGGCGCACGGCGTCGGCGACCGCGACCAGGGCGTCCTCCTGACCGACCACGCGGTGCCGCAGCGCGTCCTCCATCTGGAGCAGCTTCTCGCGCTCGCCCTCCAGCATCTTGTCGACCGGCACGCCGGTCCAGCGGGACACGACGGCGGCGATCTGTTCGGCGTCGACGACCTCGGGCGTGAGCGGGCCGGACTTGTCCGCCTCGGCGGCCTCGGCCTCATCCAGCTGGCGTTCGATCTGGGGGATCTGGCCATAGGCGATCTCGGATGCGCGACCGAGGTCGCCCGCGCGCTGGGCGTTGGCCAGCTCGAGGCGCAGGCGGTCCAGCGTCTCACGCAGCTGGGCGCCCTGCCCGACCTTCTCCTTCTCGGCCTTCCAGCGGGCAGTCAGGTCGTCGGACTGGCCCTCCAGATCGGCGATCTCGTCCTCCAGCTTCTCCAGCCGCTGCTGGCTGGCGCTGTCGGTCTCTCGCTTCAGGGCCTCGCGCTCGATCTTGAGCTGGACCAGACGGCGGTCGATCTCGTCCAGCGCCTCCGGCTTGGAATCGACGGCCATGCGCACGCGGCTGGCGGCCTCGTCGACGAGGTCGATGGCCTTGTCCGGCAGGAAGCGGTCGGTGATGTAGCGGTTCGACAGGGTCGCCGCGGCGACGATGGCGCTGTCGGAGATGCGCACCCCGTGGTGGACCTCGTACTTCTCCTTCAGTCCACGGAGGATCGAGACCGTATCCTCGACGGTCGGCTCCTCTACGAAGACCGGCTGGAAGCGACGGGCGAGGGCCGCGTCCTTCTCGACGTGCTTGCGGTACTCGTCCAGCGTGGTCGCGCCGACGCAGTGCAGCTCGCCACGCGCGAGGGCAGGCTTGAGCAGGTTGGAGGCGTCCATGGCGCCATCGCCCTTCCCGGCGCCGACCAGGGTGTGCATCTCGTCGATGAACAGGACGATGCCGCCTTCGGCCGCCGCGACCTCGTTCAGCACGGCCTTGAGCCGCTCCTCGAACTCGCCGCGGTATTTCGCGCCGGCGATCAGGCTGCCCATGTCGAGCGCCATGACGGTCTTGTCGCGCAGGCTCTCGGGCACGTCGCCGTTGACGATGCGCAGGGCGAGGCCCTCGACGATGGCGGTCTTGCCGACGCCGGGTTCGCCGATCAGGACGGGATTGTTCTTCGTGCGGCGGGCGAGGACCTGGATCGTACGGCGGATCTCCTCGTCGCGGCCGATGACCGGGTCGATCTTGCCATCGGCGGCGGCCAGGGTCAGGTCGCGGGCGTAGCGCTTCAGCGCGTCATAGGCGTCCTCGGCCCCGGCGCTGTCGGCGGTCTTGCCCTTCCGCACCTCGGTAATGGCGGCGTCCAGCTTGTCCGGCGTGACGCCGGCGGCGGCGAGGACGGTCTTCGCCACCCCGCCTTCCCGGGCGAGGGCCGAGAGGATGCGCTCGGTGGTGACGAAGGCGTCGCCGGCCTTCTTCGCGGCCTGTTCGGCCGTGCTGAAGACGCGGGCGGTGTCGCCGTCGAGATAGAGCTGGCCCGAGCCGCCGGAGACCTGGGCGCGCTTCGACAGGGCCGTTTCGGTATCGGCTTCGGCGCGCTTCGCGTCGCCGCCGGCGGCGGTGATAAGGTTGCGGGCGAGGCCGTCACGCTCTTCCAGCAGGACCTTGAGCAGGTGTTCGGGGGCGAACTGCTGGTGGCGGCGCGCCAGAGCCAGGCTCTGCGCGGACTGGACGGCCTGTTTGGCGCGGTCTGAGTAGAGGTCGAGATTCAACTGGGCATCCCCTGAATGGCGGATCCCGCCGGCGCGTCCTCATGCAAGCAACGCGCCGTACGGTCAGGGATGAGTTGGGTGTGGCCGATGCGCCACGCAAGGGGACAGGCCCGTCGCGTGGCGCAGGATCGATCAGCCGCCGGCGGACGGGGCCGAGAAGTCGAACTGCGGGTCCTGCTGACGCGAGGGTCCGCCGAAGTTCCAGGTCAGGCCGATGAAGGCCACCCGACCGCCGAAGATACGTTCGGTGCGCTCGCTGAACGTCGCAGTCTCGTACTCGGTGACGTCCTTGGACTCGTCCAGCAGATCGCGGACGGTCAGCTGGAAGGCCAGGGTGTCGGTCAGCTTGCGACGGTAGCCCAGATTGATCAGCTGGGTCGCGTCGCGCGTGCCCTGGGCCAGCAGTTGCTCGCCTGTCCAGATGCCCGACAGCTGGACGAAGTCGGCCTCGGTCGGCTGCCAGTTCAGGTTCAGGCGGCCGGCGACGACCTCGCCCTCGCTGGAGACCCCGCCCGGAATGTTAGAGGCGTCGATCTCCTGACGGAACAGGTTGACGCTGGCGTTGTAGCGCAGTGTCGAATGCAGGCGGCCGTTGGCGACCAGCTCGACGCCGGTGGCGGTGCGGGCGCCGAGGTTCTCGGGCCGGGTGACGAAAACACCGTTGCCGATGTCGGTGATCACAGGCGTGAAGGCGTTCTGCGTATCGCGATAGTAGAGCGTCGCGCCGTAGAAGGTCTGCTGCACGCGGCGCTGCCAGCTGAACTCGAAAGAGTCGGTTTCCTGCGGCTCGAGGTTCGGATTGCCCGCGCGATAGTTGAGCGGATCCTGATAGGTCAGGAAGGGATTCAGATCGTTCGGCGCCGGACGCTGGACCCGGCGGCTGTAGCTGCCGCGCAGGGTCTGGGTGTCGGTCAGCTGGTACGACATGTGGAAGGTCGGATAGGCGCGCGTGTAGTCGTTCGTGCTGGTCGTGCCGGTGGTGATCTGGTTCAGCTCCATCTCGGCCTGTTCCAGACGCAGGCCGAACTGGGCGCTGAGCTTCTCGCCGAAGGGCTGCTCCCAGGTTCCGTACAGGGCGTGAACCGTCTGATCGACGTGGAAGGCGTTGGACACCAGCGGGTCCGGCGTCAGGGCGCCGGCCGCGGCGCCGCGCGAGACGGCGTTCTCGAGCTCCAGCTGGGAGAACTCCAGCTCGTAGCCGGCGCGCAGGCGGGCGCCGCTGGCGAACGGGCGGACATAGGCGCTGGAGACGTTCCAGGTGTCGTTGTTGTTGGCGTTGTCGACCCGCTCATAGGCGTTCGGCGCGGCCGGGATCAGACCGCTGACCAGGGTATCGTGCCCATAGTTGCCGCGACCGCGGTTGTAGCGGATCTCATTGGTCCAGTCGTGACCCTGCTCGCCCATGTTACGGACGATGCGGCCCGTGGCGCCGGAGAACTGGCCCTCGAAGCCGCCGTCGGAGCTGCGGCGATAGGCCGAGGCGATGCCGCCGCCCGGAGCATCGGCCTCGAACACGTCCAGCATCAGACCGCCGGCCGCGACGTCGACGTGATAGACATCGCCATAGACCTGGAGGCGATCGGTCGGGCGGTAGTCGGCCGAGAAGCGGACGAAGACGTTGTCGTTGGCGCCGCCGCCGTCCTGGCTGTTGCGCTGTTCGAGCGTGGAGCCCGGCGTCGGGCCGGGACGCGTACGGACGCGGTCCGCCTCCATGGTGTAGGTGTCGTGGCGCACCGAAAGGTCGCCGGTCAGGGTCAGCCTGTCGCGCGTCATGACGCCGTTGACGCCGACGTTCCAGCGGTCGTCGTTGCCGATATTGGCGCGGATCGAGCCGGTCTGCGTCGGCTGAGCGGCCGGGCGGTTGGGCTTGGAAATCAGGTTGATGACGCCGCCGCCGCCGTCCGGTCGATAGGCCGCCGACGGGTTGGTCATGACCTCGATGCGAGCGTACTGGTCGGCCGGGATTTGCAGGATGACCTGACCGCGGTTCTCGCCGGTGAACAGGCCGGAGGGGCGGCCGTCGACGAGGATGGTCACGCCGGCGTCGCCGCGCAGCGAGACGTTGCCGTCCGGATCGACCTCGACGGAGGGAATGTTGCGCAGGGCGTCGGCCAGCGAGCCGGTCGCGGTCTGCAGGTCCTCGGCGACGCTGTAGCTGATCGAGTCGACCGATGTGCGGATGTCGTTGGCGCGGGCAGTAACCACCACGTCGCCGATGGCGGACTCTTCCTGCGGCTCGGCCTCCTGGTCGGCAGCGGGCTGCTCCGAGGG
>JBQVQW010000049.1:0-9290 GCA_052441165.1 Caulobacteraceae bacterium | reverse complement strand
GCCAGGGCCAGAGCGGCGGCCGAAGCGGCGATCAGAGCGGTGATGCGCATGGTGTTATCCTTCAGAAGGTTCAAACGAGGTCATGAATCCTCGTCGGGGGGAGATAACGGGATCGTGAGCATCGTTGCAAGCGAATTCTCACGGGTTCGTGAACCCGTGTAACGGAACCGACCGATTGCGACCGAGACCTTATCGCGGCGGAGGCGATGCAGTGGCCTGGGACGTGGGCTCCATGGTCGGGTCCGTCGGCAGGGTCGGCGGCGTGGCCTGGGCGCCGGCCGGATCGGCGGGCGGCGGGGCGCCGTCCACGACCGCGACCGCGGGATCGGAAGGCATGGACGTCGCCGGGGCGGTGGCCGCAGTTTCCGAAGCGGTATCGGCTGCGGCATCGGTCTTCGGGGCGTCGTCGCTGCCCGAACATGCGGCGAGACCGAGTGCGGCGGCTGCAGCGATTCCGAGGGACGTCAGTTTCATCGGATTTCCTCCGACGGTCGCGCGGCGATGGGTTCGCCGCTGTCACGATCGCCGAAGGGTCAACCGGCCAGCGACAAGGCCGTTCCCGGCGCCGTGATCAGCCGGGAGCTGACGTGATCGCTTCGTGATCTTACTCGGTGGGCGCGTTTGAGAGAGCCTCTTCCATTTCCGCGAACGAAGGCTGGGCGGTCGAAGGGATGTCCCCACGACCGATCTCGACCGAAATCTGGGCGGCGTTGCCGTGCAAGTGGGCGACGAGCACCGACTGGATGATCTTGTAGTAGGCGGCGTCGCCGTTGATGATCCCGGTGAGACGCGCGGCCAGCGGGCCGACCAGACCATAGGCGAGGAACACACCCAGGAAGGTGCCGACCAAGGCGCCGCCGATCATGCCGCCCAGAACTTCCGGCGGCTCGGTGATGGCGGCCATGGTCTTGATGACCCCCAGCACGGCGGCCACGATACCCAATGCCGGCAGGGCGTCGGCCATGTTCTGGAGCGCGTGCGCCGGCTCCAGCGCCTCGTGGTGATGCTTCTCCAGCTGCTTCTCCATGGCGTCCTCGATCTGGTGCGGATCCTCGAGGTTCATGGTCATCATGCGCAGCGTGTCGCAGATGAAGTCGGTGGCGAAGTGATCCTTGAGCACCTTCGGATACTTCTGGAAGATGCTGCTCTCGGCCGGCTTCTCGATATGACTTTCCAGGGCGATCACGCCCTTGGATTTCATTGTCTTGGTGAGCTGGAACAGCAGGGACAGCAGGTCCTTGTAATCCTGCTTCTTCCACTTCGATCCGGCGAACACCTTGCCGAAGCCGCCGGCCACGCCCTTCAGGGTCGAAGGGGCGTTGGAGATCAGCAGGGCGGCCACGGCCGCACCGCCGATCATCATCATCTCATAGGGCAGGGAGTGAAGGATCACGCCCATCTTGCCGCCCGCGATCGTGTAGCCGCCGAACACCATGGCGAACAGCACGACGATGCCGATTATCTGAAACATGGGGAGCGGAGGCCTGCGCGGGGGAGTCGATTCTCCACATATCGCCGTTAATCATTAATCGGCGGTTGCGAAGGCGGGCTTCGTTACAGACGCGTCTCGCCGCTGAGAATGGCGGCGCGGGCCGCATCGCTCAGTTTCGTGTAGCCGGACTTGCCGCCGCGCACGAACAGGGCGCCGTCGACCTTCTCCGGGTCGAAACCTTCCGCGACGAGATCGACCTTCCGGTATTTGAAAGTGCCGGTCGTGTCCGCCGCCTTGATCAGGCGGACAAAGGCCGGCCGGGCATACGTCGGAAGTTCCTGATCGACCCATTCGGCGAAAGCCTTCTGGGAGAAGCGGCCGTCAACGACCAGGGCGACCATTCCGGCCTTGCCCTCCTGACCGGGGATGGGCACGCCATAGGCGATGACCTCAAGGATGCCCGGCGCATCGGCAAGCCGCTGCTCGACTTCCGCAGTCGAGACGTTCTCGCCCTTCCAGCGGTAGGTGTCGCCGATGCGGTCGACGAAATAGACGTACCCTTCGGAGTCCTGACGCATCAGGTCCCCGGTCCGGAAATACCGATCGCCACGAACGAAGACGTCGCGAAGCACCTTCTTTTCGGAAGCCGCCTTGTCGGCGTAGCCCGTATAGGCGTGGCGGGTGTCGTCGCCGATGATGCCGATGGCCTCCCCGATCTCGTTCGCCTTGACGGGCTGGCAGAGACCGTCCGGTCCGCGGACCGGTTCCTCCGTTTCGATGTCAAACCGAACCAGGCGGAAATTGACCTGCTTTTTGAGGAACTTGGGGACCCGCCCGATCGCGCCGGGCTTTCCGTCGAAGTTGAACAGCGAAACGTTGCCCTCGGTGGAGCCGTAGAACTCCAGGATGTTCGGCACCGCGAACCGCTTCTGGAAATCGCTCCAGACGTCGGGGCGCAAGCCGTTCCCGAAAGCGAGGCGGAGCTTGTGGGATCGCTCGTCAGCGCTCTCCGGGCAGTTCACCAGATAGCGGCACAACTCGCCGATGTAGACGAACAGGGTGGCGCCGGTGGCTTTCACATCCGGCCAGAACGTCGTCGCCGAGAAGCGTTTGCGGAGGACCAGCTTGCCGCCGTTCAGCAGAGCAGGGCCGATGCCGACCAGCCCGCCGGTGGAATGATAGAGCGGCAGGACGTTGAAGGTGATGTCCTTGTCGGAGCCCTCCGTGGCCCCGGCGAAGGCGCGCATGTAGGTGCGGGCACGGGCGTGGGTGATTTTTGCGGCCTTCGGCAGGCCGGTGGTGCCCGAGGTATAGATGTACAACGCCGTGTCGCGATTGGTCAGGCCGGAGCGGACCGACCTGGCCGGGCGCACGGACGATCCGCTGCGAACCGGCTTGTCGATGCCGCGACGCTCGTCCGCCTCGTCGGCCTCATCGAGGCCCAGAACCCACAGCATCATGTTGCGCCCGACATGGGGACGCGCGTCCTCGACCCGCCGCCAGCACTCTTCGCAGGTCAGCACCTGGGAAGCATTGGAGATGGTCAGACAATGCGCCAGCGCCTGCCCGGTCAGGTTTGTGTTGATCAGGGCAGTGCCGACGCCGACCTTCGCGAAGCCCATCCAGGCTGCGATGTATTCGGCGCGGTTGTGCATCACCAGGGCGACCGTGTCGCCACGCTTCAGACGACGGCTCTGCGCCCAGTGACCGAACCGGTTCGCCATCGCGTCAAGGTCGCGGTAGGTCAGAGTCCGCCGGTCATCCTCGATCGCGACGTTTTCGGGGAATCTGTCGACGGCCTCTTCCCAGTCGTCACAGACCAGGACCTCGCTGTCCATGGTGATCGGCTTGATGCGTTTGAGAAGGCGGCCAAGGCCCTTCGCGAACCGCATGTCGCGTCGGATATTCGCCACCAGACCCATAGTCGTATCCCTGCCAGAACGCCCCCTCGAAGGTCATGGACGGCGCGTCCGTTGCGGTCAACCGGCAGGCGAATCGTTCGCAGGGTTGCGGAACCGATTTGGCCACAATTTCGCAAGGCGTGGCGCCAATGCGGCGGTTCCCTCGCGTAAGTTTCTGGCGTGCCGATGAATTTTCAGGCGGTCTTAAAGATGAGGAGAGCGCGCCGCAGCTGATCACAAGACGCTCATGCTTGGCCAAAGTCGTCCGGGTGCTGCCCTACTTGTGGCGGGAACGGTATTTCTTCGCGGCTTTACATCAATTCGCGGAACCGCGGTCGCTGTCGCCGGGTTCGGTTCTCCGCAGTTAGTGGAGGAACAGATGTCCGTTACCTATACTGAAGATCGTATTGCCCCGTTCGCCGATGAGACCACGCGCGAGCCTGAATTCGTGCCGGTGTACGCCCGCACCCGGAAATCCGCCCGTCGCAAGAGTGGCGGCAAGATCAAGACCTGGATGATCCTCGCGCCAGTGGGCGCGTTGGTACTGGCTGGCGGCGCCGTCGCCATGATGATGGGCGGTGGCGAGGAAGCCGCGGCTCCGGCTCTGAGCGAGCCTGCCGCGACCGCTCCGGTCGTGCCGATCGCGCCGGCCGCAGCCCCTGCCACAGTCGCCCCGCCCGTGGTGGAGGCCGCCTCGGCCCCGGTTCCGGTCGTCCGCGCCGCGCCGGTCGAGCGCATTGCGCCTGAACCCGTCCGCCGCGCACAGCCGCGCGCCGCGGCTCCGGTCGCTGAACGCGACGTCGCGTCGACGCCGCGCGTCATCACCGAGCCGGCTGCCCCGTCGCCGACGGCGGCGTTGAACACGACCACCTCGCCGACGCCGTCGCTGAACACAGCGTCGCCGGCTCCGGTCGTGACGACTACGCCGACTCCGGTCCCGACCGAAACCCGCGCCCCGGCGATCGTGGTTCAGCCGCTGAACTGATCTCCATGATCGGATGAGGGAAGGCCCCGACGCAGCTGCGTCGGGGCCTTTCTCATGCGGTCGGCGTCACGCGCCAGATGACGTTGCCCACGTCGTCCGCCACCAGCAGTCCCCCGCGGCCGTCGAACTGAACTCCGACCGGCCGTCCCATCGCCTGATCCTCGTCGTTCAGGAAGCCGGTGAGGATGTCCTCCGGCATCCCCGCCGGAACGCCGGCGCGGAACGGGACGAAGGCGACGCGGTAGCCGTTGCGGGGCTTGCGGTTCCAGGATCCGTGCTGGCCGATAAAGGCTCCTCCGCGATAGCGATCGGCGAAAAGGGCCCCTTCGCCGAACGTCAGTCCCAGCGAGGCGGTGTGGGCGCCCAGTGCGTAGTCGGGCTTGAGCGCCCGCGCCACCAGGTCCGGGTTGGCAGGTTCGACCCGCTCGTCGACGATCTGTCCGTAGTAGCTCCAGGGCCAGCCGTAGAAGCCTCCCGGCGTGAGCGACGTCATGTAGTCGGGCACCAGGTCGTTGCCGAGCTCGTCGCGTTCGTTGACGGCGACCCACAGCTTGCCGCTGTCCGGCTGCCACGCCATGCCGACCGGGTTGCGAAGGCCGGACGCGAAGATGCGCCGCGCTCCGCTCGCGGGATCTATCTCGAGAACGGCGGCACGCTCCTGCTCCTCGTCCATGCCGTGCTCGGCGATGTTCGAGTTGGATCCGACCCCGACATAGAGACGCGACCCGTCCGCGCTGGCGACGAGGCTCTTGGTCCAGTGATGATTTCGCCCCGCCGGCAGATCGGCGACCTTGCGCGGTGCGGCGTCGATCCGGGTCTGGCCCGTCTGGTACGGGAAAGCCACCACTGCGTCGGCGTTTGCGACGTAGAGGGTTTCACCGACCAGGGCCATGCCGAACGGCGAGGACAGGTTTTCCAGGAAAGCCGTGCGCACCTCGGCCACGCCATCGCCATCGGCATCGCGCAGCAAGGTTATCCGGTTGGCGCTCGGCGCCCGCGCTCCGGCCTTTTTCATCACCAGTCCCGCCGCCCAGTCGCGGAAGCCGCGGCGCTGTCTCTGCGGGCGAGGCGGAGCATTGGTTTCGGCCACCAGGATGTCGCCGTTGGGGAGACGGTAGAGCCAGCGGGGATGGTCAAGATCGCGTGCGAAGGCGGCGACCCGGAAGCCCGGAGCGGGCGTGGGAGCCCGTCCTTCAGGCCACCCGACCGCCTCGGCGATATTAACCGTTGGCAGCAGGCTTCGGGCGGGTTCCGGCAGGGTCGGGTTCGGGCCGTAGCCCAGCATTGGATCCGTCCGCGAGTCGGTCCCGCAGGACGCGGTCAGAAGGGCGGCGGCGGAGACGGCGAGAACGAACCTGCGCATGAATGATCCTCAGCGAGGGGGTAGGGCGGGAAACTCCAGTCGGCTGACATCATACCCCAGAGCGCGGGCGCGTTCGGTCAGGCGGTCGATCTGGGCCGGCGTGGGGACCTCCCGTGTGTAGATGAACAGCCGTTCGAACGTCGGATCGGCCGAGATGAACCAGGTGTAGGCGTCGTCATGATCCAGCACCCAGTAGTCCCATGTCACGAGACCGGCGAGATAGCGCACCCTCAGTTTGGCGTTCGTCCCGGGATCGAGGATCTCACCGCGCCCGCCGATGGCTTTCTCGCGTCCGCCCGGCTGGCCCTGCTCGCAGGTGTCCCGCACATCGACGCGGGTCGGTGAGACGAGCACATAGTTCGAGGCGCCGGCCACGCAGCCGTCCGTGAGACGGTCGGGCAGCCGGGCGACCTCGATCCAGCGACCGGACCAGAGGCGTTCGGCGTCCACCGCACGCGCCGGCTGTGGCGCGCGGTATTCCACAGGGGAAGGGGCGGTGACGCAGGCCGAAAGAGCGGACGCAAGTCCGACGGAAAGGGCGATGACCGTGATCGGGCGTTTCATGTCAGGCTTCCTGTGTTTCAGGCGGATACGATCTCGCGAGGCGGGCGGATGCGCCGGAACCGCGCCTCGATGAAGGAGAAGATGCCGAAGGCGATGAAGCCGAGCGCTCCGGCGCCCAGAAGCCAGGGTCCGGCGACCTGTCGGTCGACGGCGTCGAGTGCGCCGCCGAAGCCGGTCACCTGCGTCGCTTCCGCGTGAAGTCCCGCCGCGATGACAAGCGCGGCCAACGGCAGCCACGCCAGTCCCCGCGCCATGTAGCCCATCCGCGCCAGGGGAGCGACGCGCCGGCAGAGATCTACGGAGCAGGCAAGGTATTCGGTGAAGTCCTCCCGCCACGCCCTGACGACATTGGCGACACCGACGCCGCCGATGCACAGGCCGACCCCGACCAGCAGCCAGTTGCCGAGCGGCAGGGACAGCACTCGCCTCGCCTGATCGACACCGTCTCGCGCCTCCGCCAGGGCCGGGTCCGGCGGGGTGTGGATGAGAAGACTGAAGGCGCTGATCGCAAGGAAGCCGTAGCCGAGACCGCTGAAGGCCTGGCTGATACGGGTGTTCACGCCCTCCCAGGATCGTCCCTCGTGGTCGGCGTCGAAGACCGCCTGCATTACGCGCCAGCCGACGAAGGCGCTGAGGCCCAGTCCCAGAAGGAAGAGCCAGGTCCGGCCGAGCGGCTGGATTCCCAGCCATGCGATCGCGCCCCTCGTTCCCACCGCCCCCTCGACCAGGTTCGCGCTGGACAGGAGGATGATCAGGCCGGCCGAGAGATAGACGAACCCGCGCGCGCCGTAGCCGAACCGGGCCGCCAGTTCGACCCCGGTGGCGATCGCCATCTCCCGGCTGCGGCGCCGGGGGCGCCAGACGCGCTCGATTTTTTTGAGGAAACGGGTTTGCACGCGGTGTGAACTCACCGACGTGAATATGGCTCCGCTCAGATCGGGCGGTCTTGAGGTGCGGCAGGACGACACATATCTGCGGAAGCCCTGGGAGGGCGCATATGCAGCCGGCTGTCGTTATCGAAGGTCTGACAAAGACCTACAAATCGGGGCTACAGGCCCTGCAACCTGTCGACCTGACCATCGGCAAGGGCGAGATCTTCGCCCTGCTGGGGCCCAACGGCGCGGGAAAGACCACGATGATCTCGATCATCTGCGGCATCGTCGTTCCGACGAGCGGGACGGTTACGGCCGACGGCCACGACATCAAACGCGACTATCGCAAGGCGCGGCAGGCGATCGGCCTGGTCCCGCAGGAACTGACGACCGACGCCTTCGAGACCGTCATGGCGACGGTGACGCTCAGCCGCGGCCTGTTCGGCAAGGCGCCGAACCCGGCCTATATCGAACAGATTCTTCGCGACCTCAGCCTGTGGGACAAGAAGGACGCCAGGATCATGACCCTGTCCGGCGGGATGAAACGCCGGGTGATGATCGCCAAGGCCCTGAGCCACGAACCCGACATCCTGTTCCTCGACGAGCCGACGGCGGGCGTGGATGTCGAGCTGCGCAAGGACATGTGGGCCATGGTCCGTCGCCTGCGCGAGCGCGGCGTCACCATCATCCTGACCACACACTACATCGAGGAGGCCGAGGAAATGGCCGACCGGGTGGGCGTGATCCTGAAGGGGCAGTTGATCCTCGTCGAGGAGAAGACCGCGCTGATGAAGAAGCTGGGCAAGAAGACGCTGACGCTCCAGCTGCAGGAAACGTTGACCGCCGTGCCGCCCGAACTGGCCGACTGGAAGGTCGAGCTGAAGAGCGACGGGCACGAACTGGAGTACGTCTTCGACGCCAACGCCGACGATACGGGAGTGCCCGGCCTGCTGCGCCGGCTGGAGGCGACGGGCGTGGGCTTCAAGGATTTGTCGACCAAGCAGAGCTCGCTCGAGGACATCTTCGTGGACCTCGTCCATCAGTCGAAGACGGAGGCCGCGTGATGGCGTTCAACGGTTACGGCGTCTGGGCCATCTATCGCTTCGAGATGGCGCGCGCCCTGCGCACCCTGTGGCAGTCCATCATCACCCCGGTGGTCACGACGGCGCTGTATTTCGTCGTCTTCGGCTCCGCGATCGGCAGCCGGATGACCGAGGTTTCGGATGTTCCCTATGGCCTGTTCATCGTGCCCGGTCTGATCATGCTGAGCCTGTTCACCAACTCGATCTTCAATGGCAGCTTCGGCATCTATTTTCCGAAGTTCACCGGGACGATCTACGAGCTGCTGTCCGCGCCGATCAGCCCGTTCGAGACGGTGCTGGGCTATGTCGGCGCGGCGGCGACCAAGTCGGTGATCCTCGGCCTGATCATCCTGGCCACGGCCGCCCTGTTCGTGCCGCTGCAGATCCTGCACCCGGTCTGGATGCTGGCCTTCCTTATCCTGATCTCGGCGACCTTCAGCCTGTTCGGCTTCATCATCGGTGTCTGGGCGCAGAGCTTCGAGCAGCTGAACTTCATCCCCATGCTGATCGTGACGCCCCTGACCTTCCTGGGCGGGGCCTTCTACTCGGTCGACATGCTGCCTCCGGCCTGGCGGGTGGTGAGCCTGTTCAACCCGGTGGTCTATCTGATCTCCGGATTCCGCTGGGCCTTCTTCGGCGTGGGAGACGTCTCGATCGTGGCCAGCCTCGGTGCGACGCTCGGTTTCTTCCTGACCTGCCTTGCGGTGGTCTGGTGGATGTTCCGCACCGGCTATCGCCTGAAGAACTGATCGTCACGAAACCGGCCAGATCGGACGCCACCTTCGCCGTCAGTATGCGTTGACGAAACGCGCCGACGGCGCGGGAGCCGGTAATGAACGACAAGACGGACAATCCCCTGAACGGTCAGCCGCAGCCTTTCCGGCGCGCGGTTCAGTGGGGGCGTCCGCCGGCGACCACCTTCCGCGCCGGGCCGCTGCCCAAGGGCGAAAGGCTGCCGCCCCTGCCCGAGCCGCCGAAGGCCGCGCCGCGCCCTGCGGGACCTGGTATCTTCAGCGGATCGATGATTCCGCAGGCTCGTCCGCGCCCGGCCGCGCCACGTCCGGCGCCGGAGCCCGACCGGGCCCCTGCAG
>JBQVQW010000048.1:0-10220 GCA_052441165.1 Caulobacteraceae bacterium | reverse complement strand
GGTCGCAGCTTCGGCGGCAAGCCGGGCGGCGCGCGGCCTGCGGGCGGCAGCGCCGGTCGCGGCGGGCCGCGTGGTCCGCGCCGGGACAGCTGATCCATGCGCATCGTCGCCGGCAGTCTGAAGGGCCGGGCCATCACCGCGCCCGAGGGGCAGAACACCCGTCCGACCTCGGACCGGGCGCGGCAGGCCATCTTCAACGTCCTCGAACATGCGTCGTGGGCGGAGCCGTTGCACGGCGCGCGCGTGATCGATCTGTACGCCGGCTCCGGCGCTCTGGGCTATGAGGCTGTCAGCCGCGGCGCGGCCTTCGCCCTGTTCGTCGAGATCGACGACGAGGCGCGCGGCGCGATCCGCGAGAACGCCGACGCCTGGGGTCTGATGGGCCGCACGCGGGTGCACCGGCGCAGCGCCACCGATCTGGGCGTCCGGCCCGGCCCGGCGGGCGAGGCCTTCGACATCGCCTTCCTCGACCCGCCCTACGGCAAGGGGCTGGGGGAGCAGACGCTGGCGCGGCTACTGGAGGGGAACTGGCTGAAGCCCGGCGCGACGGTGGTGTTCGAGCGAGGTTCGGACGAGCCGGAGATCGACACGCCCGGCTATGAGCGGCTGGACGCGCGCAACTATGGCGCCGCGCGGGTGCTGTTCCTGAAGGTCTCCGAAGCGCTGGCCTGAGCCGCCACGATGAGGCAGGCTCGCCCCATGACCCAGCTCGATCGCCGCGCCTTCCTCGCCGCCACGGCCGTTGCCGCGGCCCTGCCGTCCATCGCCTCCGCCCGTGAGGGCTGGGCGACCAAAGCCAGCCTGCCGTGGGCCATCCAGGAGATCTACGCCGCCGAACATGGCGGGCGGATCGTCATGGCGGGCGGCCTGTCGCGGGGCGCGGACAGGCGGACCCACATCGAGGACCGGGTCGGGATCTACGACCCTGGCGCCGACCGCTGGAGCGAGGGACCGCGCCTGCCGGCGCCGCGGCATCACCCGATGATCGTCTCGGCGGGTGAGGCGGGCCTGTTCGCCATCGGCGGCTATGCCCGCTCCGAAGCCGGGGAATGGACCAACACCACCGGGGTGCTGAAGCTGGAGGCCGACGGCTGGAGCGAGCGGACGGGCATCCCGGCGCCCCAGAGCGAGGCCGTCGGGGCTTTCCATGACGGGCGCATCCACCTGATCTGCGGACGGACGCCCGCCGGCGCGGCCAACGGGAACTGGAACGACCAGGCCGACACCGCCGCCCATCGCGTCTACCTGCCCGCCGAGGACCGCTGGACCGACGCCCGGCCCCTGCCGATGGCCCGCAACAGCGCGGCGGCGGCGGTGCTGGACGGGGCGATCTGGGTGGCCGGAGGACGCACCGTCTCGGGCGGCGGGACCGGCCGGCTTGACCGCTACGACCCGGCCGCCGACCGCTGGGACACCATGGCCCCCATCCCGCGCTCGGCGGCCTCGGACCAGCAGGTCGGCGGCGGGCTGGCCATGGCGGCCGTCGCGGGCCGGCTGGTGGCCTTCGGCGGCGAGTGGTTCGCGCCGGGCGGGGGCGGCGGTGTCTTCCGCGAGACCTGGGTCTATCACGTCGGCGCCGACCGCTGGGAGGCCGGCCCCGACATGCTGACGCCCCGGCACGGGCTGGCGGCGGCCTCTGTCGACAACGTCATCTACGCCATCGCAGGGGGCGCCGTCGTTTCAGGCGGTCGGGCTGTCGGCACGGTCGAGACCTGGGCTCCGACCCTGTTCCACTGAGTCCCGGGTCGGCACCCGCCGTCCCGGATTTTACTCCCGGTCGAGATCTGACAGGGCTTTGGCGTGGGTGCGGATCCGGGCCCGGGCCTTTCGAGCGTGGCGCTCGTAGAAGATGACCGCGGCGGCGAGGAAGAGGAGGGCCCCGCCGTACAGGGGGGCGGAAACAGGTCCCTCGTCCTGCCACGCCATGACGCCGAGGAAGCCCAGTGCAGCGACACTGACCGCCTGACCGGCGCGAGCCCAGCGCAGGCCGGAGTTCGCCTGCCGGACCGCCGCCTCCACGGCCGCACGAGGCGTCGCAAGATCGCCCGGCGCGGCGCCGCGGCGGGCCCACAGCGTGGCTGCAAGTCCGAAGACGGCGAAGGCGAGAGCCGCCAGACCGACGAACACGGCGTCGTGCCGCAATGCGGCCCACAAGCCCACGCCGCCCGCGATCAGGGCGCCGCCCGCCTCGCCGAGGAAGTTCAGACGCGACAGCCATGCCCGGCGACGTACGAAGCGTGCGGTCAGGTCGGGCTCGGCGCCTGCGGCGGGGCGCGTCCAGACCTCGGTCAGGTCGGTCCAGTCGTTGGGGGTGTGGCTGTCTTCGGGTCGGCTCATGGCTGGCCCTCCGGGTTCATCAGGGTTCGCAGTTCCGCGCGGGCGCGGGTCAGGCGGATCGACACGGTGTTGGCGTTCAGGCCCAGCATCCCGGCGATATCTGCCGGGCTGAAGCCTTCCAGCGTCAGGCTGGCCGGCTGGCGCAGCGCGAGAGGCAGGGCGCGGACGGCGTCGGCCAGCCGCTCGCGCAGGTCGTCGGCCTCGACGCGGTCGTGAGGCGAAGGATCGTCCGAGGGAATCGCCTCGTCCAGCGGGCTGCGGCGCGGGGCCGCCGCTTCGCGCGAGACGTGGGTGACGGCCCGGTTGTGCGCGACCCGCGCGAGGAAGGCGCGGATCGGCGCCTCGCCCCGCCACGATGGCAGGGCGCGCCAGACGGCCAGCAGGATGTCCTGCTCCAGCTCGCGCCGCACCTCGGGATTGGCTTCGTAGCTGCCCGCGATCCGGCGCAGCATGGGGCCATGTTCGGCGACCAGCGCCTCGAACCCCTGATCCCTGACGGACCTCTCGGCCAAATCCCCGAACCTCACGGACGTCGGCGCCGAAATGCGCCGTCGATCTGAAAGACTCGCGGATCGCCCGGGACTTTCAGATCGCAACGCCGATTTTCACAGGAGTTCCCGGCCATGACGACCGACCCTATCGCAACCTCCGCCGCTGCCGGACCCACGGGCGTGCGTCGCAGCCGCAAATTCCTGTGGGCCCTGGCGTCCCTGCTGGGCGTCTGCGCCGTCGGCGCCTGGGTGTCGCTGGGCGTGGGCCTGTATCTGGACGTGGAGCGCAGCACGCGCCTGATCCTGGCCGTCGTCGCGGCCGTGGCGACCGAGGTGCTGTTCTGGACCTGCGCGGCCGCGCTGGGCGTCTCGGTGTTCGAAGCCCGCAAGCGCATCTGGCGCAGGATCACCGGGCGCGGCTGAGGTCCTCGACCAGGGTGCGGGCGGCGGCGGTGACCTCGGCCCAGGTGACGTCGAAGCCCGCCTCGTCGCCGAACCAGGGATCGGTGACGCCCTGGCCCTCGCGGCCGGGCACGTGGTCCAGCAGCAGGCTGAGCTCCGCTGTCGCATCTTCCGGCGCGATCTTGCGCAGGTCGGCCATGTTCTGGTGGTCGAGGGCGACGATGTGGGTGAAGCGGCGGAAGTCGGCCGGCTTCACCTGCCGCGCCCGCAGGCCCGAGATATCGACCCCGTTCCGCATCGCCGTCCGCTGCGCCCGCTCATCCGGCGCCTCGCCCGCATGCCAGTTCCCCGTGCCGGCCGAGTCGACGATCAGATCGAGGCGCCGGCGCTGCGCCTCTGCGCGCAGGGCGGCCTCGGCGAGGGGAGAGCGACAGATGTTGCCGAGGCAGATGAAGAGGACGGAGGGCATAGTCACCTACAGATAAGGTGGCGAAACAATCCAAAAGTGCATTCCCGCCTTGTCATTGAGCAAGATCGCAGCCTACGTCGAACGCAACTTGTTGGGTGCTGCTGCAGGTGTATTACGCAGCATTCTTTGCTGCCCATGGTCTTATGCGCGCCTGCGGAGAAGCCGTGCTTAAGCTAGAGAGGGCACAGGCCGACGTTTTACAGATTTCATCAGACGCAGCCTTAACGCCGAGCGACATCATTGAACCTTCGATGTATTCGTTACCCGCTTTTGCTTCTGCTGCGCTTTATCTTGCGGCTCTGAGCGTTGAGATTGGTGACTTTGTTGCGGCTAATTCGACAATCTCACGGGGCTTCGGTGCTCACTGGCGCCGCAGCCGAAGCGAAGCTGCCTAGGATAGGCGTTTACCTCCGAGTGAACTCCTCTCCACTCACCGCCGCCCGAACAGCTTCTCCAGATCCCCCAGCTTGAGCTCTACATACGTCGGCCGGCCGTGGTTGCACTGGCCTGAGTGCGGCGTCGCCTCCATCTGCCTGAGCAACGCGTTCATCTCCAGCGCGGACAGCACCCGGCCGGCGCGTACGGAGCCGTGGCAGGCCATGGTGCCGCAGACCTCGGCCATGCGCTCCTTGAGGCTGAGGGCGGCGCCGTGTTCGGCGAGGTCGTCGGCGATGTCGCGGATCAGGCCCTGGACGTCCGTGTCGCCCAGCAGGGCCGGGGTCTCGCGGACGAGGACGGCGCCGGCGCCGAAGGGTTCGACGATCAGGCCCAGCTCGGCCAGTTCGTCCGCCTTGCCGGCGACGCGCTCGGCCTCGGCGGGGTCCAGTTCGACGACCTCGGGCGCCAGCAGGGCCTGACGGGTGACGGCGCCCTCGGCCATCTGGGCCTTCATCCGCTCGTAGACGAGGCGTTCGTGGGCCGCGTGCTGGTCGACGACGACCAGTCCGTCGCGGGTCTGGGCGACGATGTAGGTGCCGTGGAGCTGGGCGCGGGCGGCGCCGAGGGGATAGTCGATCTCTGAGGGCGGAAGGGATTGGGGATCAGGGATCGGGAATTGGGCTGCGTTCAGCCCCGGCGGCAGCAAGTCTTCCACGCGGGCCGAGCGTTCGTTCAGGCCGGGGAGAACCTGCGCGCTCTGCGAGGCCGGGGCGGCCCAGCCTTGCCACCCGCTCCAGCCCTGTGCCGAGGGGGAGGAGGGGCTGTAGGCCGGGGCCGCGACGCCTTCGTGGGCGCGGAAGCCTGACAGCGCATCCGCCGCAACCGTCGTGCTCGCCCGGTGGCCGGCGGCGGCGAGGGCGTGGCGCAGGGCGCCGACGATCAGGCCGCGCACGAGCGCCGGGTCGCGGAAGCGGACTTCCGCCTTGGCCGGGTGGACGTTCACATCGACATAGAGCGGGTCGATGTCGAGGAAGAGGACGGCGGCCGGGTGGCGGTCGCGGGCGAGGAAGTCGGCATAGGCGCCGCGTAAAGCGCCTTGAAGGAGGCGGTCCTTTACCGGGCGGCCGTTGACGAACAGATACTGGTGGGCGGCGTTGCCGCGGCTGTAGGTCGGCAGGCCCGCGTAGCCGGTCAGTCGCACGCCGTCGCGCTCCTGATCGATCAGCAGGGCGTTGGCCTCGAAGTCCCGGCCCAGCAGGGCGGCGAGACGCTTCAGCCGGCCGTGGTCGCCGGGGTGTTCGGCGGGCAGGCGCAAGGTCGTCCTGCCGTCGAGGTCGAGGGTGAAGGCGACGGCCTCGTGCGCCATGGCCTGGCGCTTGATCTCTTCCGAGATGGCCATGGCCTCGGCGCGCTCGGACTTCATGAACTTCAGGCGCGCGGGGGTGGCGTAGAAGAGGTCGCGGACCTCGACGCGGGCGCCGTGCGGGCCGGGGAAGCCGGCGGGCGCGACCGGGCGCTGGTCGCCGCCCTCGACGGTGATCTGGTGGGCGTCGCCGCCCTCTTTGGGGCGGCTGGTGATGGTCAGGCGGGCGACCGAGCCGATCGAGGGCAGGGCCTCGCCGCGGAAGCCCAGGGTGTGGATGCGCAGCAGATCGACGTCGCCGGCGTCGTCGGGCTCGAGCTTGGACGTGGCGTGCCGCTCGACGCACAGGGCCAGCTGGTCCGGGGCCATGCCGTGCCCGTCGTCCGCGATCAGGATGCGGCTGAGGCCGCCGCCGTCGGCCTGGATCTCGATCCGCGAGGCCCCGGCGTCCAGCGCGTTCTCGACCAGCTCCTTGATGGCGCTGGACGGCCGCTCGACCACCTCTCCGGCGGCGATGCGGTTGACGGTCTCGGGAGGCAGGCGGCGGATCGGCATGGATTCGCAAGTATGGCGCGGTTCGGCGGGGGCAAGAAGGGTTGAGGCGGCCTTGGCTGAATCCCGTGTGGACGCTAGAGCATCGCTTCCTTTCCGAGAGTGACCGCCATGCACGATATCCGCGCCATCCGTGACAACCCCGCCGCCTTCGTGGCCGGGTGGTCGTCGCGCGGGGTCGAGGACGCCGACGGGCTGGTGGCCGACCTGCTGCGGCTGGACAAGGACCTGCGCGCCGCCCAGACGGCGGGGCAGGAGGCGCTGTCGAAGCGTAATGCGGCGTCGAAGCTGATCGGCGCGGCCATGGCGAAGAAGGACATGGCCGAGGCGGATCGCCTGAAGGCCGAGGTCGAGACGCTGAAGGGCGATATCGCGAAGGCGGAAGAGGTCGAGGCGAGCGTCGGCAAGGAACTGCGCGACCTGCTGGCCTCGCAGAAGAACCTGGCCGCCGACGAGGTACCGGACGGCGAGGACGAGGCGGGCAACGTCGAGGTCAGCCGCTGGGGCACGCCGCGTGAGGGCGGGCCGGCCAGGGATCACGCCGATCTGGGCGAGGCGCTGGGCCTGCTGGACTTCGAGGCAGCGGCGAAGATGAGCGGCTCGCGCTTCGCGGTGCTGAAGGGTCAGCTCGCGCGACTGGAGCGGGCGGTCGGGCAGTTCATGCTGGACTTCCAGACGGACAAGCACGGCTATCAGGAGTTCGCCTCGCCCTACATGGTCAAGGCTGACGCCATGTTCGGCACGGGCCAGCTTCCGAAGTTCGAGGAAGACCTGTTCCGCGCCGGCGAGCACTACCTCATCCCCACCGCCGAAGTCTCCCTGACCAACCTCGTGCGCGAACAGATCCTGCCGGAAGCCGAGATCGCACAGCCCATCCGGATGACGGCGCTGACGCCCTGCTTCCGCGCCGAGGCGGGGTCGGCCGGGCGCGATACGCGCGGGCTGATCCGCCAGCACCAGTTCCACAAGGTCGAGCTGGTCTCGATCACGCGGCCGGAGGATTCCGACGCCGAGCACGAGCGGATGGTGGGCTGCGCCGAGGCGATCCTGCAGGCGCTGGAGCTCCCTTACCGCAAGATGCTGCTGTGCAAGGGCGACATGGGCTTCTCGGCCCGCAAGACCTACGATCTGGAGGTCTGGCTGCCGTCACAGGGAACCTACCGCGAGATCAGCAGCTGCTCGAACTGCGGCGACTTCCAGGCCCGGCGCATGGACGCGCGGTTCAAGCGCGACGGCGAGAAAAAGACCGAGTTCGTGCACACGCTGAACGGCTCGGGTCTGGCAGTCGGCCGGACGCTGGTGGCGATCATGGAGAACTACCAGCAGGACGACGGCTCGATCCGCGTCCCGCACGTGCTGGTTCCCCGCATGGGCGGGCTGACGCAGGTCGGCTGATCGGCGACGGATCGGCGAACCCGATCCGTTTCCCGTGCATTGGCGTATCGGGAGGCAGGCCGTCATGCGCCTGTCGCACGCCTGCGTCCAGGATGCGGCGACCGAAGCGGAAGGAAACGAGTATGCGTAGTCCCCTGATCCTCACCGGCGTCGTCGCCGGCGCCCTGACCCTCGCCGCCTGCGCCTCGGCCGGTGGGAGCGTCGCGCCGGCCCCGTCGTGGTTCGACGCCTCGGCCGGCCAGTTCGAGGGCTGGGCGCGCGTCGCCAATGGCGAGATCCGCATCTACGAGCAGCAGCGCGACCTGCGTCAGGCCGGACCGCAGCCCTGTATCAGCGCCGCCCTGCCGCGCAACCTGCAGCGCGCGGCCACTGACCTTAACGGGCTGAAGATCCGCCTGACCGGCCGCACCCTGGCCTGGAGCGAGCGCAATGGCGACCAGACGCACGACTGGCAGGGCTCGAACATCGTCAACGAGTGTCGCCGCGACGTGGTGATCCTCGCCGACAGCGTCGAGGCGCTGCGTCAGGGCGGCTGACCCGATTTTTCGGATGCGCGCGGGCGGGCATCGCATTAGTCAGGCGGGATGCGAATCCTCCTGACCAATGACGATGGCATCGAGGCCGAGGGCCTGGCGTGTCTGGAGCGGATCGCCCGCACCCTGTCCGACGACGTCTGGGTGTGCGCGCCCCAGACCGAGCAGTCGGCCAAGGGCAGGGGGCTGACCCTGACAGAACCGCTGCGGGTCAACCGGTTCGGCGACAGGCGGTTTGCAGTCACGGGCACGCCGACCGACTGCGTGATCCTCGCCGTCAACGACCTGATGCCGGAGAAGCCCGATCTGCTGCTGTCGGGCGTGAACCGCGGACACAACGTCGGCGAGGACGTCAGCTATTCGGGCACGGTGGCCGGAGCCCTGCAGGGCATGGCTTTCGGCATCCGGTCCATCGCGCTGAGCCAGTCGCTGGAGCGCTTCCACGACGAGGTGACCGCGCACTGGGAAACGGCCGAGACCTATGCGCCGGCCATCATCAGCCGTTTGCTCGCCCAGCCCTGGGCCAGCGGCGTGGTGATGAACCTGAACTTCCCGAACCGGAAGCCGGAAGAGGTGACCGAGATCGAGGTCACCCGTCAGGGCTTCCGCGACATCGGAGAGATGCACGCGATCCGTCGCACCGACCTGCGCGGACGCGACTATTACTGGATGAGCTTCCGCGGCGAGAAGCAGGAGCATGCCGAGGGCACGGACCTGCGCGCCATGGACGAGGGCCGGATCTCGGTCAGCCCGCTGCACATCGACCTCACCCACATGGCAAGCGTCAACGACCTGAAAAAGGTGCTGGGCGGCGCGCCGCCGAAGTCGGTGGCCGCCGAATGAAGCTGAACGACGATCGCGCCGGACGACTGATCCTCGGCCTGAGGCAGCAGGGTGTCACCGACCCTCGCGTGCTGACGGCCATGGAGTCGGTCGATCGCGCCGTTTTCGTGCACGAGAAATTCCTCGATCAAGCGTGGGAGGACCAGGCCCTGCCGATCGACTGCGCCCAGACCATCAGCCAGCCGTATATTGTCGGCCTGATGACCCAGGCGCTGGACGTGCAGCCTCGCCACCGGGTGCTCGAGATCGGCACCGGCAGCGGATATCAGGCTGCGGTCCTGAGCCGGCTGGCGCGCTACGTCTATTCCGTCGAGCGCTATCGCAGCCTGCTCACCGAGGCCGAGGGCAAGCTGCGCGAACTGGGCATCGACAACGTCATCACCCGGCACGGCGACGGCGGCATGGGCTGGCCCGAGCAGTCGCCGTTCGACCGGATCATGGTCACCGCCGCCGCGCCCGGAGAGCCGACCGAACTGCTCAAGCAGCTGAAGCCCGGCGGTGTGCTGGTCTGCCCGGTGGGACGCAGCTCGGTACAGATGCTGCACCGCTACGTCGGCCAGCCCGACGGCAGCTTCCGCCGCGAGAGTCTGACCGAGGTCCGCTTCGTGCCCTTGGTCGAGGGGACGGCCAAGGAGGGGTGAGCTTTCCTTTCGCGCCAACGCTCGCGACGCGGTCGCTCGCTACATCAATGCGACAGGTATGGCCTGGTCCGGCAAGCATTGATTAACCTTCCCGCCCAACTTTGGCGCGGTTCGTGGGGTCAAGGTTCGCGAACGACGGGCGGCCGGAATCAGGAGCGGGCGAATGGCGATGAACGGCGGATTGAAGGTTCTGACGCTGCTGGGGGCGATGAGCCTGCTGGCGGCCTGTTCCAGCTATCCGACCGAGCCGCGCTATTCCGTCTATCCGACCGTGCCCGGCCGTGTGCCGCCGGCGTCGGAAACCTTCCCGGATGCGCCGGCTCCCAGCGGCGAGGGCGTGCGTGGCGCGACTGATCCGGCGACCGAAGCCCCGCCGCCACGTGGCGCACCCGTCGCCTCGATCGAGGGCGGGTCTCTGGATGCGCCGGCCGCGACGACACCGCGGCCCTATACCGAGGTTCCCTACAACCCGAACCCGGCGCCCGCGCCGGGCTCCAGCGCTGCGCCCGCCGCCGGCCCGGCTTCCGAAGGCTTCACGAGTCCGCCGCCGCCCGCCACCGGTGCGACGACGGTCCGCGCCGGGGCCAGCTACACCATCCAGGCGGGGGATACGATTTCCGGCATCTGCCGTCGTTTCCAGACGCCGGTGCAGCAGCTGATCGACCTGAACGGTCTGGGCCCGCGCGCCGACATCTCCCCGGGGCAGCGCCTGATCCTGCCGGAGGGCGCGATCGACATCGGCGGCGATCCCTATGCGACCGGGCCGTCGCCCGTGGGCGTCGTAACGCCGGACGAGAGCGTGCCTCCGCCGCCTCC
>JBQVQW010000047.1:0-11997 GCA_052441165.1 Caulobacteraceae bacterium | reverse complement strand
ACGCCGGCTGACGCCGTTGTCCCCGCGGCCGCCGCCGCCTCGCCGGCCACGGCCGCGGCTCCCGCCGCCGCCGCGGCCGCCCAGTAACGATCCGCGAGAGCCCCAAGACCATGGCCACCGCAGCTGAAAACCTCGCCCACGACCACGACGGGCACCACGACCACAAGCCGGGCTTCTTCACCCGCTGGTTCCTTTCGACGAACCACAAGGACATCGGCACCCTGTACCTGATCTTCGCCATCATGGCGGGCATCGTGGGCGGCGCCCTGTCGGGCCTGATCCGCTGGGAACTGGCCGAGCCGGGCATCCAGATCTTCCGTGAAGGTTCGGTCATCCAGCACCTCGGTCTCGTCGAGGCGTCCAAGCACGGCTACAACGTCACCGTGACGGCCCACGCCCTGATCATGATCTTCTTCATGGTCATGCCGGCGATGATCGGCGGCTTCGGCAACTGGTTCGTTCCGATCATGATCGGCGCGCCGGACATGGCCTTCCCGCGCATGAACAACATCTCGTTCTGGCTGCTGGTCTCGGCCTGGGTGCTGCTCTGCCTGTCGATGTTCGTCGACGGCGGTCCGGGCAAGGGCTTCGGCGGCGGCTGGACCATCTATCCGCCCCTCTCGACGACCGGCCACACCGGCCCGGCGATGGATCTGGCGATCTTCTCGCTGCACGTCGCGGGCGCCAGCTCGATCCTCGGCGCGATCAACTTCATCACCACCATCTTCAACATGCGCGCGCCGGGCATGACCTTGCACCGCATGCCGCTGTTCGCCTGGTCGGTGCTGATCACCGCCTTCCTGCTGCTGCTGTCGCTTCCGGTTCTGGCCGGCGCCATCACCATGCTGCTGGCCGACCGCAACTTCGGCACCGCCTTCTTCAATCCGGCCGGCGGCGGCGACCCGGTGATGTTCCAGCACCTGTTCTGGTTCTTCGGTCACCCCGAGGTGTACATCCTGATCCTGCCGGGCTTCGGCATCATCTCGCACATCGTCTCGACCTTCTCGAAGAAGCCGGTCTTCGGCTACCTCGCCATGGCCTACGCCATGGTGGCCATCGGCTTCATCGGCTTCATCGTGTGGGCGCACCACATGTACACGGTCGGCATGAGCATCAACCTTCGCGCCTACTTCGTGGCCGCGACGATGATTATCGCGGTTCCCACGGGCGTTAAGATCTTCAGCTGGATCGCCACGATGTGGGGCGGTTCGATCAGCTTCAAGACGCCCATGCTCTGGGCGATGGGCTTCATCTTCCTGTTCACCGTCGGCGGCGTGACCGGCGTGGTCCTGTCGAACGCCGGCATCGACTACAGCCTGCACGACACCTACTACGTCGTGGCGCACTTCCACTACGTGCTGTCGCTGGGCGCCGTCTTCGCCATCTTCGCCGGGTTCTACTACTGGTTCGAGAAGATGTTCGGCGTGAAGTACAACGAGTTCCTCGGCGCGCTGCACTTCTGGGTAATGTTCGTCGGCGTGAACCTGGTGTTCTTCCCGCAGCACTTCCTGGGTCTGCAGGGCATGCCGCGTCGCTACGTCGACTATCCGGACGCCTACACCCTTTGGAACCATGTCTCGTCCGTGGGCTACGTGATCACCGTCGCCGGCGTCGCCGTCTTCCTGGTCATGCTGCTCGAGGCCGCGATCCGTCGCCGCAAGGGTGAAGCCAACCCGTGGGGCGAAGGCGCCACCACGCTGGAATGGACCCTGTCCTCACCCCCGCCGCACCACCAGTTCAACGAACTGCCGGTGGTCAAGCAGGACGAGCACTAGGAACCCGGTCCTCGCGGACCGGACAGGATCGGGGCCGCTCCTTCGACAGAGGGGGCGGCCCCAGCCATTTTGCGGACCACAGCTTCGCGCTATGAGGCCGCGTTAGAGAGCCGATGACCGAACCCGCCGCCCCCGCGATCTCGACCGCCCAGCCGGAAGACTTCTTCCAGCTGCTGAAGCCGCGCGTGATGTCCGTGGTGATCTTCACGGCGGTCGTCGGCCTGGTCGTGGCCGGCGGCGAACTGGACTGGCTGTCGTCCGCCATCGCCATCCTGTGTATCGCCATCGGGGCGGGCGCGGCCGGGGCGCTGAACATGGCGCTGGAAGGCGAGACGGACGCCCTGATGCGCCGCACCCGCGGCCGGCCCGTCGCGGCGGGTCGGGTGCGCAAGAACGACGCCATGGCCTTCGGCGTCATCCTGTCGATCTTCTCGGTCATGCTGCTGGGCATGACGACCAACTGGCTGGCGGGCGGCCTGCTGCTGCTGACCATCCTGTATTACGCCGTCTTCTACACCCTGCTGCTGAAGCGCCGAACGCCCCAGAACATCGTGATCGGCGGCGCCGCGGGCGCCTTCCCCCCTGTCATCGGCTGGGCGGCCGCGACCGGTTCCGCTCCCTGGCAGGCCTGGGTCCTGTTCCTGATCATCTTCCTGTGGACCCCGCCGCACAGCTGGGCGCTCGCCCTGTACTCGGCCGGCGACTACGCCAAGGCCGGCATCCCGATGATGCCGGTGGCGCGAGGGGCGAGGAGCACCCGCCTGCAGATCTGGCTCTACAGCCTGATCTTCGTCGCGGTCGCTGTGGCTCCGGCCTTCCTCGGCATGGGCGGCTGGCTGTACCTGGCCGTTTCGGCGCTGGGCGGGCTCGGCTTCCTCGGTCTGGCCTTCCGCCTGTGGCGCTCGCGCGCCGGCGACCAGCCGGACAAGGCCGAGGCCGTGGGGCGAGAGGCCGCATTGTACGACGTGCGGGCCGAGGCCAAACCGGCACGCAATCTTTTCGCCTTTTCGATCCTCTACCTGCTGGCCCTGTTCGCGGCCCTGCTGGTCGAGAGCTTCACCGCCGTTCCCGGACTGTAAAGCCATGCGCCGACTGACCCCCGAAGAGCTCGCCGCCCGCAAGAAGCGCAACCTGGCCATCGCCGGCGCGCTGGTGGCGTTCATCGTGCTCGTCTTCGCCGTCACTGTGCTCAACCTGAAGCGCAACATGGATGCCCGCACCGAGGCGATCGCCGCCGGCCAGCCCGTGGGCTACGCGCAATGAAGAAGCTGGGTCGCAATGGCGTCGCCATCGCCTGCGCGTTCGGCGTCATGTTCATGACGGGCGCGTCGTTCGCAGCGGTGCCGCTGTATCGCCTGTTCTGTCAGGTGACGGGCTTCGACGGCACCGTTTCGAAGGCCGAGAAGGCGCCGGACGTGCAGCTGGAAGATACCGTCCTGATCCGCTTCGACACCAATGTCCGCGGCCTGCCGATGCAATTTCGCGCCGAGCAGGTGACCCAGCGGGTGCATATCGGCGAGACCGGTCTGGCCTATTTCGACGTGACCAACACCTCCGACCGCCCGATCAACGCCAAGGCGGCCTACAATGTCGTGCCCGAGCGCGCCGGTCCGTATTTCCAGAAGCTGCAGTGCTTCTGCTTCGAGGATCAGGTCATCCAGCCCGGCCAGACGATCAAATTCCCCGTCCAGTACTTCGTGGCGCCCGAGATCGCGACGGATCGGGAGAGCCGCGGCGTGCAGGAAATCACCCTCAGCTACACCTTCTATCCCACGGAAGGTTTCCAGCAGGCCGCAAACGGCGCCCAAACCGTGGCGCAAACCTCTGGCGCGGCCGGATAGCGGGCGCTATAGCCCGACAGAACGACTCTCGACCTTCAAGAGAACACGATGGCCGACGCCCACGCAGCACCGCATCACGACTACCACCTGGTGAACCCGAGCCCCTGGCCTCTGGTCTCCTCGATCGCCGTCACCGTCATGATGGTGGGTGCGGTCGTCTGGATGAAGGGCCTGGTCGGCGCCGACGCCGGTCCGGTCGCCGGGACGCTGCTGGCCAAGGGCGACATGGCCCTGTTCTTCGCCGGTCTGGCCGGCGTTCTGGTCTCGATGTTCGGCTGGTGGGCTGACGTCATCAAGGAATCGAAGGCCGGCGATCACACTCCGGTCGTCTCGATCGGTCTGCGCTACGGCATGATGCTGTTCATCGCTTCGGAAGTGATGTTCTTCGTCGCCTTCTTCTGGATGTTCTTCGAGATGAGCATCTTCAACGAGGCGCGCGCTCACGTTCCGGAGATCGGCGCCTGGGCCGACACCGCCGCCGCCTGGTCGACCTGGCCGCCGCGCGGCATCGAGACCCTCGACGCCTGGCAGCTTCCGCTGCTGAACACCGTGATCCTGCTGCTGTCGGGCACGACCGTGACCTGGGCTCACCACGCCATCGCACAGGGCGACCGCAACGCCACCAGGATCGGCCTGGCCATCACCGTGGCGCTGGGCATCCTGTTCACCGGCGTGCAGGCGTATGAGTACCATCACATCCTGCACGAGCACCTGTTCTTCAACGAAGCCGCCGCCAACTCGACCCTCTATGGTTCGATCTTCTTCATGGCGACCGGCTTCCACGGCTTCCACGTTCTGGTCGGCACCATCTTCCTGATCGTCTGCCTGCTGCGTCTGATGGCCGGCGGCTTCACCCCGCAGAAGCATTTCGGCTTCGAGGCGGCCGCCTGGTACTGGCACTTCGTGGACGTGGTCTGGCTGTTCCTGTTCGCCTTCGTCTACGTCGTCTTCGGTTGATCGAAGGCGCACAGTCTCCGGACTCAAAGCCGGCGCGGATCGACCCGATCCGCGCCGGTATGCGTTGTCGCTGTCCGAATTGCGGGCAGGGGAAGCTGTACCGGGGCTTTCTGAAGGTCGTTGATCGCTGCGAGGCTTGCGGCTTCGACTTCACCCGCCTGAACACCGGCGACGGCGCGGCGATCTTCATCATGCAGATCGCCGGCGGGATCGTGGTCTTCTCGGCCCTCTATGTGCAGATCGCATACAGCCCGCCGATCTGGGCCATGCTGGCGGTCGCCCTGCCGCTGGTCGCGGGCCTGTCACTGGGCCTGATGCAGCCAGGCAAGGGCGTGATGATCGCGCTGCAGATGCGTAACGGCGCCCGCGATGACTGAGACGCGCACCCGCTTCCCGTTGATCCTGACCATGGTCTGCGCCCTCGCGCTGGCCCTGCTCCTGTCGCTCGGCGTCTGGCAGGTGCAGCGGCTCCAGTGGAAGGAAGGTCTGATCCGCGAGGCAGAGGCTGCCGCCGATCTGCCGGTCGTGAGCCTGTACGATGCCCTTGGCGCACCGGGCGGTCCGGAGTTCCGCAAGGTCACGGTCGACTGTCCCGGCCTGCCGACCGCGCCGTACGTCGAACTCCGCAGCATTCATGATGGCGTCGCCGGCGTCCGGCTGATCTCGGCGTGCCGACCGGGGCGGATGGACTTTCCGATCCTGATCGACCGGGGCTTCGTCGCCGAGACGATCTCCGCCCGCCCGCCCGTGCAGCCGTCGGATGCGCCCTATACCGTTCGGGGCGAGGTGCGTCTGGCGCCGCCGCCGGGACCGATGACCCCTCCGGCGGAGGGGCGGATCTTCTATGCCCGCGACATCCCCGCCATGGGCGAGGTTCTCGGGGTCGGCCTGCCGGCGCCGCACACCATCTATGCGACGACCTCGACCAACCCGGAGTGGGGCGCGCTGCAGCCGTCTGCGCCGCCCGCGGCCTTTTCCAACAACCACCTCGGCTATGCGATGACGTGGTTCGGACTGGCGATCGCGCTGGTCGGTTTCTACATCGCTCTGGTCCGGCGCAGGCTGAGCGCCCCTTCGCCCAATGGCGAGATCGAAAAGAGTTCCTCCTGACCGCCACCCTGCACACCCTGCCCAACGGCGTCCGCGTCGTCTGCGATCCGATGCCGGGCTTGCGCACGCTCGCCCTGACCGTCGCCGTACGCGGCGGCGCCCGCTGGGAGAGCGAAGCGACCTCCGGCTGGTCGCATTGCCTCGAACACCTCGTGTTCAAGGGCGCGGGCGACATGGGCGCGCGCGACATCGTCGAGCGGATCGAGGCCGAGGGCGGTTCCATCAACGCCGCCACCGGCTACGAGCGCACCAGCTTCGAGGTGCGGGCCCTGCAGGGCTCGCTGCCGCTGGCCATGCAGGTCGTGTCCGACCTCGTCTTCCGCCCGACGCTCGACCCCGCAGAGATCGAACGCGAGAAGGACGTCGTCGCGCAGGAGATCGCCGAGGCCTTCGACACGCCGGACGACCACGTCTTCGAGATGGCCCAGACGCGCGCTTTCGCTGGCCAGCCGCTGGGCCGCCCCATCCTCGGCTCCGTCGCCAGCCTCAAGCCCATCGACCGTGCCTCCATCGGCGCGTGGAGGGCGAGACTGTACTCGCCGGACCGGATGGTCGTCGTGGCGTCCGGCGCGGTCGATGAGACCGAACTTCTGGACCTTGCGCAGCGCTGGTTCGGCGGCGAGACCGCGACACCGGCCGAGCCTCCCGCAAAGCCCCGCTTCACCGGCGGCGAGGCGGCGCTGACCCGGCGGATCGAGCAGGCCAACATCGTGTTCCAGCTGCCCGCCCCCTCGGCCACCGACGCGGGCTATCCGGCGGCGCGGCTGATGACCGAGATCCTCGGGGGCGGCATGGCCTCGCGCCTGTTCCAGAGCGCCCGCGAGGAGCGGGGACTGGCCTACGCCATCGACGCCTATCACGAGCCCTATGAGGACACGGGCATTCTCGGCATCTACGCCGGGGCCTCGGCGGACCGGGCTGTTGAACTGGCGCAGGTCTGCGCCGCTGAAATGAAAGCCCTGGCGAAGGACGGCCCGACGGCCGCAGAGCTGTCGCGCGCGAAGGCGGTGCTCAACGCCGGCCTCTGGATGTCGGACGAAAGCCCCGCCTCACGCGCAGGTCGCGCCGCTGCGCAGGTGCTGATTTTCGGCCGTCTGATCCCGTCGGACATCATGGCGAACCGCACGACGGCGCAGACGATCGATGACGTGCGAGCTGCGGCGGCGGAATGTCTGGCCGCGGGTCTGACGGCGACAGCCGTACTGGGCCCCAGGGCGGCGGCTCCGGCCGGCGCGGCGTTCCGGGAAGCCCTGTTCGGATGATGCGGCCGCCCGCAGGGCGTTCGGTTCATCACAGCGACCACAACGAGGCACAACGACGACAGCGGGCTCCGCTCCCGTTGCGCCCGCTGCGATCCGTCGTGTCCGTTGTGATGAACCTTCCACCGTCATCGGGATTTCTCCGCTTCGCGGGAAGGACTAGACTGTTCTGCGATGGCGCTTCTGGACTGGATCAATGACGCCGCCGGGCCTGTGGTGAAGGGCAGGGGCGTCGTCCTGCGCCCGCCCCGGACGAGCGACTATGAGCATTGGGCCGCGCTTCGGCAGGAATCGTATGCCTACCTGCAACCCTGGGAGCCGCTCTGGCCCGAGGACGACCTGACCCGTGCGGCGTTCCGTCGACGGCTGGGCATCTACCAGCGCGAAATGGACGCCGGGAACGCCTGGCCCTTGTTTATCCTCGGCGAAAGGGATCGGGCCCTGGTCGGCGCGATCACCCTGTCCAACATCCGCCGCGGCGTCGCCGAGACCGGCACCCTGGGCTACTGGATCGGCCAGCGCTTCGCCGGGCGGGGGCTGGCCACGGCGGCGGTGACCGCCATGGTCGGCTACGCCTTCGACAGCCTGCACCTTCATCGCATCGAGGCGGCCTGCGTCCCGTCCAACACCGGCTCACGCCGGGTGCTGGAGAAATCGGGCTTCGAACTGGAAGGGAAGGCCCGTGCTTATCTCAAAATTAACGGCGGTTGGGCAGATCATCTCCTGTTCGGCTGCGTAAACGACGGAGCCGCGCGCGGCGGCTGATGTCAGCCCCCTGACAGGACCGGTCATTCGCCTTGAACACTCGCTCCAGAAGTCTGGCCTGGGATGCGACGACCGCCATCGAGGCCCTGGCGGCGGCGGACACGGCGCTGTGGGTCTGGACGCCCTCGGAAGACCAGATGCGGTTCACCGGCGCGACGCGCGCGCTGGGGCTGGGCCCGCTGGCCCCCGAATGCTCGGGCGCGGCCTTCATCGCCGTCGCCGTACCGCAGGACCGCGCACTGGCCGAAAAGATCCTGAAGCCGCAGGAGGAGGGGACCGAGGTCGCCATCCGCCTGCGCATGCGCGATTCCGGGACCTGCATCTGGCGCGGCGTGTGGCTGGAAGACGGTCTGCGCGCCGCCGGCGTGGTGGCGCTGGAAGCCAAGTTTGCGGCCTCCCATCGCGATCACCTGACCGGCCTGCTGGACCGCCGCACCTTCATCGCCCGCGCCGGCGAGGTTCTGACCCAGACGGGCGAGTTCGAGCTGGTGGTGGCCGACGTCGACCGCCTCCGACGCCTGAACGAGGCCCTGGGTCACGAGCGGGCCGATCTGGTGCTGTCGGCGCTGGGTTCGCGTCTCAACGCCGCCTTCGCCCACGAGGCCTCGGCCGCGCGCATCGGCGAGGACGAGTTCGCCCTGATCGTGCCGCGTGGCTCCACGCCGGCCGCCGAGCGGATGCGCGAGGCCCTGGAACAGCCCCTCCGCGTCGCGGGGTTCGATATCTATCCGACCGTCTCCATCGGCGCCGTTTCAGTGGAGGGCGGGCCCGACGCAGCCGACCCGTCCGAACTCCTGCGCCGGGTCGAGCTGGCGGTCGAACAGGCCAAGACGGCGGGCCGCGGGGGCGTCGCCGCCTACGGCCGTGCGCTGGAAAGCGACAGCCTGTCCCGGCTGGCGCTGGAAGCCGACCTGCGCAACGCCTTCGTGCGCGGCGAGATCGTGCCCTTCTACCAGCCCATCGTGAACCTGCAGACCGGCGCCGTGGCCGGCTTCGAGGCCCTCGCCCGCTGGCTGCACCCCCAGCGCGGCCTGGTTCCGCCGGACGAGTTTCTCGGCCTGACCGACGAGATGGGCCTGATGCACGAGCTGGGCCTGCTGATGATGCGCCAGTCGGCGCGCCAGCTGGCGGAATGGCTGGAGCGCCATCCCGCGGCCGGCAATCTGTTCTGCAGCGTCAATCTCTCGGTCGGTGAAATCGAGCGCGCCAATCTGGTCGAGGACGTCACCCTGATCATCGAGCAGGCCGGTCTGCCACGCGGCGCGCTGAAGCTGGAGGTCACCGAGGGCGACATCATGCGCGATACGACGCGCGCGGCCGAAACCCTGCGCCGCCTGCGCGACGCCGGCGCCTCCCTGGCGCTCGACGACTTCGGCACCGGCTTCTCGTCGCTCAGCTACCTCGCGAGACTGCCGTTCGACACGCTGAAGATCGATCGCTACTTCGTTCTGACCATGGACAAGGACGAGGGCTCGGCGAAGATCGTGAAGTCGGTCGTCAACCTCGGCCGCGACCTGTCGCTGGAAGTCGTCGCCGAGGGCGTCGAGAACGCCGGCCTCGCCAAGCTGCTCCTCGACGCCAGCTGCCACTATGGTCAGGGCTTCGGCTATGCCCAGGCCCTGCCGGCCCAGAGCGCCGAGGTCTATCTGAACGAATCGCTGGCAGATGGCGCCGCGCCGCTCAAGGCGCGGTCGGCTTGAGCCCACCAGTGCCGGGAAGCTGGGTGACCATGCCTCGCTGGAAGCGATGGGCCCTGCTGATCGGCGGCGGCCTTTGCATCGTAGGCATGGTCGTGTTTTCCGTGAACGGGTACAGCGCCGGGGACGCCGCCGTCGCGCAGCTGCTCCGCCACGATCGCGACCTCAAGGCCGGCCAGATCGAAATCCTTTCCGTCGCTCCCCGGCGGTCCGGCGGACGGTACGAAACGGTGCTGGTCTGCGGGACGGTGACGAACAGGCCGGGATCGCTTTTCGCTGCAACGGTCAGCAAGCGCCGTAGCGGCTTTCTCTATCGCGGTCTCGACCTGGCTGTGTCCTGGATGGAGGAGACGCCGTACGGGAGGGACCTGCTGACGGCCTGCGAGCGTCAGGCCCGCCCGCTCTGACCCGACAGCTGCGCCGGATCGACGCCGAGCTTGGCGACGGCCTTGCCCCATTTTTCGGCATAGTCGGTGTCGAAGATCAGCGCCGGATCCGCCTCGGCGGTCAGCCAGACGTTCTCGCCCAGCTCGTCCTCGAGCTGGCCGTCGCCCCAGCCGGCATAGCCCAGCATCAGGACCGATCTCCGCGGCCCGGAGACGGGGTCGACCATTGCGGCCAGCGCCTCGCGCGTGCCGGTGATGGCCATACCCTCGCCGAAGGCCAGCGAGCCGTCCTCGGACATCCAGTCGTCGGTGTGCAGGACGAAACCCCGCTCGCGCTCCACCGGGCCGCCGACCAGCACCGCGCGCTCGGCGGCCTCGTCCGGAGCCTCCGTCTTCAGGCTGGCCAGAACGGCCTTCAGGTCGACGCCGGGAGCCGGCCTGTCGAGACGCAGGCCCATGGCGTGATCGGGCTCGTGCGCGCAGATCAGGATCACGGCGTGCTCGAAGCGCTCGTCCTCGATCCCCGGCATGGCCACCAGCAGCCGGCCGGTCAGGTTCTGGAAGTCGTCCATGCCCCTATCATCGGAAGCCCGAGTTCGTCGCGCAAGGGCGGCATGGACGCACCTGGACTGTTGGCGAGCGTACCCGCAACGCCTATCTGATCCGGGAGTTTGAACCTCACACCCATCGGAGCCTGACCATGACCGTCCAGATCGGCGATCGCATCCCTTCGGCCAACCTTACGCAGGCGACCGACGACGGGCCCAGGCCCGTCACGACCGACGACATCTTCGCCGGCAAGACCGTGGCCCTGTTCGCCGTCCCCGGCGCCTTCACCCCGACCTGCTCGGCCCGCCACCTTCCGGGCTTCAAGGACAGCCGCGGCGACCTGGGCGCCAAGGGCGTCGACACCGTCGCCTGCGTCTCGGTCAACGATGCCTTCGTCATGGGCGCGTGGGCCGACAGCCAGGGCATCGGCAAGTCCGACATCCTGATGCTGGGCGACGGCAACGGCGACTTCACCCGCCAGCTGGGCCTGTCGATGGACGCCAAGGGCTTCGGCATGGGCGAGCGGTCGCAGCGCTACTCGATGATCGTCAAGGACGGCGTCGTGACCCAGCTGAACATCGAACAGCCGGGCGAGTTCAAGGTCTCGTCGGCCGAGCACCTGCTGACGCAGCTTTAGGAGCGCCAACGCTCGCGACGCGATCGCTCGCTGCCTGGGCGTGGGAAGCTGTGATGAGCGACGTCTTCACCCGGGAAAAGCGCAGCGCCGTGATGGCCCGCGTGAAGGGGAAGGACACGAAGCCTGAACTGGCCGTGCGCGCAATCCTGCGCACGGCCGGCATCGGCTACAGGCTGGGCGGGCAGGGCCTCCCCGGCAGGCCGGACATCGTGATGAAGGGACGGCGCATCGCCGTCTTCGTCCACGGGTGCTTCTGGCATGGCCACGACTGTCCGCGCGGCGCGCGGAAGCCCAGGGCCAATGCGGATTACTGGACATCCAAGATCGCGCGGAACCGCACCCGGGACGCGGCCAGCGCGGCAGCCCTCGCTGCCAACGGCTGGCGCGTCATCACCGTTTGGGAATGCGCGATGAAGGCGCCGGACTTCGCCGACCGCCTGCTGGCGGCCGTGAGGGGTCAGGCGGCAGCCGTCTCGATCTCGTCCTGACCGGCTTGGGCCATGGTCATGACGTGGGTTATGGCGCCCAGCAGCATCGGCGGGGTGATCGGCTTGGGCACGAAGTAGGTCATGCCCGCCGCGTTGCAGGCGGCGATGTCTTCCGGGGCGGTGTCGGCGGTCACAGCGATGATCGGCACGTGGGCGTTCGCCCCGCCGCCGGCGCGGATGCGCCTGGTCGTTTCCCGCCCGTCCAATTCGGGCATACGCACGTCCATGAAGATCAGATCGAAAGCCTTGGCGTCGCAGATCCTGAGCGCAGCCATGCCGTCGGCGGCCGTATCGATGTCGCAGCCCAGCGGCTGAAGGATCAGCTGGATCGCGCGACGATTGATGTCGTGGTCGTCAACGACAAGGACCCGCATCGGCCGGTCTTCCTCGTCCTCGACGGCGTACGCGGCCGGTTCTTCGGCGACGCCGGCGACGATTGTTTGCCCGGCCACCGACTCGGGCGCCGCGGGCGCTGCGGGCTCCAGCGGTTGGGCGGCCGGCGCGGCGGACGGAGCCGGGCGCGACCCCAGCAC
>JBQVQW010000046.1:0-12351 GCA_052441165.1 Caulobacteraceae bacterium | reverse complement strand
GACCGTATCCGCCCGATAGGCTGCGTCGCCACAGGTCGTGGCCATGCCGCAATCGTGAGCCTATGTTGCGTCCGCAATGAGCGCTGACCACACACTCGTCCGTCCCTGGCGTCACATCGAACGCCGCAAGAGCCGCCAGATCATGGTGGGCCCGGTGCCGGTGGGCGGCGGTGCGCCGATCAGCGTCCAGTCGATGACGAATACGCCGACGTCAGACGCCAATGCGACGATCAGCCAGATCCGTCAGCTGGAAGAGGCCGGGGCCGACATCGTCCGCGTGTCCTGCCCCGACCAGGACTCGACCGCCGCGTTCCGCACCATCGCCCGTGAGGCGAAGGTCCCGCTCGTGGCCGACATCCATTTCCACTACAAGCGCGGCATCGAGGCGGCTGAAGCCGGCGCCGCCTGCCTGCGCATCAATCCGGGAAACATCGGCAACGCCGAGCGCGTCCGCGAGGTCATCAAGGCCGCCCGTGACAACGGCTGTTCGATGCGCATCGGCGTAAACGCCGGTTCGCTCGAGCGGGAGTTGCTGGAGAAGTACGGCGAGCCCTGTCCCGACGCCATGGTCGAGAGCGCGCTGAACCATGCCCGCATCCTGCAGGACAACGACTTCCACGAGTTCAAGATCTCCGTGAAGGCGTCCGACCCGTTCCTCACCGTCGCCGCCTACCAGCAACTGGCCGAGGCCATCGACTGTCCGCTGCACCTCGGCGTGACCGAGGCCGGTCCGCTGCGCACAGGGACGATCAAGTCGGCCATCGGCATGGGCTCCATGCTCTGGGCCGGCATCGGCGACACCATCCGCGTTTCGCTGGCTGCCGATCCGGTCGAGGAGATCAAGGTCGGCTTCGACATCCTGAAGTCTCTGGGCCTGCGGCACCGGGGCGTGAACATCATCGCCTGCCCGTCCTGCGCCCGTCAGGGCTTCAACGTCATCGAGACGGTCGGGATTCTCGAAGAGAAGCTGGCCCATGTGACGACGCCCATGTCGCTGTCGATCATCGGCTGCGTCGTGAACGGCCCGGGCGAGGCCCTCTATACCGACGTCGGCTTCACCGGCGGCGGCGCGGGCTCGGGCATGGTCTATCTGAACGGCAAGATCGCCCACAAACAGGCCAACGACGGCATGATCGACGAAATCGTCGCCCAGGTCGAAGCCAGGGCCGCCGAGCTGGAGGCCGCCCGCAAGGCCGCCGAGCCGAAGTTCGAGGCGGCGGAATAATTCTTCCGTTGTCGCCGTCGCCCCCGCCGCGCTAGTCGTCGACGAAACCGGGGGAAGACATGATCAAACTGCTTCGCGCGGCGGGCCTCGGGCTCGCCCTTCTGACGGCGGGCGTCGCCCCCGCTTTCGCCCAGCAGCCGGCCGCAGCCGCGGCGCCATCGGCCTTCACCCCGACGCAGGTCAGCCTCCCGTCCCCCGACGGCCGCACCATCGACCTCAGCGTCTGGCAGGCGGAGCACGAGCGGGGCGTGATCGTCTTCAGCCACGGCTGGAACAGCCGGCCGGACAGCTATCACCGCATCCTGCGCTACTGGGTCGAGCACGGCTTCACCGTTGTCGCCCCGCTGCACACGGACTCGCTCCAGCATCCGCGGCATGCCGAGGGAAACAACCAGACCTTCTTCATCACCCGCGTTGTCGACATGGCCGTGACGCGCGGCTTCGTTCAGATGGCTCATGCCGGCAAGCCGGTGATCGCCGCCGGGCACTCCTTTGGCTCGCTGATGTCGCTCATCGGGGCAGGGGCCGTGACCGTCGCCGGTCCGCAGGGCGATCCGGCCATCAGGGCGGTGGTGGCCCTCTCGTCGCCGGGCAATGTTCCGGGACTGGTCAATCCGCAGACCTTCGCCGCCGTTTCGGCGCCCGTCCTGATGGTCACCGGCGACGCCGATCTGGTGCCGGGCTTCGTCACCGACCCGCGTGATCATCGCACGGCCTTCGATACCAGCCTGCCGGGCGACAAGATGCTGCTGACCTTCGCCGGCGGCGATCACAGCCTGGTCGGCAATGCCGATGCGGCCGACTTCGATCTCATCGCAAGCACGACGCTGGACTTCATGCGCGCCCATGCCCTTGACGACGCGGCAGCCGCGGCGCGACTGAACGCCCTGACCGCGCCCGAGGGCGTCATCATCGAACGGCGCTGAGATCATGAAGCTCTACATCACCACCCCGTCGCCGTTCGCGCGCAAGGTTCGCATCGTCGCCCGCGAGAAGGGCGTGGCGGTCGAGGAGATCGCGGTCGATCCCTACGGCGATGCGCCGGAGCTTGCGGCCGCCAATCCGATCGTTCAGGTCCCGACCCTTATCGCCCGCGACGGCCTGCCGCTGACCGACAGTCCGGTCATCTGCGAATATCTCGACGCGGTCGGCTCGGGTCCGCGCCTGCTGCCAATCGACGGCGAGGATCGCCTGCGCGTCCGTCGTATCGAGACGCTCGCCAACGGGGCGCTGGAGATGGGCGTGAAATGGGTGCTCGAGAAGCGCCGTCCCGAAAGCGAGCGCTCGCCCTCATGGATCGCCCGGTGGTCGGAAAACATGGCCCGGTCGCTCGATGCCCTGGAGGCGACTGACCCGTCGGCGGACGACTGGCACATCGGGACCCTGACGGCAGGCGTCGCCATGACCTGGATGAATTTCCGTCACCCGGAGTTCGATACGGCAACCGGCCGTCCGAAGCTGGTCGCGCTCCAGACGGCGCTGGAGAAGCGTCAGAGCTTCATCGACACCTATCCGGCCTGATCTCCAGCGATCAGATGACGCCGGCCAGCTGCAGACCCTGGAAGGCGGCCAGCAAGAGCAGAAGCACGCCGACCGCATAGGTCAGGGCCCTCTGCGGGACCTTCTTGACGATCAGTCCCGCAAACGGCGCCGCCAGAAGGCCGCCGGCGACCAGTCCCGCCACCGCCGTGGCGTGATCCCGCAGTTCGCCGGCGTCTTCCCAGTGGCCGGTGACCAGGGCCCAGACGAAGGTCGCGCTGATGGCCGTCGTCAGGAAGAATTCGGCGGTGTTCACGGTTCCGATCGCCCGGCGCGGCTCCTGCCCTGCGGCCACCATGGTTGAGGACACCGTGGGTCCCCAGCCTCCGCCGCCGATTGCGTCGAAGAACCCGCCGATCGCACCCAGTGGCGCGACGATCCAGGACGGGCGAATTCTGCGGGGCTTCCGGTCGCGCCGCGCGCGCCAGAGAATGTAGAGGCCGATCAGCGTCAGATAGGCGACGATGAAGGGCTTGATCACGTCGCCATCGATCCCGGTCAGCACATAGGCGCCCAGGCAACCACCGACCACGCCCGCGATCGCCAGCGGCAGCAGAAGCCGCCATTCGACGTTGCGATGCCAGATGTGGCTGCCTGCCGAGGCTCCGGTCGTAAACATTTCCGCCCCGTGCACGCTGGCTGACGCCACCGCGGGCGGCACGCCCAGCGCCAGCAGCACGGAAGAGGAGATGACCCCGTAGGCCATGCCAAGGGAGCCATCGACCGACTGCGCCAGCGCGCCCACAAGGAAGAACAGCAGGAAGGTTTCCATGACGGCCGGGCCAGACAGGACGAGCGAGCGTCCCGATTTCAGCTAATGCGCAAGCGGGCTGTCGGTAACGGCAACGCTTTCACATTTCCGTCAGGCCCTGCGGACACCGGATTGGACAGCCGCGGCCGCGCCCGATAGGACATCGGCCCCTTCTCCGGAGAGACCCTTGCGACTTCCCCAGGCCCGGCTCGATCAGGTGCTCGACCGCTTCCATCAGGTGGAGGCGCGTATGGGCGCGGCTACGGATGGTCAGGAGATCGTGCGCCTGTCGAAGGAGCACGCCGAGATGAAGCCGGTCGCCGACGCCGTCATGGCGCTGGCGAAGACGCGGGCCGAGATCGCGGACCTCGAGGCGATGGCGGCTGACCCCGAGATGGCCGACATGGCCGCCGACGAGCTTCAGACCCTGAGCGACCGCCTGCCGGATATGGAACGCGAGGTCGCGCTTCTGCTGGCTCCGCGTGACGCCGACGAGAACGCCTCGGCCGTTCTGGAAGTGCGCGCCGGTACTGGCGGCGACGAGGCGGCCCTGTTCGCCGGCGACCTGTTTCGCATGTACTCGCGCTACGCGTCCATGCGCGGCTGGCGGGTCGAGGTGGACAGCGCGACCGAGGGCGAGGCCGGCGGCTACAAGGAAATCATCGCCACGGTCACGGGGGAGGGGGTCTTCGGTCGCCTGAAGTTCGAGAGCGGGGTCCACCGCGTCCAGCGCGTGCCCGCCACCGAAGCCGGCGGCCGCATCCACACCTCTGCGGCCACGGTCGCCGTCCTGCCCGAGGTGGAGGACGTCGAGATCGAGATCCGCGATCAGGACATTCGTATCGACACCTTCCGCGCGTCCGGCTCGGGCGGCCAGCACGTCAACAAGACGGACTCGGCCGTGCGTATCACCCACTTCCCGTCCGGCATCGTCGTGACTTCGTCGGAGAAGTCGCAGCACGTGAACCGCGACAAGGCGATGAAGAACCTGCGGGTCCGTCTTTACGACATGCAGCGCCAGGCCAAGGATCTGGCCCGCTCGGACGCCCGCAAGTCACAGGTCGGCTCGGGCGACCGGTCAGAGCGCATCCGCACCTACAACTTCCCGCAGGGCCGGGTCACGGACCACCGGATCAACCTGACCCTGCACAGCCTGCCGCAGATCCTCGAGGGCGAGATCGACCCGCTCCTGAACGCCCTGATCGCCGAGGACCAGGCCGCGCGGCTGGCGGATCTGGAAGCCGAGCTCGGCTAGGGCGTCTCCCTCGGCGCCCGGATCCTCCGCCGCATCAACCGATCCGACAGCGCTTCCGCGTGCTTCAACGTGAAGGCCAGCGCCGCCGGGTTGCCGCGTCGAGGTCCCACCGTATCGGCCACAACGGCGCCGCGCTCACCGATCGCCTGCGGCGCCCCGGTCGTCGTGTCCATCGCCGTCTGGTGTTCGATCTCGGCGTTCAGTTCGGCGCCCATCAGGATGATCTGGACCGTCAGCCAGGTCCACAGCAGGAAGCCCATGATCGCGGCCAGCGGTCCGTAGGATGCCGTGCGCACGAACGTCGCCAGGTACCAGCTGAAGCCGAACGACAGGCCCAGGCTCAGCGCGGCCGCGAAAATCGCCCCCGGCGTCAGCCAGCGCCACCGCGCCCTCTGACGACACGGCCCGATCCGGTAGATCACGGTCAGCGCGGCGATATAGACCAACGCCAGCAGCGGCCAGCGGAACGGCGACAGATAGGCCCACTCCTCCGCAAGGCCGAACACGTCCAGCACCACCGGCACGCCCACCACCAGACCGGCCGCGACCAGCACCGCCAGCAGGCCGGATACGGTGAAGGCCATGCAGATCAGGTTGTAGCTGACGATATTGCGCCGCTCGACCTCGTGGTAGGCGACGTTCAGGCCGTAAAACAGCGTCTTGATCGCCCCGTTGGCGACCCAGAGCGACAGGCCCAGCGTCCAGACCAGGGTGAACGTCAGCTCCGAACTGCTGTTCTCCGCCAGTCTCTGCATTTCGGCGCCGAGGAACTCGGCCACGCCCGTCGGCAGGATCGAGTACAGGAACTGCAACCGCCCCCAGGCGTCGTTCGGATCGGCGAACAGGCCATACAGGGTCACGAAGGCGGCGAGTGTTGGAAACAGCGACAGCATGACGAAGAAGGTCACGCCGCCGGCGACGAAGCCGACCCGGTCGCCGAAATAGGACGCGCCCACGCGCCAGAAGATATCCACCCAGCCCTTGCGCGGAATGTGCTCCGGCCGCTGCGCCATACGCCCGCGGCCGGGCTCCTTCGCCTCGAACTCCTCCGGCGTGGGCGGGCCCGGGGGCAGGGGCTGCGGCCGTTCGGGCCTCAGCTCGATACCGTACTTGTGCCCACGGGTGTAGAGCAGGTGGGCGGCCCCGGCGCCGGCGGCCAGACCTCCGGCGATCGCGCCGACCACGCCCCACAGGCCGTACCCGGGGCTCGCGCGGCCCCTTTTTCCCGACTGCCTCTGCATCCGCCCGTCAACGGCTCCGCTGCCGAGGCGTTCCCCCGTGCTGTCGCTTGAAATCGCACGCCGTCCGGTCCAAGGCCATTCACATGACCGACGCCCCCGCGACCCCGACCCTTCTGACCGCCTGGAAAGCCGCTACGGCGCGCCTCAAGGAAGGCCGCATCGACAGTCCCTCCATCGACTCCCGGCTGTTGCTGGAAGTCGCTGCCAACTGCTCGCGCACCGACATCCTGACCGACCCCTACCGCGCCATGACTCCGGACCAGCTGTCGACGCTGGACGCCTATGTCGATCGCCGCCTGAAGCGCGAGCCGGTGTCGCGCATCCTGGGCAGGAAGGGTTTCTGGAAGATCATGCTGAACGTGACGCCGGACGTGCTCAGTCCGCGCCCGGACACGGAGGCCATCCTCGACGTCGTCATGCTGGCCTTCGCGCCGCACGAGAGCTTCACCATGATCGATCTGGGCACCGGCTCGGGCGCCATCCTGCTGGCCACCCTGGCCGAGCGGGCGGCGGCGAAGGGCGTGGGCACGGACATCTCGACCGAGGCCCTGGCCGTGGCGCGCGAGAACGCCGCCAATCTGGACCTCGACAATCGCTGCGACTTCATCCGCACCGAATGGGCCACGGGCTTTGGCGACCAGAGCTTCGACCTGGTCGTCTCCAACCCGCCCTACATCCCGTCCGACGACATCCCCGGCCTCGACCCCGAGGTGCGCGACCACGATCCGCTGCTGGCCCTGGATGGCGGTCCGGATGGTCTGGTCGCCTATCGCGAGCTGGCGCCCGAGATCATGCGCATCCTCAAGCCCGGCGGGACCTTTGCGGTCGAGATCGGCTGGGATCAGGGCCCGCAGGTCAAATCCCTGTTCGAGCAGGCCGGTTTCGCGAACGTGATCGTGGTCAAGGACCTCTCCGACCGCGACCGGGTCGTCACCAACGGTCCCGACCCGCGGACCAATCCCATCCCGAAGATGTAGGACGTGGCATCAAGCCTATTGGAAACCGCGCGAACCCGCGCTAAGTCTCCCTCGTCTCCCACCGAACCGCACGCCTCGAACCGCCTCAGGTTCCTGTCTCGCGCGCGCTCCGGATCGTGACGGTCGGGCCGGTCGCCCGGCGGACCACGGGGGGAGGCGACGGTTTCCGATCACATCGACAGCGGGGAATGGGCCCCGAGCGAAGGCGGAAGACGAACAGGGACGGTCCCGGCGCACATGCCCGGCTCGCCCTCCTTTCAAGGCATACGGTAGCGTCCATGAGAGATTTCAAGGGCATGAAGCGTCAGCGCGGGCGGAACAGGAAGCCCGGCGGTGGTGGCGGCAACGCCAACGCGACCAATCCGAACCGGTCGTGGGACTCGCAAGGCCCGGAGAACATCAAGGTCCGGGGCAATGCCCAGACCGTCTATGAGCGCTACATGCAGCTCGCTCGCGACGCCTCGGCGTCCGGCGACCGCGTTCTGGCCGAGAACTACACCCAGCACGCCGAGCACTATTTCCGCGTCCTGCGCGCCCTGCAGCCGGCCCGTCCGGTCTCCGAGATCGCCCAGCGCGAACTGGCCGGTCAGGGCTTCGACATCGACTTCGAGGACGAATCCGGCGCCCAGGCGGCCGCCATCCTCGCTGCCCAGCAGGCCGAGGCCGACCGCGTCGCCGAGCAGGAGCGCCGCCAGAAGGAACAGGACGAGCGCCGCGAATGGCGCGAGCAGCGAGATCGTGAGGACCGCGATGCCGGCCGTGAGCCGCGCGAGGCCCGCGAGCCGCGTGAACCCCGTGAACAGCGTGAACCCCGCGCCGATGGCGAACAGGGCGAGCAACGCGAGGGCGGTCGCCGCGAGAGCCGCCGCGAACGCTGGGAGCGTCGCCGCGACGAACGCAATCGCCGCTTCGACAACGAGGGCGGCGAACAGGCCGAGGCTTCGAACGATGCGGCTTCGGATGAGCCGCGCGATGAAGCTCCGGCCGTCGACCGCGAGGCGGAGGCTCCCGCGGCCCGTCGCGAACGTCGCCCGCGCCGTGAGGACAATGACGAGGCTCCGGCCGCCCTGCCGGGCTTCCTGACCCGCTCCGCCGCGCCGGCCGCTCCGGCTCCGGAAGGCGAGGCTCCCGCCGCGGACGCCGCTCCGGCCCGCAAGCCGCGCGCGCCTCGTCGCAAGGCCGCCGAGGTCGCTTCCGACGAAGGTTGATCGCCGTGGAGGGCGGTTGAATCCGACACCTGCGGCGCGAGCGCGCTTGACGTCGTGGGCCCGGGCCGGTCCAACGGGGCGAGCTTTCGTCTTCGTTCGGGAGAGCCCATGCCTCGCTCGGTCCGGCTGCCGGCCCTGCTTCTCACCTCCCTGCTCGCGCTGGCGGCCTGCGCCACGCCGCCGGGACCCCCGCCTCCGCCTCCAGGCGGGCCGGGTGGAGGCGCGCCGGTGCTGCGCGACTGGCGCGGCATCGTCACCTCGACCGACCGTGACCGCTATGCCCGCCGGGACGCCGCCTGGGATCTCGCCCTGCAGCAGGCCCGTCGCCAGCGGGGCTCCGGCGACCTGAACAGCGTCGGCGCCCTGATCGACCCGGACGCCCGTCGATCGAACGTCCGTCCGCCCGTGGGCGACTATCGCTGCCGCACCGTCAAACTGGGCTCGCAGGGCGGCGAGGAAGGTCTCGGCTATGTCGTCTATGGCTGGTTCGCCTGCCGTATCGAACAGACTCCGAACGGGCTGAAGTTCGTCAAGCTGACCGGCTCCCAGCGGCCTTCCGGTCTGCTCTTCCCCGAGAACGACCGGCATATGGTCATGCTGGGTTCGATGGCGCTGGCGTCCGAGCCTCCGGCCAACTCCTACGGCCAGCGTCCCGACCGCGACCTGGTCGCCGTTCTCGAACGCTTCGCCGACAGCCGCTGGCGACTAGTGATCCCCTGGCCCCAGAACGAGTCCAACCTCGATCTCATCGAGCTGGTCCCGGCCTGATCGCCCCCGCCGGGGGAGGGTGCGCCGATCCGTCCGCCCGACTGAACCCTCCGCGCCCGGAGCCGTTACCCCGGCTCTGTCATACGGAGCGTCCCTGATGCGGATAACCGCCACCGCGGCTTCAAGCCTCGTTCTTGCCCTTGCCGCATGCGGCCAGCCTGCAGAACCGCCGGCGCCCGCCGATCCGGCGGCTTCGCCAGAGGCGAGCGGACCGGTTTCCGCACCCGCGCCCATGCCGCACCCGGCTCCGGCCGGGGGAGAGCAGGGCGGTACCGACACCTGGCGTTCGGTAGTCTCGACCGAGGACGCGGCCAATCTCGGCCGTCTGGATGAGGCATGGCGTCTCGCCCGCGCCGAAGCCGAGGCTGGCGGCTTCGCCGGCCAGGTCGAGGCGCTCGGGCCTCTCGTCGATCCGAACGCTGCCCAGACCGGCCGCCTCCAGCCCGCGCCGGGGACCTACCGTTGCCGCACGATCAAGCTGGGGTCGAAGTCGGGCGGGACCCTGGCCTATGTCGCCTACCCGTTCTTCCGCTGCTCGGTCGAGCTGACGCCCGGCGGGGATCTGATCCTGACCAAGACGACCGGTTCGCAGCGCACGCGCGGACTGCTCTATCCGGACACGGATAGTCGTCTCGTCTTTGTCGGCGCCCAGGCCTGGGGCATGGATGAGACGGGCTACCCCGCCTACGGCCAGCAGCACGAACGGGACCAGGTCGGCGTCCTCGAACGCGTCGGCCCCGAGCGCTGGCGTATGGTTGTGCCGTGGCCGCGCGTGGAGTCCAAGCTCGAGATCCTCGAACTGCTGCGATGATGCCCTACTCCGGAATCAGGGCATCCGGCAGGCCGTCGGCGGCCAGACGCCCGCCGGTGTAGCGAATGTCGTCGGTGACTTCGCGCCAGGCGAAATCGGGCATCGAGTAGGACTGCATCGCTTCCAGCGTTTCAAACTCCGCTTCCGCCATGATCAACCCGGTCAGCGCTCCCCCGAAGCAGTCGACGAACAGATCCGCGCCCTCCACCCTGCCCAGAGCGTGCCGCGTCTTCCGCAGCTGCCGTCCCGGCAGCGCGGAAAGAACCGAGAACTCTTCTGTCGACAGGTAGATGGAGGTGAGAAGGCGAACGGACGACGTCAGATCGGCCTTGCGGCTCAGTCTGCGCAACGGGCCTCCACCGTTGGCGGGAACGGCCTCGCGCAGGCGGAGCTGCGTTCCGGTCACATACAGGTCGGTCAAGTCCTCAACGCTCACGACCCTGTCGAGCGGAACAGACCGGCAGAGCCAGCGCCTTTCGTGTTCCACCCAGGCGTATTTCGTCCTGGGCCATCCGAGTGCGGCGGCTTTCGCCTGATCGATCTGCGCCATTCACCTGAGCTCGCGTGAAGGATGCCGTTGAGGCGTACCGGACGTCAGGCCTTCGTCAGCCTCAGGTCCTGATAGTCGTAGCTGAAGTCCGCATCCGGGCTGACGGCCTTCATCGTGGCCGAGACCGGCGCGCCGTTCTCGACCTTGAAGGTCACGAAGGTGTCCTCCTCGCGCCTGTCCGGGAAGCGGGTGCGGAAGGTCTCGCCGTCGTAGGTTTCCAGCGGGCCCTTCAGCGCCTTCGTGCGGGTGAAGTCCAGATGCAGGCCCGTGCGGCGGTTGCGGCCCCGGCCGGTCGTGCGCGCCGAGATGACGATGTCCCCGTACCACGGGTCACGCCAGGTTCCGGCATAGGCCTCCAGCGGCAGGGACGGGGCCGCGCCGGCGGCCTGTTTCGCGTCGATCTCCGCCGCCGCCTCGATCGATCGGGCATTGCCTTCATCGCGCAGTCGCACGCCGTCCGCGACCCAGTCGAAGGCCGGTCCGTTGCGGGTCGAACCCATCAGGATGTCGGCGATGCCGCTGCGCAGGGCGCGGGTCAGCATGCCCTCCTCGGCATTGGTGAAATAGCTGTAGCCGACGTTGCGGCCCGGCAGCAGGACGGTGCCCGAGATGTACCCCGGCGCGCCGCCGCCATGAGTGATCAGCCGCTCGCCGCGATAGTCCATCACCTGCCAGCCGGTGGCGTAGGTGGCGGCGATCGAGCGGCCCGGCAGGTCCGGCGTGGGTCCAGCCGAGTTGGAGACGATGATGTTGGGCCGCCACATCTCGTTGGCCCGCGCCTCGGACCACAGGCGCTGGCCGTTCGGCAGCTGGCCCTTGTTCAGTTGCACCGCGATCCACTTGGCCCAGTCGACCGGGTTGGTGACGAAGCCGCCCGCAGCGCCCGCCGCCGACCAGTCCCAGACCTCCTGAATGGATTGGCCGATGGTCTGCAGTTCGCCCTGATAACGCAGTGGCGGACCCAGCCGGCCATGCGGCAGGGCCGACGTCGCCGGATCGGCGTCAGTCATCACCGGCAGGGTCTCGGTCATGCCCAACGGGGTCAGGATCCGCGCCTGGACGAACTCTTCCCACGACATGCCGGACGCCGCCGCGACCACTTCTCCGGCGGCCACGAACATCAGGTTGCAGTAGTGGTAGGTGGTGCGGAAGCTGTCCTCGATCGGCACATGCGGGATGGCCGCCATGATCTCGGCGCGCGTCCGGTCGCCGTTCGGCCAGAACAGCAGATCCCCGGCGCCCAGGCCGAAGCCGATCCGGTGGCTGACCAGATCGCGCACGGTCACCATGTCGTTCAGTTCGGGCTTCGACAGGCTGAAGCCGGGCAGATAGGTCCGCACCGGCTCGTCCCACTTCACCTTGCCCTCGTCGATCAGGATCGACAGGGCCGCGCAGGTCACAGCCTTGGTGTTCGAGGCAATGGCGAACAGGGTATGCTCGTCGATCGCCGCCCCGCCCAGCGCCCGCACGCCATAGCCGCGCGTCAGGATCGGCTGGCCGTCCTTCACCACCGCGACCGACACCGCCGGCTGGCCGAAGGCCTCTGCCGCCCGCCGCACGAAGGTGTCGATCTGCGCGGCGACGTCCGCGCTGTCGTTGGTCGCGTGGGCATGGCCGAGCGAGGGCAGGGCGGTCGCGGCGCAGACAGCGGAAGAGGCGAGGGCGGCGCGGCGGGTCAGGCGAAAGGTCATGAAATCAGGCTCCTGCACGATGCGGCGACGCTATCCCCCTGTGGCTACTCCCGCAAAGCGATTTCGCCCCGTGCAGACGGTGCGTTCAAAAAGTGGCGTGCGGTGAAAAAAGCGTAATGAATTAAACTGGATGTAACTCAGCTTGGCATGCCGTCACTGATATTCACGCCGCTTACGGGGGCGATGATGATCCCCGAACTCTCAGGATCGGGGCCATGTCCAACTTCAGGTTTCTTCTGCTGACCAGCGTCGCGCTGGCGCTGCCGGCCGGTGTCGCGACGGCCCAGACCCAACCGGCGCCCGCGCCGCGCCCGGCCCAGCAGCAGGCGCCCACC
>JBQVQW010000045.1:0-13415 GCA_052441165.1 Caulobacteraceae bacterium | reverse complement strand
AAGCCGGCCTGCGCGGCCATCTGCGCAATCCGAACCAGGAGAACAATGACGAGCGTTCGGCCTCGTCGGGCTATGTTCCGCGCGAGCAGAAGGACGATGTCCAGCTCAATCTCGCCATCGACCTGCTGCGCGGGGTGAAGACCGATCCGAAGTTCCCGCCGGGAACCCGCAGCGCCGCCGCGCCTGCCATGCCGGCCGTTCCCGCGGCTCCGGCCGCTCCCGCCACCCCCGTCCCTGCGAAGACCCGATGAGCAAGACGACCGGCCCTGGCCAGAAGATCGAACAGGCGATCGAAAAGGCGCTGGACCCGCTCGCCACCGCGATCAAGCGGGCGACGACCTCGTCGCCGAAGGCGGCCCCTGCCGCATCGCCCGGCAAACCGGGCCTGCAGGTCTCCCCGCTGGCCGTGCCCTTCCCGCATATCCCGCCCATCGCCGGGGTGGAGATCGCCACCGCCCGCGCCGGGTTCTACAAGCACGAGCGCGACGATCTGGTGGTCTTCAGCTTCGCCCGCGACACCACCTGTGCCGGCGTTTTCACCCGCCACAAGGTAGGATCGGCTCCGGTCGACTGGTGCAAGCGCCATCTGGACGGCGACGGCGGCGGCTCGAACATCCGCGCCCTGGTGGTCAACGCCGGTTGCGCCAACGCCTTCACCGGCAAGGCCGGCGCCGACGCGGCCCGTCGCACGGCTTCGGAAGTCGCCAAACGCTTCGGCTGTCGTCAGCGGGACGTGATGCTGGCCTCCACAGGCGTGATCGGCGTGGTGCTCGACGACCGCAAGATCGCCGCCCGTCTGCACGAGGTCGAGGCCGGTCTGGACGCCGACAACTGGACCCGCGCCGGCCTCGGCATCATGACGACGGACACCTTCCCGAAGGGCTCGTTCGCCGAGTGCGAGATCGACGGGCACAAGGTCCGCATCGCCGGCATCGCCAAGGGCTCGGGCATGATCGCCCCCGACATGGCGACCATGCTGGCCTTCATCGTCACTGACGCCGACATCCACCAGAACGTCCTGCGCGCCATGCTCAGCCTGCATGTGCGCACGACCTTCAACAGCGTCACGGTCGATGGCGACACCTCGACCAACGACACCTGCCTGCTCTTCGCCACCGGCGCCTCGGGCGCGCCGCGCATCGGCCGGGTCGGCGACCGCCGTCTGAAGGACTTCAGCCGGGCGCTGGATCAGGTCATGCTCGACCTGGCCCACCAACTGGTGCGGGACGGCGAGGGCGCGACCAAATTCGTCAAGGTGACGGTCGATGGCGCAGCGTCGCCCGCCTCGGCTCGCAAGCTGGCCAAATCGATCGCCGACAGCCCGCTGGTCAAGACCGCCATCGCCGGCGAGGACGCCAACTGGGGCCGCGTGGTCATGGCCGTCGGCAAGACCGAGGAACCGGTCGACCGCGATCACCTGGCCATCAGGTTCGGCCCCCACGTCGCCGCCGTCGACGGCGCGCCGTCGCCGACCTACGACGAGGCGAAGATGAGCGCCTACATGAAGAACGCCGAGATCGACATCACCGTCGACGTCGGCTCCGGCCGCGCCTCCGCCACCGTGTGGACCTGCGACCTGACCAAGCGCTACATCGAGATCAACGGCGACTATCGCTCGTGACCGAAGCCCTGAAGACCGTCCTCGTCGTCGCCGTCGCCCTGATTGACACGGACGGCCGCGTGCTGATCGCCCAGCGGCCCGAGGGCAAGCAGCTTGCGGGGCTGTGGGAATTTCCGGGCGGCAAGGTCGAGCCGGGCGAGCGGCCCGAGGCCGCCCTGATCCGCGAGCTGAAGGAGGAGCTGGGCATCGACGTGACCGAGGCCTGCCTCGCGCCGTTCGTGTTTACCAGTCACGCTTATGAAACGTTTCATCTTCTGATGCCACTGTACCTGTGCCGACGCTGGTCGGGCGTGGTGCAGGCGCGGGAGCATTCGGCCCTCAAATGGGTGAAGCCGAACCAGCTGTCGCAATGGCCCATGCCCCCGGCCGACGAACCCCTGGTCGCCTGGTTGCGCGACCTGCTCTAGCCGTCCGGAAGGGGGCGCTGATGACACGCTTCCTGACCCGGTTACGGGACGACGAGAGCGGCGCGACCGCAATCGAGTACGGCCTGATCCTCGCATTGATGTTTCTGGTGATCCTCGGCGCCCTCCAGGCGTTCGGGGCGACAGGCAGCGGCATCTTCAACCGCGCGATGGACACCCTGCGTGCGGCGATGGGGGGCTAGTCCTCGCCGGACTGCTCCTTGACGCCCAGCGCGTCCGCCAGCCGCATGTTCGCCGAGCCGCGCGCCGCAGGCTTCTGCTGGCTCTCGTGCGGCGCCCAGCCAGCCAGATGCACGATCTCGAACGTCGCCGGAATGCGACCGTCCGGCCCGGCGTACCGCCCGGCATAGAGTTGGGCCGCCCGCGCAACGATCGCCCGCGTCAGTGGCCGTCCGCCGCCCGCCAGCACATTGGTCTCACCCATGGCCCTGAGGTCCCGCACCAGCGCCAGCAGGTCCGGGTAGCGCACCGTCACCCGATCGACGTCCGACACCGGCAGGGCGAACCCCGCACGCTGCAGCAATGCCGCCCCGTCGTAACCGTCCGCGAACGGCGACACCCGCGCCTGCGCCCCGCCCCTGACCTCCAGCTCCGCCTCTGTCAGAACGCCGCGCAGTTCCTTCAGCGTGCCCGCGCCCAGCAATGTGCCGACGAACAGTCCATCCGGCTTCAACGCCCGGCGGATCTGGCTCAGGGCGCCCGGCAGGTCGTTGGCCCAGTGCAGGCTCATCAGGCTGACGATCAGGTCCTGCGACTGGTCCGGCAGGTCCAGCGGTTCGCCGCCGGGCCCTGCCCGGCTCGCCCGGTCCCCCGCGGTCTTTACCGGCCCGACCTTCCGGCGGGCCTCGCTCTCGGCCAGGGCCGCGGCGAAAGGGCCAGGATGCGCCGACAGGTCCGCGACCTCCGGCCACTCGCGCAGAAGGGTATCCAGACTGTCCACGGCGTTCCTCGCAGCGCGGGCGTGCAGGAAATCGGCCGAGGCGAAACGGGCGTCGCTGCGCACAAGTCTTGCCGTCCGGCGCGCGGTGTCGAAGATTACGGGGGGACCGGAGGAGGGGCTCATGAGCCTTCAGGATGGGGTCTGGAACGCGCGATGGAAAGCCGCCAGCGGCGTCGGCCGTGCGATCGGCCGCGGCTTGACCGACCTCCTGCTGCCGACGCTCGCCCATGACACGCCCCGCGCGATGGCCACGCCGGGCCTGACGGCGGCGGCCTGGAGCCGGATCACTTTTCTCGAGGACCCGGTCTGCGACGGCTGTGGCGCGGGCTTCGCCGCCGACGCCGGCGATTTCGCCGGCCGCTGCGCCGCCTGCATCGCCGAGCCCTATCTGTTTGCCCGCGCCCGCGCCGCCTGCGTCTATGACGACGCCTCCCGCGACCTGATCCTTCAGCTCAAGCACGGCGACCACCAGCCTTTTGCGCCGCTGTTCGCCCGCTGGATCAGCCGCGCCGCGGCGCCCCTGCTGGATCAGGCCGACGCGATCGTCCCGGTGCCCCTGCATCCGATCCGTCTGCTGTCGCGCCGCTTCAACCAGTCCGCCGAGATCGCCCGGCCACTGGCGAAGACGATCGACGTCCCCTTCGTGCCGGACGCCCTTGTCCGTCTGACCCACACTCCAAGCCAGGGCGGCAAGTCGGCGCGCGGTCGGCGTCTCAATGTGCAAAAGGCCTTCGCCATCACCGCCGCCGGAGCGCGCAGGGTCGAGGGCCGGCGCATCCTTCTGGTCGACGATGTGTTGACCACCGGCGCGACCGCCGGAGCCTGCGCCCGCGCTCTTCTGGACGCCGGAGCGACCGCGGTCGACCTCGCCGTCGTCGCTCGGGTGCGTTCCGCGCGGCAATTGCCTACATGAGGCTCTGACACAGGAGAAATGTCGTTGGCTGAAGTCGTTATCTACACCAAGCCCGGTTGCCCCTATTGCGCGGCCGCCGAAGGCCTGCTGGCCCGCAAGGGCGTGGACTACACCGAGATCGTCGCCTCGAACGATCCGGAAAAGAAGCAGGAAATGATCCAGCGCTCGAACGGCCGCATGACCTTCCCGCAGATCTTCATCGACGGAAAACACATCGGCGGCTCCGACGATCTGCACGCCCTTGATCGCAAGGGCGAGCTGGATCCTTTGCTCGCCGCGTGATGACCGCCCTGCGCGTCGCCCTCGTTCAGACCTGCACCCCGGCCTCGGCCGGGGCTGCGCTGGCCCACGTCGAGCCGCTGATCCGCCAGGCGGCGGCCGGCGGAGCGAAGCTGATCCTGACGCCCGAGGGGACCAACTTCCTCATTCAGGACCGGGAGAGGCGTCAGGCCGCACTGGCGCCGGACGACCGCGACTCCGTCGTCCTCGCCCTGACCGGTCTGGCGAAGGAGCTCGGCGTCTGGCTGCTGATCGGCTCGGCCATCGTGAAGTCGGGGCATCAGGGCGATGAGCGCGCGGCCAACCGCTCGATCCTGATCGACGATCAGGGCAAGCGCGTCGCGACCTACGACAAGCTGCACGTCTATGATGTCGACCTGCCGACCGGCGAGCGCTGGCGCGAGAGCGCGGCCATCCGTCCGGGCGAACAGGCGGTGGTCGCGAACACCCCCTGGGGCGGGCTCGGCCTGACGGTCTGCTACGATATCCGCTTCCCGCACCTGCATCGCGCGCTGGCCAAGGCAGGCGCGACGATGATCGCCGTCCCCGCCGCCTTCACCGTCCCGACGGGCGAGGCGCACTGGGAGGTGCTGCTGCGCGCCCGCGCCATCGAGACCGGCTGCTTCGTCCTCGCTCCGGCGCAGGGCGGCGCCCATGAGGACGGCCGGCGCACCTGGGGTCGATCAACGGTCGTCGCGCCCTGGGGCGAGGTCGTCGCGAAACTGGACAATGACGAGCCGGGCGTGCTTTTCGCCGATCTCGACCTTGATGCGGTCGCCCGCGCCCGCAACGCGGTGCCGCAACTGACCCACGACCGCGATTTCTCGCTACCCGCATGATCCGCTACGCCCTGATCTGTGATCACGACCACGGCTTCGAGGCCTGGTTCGGTTCCTCGGCCGACTATGACGACCAGGCGGCGCGGGGACTCGTCGAATGCCCGGTCTGCGCCTCCACGGCGGTAACCAAACAGATCATGGCCCCCTCGGTCGCAGGTACGAAGAAGACGGCGATCGCCGCGGATATGGCTGCGAAGATGCAAACCATGATGACGGAGGCGGCCCGTGAGGTCCGCGCTCACGTCGAGCAGAATTTTGACTATGTCGGGGACGCCTTCGCCCGCGAGGCCCGCGACATTCACGAGGGCCGGTCCGAGAAGCGTGAAATCTACGGCGAGGCGACCGCCGCCGAGGTGAAGAAGCTGAAGGACGACGGCGTGCCCTGTGCGCCGCTGCCGGCCCTCCCGCCGGACCCGTCGAAGGTCAACTGACCATGGCGGGGGAGGGGGAGCGCTACCACCAGTTCGAGCCGCCCCCATCCCTGCGCGGTTTCGTTCGCAAGATCTGGACATACGCCGATCCCGACCCTGCGCCGGTGGTCCAGCGCATCGCTCCCGACGGCTGCCCCGAACTGATCATCGACATCGGCTCACCCTATGAGGAGCAGGACGACGCGGGCGTCTGGCGGCTCCAGCCCTCCGCCATCTTCGCCGGCCAGATGACCCGACCGCTGGCCCTGCGCCCGGCCGGCCCGACCGAGCTGGTTGCTGTGCGGTTCGAGCCCGACGGCGCCCGCGACTGGCTCGGCCGACCGCTGGTCGAGGCCACGGACCGGCGGCTGGACGTCGTCGATCGGCTCAAGGGCCTGGCTCCGCCCGCCGGCGACCCGGGGGGACAGGTGACCGCCTTCGTCGCCTGGCTCGAGGCTGAACGCGCGGGGCGGGAGTGGCGCATCGACCCCGCTATCCGGGACGAGGTGCAGGCCGCCGCCGCCGACCGTCCGTCGCCTGACCGCTCGCCCACCGAACAGCGCGCCCTGCAACGCCGCTTCGCCGACCGGGTCGGCGTCTCGCCCCGCCAGCTGCGCTCCATATTCCGGTTTCGCCGCGTCTTCGATCACGCCGCCCACCCGGGTCAGGCCGCCGAGGGCTGGCTGGAGGCGGGGCTGGAGGCCGGCTATTTCGATCAGCCCCAGATGGCCCGCGACTTCCGCCGCTACCTCGGCTGCACAGCCACCGAATGGGCGCGCGAGCAGCAGGCCCTGGCGAAAGCGATCGCGTCGGAATCCTACAAGCCGTCCGGCCCGCACCCGGCCTAGCGTAGCGGTGTCGCCAAGCGGAGAACCGACATGCTGACCGCCTTGATTCTGACCGCCGCCCTGCAGACCGCCGACCTCCGTCCTGACCTCGGCTGGATGGCCGGCTACTGGCTGTCCTGCGAGCCTGGCCGTGAGGTGTCCGAGACCTGGACCGACCCGCGCCACGGCCTGATGACCGGGATGAACGTCACCGTCCGTACCGGTCGCGCCGGCTTCGAACTGTCGCGCATCGCCCCCGTCAGCCGCTCGGCGGATGCGCCATACGCCTATTTCGCCCAACCCGAGGGCCAGCCGGCGACCGTGTTTCCCGTCGTCGAGTCAGCGCCGAACCGCGTCGTCTTCGGCCTGGAGACCCACGACTTCCCGCAGCGCATTGTCTATCAGCGCGACGGTGATGATCTTCACGCCCGCATCGAGGGCGAGATCGACGGGCAGATGAGGACGGTGAGATGGCATTTTCGCAAGGCCGAGCTGAACAGCCGCTGCCCGGCCTGAGCTGGCGGCCGATGACGGCGGGCGACCTCGACGGCGTGGTCGAGGTCGCCGCCATCGGCTTCCCCGACCATTTCGAGGGCCGCGGCTGTTTCGAGAACCGGCTCGGCCTCAATCCGTCGGGCTGTTTCGTTCTGTCGGCCGAAGGCGGTCCGGTGCGCGGCTATATGGTCGCCTATCCCTGGCGGCGCGAAGCGGCTCCGGCGCTGAACACGCTGATCGACGCCCTGCCGGAGGATGCCGAGGTGATGTACCTGCACGACCTTGCCCTGCACCCGGAGGCGCGGGGGGGCGGTCACGCCCGGCCGGTGGTCGAGGCGCTCGCCGATCAGGCGCGCGCGCAGGGCTGGCGAGAACTGGCGCTGGTCGCGGTGAACGATGCGGCCCCGTTCTGGGGCCGCCATGGTTTCAACGTGCACGAAACGCCGGCGATGGCCGCAAAGCTGGCCAGCTACGGCGACGACGCCCGCTACATGCTGCGGACGCTCTGATGGATCAGGACCCCGGGGCAGGCGCCGCGGGCCAGCTGCGGTCCGGCAGGCCGGAACAATCCGGCAGAGGGCCCTCCGGCGCCGTCGCGCCGCCGACGGCCAACCACACGCCGACCCACTGACCGCGGTAGTCGTCCACGCCGATCGGCCAGTCCATGCTCGGGATGCGCTCGCGCACGCGGCGGTCCAGTTCGGCATTGCCCGAGCTCTGCACGACGCGGGCTTCCGCGACCCGGTTCGGACGATTGGCTTCCCAGCGGATGCAGACGCCGGGCGCGCCACGCATGGCGCTGGCGGACGGTCCGGGGGTCTGGACGGGGGCAGGCGTGGCGGTCAGCAGGCCGGCGAGCATCAGGGCGATCATGGTGTTTCCTCGTCGCCCTCTTCTCCGGGATCAGTCCCGCGCGGCGATCATCCACTGATTGATATCGGCGTCATCGCCCTTGCGCCAGCGGCAGGGGCGCGTCGCAACTCAGTCCCGCGTCGCGACCATCATGTAGTTGATGTCCGCATTGCCCTCGCTCCAGCGGTCGGTCAGCGGATTGAACTCCAGCCCATAGGGTCCGGTCACCGTCAGCGGCTCGTTCGCCAGCATGCCGCGAATCTCGTCCGGCTTGAGGAATTGACGCCAGTCGTGGGTGCCGGCCGGGACCCAGCGGAGGACGTATTCCGCGGCGAACTTGCCCAGCGCGAGGGCTTTCAGCGTCCGGTTCAGTGTGGCGACGATCATCAGTCCGCCGGGCTTCACCAGCCGCGAACAGGTGCGGATGAAGGCTTCCGGATCGGCGACGTGCTCGATGACTTCCATGGTCAGCACCACGTCGAACGGCCCGGCGCCCTCGGTCTCCAGCTGTTCGACCGTCGCCGCGCGATAGTGGATGTCCAGCCCCTGCTGGTCGGCGTGGGCGCGGGCAGTTCCGATATTCTCGCTGGAGGCGTCCGCCGCCGTCACGCCGAACCCCATCCGGCGCATGGGTTCGGCGATCAGTCCGCCGCCGCAGCCGATGTCCAGCAGGGTCAGGCCGGCGAACGCCTCGCGGGTCTTCACGTCCCGGCCGAAATGCGCCGCCGCCCTGTCCCGGACGAAGGCCAGACGCGCCGGATTGAATCGATGCAGGGGCGCGAAGGGCCCTTTCGCGTCCCACCATTCGGCGGCCTGGGCCGAAAAGCGCGCCACATCGGCGGGATCGATCGACGGTCCCTCCGCCTGATCGTTGAATTCCCGCGCGCTTTGGGGTTCCCGCGCCGATACCGTGCCGTTAGAAGCGACCATGGCGCAGCGATGGACCCGCGCGCCCCTTCACGCAAGTACGGAGCAGCCAGACAGGATGACGCGGACCGACCCGGATCGTCTGGTGATGAAGTTCGGCGGCACGTCGATGGGCGATCTCGAACGCATCCGTCGCGCCGCCCGCATCGTTGCGGCCGAGGCGGCCTCGGGAAGGAAGATCGCGGTCGTCGTCTCCGCCATGGCCGGCAAGACCAACGAACTGGTCGCCTGGACCGACGGCGCCGGCCGGCCGGGGCCGGGGGTCGAACTGTCCGATGACGAGTACGACGTCGTCGTCGCCTCGGGCGAACAGGTGACTGCCGGGCTTCTGGCCCTGACCCTGCGCAACATGGGCCTGAACGCCCGCACCTGGATGGGGTGGCAGATCCCGATCCTGACCGACGATGCCCATGGCCGCGCGCGCATCGAGGATGTGCCCGGCGAGGTGCTGGGTGCGGCGATGGACAGTGGCCAGATCGCCGTGGTCCCCGGTTTCCAGGGCGTCACACGCGACGGCCGCATCACGACGCTGGGTCGGGGCGGTTCGGATACCTCGGCGGTGGCTGTGGCGGCCGCGCTGGAGTGCCCCTGCGACATCTATACCGACGTTGACGGCGTCTACACGACTGACCCCCGCATCGAGGGCAAGGCCCGCCGCCTCGAAAAGGTCTCCTACGAGGAGATGCTCGAAATGGCGTCTCTCGGCGCCAAGGTGCTGCAGACCCGATCGGTCGAATTGGCCATGGCGAAACAGGTCCCGGTCCGGGTCCTGTCCAGCTTCATCGAACCTGACGCCCCCGTTCCTGGAAAAGAATGGGGCGTCATGCCCGACAAGGGCGGAACCCTGATCTGCGACGAGGAGGAGATCGTGGAGAAACGCATCGTGTCCGGCGTGACCATGAGCCGTGACGAAGCCCGCATCACCCTGCTGGGCCTCGCCGACCGCGTCGACGCCCCGGCGGACGTCTTCACCCGTCTGGCCGAGGCCAATGTGAATGTGGACATGATTGTCCAGGGGCAGGCGCGCACCGAGGGGACGGTCAACCTGACCTTCACCACCGGCCGCCGCGACGCGCAGCGCGCCGCCGAGCTGATGCGCGCCGCCCAGGCCGAAATCCGCTTCGAGGAGCTTCGTGTTGACGAGGACGTGGCCAAGGTCTCGGTCGTGGGCGTCGGAATGCGCAGCCACGCCGGCGTCGCCCAGACGATGTTCAAGGCCCTGTCGGACAAGGGCGTGAAGTTCCAGGCCATCTCAACGTCCGAAATCAAGATCAGCGTGCTGATCGACGCGGCCTATGCGGAACTGGCCGTTCGTGCGCTTCATTCGGCCTACGGACTGGAAGCGGTCTAGAAAACAAGCTTGGCCGCGCCCATCTTGGGCGCTGGCCGTTGGAGGGACCATGCCGGCTGGCGGATTGACGACGAGGGGGCCGCGGAACCTCCTTCGCCAGATCCGCGAGGCTATGGCGGGGGCGGCGCCCGCGCAGGAGCGCCTCGACACAGTTGTGAAGATCATCGCCCAGTCGATGGTCGCCGAGGTCTGCTCCATCTATCTGCGCCGCGCGTCCGGCGATCTCGAACTGTTCGCCACCCAGGGCCTGAAGCCCGAGGCCGTGCACAACACCCGCCTGCGCCCCGGCGAGGGTCTGGTCGGCGAGGTGGCCCGTTCGGCAGCCCCGATCAGTCTGTCGGACGCCCCGACCCATCCCAGCTTCTCCTACCGTCCGGAAACGGGCGAGGATCCCTACCACGCCTTCCTCGGCGCTCCTCTGCTGCGCGGTGGCCGCGCCATCGGCGTGCTGGTCGTCCAGAACCGCTCCGAGCGTCGCTACGACGACGAGGAGGTCGAGGATATCCAGACCATCGCCATGGTCCTGGCCGAGACCGTCGCCTCGGGCGAGCTGCTGGGTCAGGAAGAGCTGCGCGACATCGAGGTCGCCCCGCATCGCCCCGAGCGGCTGAAGGGCCAGCGCTTCGCCGAGGGGCTCGCCTACGGTCACGTCGTGCTCCACGAGGCCCCGGTCGCGCCGGAGAACCTGCTGGCGGAGAACCAGCAGGTCGAGGAGATCCGCCTGCGCGAGGCCCTGATCGCGCTGAAGGCCAATATCGACGGCATGCTGGAGGGCGGCGCCGGCAAGCTGGGCGGCCAGTCCTTCGAGGTGCTGGAAACCTACCGCATGTTCGCCGACGACAGGGGCTGGAACCGGTCGCTGGAGGAGGCCGTCCGTACGGGCCTGACAGCCGAGGCCGCCGTCGACCGTGTCCGGACCGAGCACCGCGCCCGCTTCGCCAAGGCCCGCGATCCCTACATCAAGGAACGGCTCCACGACTTCGAGGACCTGGCCAACCGCCTGCTGCGCGTGCTGGCCGGCGACCGCCCCGGCGAGCGCGACCTGCCCGACGACGCCATCCTCGTGGCCCGCAATCTCGGCCCGGCCGATCTGCTGGAATATCCCCGGCACAAGCTGAAGGGTCTGCTGCTCGAGGAAGGCTCGGCCGCCAGCCACGCCGCGATCGTCGCCCGCGCCCTTCAGATTCCATGCGTCGGCCGCCTCATGGGCGTGCGCGACCGCCTGTCGGAGAACGACGTCGTCATCGTCGACGGCGAGACCGGCGAAGCCTATCTGCGCCCCCGCCCGGACATGCTTTCGGCCGTCCAGTCCCGGATGGAGGTCCGCAGCCAGCGGCAGGCCGAGTTCGCCAAGCTGCGCGATACGCCCGCCGTCACGAAGGACGGCCAGCGGATCACCCTGCTGACCAACGCAGGTCTCGCGGTCGATCTGGAAAATCTTCATGCCACCGGCGCCGAGGGAATCGGCCTGTTCCGGACCGAGTTCCAGTTCATGGTCTCCGAGGAGCTGCCACGTCTCGACAGCCAGACGGCCCTGTACAGGCTGGTGCTCGACACCGCCGGCGAGCGGCCCGTCACCTTCCGCACGCTCGACATCGGCGGCGACAAGGTGTTGCCCTATCTGGAGACGGAGCGGGAGGAGAACCCGGCCTTGGGGCGTCGCGCGATCCGCCTCGGCCTCGACCGCCCGGCGCTGCTGCGGCTGCAGATCCGGGCCCTGCTGGCCGCCGCCGCAGGGCGCGAACTGCGCGTCATGTTCCCCATGATCGCCACCGTCGACGAATACCGCGCCGCCCGCGAACTGGTCGACCACGAGTGCGAATGGGCCCGCCGCCGCGGCCGCGCCCTGCCGGCCATGCTGCGCGTCGGCGCCATGATCGAGTGCCCGTCGCTGCTGTGGCATCTCGACGCCCTTCTGCCGCTGACCGACTTCGTCTCCATCGGCTCGAACGACCTGTTCCAGTACATGTTCGCCGCCGATCGGACCAACCCGCTGGTCTCCGACCGCTACGACCCCCTGTCGCCGCCCGCCCTTCGGGCCCTGGCCGAGATCCAGAAGAAATGCGCCGACACCGGTACCCCCGTGTCCGTCTGCGGAGAGCTGGCCGGCCGGCCGCTGGAGGCCTTCGCCCTTCTGACCCTTGGTTTCACTCGTCTTTCCGCGCCCGCCGGCGGGGTGGGACCGGTCAAGCGGATGATCCTGTCGACCGACCTGACGGCGGCTCGCCGCGGCATGGCGGCCTTGCTGGGCTCGTCTTCCGCCTCGATCCGGGGCGAACTCGAAACCCTGGCCCGAAAGTTGAACGTCGCGATTTGATCCGTACCGGGCCGAAACGGCCGAGGTGCTTAACAAATCATTGATCGGTCAACTCTTATGAGTTATCCACAAGCCGAGTTCGGGGCGCCTGAGGGGGCGAACACCACTCCTGATCCCGATATGGTACAGGGGCCCGGTTGGAGTACGGCGGACGGGGGCGTCTCGCCGAGTGTGGGGTCTGGCGTCATGGCGCGAGATACGGGCAAGAGCCCGAACGAGCAGAACGGTCAGGCTGAGTGGCGGGAAATCGCTCCCTCCATCGCCGACGCGCCGACTCTCGGCGACGGCCTGCGGCAGGCGCGGGAGCGCTCGGATCGCTCGCTGGCCGAGCTTTCGACCATCACCCGAGTGCCGTCCCGCTATCTGACCGCGCTGGAACAGAACGACTTCTCGATCCTGCCCAACCGCGTCTTCTCGATCGGCTATGTGCGCGCCTATGCCGGCGCCCTTGGCCTGGACGAGCAACTGGCCGTCGAGCGCTTCAAGCGTGAGAGCCCGGATCCGTCCGTGCCGCTCCAGCCGCCGGTCGGCGTCGCCTTTGAGGAGGTGAAGCGCTATTCGCCCCGTCTGATCGCCGGCGCCCTGGCTCTGGTCTTCGCCGTCGTGGGCTGGAACGTGTTTCAGCGGGTCAGCCTGATGCAGGCTCCGCACCCGTCCGATATCGCCGAGATTCCCGAAAGCTGGTCCCTCGGCACGGTGCCGGGGCAACCCGTCGCCATGCGCCTGACCGCGCCCCAGCCGGCGCCGCCCGATCAGACCATTCCTGCCCTTTACGTTACGCCCGGCCTCGAGGCTGAACTGACGGGCGTCGATCCGGCCTCGCCGGAAGCCGTCGCTGCCGCGGCGGGGACGACGCCGGTGGCCCGCGCCTTCAACCCGCGTGGCGCGATCTATGGCGCCGCGGCCAGCGCTTCGCAGGTCGTGCTGCAGGCGAAGAAGTCGGCCTGGCTCGTCGTCCGCATGGCCGACAACCGCGTGCTGTTCGCCCGCCAGCTGGCCCCGGGCGACGCCTGGCGTGCGCCGATCGGCATCGCTGCGACCGTCGACGTCCAGGACGTATCGGCCTTCGACGTCTATCTGAACGGCGAACACGGCGGTGCTCTGCCGGCGGACAAGACACCGCTGGCCCAGCTGAATACCCGCGCTCAGGCGCTCGCCCGTCAGGCCGCCGCCGAGGTCGCGTCGCGCGCCGAGGCCGCTGCCCGGCAGGCCGCCGCGG
>JBQVQW010000044.1:0-13722 GCA_052441165.1 Caulobacteraceae bacterium | reverse complement strand
GGCCCGCCCGGACCGACTGGCCCGGGGCGACGAGGACCCGCTCGACGCGCCCGCCGACGGCAGCGGCGACGGCGGCGCGGGAATCGACCATCGGCTCGACGCGACCGGCCAGACGGGTTTCGCCCCCGCCACCGCCGCCAACGCCGACGATCGTGATGCCCGCTGCCTGGATTTCTGCGGCGGTCAGTTCGACCCGCCCCTCGGTCTCGGTCTCGGCGGCCTCGCCCTCGGTATGTCCGCCCTCCTCTTCGGCATGGCCGGCCTCGCCTTCAGCGGCCGGCGGCGCAGCCGGTTCGGCGGACCGGGTAGCGAACCAGAGGCCGCCGCCTCCGAGTACGACCAAGGCGGCGACGCCGCCGATCAGCAGTGTCTTGTTGGATGTGCCTTTGCGCATCACTGGGCTCCTTCGAAGGGGGCGCGGCCGTTGAGGCGCGCGAGATCGATCTCGGCGCGGACACGCGCGAGACGCGCGTCCACGGCGGCGGACCGGGCGTTGACGAGGGCTGTGCGGGTGACCCGCAGTTCGACCTGGGAGATCCGGCCGGACTCGAAGCCGATCCGCGACAGGCGGTAGGCTTCCTCGGCGGCGGTGACGCCGGCGTCGGCGGCGTTGACGCGGCTGACGGAGGCCGCGAGGCGGGCGACCGCAGCGGCGCGATCCGCCTGGGCCTCCTGCCGTGCGCTCATCAGCCGGGCGTCGGCCGCGCGAAATTCGGCCTGGGCCGCCTCGATGTTCCCCCGGTTCCGGTCGAACAGCGGCAACGGCATGCTGATCCCGAAGGTCAGGGCCGTCGCGTCCTCCGCCTCGAAGCGGCGGATGCCGATGCTGGCGTTGATGTCCGGGCGGGCCTGAACCCGTTGAACATCGATGCGCCGTTCGGCTGCGGACCGCTGCGCCTCGGCCACGCGGACCGTAGGAGCGTCATCGATCACGGAGCCGATCGTCGCGGGCGTCTCGTCCAGGAGACTGTCGTCGATCCGGGTCACGGCGACCGGGGTCATGGCGACCGCGGTCAGGCGCGCGTAGGCGGCGTCGCGCTCAGCGACGGCCTCATCCCGCGTAGCGCGGGCCGAGGCGGCCTCGGCCTCGCCCTGGATGCCGCGCAGCAGGGGCTCGCGTCCCTCCTCCACCAGCGTCAGGGCGGCGCGGGCGTCCGCGACCGTGAGGGTCAGGGTTTCCTCGGCGAGGGTCGCGCGCCTCTGCGCCGCTTCCGCCTCGGCGTAGACGAGGGCGAGACGGCCGGCGGCGTCGACCACGGCGAGATCCCGCTGCAGCCCGACCGCACCGGCCTCGGCGCGGGCGGCGGCGATACGCGTCGAACGACGCCCCCACAGCTCGAGATCCTGGCTCAGCGCCAAGGTCATGTCCGCGTTGTTCAGGCCTGAATAGGGACCTGAGCCGTAGGCGTTCTCGACATCGAAGCCGAGGACGGGGTTGGGCCGCACCCGCGCCTGACGGACACGGGCCTCGGCGGCGTCATAGTTGGCGCCGGCTTCGAGTGTCGCCGGAGCGTCCCCGAGCTGGGCGAGGAGTTGGGCATAGGTCGGGGCCGGGTCAGCCCATACGGGACTGGCCAGGCTCGCCGCGATCGCGGCGAGGGCGCAGCCGACCGCGTAACGCGGCCGCCTGCGAGATGTGGGAGACATGATTCATTTCCAGAGTTTCTGAGGACGAAGAGGCGCGCGGAGGCGCAGGTCTTCGGTCAGACTCTGGGGGGGCGCTTCAGGCCGTCGGGCGTGATGGACGCCCGGAAGTCGTCGTGACGGCCGCTCTGCAACGGCGGTTCTCCGAACGCGGGTGCGATCGAGTCGACGCCGTTGGTGCGGGCGGTTGTCGTGTGGTGGCAGTGACCGTGCGAGCAGACGCCGTGACCGGCGCCCTTTCCACTGTGGTCGCCATCGCCCTGGTCATGATCGACCGCAGCATGAGCCGCGGGAGGTTCGGGCAGGCAGGTGGCGGCGTCGACGGCAGGCGCGAAGAAGAAGGCGGCGAAGACGATGGTCGCCGCCACGATCAGTTTCGCCCATGTCGTCATCGACCAGGTCATCTCGCGCTCGTTACTTCCGTTCCCGACATCAGGCAATGCGTTACAAAGTCCGCGCCGCAGACGTTGCTGCGCGGCTCTCCGCTCTTGCCTGTAACAGGATAGAGATCGCGGATTGCAGGAAGACCCCGCCCAACAGAAGGCCAGCCAGCAGGTCCGGCCACCGGGATCCGGTCAGCCAGACCAGCCCGCCGGCCGCGGCGACGCCGAGGCTGTGGATGAGGTCGTTCCGGGTGCAGAGCCAGACGGAGCGGACGTTGGCGTCGCCCTCGCGGAAGCGCACGAGTAGCAGGGCCGCAACCAGATTGGCGGCGAAACCGACCAGTCCCAGACCGGTGATGACGGCGCCTTCGGGCGGCTGCCCCGTGACCGCTCTCCAGACGGCGTAGCCGAGAATGCTCACGGCCATGACGAGAAGGCTTGCGCTCTTGAAGACTGCGGCGCCGGAGCGCACCCGCACGGACTTTCCGATGGCCCAGAGGCTGATGGCGTAGGTGGCGCTGTCGGCCAGGAAGTCCATCGCATTGGCGGCGAGCGCCGCCGATCCCTGCATGAGACCGCCCGCGGCGACCGCGAAGAACCCACCCAGATTAAGGGCGATGACGGCCACAAGCACGCGCCGATAGGCGGGCGAGGCCCCGTCGAACCGGACCTGGTGGCCGCAGCAGCCTCGGGACGGAGCGCAGGATTCTGTCGGAGCGGGCGTCGTCATGCACCCTTCATGCATCCTCTAGCCACTAGAGGATCAAGCCCTATATTTCGCGCATGGCCAGAGACCCATCCCTTCCCCCGCTCCGGACGATCGGTCGCCTTTCGGCCGAGACCGGCGTGAAGATTCCGACGATCCGGTTCTACGAGAAGATCGGCCTGCTGGCGGAGCCGCCCCGCACTGCGAGCGACCGGCGCCTCTACGACGGCGCTGCGACGCGGCGGCTGGCCTTCATTCGCCATGCGCGGCAGCTGGGGTTCGAGATCGACGACATCCGCGCCCTTCTGGCGCTGTCCGACGAACCCGACCGGCCCTGCACGGAGGTCAACCGGATCGCCGAGCGCCAGCTTGCGGCGGTTGAGGCTCGCATCGCCGGGCTTCAGGCGCTGCACGCCGAACTCGCCCGGATTCAGGCGGCGAGTTGCTCGGGTGGGAGGATTTCCGATTGCCGGGTGATCGAGGCGCTTGGAAACCACACGCACTGCGATGGTCACCACACTCGTTATTCGGCGCGCGATTAGCCGGGCGCCGGCTGCCGCCCTCTATTTGCCCCGGTAATAACGGATAAGCGGCTCGTGCTGGGTGCTGTCGGGCTGCATGTGCCGGCTGCGAATATCCAGTCCCAGCGCCGGATCAGGGGGTAGGTACTCCTTATCGATCAGGATGATCTGGGTCTCGGACAGCTCCCCGGCCTTCAAAGCGTAGACCATCCGATAGAAGCCTTCGAACTGCGCCCTGTTCTCTCGTTCACTGATGTTCTTCATCGGGGAGTCGATGATCAGAAGCTCCGGCAGGGGCGCGTCGAGCAGGGCCGCGATCCGGTGGACGGCTATGGCGAAGCAGCATTTGAACAGGGTCTTCTTCCCGCCGCTGCTCATTGAGGTGAAGGTCGAGGCCGTCAGATCGGAAGGGTCGCTACTGAAGACGGCGGGGTAGAAGGTCGGCGGCTCCAGGGCGACGCGGTCGTCGCGCTGGATGCCCGGCACGCCGGACTGGACTAGGGCGTCGAGGAAATAGTCGCCGAGTCTGGTCAGACTGGTCCGGTCGGCTTCGGCCGACGTGCGGGCGTCCTTCAGGGCCTCCTTCAGCGCGAGTTCCAGCGCGATGATCTGGGCAAGCGCGTCGCGCTGTTGCTGCAGGAGGTCGGGAAGCCGCAGCAGCCAGGCGAGGCTCTGTAGTTCGGCCTCGAGCGCCGCGCGCTCGCGCTCCTTCAACAGGACTGTCGACAGGAACGCCGAGTCCGCTTCCTCGCTCGCGCGGTTGCGGGCGGTTTCAAGGGACGCCTTCCGGTCCAGCGCGCGCTCCCGCCGCAGTCGGATACGGGTGAGACTGCGGTCGATCTCTTCGATCGCGCTGTCGAGGTCCGCCCGGCGCGAGGCGATGTCCAGTTCCAGAGCGGCCTGCTCCGCCGCGTCGGTCAGTTCGAGCCTGTCGTCCTGGCCGCAGACCTCGCAACAACGAGCCGGGCGCGCCGGAAGGCTCTGGGTGCATCGGGGGCAGTCCGCAAACCCGACGTCGCCGAGGATTTCCCGCGCCACGGCAGAGCGCCGGAACTTCAGGCCGAGGGTCTCGATCTCGTTTCGATGGCGCACATGTCGTTCGCGCGCGGCGAGCAGTTCATCGGCCGCGACGTCGAGGCGGGCGATGCCAGCGCCGAGACGGCGGGTCCGGCGTGCGAGGATATCGACGGCATGCTCGGTCTGGCCGACCCGCTTCAGCTCCCGCAGGGCCACGATGCTGGCCTCCGCTTCGGCCAGGGCCGCCTTCAGGGACGCTTCGCGCTCGGCGATCTGCGCTTCGGAGCCGGCGCCCACTTCGTCGAGGGTTCGGGTCAGGCTTTCGATGGCGGAGGCGCGGGCCGTGCGGTTGGCGCGCAGCTGGTCCAGTTCGGCCTCGAGATCGGCGACCCGTTCGTCGTGATATCCGATGACGTACCGGATCACGTCGCGGCTCTTCAGGCGCAGGTAGAACTCGGCGTCCTCTTCCAGATGGAAGAAGGCGCTGTCGATGTTGTCCTGATCCAGATAGCAGTACCAGAGCAGGTCCCTGACGGAGAGACGGACCGTCTTGCTGTCGTCCTTCAGCTTGCTCTTGCGAACGCGCGGCGGCTGGACGCCGGACAGCCAGAAGATGAGGTCCGACAGGGTCTCGACGCCGGTAAGGGGGATCAGCTCCCCGGCAGCGGCCCTGGCCGGCACGATCACCGACTGGACCTCGTCCCCGACGGTCCATGAGGCGAAGACATTGGCCCCGTCGCGCTGCCGCTCGATCGTGAGCGTGCTCCGCTCAAGCTCCACAGTGAGCGTCGCGGATACGAATTCGGCCTGTAGGGCCGGTGACAGCTGGATGCCGCCGCCGAGGCAGTAGTCTATCAGCCGGGCGATGCTGGACTTCCCGGCGCCCATCTGGCCCCAGAAATAGGTGATGTCCGAGAAGACGATGGTCTCGGTCGCATGCCTCAGATCGAGGCTCAGCGACTGCAGATGAAATTTCACGACTGATCACCGTCCAGGGCGGCGCCGTTTTCGGCGCCGATCTCCTGCCCCCACTTCATGCCCGTGATTTCCGGGACGATCTCGTAGACGAAGTCCTTGAGCTTCATGGCCGACATGTCTCCGACGGTCTTGACCACCAGCGTCCCTCGCTCGGCGAGGTCCGCGAACAGCGGCCGCTGCGCGAAATCGTCTGCGACCGCACGGCCGGCGTCGGTCAGCCCAATCTCGATCTTCCGGCCGGAGAGCGACAGGGTGACGAGGCCTCGCGCCGACAGCAGACTGAGCCACCGCCTGTAGCGCCCGTCCCATGGACCGTAGCGGAAGCGGATCATCCGCGTTTCCACGGTCGTCCGTTCACGCGGCGACAGATGAACCGCGTCGGGCGATTTCCCGCGCGCGACCAGGGCCCGCTCCAGATAGACGGGGTAGCGCAGAAGGAAGTCTAGCTTGGCCAGCTTCGTGATCCCTTCCACGGGCTTGGGCGTCCTGCCGCGCTTGTCGGCGCACCTGAGCAGGACCAGCAGCCGCATCAGATGCAGGCCATCGGTGTTCTCTGCCCGGGCGGCCGCCTTCAGGACCCCGAGGCTCATGGGCGCGGCTCCTGGACGTCAAAGCGCTTGCTCCACCAGACACGGCACTCCCGCGTCAGCATGGCGGCGACGCCGACCAGCACTTCGTAGGGCTGTCCGCCCATGAGCGACCTGCGATCGCCCTCTAGCCTGCGAAGCCTGCCGGTCACGTCCGTCAGCATGGCCGGGCCGAAGGTCTCGGACTCGTTCGCGGCGGCGTAATAGGCCTCCACGCATTCGCCGTGGACGGCCTCCTCGATCTGCTTGAGCTGTTTCTCGGCGGCGACAGGGTTGCGCGCCTGATCCTCCAGCAGGGCGTATTCCGCGGCCATCTCCTTGGCGGTCATGTAGCTCACGGCTTCGCCCAAGCCGCCCGCTTCGAGCTTCTGTTCAAGGACGCCGGCTCGCCGGGGACCGCCGGGCGTCAGTCGGGGCTGGCCCTGATAGGCGAAGGCCTTCAGGGCGATCGTGGGCGGGGCGAAGACGACATCGGCGCAAACGATGCGCTTTGCGGTGATGACCGGATCCTCGTCGCCCTCGGCCAGAAGGCTGCGGGTGTGGCGCTCCGGGGCGGTGACATGCAGGGAAGCGGCGCGATGGACCCGCGCCACCAGGTCGTCACGAAGCTCGGACAGCTGGGCGGGTGTGAGGGCGCTGCAGTCGTCAAGCCGCCCGAGATGCTCATGGGCCAGGGTCGCGTCGAACTCCGCCCTGGACGGTCCCTTGACCAGCTCCACCCGGCGCAGGACGTCGAACAGCCTCTGCCGGTCGGCGCCCAGGGTGGCCCCCAGTTCGTCGAAGGCCGCCAGGAAGGGTGCCGCGATGTCCGCAAGCGAGGGGCAGGCCCTCAGGTGCGCCAGCATCAGCGGAGGGCATCGCCCGCGGCGCTTCTGATCCTGGATGTCGTCGCCGACCACATCGAAGTCGGAGTTGGACACGAAGTACAGGACGCCGATCTGCGAGGGGTAGGTCGCGCACAGGTCGACGAAACGGCCGATCGACTTGACCAGGGCGGCATCGCGGAGCGTCCAGGGTCCGTTCTCCGGCGTGGACGTCTTGATCTGCCAACCGTCGAACAGGCCGTCCGGACGCTCGCACAGCAGATCCTCGTGGTGTTCGCAGTAGAGGTTCACGTAGGGGAAGGCGCCGCGCCGAACGGCGACGAGCAGGACCACCCCGTACTGGTGCTGATATCGGAAGTTGCGTTCGGCCTCATCGCCAGGGTCACCGCTTCTCGTTCCATCGAGACGCGGGTCCTCCAGGGCATCCGCCCCATCGCCATCAAGATCAATCACCTGCGGCCGCCCCTCCGCGAGCCCCCGTCGCCGTCCCCGGAACCGGCGACGCTACGCTGCGAGCCGAACCTGATCAACCGACACGACCTTGACGGGAAGGAATTCGCGCCCGTCGCTCACGGACGAAGGATCTGCGTCCTCCCGCCCCAGAACGCCACCGCGTCGGGCGTCTGATTGTCCGAAGGAATGACGGGCCCTTGGAAAACGCCGCTGGCTGTCTCGTAGAGCTGTGTCGCGACCCCTTTCATCCGATGGGCCTCATTGACCGTGATGGTATCGCACCGGACCGCATCGGCGTCGGCGGCGAAGGTCGCCTGTGCGACGAAACCGCCCTGCCACGTCGAGACGTCGAACCAGATCGCCCCGAAGCTCTTGGGCACCTCGATCGACCCTTCGGGGAAACGCTCCCCGATACGCGGGTCTTCGGGCGGCCCCGGCGGAAGACACCACATCACCACCCGATAGGGCTCGGCCGGATCGTCGATTTCGTACAGCTCGAATTTCGTGATCGGCTTCACGCGCTTCTCCTGGACCCGGACATCGGCCCGCCGACCACTTTCGACTTGTCCGGGCGCCACACCGCAGAGGATAAGCACCGTTGGCGGGTTCCGGAACGTATAGGCGCTGATCCTGAGCCAGGGGACGCATCGCGTCGGCGGCGATCAGGGCTGAAACCCCCGGCTTCCGTACAGAAGTTCCAGACCCGCCCCCTACTCTTCGTTGCACCAAACCTCACTCCGCGTCGGGATCGATGATGCCATCGCGAACGGCGACCGCGACCGCTTCGATACGCGTGCGGACGCGCAGCTTGGCGCAGGTCTTCTCCAGATATCCGGACTCCGTCGCCTCCATGCTCCGGATCGCCCAGCACCGCGGCTGGTCGGGCATCAAGGTCTCCGGTGACGACGCCTTCCGCCGCGAAGTCTGGGTGCAGGGACGATCGCTGGGTCTCGCGGTCGCGGGCTACAAGCCGACTGAACGGGATCGACAGGCCGCCAAAGAGTCAACCGATCGGGCCGGCCGCCGCGCCACGGAGCCATCACGCGAAGAGGTGAAGCGGCGTCTGGACATGGCCGCCGTGGTCGTCCGCACCCTCATCTCGGATCCGGCCACCCAGGCCCGTCTGCTGCAACAGGCGTGGGCGCGGGTTCACCCTGGGTCGGACAAGTCCCGCGGGCCCGACAGCCGTGACGCGCGGACGCGGGGGGAGCGAACCCGGCAGCGGTGATGAGGCCGCGCCGTTGTGTCGGCAACCGGAGCTGCCGCTCTGACCGCGTCCACAGCCCCGGCATCAGACGATCGTCCTCGTCAGCGAGTTCGATCTTTGCCTCGCGCGCTCCGCCCATGATCTTCGCCGAGGGCCCGGGCCAGAATTTCCCGCCGGGTCGCGACGGGCGGCAGTGTCCGAACAAAGGTCTCCAGGTCGCGCCCGAGGCTACGGTCTGCCTCCAGTTTCGACGCCTGAAGCCGCAAGGCCTCAACCACGAGCGCCTTCCGGATTTGCGCCTGCTTCTGGCGCAGGTGGACCTCCCAAGGCTCCGCTTCAGCCGCCGGCCTGGCAGCGTCCTTTAACGCGCCCCTGAGCGTCTCCGGCATCGCCCCCTCTCCACGCTCGAACCGCTCGCGCAGCTTTCGAACGGGCGTGCGTTCGCTCTTGCGCACCACACCACGCGCGCGTCGCGGCGTGGCTTCGGCCTCGACGCCCCGATCACGCAGGGCCGCTGCGAAGGTCTCGCGCCAGAGCTGGAGGTCCGCCTTGCGCGGATTGAGCCGTTCCCCGTCACGTCCAAGCGCCCGGACGGTGAGATGGACGTGGGGATGCCGATCATCCGTATGCAGGGCGAAGACATAGGGATGGCGATCGCCGAACAGGGCGTCCGCGAACGCGCGCGAGGCATCGTGCACCCGGCCGGGTTCCACCCCCGCCGGCATGCTCAGAACGATCGACAGCGAGACCGGAGCATCCTTTCGGGACGCCAGAAAATCCAGTTCTGCGCGCCAGTCCTCGGCCAGCGCGCGGACCTCCGCACGTCCCGACAGACACTCGCCGTCGGGTCCCTCCAGGACCAGTTTTCCTTTTCGGGTGATGTAGTCCAGGTGGCGCTGCAGATGGTCGCCGTCCCGCGTTCGGCCGGTGATCTTGACCATCACCTCCGGGGCGCGGCGCGCGACGCGCTGAAGCCTGGCGGTCGCCGGCTCGCTTCCCTTCCCTCGCGTTACACGCAGCACCGCGTGCGCCAGCCTCGCCCGCCGCATGCGGACGGGAGGACGCAGCGCCTCCTCGAACCCTGACGGGAGGCGAAAGTCGTTCATGGGTCGGGCGTCCAGTACGACAGATTACCCGCGAAGGCGTCCCGCACCCCGACCAGGTGCGCGCGGATTTCGTGCGCATAGGCGTCCAGCTGGGCGACCTCCAGGTCCAGCACCGCGCCCTCCATCACGGCCGTGTTCAGGGCCCGGGCGATCTGGTTGATGTTGACGCCGATCCGGCGAAGTTCGCGCTGCACCTCCAGAAAAGCGATCGCCTCGCCACGGCTGAGCTGAGGTCGGCCATGCAGCCGCGCGCGGATCAGAGCCACGGTCCATTGTGTCCGGGACTGGCCTCTCCGGGCCGCCTCGCGCTCCAGGGCGGTCATGTCCTCGATGGTCAGCCGCAGGCCCAGTTTGGCCTTCAGGCGCGCGGGCGGCGTCGCCGGGGCCTCCGGAAACGGCACCTGGGCCGCCGCTTCCATCAGCCGTCGCAGGAGCCGCGCGCGTCCGCCGCGCGAGGCCGCGGCGGCGTCGAAGCGGCGGATCAAATCGGGAGGGAGGCGAAGGGTGAGGCGATCCATGGGCGAGTGGGTCTGTCAGACATTGCCGGCGCAAAGCCTATCCTGCCCTAGAACCCTCACCCCCTTCGCCCCGTAGGCTTACGGGGCTGGCCCGACCTCCCCTCGGCGGCCGGTTCCGGCCGCTCGCCCGCCGCCCTGAAGGGCGCCCCAACCAGGCGGGAAGAGGAAGACCTCGCGGCGCGCCCGCTCGGAGGGTGGGTCTTTTTCCCGCCCTACCGGTGGGGCTCGTGCGAACCCCACCTGGGTCCTCAGCCTGCCGCTGAATCAGCGGGACGTTAAGCGGCGCATCTGGCGTAACGATCGTAAGCATACCCAGTCAGGTAGGTCATGACGGCGCCATACTTCCGCAACCCCGGAACCTTGTTCGCCGCCCATCGCACCCATAGGTTCGTGGGGAAGGAGTTTCCGCCATGTCCACCCCCGCCTCACCGAGCGTTGTCCCGTTCCCGCCGCTCGCCCCCGCCCCGCCCCCCGCCAAGACCGCCGCGTCGCAGGACCGGATCTGGGGCAAGGCCGTCATCGCCAACGGTTATGCCGGCATCCCGTCGATCCTGATCCAGGCGCAGTCGCGACTGGGGCTGACCGCAATGCAGTTCAACATCCTGGTTCAGCTGCTGGACTATTACCGGGACCCGAACCGCGCCCCCTTCCCGTCGCGGGCGGAGCTCGGCCGCCGCATCGGTGTGAAGCCGAAGACTATCCAGACCAATATACGGCAGCTTGAGCAGGCCGGCCTGGTGCGTCGCGAGATGCGCAAGACGGCGGCCGGCGACTGGGCCTCCAACATCTACCATCTCGATGGTCTGATCGAACGGGTCCGCAAGCTCGAACCCGAGTTCACCCAGGCGCGCAAGGATCGGGAGGCCGCCCGGCTTCGTGTCTCCACTCCGGTGGGACTGCGTCAGCCGTAAAGTCCGGGCCCAGAATTGATTTACCCCGGGGGCATGCTTTGCAGCAGAGGCGATCCCGGGGTGTACGCAGGTAGAGATAATCCATGACCCACCCTGATGCAAGGCCGGCGGCCGACGCCGATGCGGTGGAAGCCGCGCTCTCTCTCGAACGCTTCGCCCGCTATGTCGCGTGGGCGGAAGGCGACCGCGAGCGCGCCGTGGCCCTCTATACGCTGAACACCCAGGTCTCCGAAGCCCTCTATGTGCCCCTCCAGGCCCTGGAGGTGGCGCTGCGCAATCGCATCCATACGGTGATGTCCGAGGCCCATGGCCCGGGCTGGTTCCAGCCCGAGGCCGGTCACGTCACCGACCGTCAGGCCGAACAGGTGCGCACGGCGATCGCCGAGCTGACCGAGGCGGGCAAGCCGATCGAGGACGGCCGCGTGGTCGCCGCCCTGACCTTCAGCTTTTGGACCTCGATGTTCGGGCGGGAGCAGGACGATCTGTGGAAGCGCACCCTGCACCGGATCGCCACGCGGGAAGGCCGCTTCCTGGCCAGGAAGGACTTCACCGCGCGCCTGACACAGGTGCGGCTCCTGCGGAACCGGATCGCCCACCACGAACCCATTCTCTACGGGAACCTGCCCAAGCTGCATCAGGCCATGCTGGAGATGACCCGCTGGCTGTCGCCGGCGATGGACGACTGGCGCGGGACGGTCGACCGCTTCCCCGAGGTCCACCCGGCCGAGCGTCTCGCCCTGCCCCGCCCCGGGAAGGACGAGGCGTGAGCGAGCCCTCCGGGACGACGAGCCCGGTCATCGACGTGAACATGCTGAGGCGGACGGCCATCGAGGCGCACGGCCTGATCCACGCCGACCGGGCCTACTGGCTCTACTACGACGAAACGAACAATATCCGGCGACTGCATCTCCAGGCCGACGCCTTCAACGTCCCGGATCTGAACTGCTGGGTGCTCGGCGGTCTCGGTCGTCGGGATTCGACCCCGATCGATGTCGCGCCGCTGAGGGCGCGGGCCTTCATCCAGCCCAACGCCGAGGAGCTGCATTTCGCGCTCTTCGGCCGGGGCGAGTTTCCGAAGGTCCTCGGGTCGAGGAAGCTCGAAACGTTTCTCGACTGGGCGCTGGAGGAAGACTTCCTCGTCCACTACCTCGCGCTCGACCCCTTCTACTGGTCCGTCGTCGATGTCGTCGACTCGGTGCTGGCGGCCGGGAAAATGCCGGACGGCTTCGGGGAAACCCTGAAGTCGGACCTCTGCACCGTGCTTCGCGCCGACCGGGCCCGGACCGCGGCCCTGATGGCCCGGTTCGACTATCCCGACCTGAAGCCGGAAAACCGGCACGCCTTCATGACCGAGTTGATCGCCTTCGCGGAAGATCACGCCGGTCTGCTGGATCATTTCGGCTACCAGATGCTGCGGGGCCTGCTGCAGATGGGCCGCCACCATCCCTTGCCCTTCATAGAGGGCGGGGAAGCGCGGGTTCTGATCGACGGCTTCCGGGATTTCTTCCTGGAGCGCATCTGCATCCTGAAGAATGCGAGCCACATCTTCGACGCCGAGGACGTCGTCTCCGGCGAGCTCGCCCGGATGACGTTGACCGACGGCGACGCCCCCTTTTGCAACTATCGCTTCGTCGAGAGGTCGCATGACGATCCCGGCGTCCAAGCCTCCGATGTGATGGTCGGCTTCCTCGCCAAAGTCTTCAGCTGGATCTCCAGTGTGGACGAGGACGAGGTTCGGGATTTGAAGGCCGCCCTGAGCCCGGCCCAGGCGCGCAACCGGGAGCGCCTCATCGGTCTTCTCGAGGCCAGCTACGCCGAGAACGCGGCGTTCACGCACACAGTCGTCAGCCTCGCGGACCGACAGAAGGCCGCGATCTTCCTCGACTTCTGAGGAAACGGGCCGACGGCTCGTCGGCCCGTCCCGGCCTCAGGGCTGCAGACCGTGCAGATGGTCGACCGCCTTCTGCGCGTGCGAGGCCGCCGAGACGATGAAGCGCTTGTCGTCCTTCAGGACCTCGAGCCAGTTGGCGATATAGGCCGCATGGTCCTCGCGCGGTTCGAGGGCGAGCCCGAGGTCCGCGCAGAGGAAGGCGGCGCCGAGCTCGGCGACGAGCTCTTCGCGGGCATAGCCGGCGTCGCCGAAGCGCTGACGGCCCAGGTCCCGATCGAGACGCGTGGGATGGCGCGTCCAGTGGGTCATCTCGTGGCCGAGGGTGCTGTAGTAGTCGTCCGCCGTCTCGAAACATTCGAACGGCGGCATCTGCACATGGTCCGGACCCGGGGCGTAGTAGGCGCTGCCGCCGCCGTGCCGGATCTCGGCGCCGCAGTGTCTGAAGAAGGCGTCGATGCGGGCGATCCGCTCATCCGGATTAATCTCGATCGTCTCCGGTTCGCCGAAGCGCTCCGGCAGGCCTTCGATCTGATCGACGTTGAAGACGGTGTAGGCCTTCAGGAACGGGATGCGCTGCTGGACGTCCGCGCCCGTGTCGTCGGTGTCCTCACGGACGATCTGGTTGGCGTAGACGACCGTCGCGCCGCGTTCGCCCTTACGGACGTGGGCGCCGAGGGCCAGCGCCTGACGGAAGGTCATCCAGGTGGAGCGGCTGAATCCCCGGCTGGCCGCTTCGCCCCAGAGCAGGACGACATTGATGCCGTTGTAGGGCGTTCCATCATGGCGGAGCGGGCGGCTGACGGAGATCGAGGCCTTCCAGGGCTGGGTCCAGGGGCGGACCCCGGCTTCGAGCTGGGCGATGATCTGTTGGGTGACCCGGGTGTGGATGTCCGGGCGTGCGGGATCGGCGGGGCGCGTCATGGCGGCCTCCTCGAAACGGAGTGTGGGAAGAAGGAGCGGCGGCGCGGTCTCCGCG
>JBQVQW010000043.1:0-13899 GCA_052441165.1 Caulobacteraceae bacterium | reverse complement strand
GCATCGGGCAGCGGCCATGCGGGCGGACCGGCAGGACGCTGGGGCGCGGGCGGCGGCGGTGGCGGAGCCGGCGTCTCCTCGGGTGGCCCTGGTGGCCCCGGGGCGCCCGGTGTCGTCTGGCTCACGGCGATCGGATGAGCGCCATGGTCCGTATGCCAAAGGAAATCGATGTGCTCGACGGCGAGGCTTTCGACGCGCCGCGTCGACTCACGTTCGCCGACGCGGCGCTTGAAAGCGGGCCGGGGTGGCGGCGTCGGGACGACGCCTTGGCGGAACGCGAGGACGAACAATGAGCGCTCCGACCGGAAGGCCGCTGGCCGAGGGGCGTTGGCTCTGGCGTCGCCTCTATGTCTTCAGCAACAGCGCAATGGCCTGGCTGGTGCTCGACCGGCTGATCGCTGCCAGCCCGGCGGCTGCGGGGCCGGATCTCGCGCGGGACCTCATGGCGCTGCTGGCCCTGCTCGGCGTGCTCTATCTCGTGGCGCCGACCGCCCAGCAGTTGCTGAGCGGCCTGGCGGGCCTGCGCGGTCGCGGGAGGTCACGTCCATGATCTGTCGTCTCTCGAAGCGTTCGCTGGACAGGCTGCAGGGCGTGCACCCCCGCCTTGTGGCGGTGGTGCAGGAGGCGTCCGCGTTAAGCTCGGTCGACTTCATGGTCACCGAGGGGATGCGGACGAAGGCGCGTCAGGCGGCGCTGCTCCGGGCCGGGGCCAGTCGCACCATGACCTCGCGCCATCTCACCGGGCACGCGGTCGATGTCGCAGCGCTGGTCGAGGGTCAGGTCCGATGGGACTGGCCTCTCTACCCCCGCATCGCCGCGGCCTTCAAGGCGGCTGCGGCGCGTCAGGGTACGGCCATCATCTGGGGCGGCGACTGGGCCAGGCTTCGGGACGGCCCCCACTTCGAGCTTGATCGCAAGGCGTTCCCCTGACGCCCACCCGATCCGGCAGGTCTTGCCGCGTACCCGGTCATTCCTGCCGGGCGCCCGGCAGGACTTGCCGGGCTCGGGATGTGCTTAACAGGAACTAACGCAGCAAATTCAACGGTCCTGCAGATGGCACGACGGATCGGCGACTGGTCCCGTCCTTGCTGCGACGGGTCCGAGCAAAATGCTCCCGGCAGCCAAAATGGCGTCGGATACCTTGAAAGAAGGACTACCGTTATGCCGCTGAACAGCGTCAATACGAACGTGGGCGCCATGGTCGCGCTGCAGAACCTGCAATCGACCAACGCCGAACTGTCGACCGTCCAGAGCCGCATCAACACCGGCAAGAAGGTCAACTCCGCCAAGGACAACGGCGCCATCTGGGCTATCGCCCAGGGTCAACGCGCCGAAATGGGCGCGCTGAACGCCGTCAAGGACAGCCTGAACCGCGGCCAGTCGGCCGTGGACGTCGGCATCGCCGCCGGCGAGACCGTTTCCGATCTGCTGACGCAGATGAAGGAAAAGGCTCTGGCCGCTACGGACGCCAGCCTGAACAGTGCGGCTCGCGCCGCCCTGAACGAGGACTTCGTGGCCCTGCGCAAGCAGATCGCCTCGACGGTCTCGAACGCCTCGTTCAACGGCGTTTCGATGCTCACGGGCTCCGCCGGCTTCAAGGCTCTCGCCAACGCCGGTGGCACCGCCACGATCGACATCGGCGCCGAGGATATGTCGCTGTCGGCCGGCATCGTCACCTTGGCGACGACCGAAGTCATCGACACCGCCACCAACGCCGCTGCGGCGCTGGCCAAGGTCGATACGTCGATCGCCAACGTGTCGGCTTCGCTGGCCCGTCTCGGCACCGGTTCGAAGGCGCTGGGCACGCACGCGACCTTCGTGGGCAAGCTCCAAGACACCATCGAAGCCGGTATCGGCAACCTGGTCGACGCCGACCTGGCCAAGGAAAGCGCCCGACTGCAAGCGCTGCAAACCAAGCAACAGCTGGGTGTGCAGGCTCTGTCGATCGCCAACTCCTCGACCTCCATCCTGCTCGGACTGTTCCGCTAAGGATCGAACCGGAAGGGCGGGGTTCTCCAATCCCGCCCGACCCGGATCCGGGCCCCTGAGGGAGCCGACGCCTGAAGCCGTCGGCCGGAGACATGAACAACAATGCAGCAATCGCCACAGTAGCCGCGTCCACCGTTCAGCCTGTCGGCGCCTCCGCCTCCTCGGGCGGCTTTTCTGATTCACGGTTGCAGCAGGAAGCCGACGAGGCCGCCCGCTACCGCCTGGTGATCGAGGAAGGTCCCTCGGCAGGGTCGTTCATCTACAAGACGATGGATCGAGTGACGGGAGAGGTCGTCCGACAACTGCCGCGAGAGCAGGTTGTCGACCTGATGCGGGATCAATCCTACCACTCGGGCGCGGTGATCGACACCCGGGCCTGAGGTACGGCAGGGCCGAATTGACGCCGCGCAGGAGTGATCCGCGCGGTTAATGGCCGTGGTTATCGGGCGTTAACCATGTGTGCACACTCCAGCCCTAGCTTGACCCAAACCTTGAAGGGTCGAGTCGGATGACGAACAGCGTCCATACCAACACCGCCGCCGCGATTGCGCTGCAGAACCTGTCGAACACCAACAACCGGCTGGGCGACGTCCAGAGCCGGATCTCGACGGGCCTGAAGGTGCAGGGCGCCAAGGACAATGCCGCCATCTGGGCGATCGCCCAGAACCAGCGCGCCGACGTCGGAGCGCTCGGCGCCGTGAAGCAGAGCCTCGACCGCGCCACCTCGATAGCGGATGTCGCCCTCTCGGCCGGGGAGTCCATTTCCGACCTGCTGAACCAACTGAAGGAAAAAGTCACGGCGGCGAACGATCCGTCGCTGAAGACCCAGTCGCGTGAACTCCTTGATGCCGACTTCAAGGCGCTGTTGAAGGCGATTCAATCGGCCGTGGACAACGCGTCGTTCGACGGCGGCAACATTCTCAACGGTTCGCTGACGAATGGCATCCAATTCCTCGCCAACGCGGACGCCAGCGCTTTTGTGACCCTGACATCGGTGGACCTTACGCTGAGCGGCTCAATCATCGAGCTCAGCCTTAGCGACTCACTGCTTACCGTCAGCGGAGCGACTGCCGCGTTGTCGAAGCTCGACAACTCGATCGGCCAGCTCAATGCGGCGCTCGGCGAGATTGGTTCGCAGGGCAAGCAGATCTCGGCTCACAGCACATTCGTCAGCAAGCTGGTCGATACGCTTGAGTCCGGGATCGGCAATCTGGTCGACGCCGACCTGGCGAAGGAGAGCGCGCGGCTCCAGGCCCTGCAGGTTCAACAGCAGCTTGGCGCACAGGCGCTCTCGATCGCCAACCAGGCGCCGCAGGTGATCCTGTCGCTGTTCCGCGGCTAGTTTGCTGAAGGTCAGGCCAGTCGTCGGTCGCTGATGCGGCCGATAGTGACCGGTGCGGGCCGGCGCCGTTGCGCGCGCGGGCCAAGACCGTACAGCGACAAGAGGGAAGTCAACGCGTTCGACAAGGCGCTCATGCGGGTGTCCTCCACATCCAGCGGGCCGTAAACGGGCTCTGACGAGCGTTGTTCCCTGAGTCGCGTTCCGAGTCTTTGGCGCTTCCGTTAATGCGGCCGTTACCGCATCCGCGCCAAACTGGGCGCCGGAGAGCGCGGTGATCAACAACAGCTACCTTCTCGGATTGTTTGGAGGCACCGCCACGTCGTCGTTGTCGCCGACGACGGCTGCGTCGCTCTCCCGCGCAAAAGCCCAGCCCACGCCGCCCTGGTCGACCAACGTCAAGGCGCCCGAGCCCAGTGCGCTGCTGCGGGCGGCGCTTGGCGGCCGGTCGATCATCGACGAGGGCGCGGCGCAGCTTGATGTCCGCGGGGCGCCTCAGGATTACCGCAAGCTTTTCGCCCTCTATCAGGGACTCGAGACCCTGAACGCCCTGACCAATCGGGCAGGGACCAAGGGCGTCGATCAACTTGAGATGGGTCAGCTGGATCGTCGGTTCGCGTCCGGCATGGCCGAGCTGTCGAAATGGCTGGGCGCCGCGGATTTCGATGCGATCCGGATGGTGCAGGGCACCTCGTCGAGCACCAGCAAATCGACCGCTGCGGTGGCGCGGGACAGCGCAGTCTCGATTACCGGGCCCATCCACGAAGGCTCGCCGGACTCTGTGAGCCCGGCCTTCGAGGGTGACGTGGCGTTCCGGATCTCGGCGCGCAAGAGCGACAACTCGACCGTCAATGTCGACATTGATCTGACCGAGATGGGGGCGACGCCGAGGACGCTTTCCAACGTCCTGCTACACATCAACGGAAAGCTGGAGAGCGCCGGCCTGCAGACGCGGGTCGGGCGCGAATTGATCAAGCCGGAACCGAAGACGGTCACCACAGGCGGAAAGACGATCACGCTTCCGGCGGGGCCGGACCAGTTCGCACTGGCGATCCGGGGTGTCAGCACCGAGACGATCAGCTTCTCTCCCTCAGCCGCGGCTGACGCCGTCTATGTGGCTCAGAACGCAGGGACCGGTGGCGGTCTGCAGATGCTCAAGTTCCAGAGCGACACCGGTGGGACGGCGGCGGCCCCGACGCGGGCGGGTGTCGGCGAGACCCAGTGGGTCGAGGGTCGGGTTTCCCAAACGGCCCTGCCAGAGGGCATCGAGACGGTGCGAGCCAGCGCGACTGCGCCGGACGGCTCCGTATGGTTGGTCGCTGATCTGAAGGAAGGGCCGGGGAACCAGCCGATCAAGGGCCAGAAGGACGTCGCCCTGATCAAGCTGGATTCAGCAGGGCGGGTGGTCACGACCCAGGCGCTCGGCGCGGCCTCGACCGCCAGCGGCTACGCCATTGCCGTCGACGCGACCGGGCGGGTCGCCGTCGCCGGATCGGTGACCGGCGCCCTTGACGGCGGCAAGGCCGGGGATGTCGCCAATGTCGCCGACAGCTTCGTCAGCGTATTCGACGCCGCCGGGCAGGAGCTCTGGACGCAGCGGCGGGGCGCGCGGGCGGCGGATGAGGCGACTTCGGTCAGCTTCGGGCAGGACGGGACCGTCTATGTCGCGGGGCGGGCCCAGTCAGCGATGACCGGCGCGGTCGGGGTCGGCGGCTGGGACGGGTATGTCCAGGCCTTCAAGGAAACCCAGGCCCACCAGTTCGCGCCCATTACGGCGACGGCGATTGGCGTGGCCCAGTTCGGTACGGCGGGCACGGACCGGGTGGACGCCACAGCGATCGACGGGACCGATCTCTACACGGCGGGCATCGAGGACGGACGAATCGTCCTGCGGAAATTCGCGCTGGACGCCGAGGGAAGGCCCAGCCTGTCCGCGACCCGGGATCTGGGCCTCGCGAGCGGCGATATCGCAGGACTGGCGGTGGTCGATGGCAAGGTGATGGTCAGCGGAACGACCCGCAACGACGCACTGGATGTCGGCACGATCACCGCGGCTCACAACGGAGGGACCGACGCCTTCGTCGCCGTTCTGGGCACAGACCTGGTCGCCTCGGCCAGTGATCGGCTGACCTATATCGGCGGGGCAGGGGACGACACCGCGGCCGATGTGAAGGTGCATGACGGCAAGGTCTGGTTGACGGGCGTGTCCGATCGGGCGATCGGCGCCAAGGCGACCGATCCCACCCGCGCCTATCTGAGCCGCATCGATCCGACGACGGGCGCGGTCGAATGGAGCCGCAGCTGGGACGGGGATGGCGCCCAGGCGAGCCCGCTCACGCTGACGGTGGCGTCCGGTGGAGCCAGCGTTCTTGACCGGCTGGGCCTGCCGCAGGGCGAGATCGACCAGAGCCAGTCCAAGACCCTGACCAACGCCACATCCCTGCGCGTCGGCGACCGCTTCTATGTGTCGCCGGCCAATGGCGGGCGGTCGGTTGCGGTCACCATCGAGGCTCGGGACACCCTCCAGACCCTGGCGAGAAAGATCGAGCAGGCTTCGAACATGAAGCTGAAGGTGACGATCGCCACCGAGGGCGCGAAGTCCGAACCGGGCGATCTTGCCGGCGCCCTGCACGCCGGCTTGCAGCGCCTGTCGATCGTGGCCCGCGACGGCGTCACCGGGGCGGTAATCTCTTCGGGGGAGACGGGCCGCGACGCGCTGGCGGGTCTGGGGCTGTCGGCCGGTTATGTCGGTCAGACGACGGGTGACAAGATCACCCGGACCTTTGGTCTGGGGCTGCCGACGGGGCTGAACCTGTCGACGGCAGAGGCCGTCAAGACGGCCGGCGAGAAGCTCCAGGCGGCGATGAAGGCGGTTCGTGACGCCTACCGTGCCCTGGCGCCGGAGACCGCCGCCTCGCGGATCACTGGCGAGGCCCCGGCCTATCTGCAGGCCCAGCTGGCCAACTATCAGGCGGCGCTGGCCCGACTGGGCGGATAGGAATCGGCCGGAAACCGTTGACGCCGCACGGCTCGGCGGGGTTATTGGACGCTCCATCTGCGCGAGCTTTCAATGCCCAAGGACAACCGTACTCTCATCGCGATCGGGGCCGCCCTGGCGGTCATCGCAGCCGTGGTGATCGCCCTGGTGGTCTCAGGCGGGCGTGATCCGAACCCGGAACCGCCGCCGGCGGCGCAGGGCGGACTGACGGTCAATGTGGCGGACGCCCCCGGGCTGGACGCGACGCGGGAGCTGCGCTGCTACGTCAACGGGCAGTTCGTCGGTATGGCGACACTCGCTGACTGCGCCCGACAGAATGGTCTGGCGACCGATGCGCTGGACGTGGGGGTGGACGCCACCGGCGCCCTGGTCGCGGCGCCGACCGCCTCCTTCACCCCGCCGCCCTCGGCGCCGCCGGTCGAACTGGTCGAGGAGCCCAAGCCGGCTCCAATCGACACCCAGCCGGCCCAGCCGACGCCGCAACCGGCCGCGGCCGGCAGCCAATGCCTGCGCTATACCGGGTCCGAGTGGCGGATGCTGGCGTCCAACATGACGCTGAACGCCTGCGTTCAGGCCCTGTATGCCGGCACCTGCGTTCGTCCGGGTGAGGCGCAGTACGGCAGCTGGGGCGACTCGACCCTGCGTCTTGTCCCCCGTCGGGTGGAACAGTCGCCGGACAACAACCGCTTCCGCACGCTGGCGGAGCAGGACCGCAGTTGCCAGTTCCCGGGGCTTCGTTGATGCGCGCGCTGACTTTTCTTCCCGCCGTGGCCGCCCTTGGCCTGCTGGCCGCCTGCAGCTCCGGCACCCGGGCTCCGTTCGAACAGGGGACCTGCTACGTCGTGCAGCCGGGCGCCGAAGGTGAGGAGCCGGCTTTCAACGTGCTGGCGACCGACCAGCCGCAGATCGAGTTCTGCGCGGCGCGCCTCGAGGAGATGCGCCTCCGCTTCCTGTCGCTGGGCGGCAACCGGCGTGAGGTGATCGGGGCCTACCAGGGCCAGTTCATCTTCATCGACCGGGCCGGCGTGTCATTCGGCAAGACCCTGGAAGGCTCCCGCTTCATGGCCCTGGCCCGGACCGGAGACGGTCGACTGGCCATTCCGGGCGCCATCCAGCGCGAGGTCGAGGCCACCCCGTCGGCCGCCCCGGCGCAATAGCGACGGAACAAAGCTGGAACATCGGGCTCCGGTCAGCTAATGGATGTGGACAGTTCCGCCGAGCGGTCGCGCGTCCCGGCGGGACACCCTAAGACTCTGGCCGAAGCGGCGCGACAGGCGCCGGGCCGACAACAAGATCAAAGAGGAGCTCGGTGATGGCGGGCAGCGTCAACAAGGTCATTCTGGTGGGCAACCTGGGTCGCGACCCGGAAATCCGCACCCTGAACAACGGTGAGAAGGTCGCGAACCTGTCGCTGGCGACGTCGGAGCAATGGCGCGACAAGTCGACCGGCGAACGCAAGGAAAAGACCGAGTGGCACCGCGTGGTCGTGTTCAACGACAACATCGTTAAGGTCGTCGAGAACTATCTGAAAAAGGGCTCGACCATCTACGTCGAGGGCTCGCTCCAGACCCGCAAATGGACCGATCAGCAGGGCGTCGAGAAGTATTCGACCGAGGTGGTCATCCAGCGCTTCAACGGACAGCTGACCATGCTGGGCGGTCGTGACGGCGGCGGAAGCAGCGGCGGCGGACCGCGCGACGACGACTATTCGTCGGGCTTCTCCACCGGCGGCGCCAACAAGCCGTCAGGACCGCGCGAATCCTACGATCTGAACGACGACATTCCGTTCTGATCAGCGTGGGGCGCTGAAACACGATGGTGCGCCAACCTGTCGCGCCATCGTTCGCCACAGTCTGAAATGTGAAGTGTCGGCGGCGCCCCTCGCGCGCTGTCGCACTCCGGGCTAGGCCCACCGGGTGATCACGCCCGACAAACCCCATTCTCCGTTGTCCCTGCCCGAGATCGGCGCCATCGTCGCGATCATCGTGATCTGGGGCGTCAACAACGCCGCGGCCAAGCTGGCGACAGAGACCCTGCCGCCGTTGCTCATGGCCAGCCTGCGGTTCGGGCTGGCGGCGCTGTGCCTCGTCTGGTTCGTGCGGCCGCCGTTTCCGAACTGGAAGAGTCTGCTGATCATCGTCGGCGTCGGCGGGCCGCTACATTATGGTCTGGTCTACCTGGCCTTCTGGATGGCGCAGGACGTCAGCCCCGTGTCGGTGGCCACCCAGTTGTGGGTGCCTTTCACAGCCCTGTTCGCCTTCCTGCTGTTGAAAGAACACCTGTCACGACCGGCGCTGGCCGGGATGGGAGTGGCCTTCGTCGGCGTGGCGTGGATGACGCTGGATGCCCATGCGATCGCCGACTGGAAGGCGATCCTGGTCGGGGTGGCCGCGGCCGCAGCCTGGGCCCTGACGACGGTGGTGGCGCGGCGTACGACCTCCATTCCGCCGCTGAAGATGCAGGGGCTCCTCGCGCTGGTCGCCCTGCCGGCACTGGGGCTCGCCTCGGCGACCTTCGAGACCGGCCAGCTTGAGGCCATGCAGAGGGCTGACGCCATGGTCTGGCTCTGTGTGTTCTGGGCCGGCGTGGTCTCGTCCGTGGTGGCGACGACTCTCGTGTTCTGGCTGGTTCAGAAGCGTCCGGCGGGACGGGTCACGCCCTACCTCCTGGCGACCCCGCTGGTGTCGATCCTGATCGGCTGGGCCTTCATGGGTGATGTGCTGACGGTGCAGATCCTGACCGGCGCGGGACTGACCATGGGTGGAGTGGCGCTGGTCGCTCTGGCCGAGCGCAACCTGAGGGCCGGCGCAGCCAAGTCCTGAAAAGGACAAAGGGCCCGAACGCGACGCGTCCGGGCCCTTTTGCAATCCGTTGCGGCGTATGCCCCTTACAGGCCCGGCAGCTTGAATCCGGTGTCGCGGCGGGGCGCGATGGTGATGCCGGCGCGGCCGCCCGTCAGCTGCTGCACGCGGGCATACTCGCTGGCGGCGTCGATGGTGACGGCCCCGTCGGCGGTCTGGGCGGTGATCGCCGTCTGGGTCGACGGGTCTTCCCGACGCCAGAACATGATGCGGTTGGCCCAGTTCTCTTCCTTGTGCGTCAGATCGCCGAACTCATCGTCCACAACGTAGCGGGCGAGGGGGTCGGCGCGGTCGCCGCCGGCCTGCGCGACGAGGATCTGTTCGCCCGGCGAACGGGTGACGGCCTGACGCTGACCCAGCAGGATCTGACGGGCGGCCGATTCCGGCGCAAGCTCCTGCGGGCGCGGCTGGCCCGGAGCCGGCGGACGCAGACCGTATTCCGGCGGCACACTCAGCGGAGCGGTCGAGACGGTCAGGAACTCATCCGGCGTCACCTTCGACAGACCAATGGTCTGGCGAACGCCGGAGCAGGCGCCCAGCGCCAGGGTCGAGGCGGCGGCGACGGTCAGGAGGGCGGCAGTACGAAGGCGCATGGTCTATCCCGGTGCGGCGCGCGAACCCACGCGCTCGTGAACCCTAGAGGAAACGGGTGATTACGACTTTTCGGCGGCGACGCCAACCTTGGCGGCGGCACGCTCGGACAGGAGGCTGTCGACGATCAGCAGGATCACGCCGATCGTGATCGCGCTGTCGGCGACATTGAAGACCCACGGGAAGAAACCCGTGCCCGAAAAGTCGAGGAAATCGACGACGAAGCCGAAGCGAACACGATCGATCACATTGCCGATCGCCCCGCCCATGATCAGGCCGATGGCGGTGATGAGCAGACGGCGATCCGCCTTCGTCGCCCAGTATCCGAGGCCAGCAGCGACGACGATCGAGAACAGGCTGAGGAACCAGCGCGCCGAGCCGTCGCCGAACAGGCCGAAGCTGACGCCGCGATTCTCGACCCAGGTGAAGTTGAAAATCGGGTCGGCGACGAAGACGCGGCCGACCTCACGCAGGTCGATGCCGGAGATGATCCAGGCCTTGGTCAGCTGATCGATCAGGACGACCAGAATAGCGAAGCCGTAGGCGGCGTAGGCGATGCGCGGGATTTTCATTCGTGTCGCTGGGTAGTGGGGGCGTCCCGGTTAGCAGCCCGGGGGCGGGCAGCGAAGCGATTTATCGCGCTACAGCGTCGCGGTAACAGGATTTCGTCTTGCCGGTTCAGCCCCCAACCCCCAGATGAACAGCCTCAACTCCGCAAGGACTCTCCCCCCAACGCACCACAGGAGCGCCGATGACGCCTGCCGACCTGGCCGACCATGCCTCGAACGTCGCCGACCATGCCGACAGCCTGATTCTTACACTCGTCGGGGGGTTCGTTCTCGCGTTTGTCTTCGGCATGATCGCCAACCGGCTGAAGTTGTCGCCCCTGGTCGGTTATCTCGTGGCCGGTATCGCGGTGGGCCCTCATACGATCGGCTTTGTTGCGGATCAGGAGTTGGCCCCGCAGCTGGCCGAGATCGGCGTGATCCTGCTGATGTTCGGGGTGGGGCTGCACTTCTCGCTCGCCGACCTGATGAAGGTGCGCAAGATCGCCATCCCCGGCGCCATCGTGCAGATCGGCGCCGCCACGGTGCTCGGATGGGGTCTCGGTCGCCTGATGGGCATGAGCGATCTGGAGGCGACCTTGATGGGCTTCGCCCTTTCGGTGGCCTCGACCGTGGTGCTGTTGCGGGCCCTTGAGGAGCGCAAGCAGGTCAAGGGGGACGTGGGGCGGATCGCCATGGGCTGGCTGATCGTCGAGGATCTCGTGATTGTAATCGCGCTCGTCGTCCTGCCTCTGCTCGTAATCCAGCCAGGCGAGACGCTTAGCGGCATGGACCTGGCCGGTTCGATCGGCTGGACCCTGTTCAAGGTCGCCGGATTCACCGCCATCATGCTGGTCGTGGGCGCCAGGGTGCTGCCTTGGGTGCTGGTGCGGATCGCCCATACCAAGTCGCGCGAACTGTTCACGCTCGGCGTGCTGGCCATCGCCCTGGGTATCGCCTGGGTGGCCTATGCCCTTTTCCACTCGTTCGCCCTGGGCGCCTTCCTGGCCGGTCTGGTGCTGAACAGCTCGCCGCTGGGCCACAATGCGGCCGAGCGATCGCTGCCATTGCGCGACGCCTTCGCCGTGCTGTTCTTCGTGTCGGTGGGCATGTTGTTCGACCCCACGATCCTGGTGCGGGAGCCGCTCGCCGTACTCGGGGTGCTGGGCATCGTAATTGTCGGCAAGTCCATCGCGGCCCTGGCCATCACCACCCTGTTCAAGCTGGACAAGGCGACCAGCCTGACGGTCGCGGCGGCGCTGGCGCAGATCGGGGAGTTCTCGTTCATCCTCGCGGCGCTGAGCGTCCAGCTGGGCGGGATGCGGCAGGAGACGCACGATCTGATTCTGGCCGCGGCCCTGCTGTCGATCTCCCTGAACCCGTTCGTCTTCGCCTTCATCGACCGGATCGGCGCCAAGCCGAAGCCGCCGGCGAAGGAGCCGACGCCGGTGACGTCGCTGATCTGAAACCAGAAAGAAGGGGCGTCGGTCGGACCGGCGCCCCTTTCCAGTTTCCCGGGCGGGTAGGGGTCAGAGGACGCCGATCATGCTGGCGACCAGAGGGTGGCGGACGATGTCGCGCTCGGCCAGCTTGACCACACCGATGTCCGGTACCGCCGAGAGGCGCTCGGCCACGTCGGCAAGGCCCGAAATGCCCGGGAGCAGGTCGGACTGTTGCGGATCGCCGGTCACCACCATGGTGGAGTGCCAGCCCAGACGGGTCAGCAGCATCTTCAGCTGCGTATAGGTGCAGTTCTGGGCCTCATCGACGACGATGAAGGCGTTGTTCAGCGTGCGGCCGCGCATGTAGCCGATCGGCGCGATCTCGATCAGGCCTTCGGCCATCAACGCCTTGACCCGCTTCATGCTGAGCCGGTCCGACAGGGCGTCGTACAGCGGGCGCAGATAGGGGGCCAGCTTGTCCTCCATGTCGCCGGGCAGGAAGCCGATCGACTCGCCGGCCTCGACCGCGGGGCGGGACAGGACGATCCGGCCCACCTTGCCTGCCTCGAGCGCCTCGACAGCCTTGGCGACCGCCAGATAGGTCTTGCCGGTCCCGGCAGGCCCGAGGGCGAGGACCAGGTTGTGATGATCGATCATCGTCATCAACTCGGCCTGGCCGTCCGACTTGGGCTTCAGGGTCTTGAGATAGGCCTGGTCCCGTTCGTCATTCGAAGGATAGGGCGACCAGCCTGCGTGGTTCGGCAATCGCCTGACCTTGGCGTCCTGGATGAACTGGCTGGAATCGAGAACGCCAAACTCCCGGGTCGATTCACGGGTCTGACGCTTCAGGGCCGAACGCTTGGTCATGGACGCCTCCAGGGCATGAAAAAAGGCGATGCCGCAAAAGCATCGCCTCGAACGAAGATGGGGAGGAGGAAGGCAGAGGATGCGACGCATCCGCCCGGATCGGAGGAAGTGAACCCTTCCATCGGGACTGCTCCGGGTGACCGGAACCGCCGAGCCGTGCGCATCACGTGCGCCCCCGAGGTCTGACCGGACCGGGCTTGATCCGGCTTCTGACCCGAAAGCCGATCAGGCTCTCGAATCGCACCAACAGCTTGATGCTATCGTGGTTTACGGGAGGTTAAGGCGCTCATTTCGTTCAGAAACGGCTGTGTGCGGATCGAGTTTTACTGTGCTGACAACAACGGCCAACAGCGTCCGCGGGCATGCGAATACTGGGCGACTTGTTCGATCCTGAAGACGAGGAGACGCGATTCTCAGGACGATGGCCAGAGGCTCACGCCACCCGGCGCCCGCCGACCGCGGCGAGGGTCAGGGCCGGGCGGCCGGGCTCCCCGACGCCGACGGTCACGCGAGCGGTCAGCAGGCGCGATGCGTCGACCGGCATGATGAAGCCGCCGGCCGGGGCGTAGAGGCCCAGCAGCAGATCGGGCTGGCCGGAGACACCGCGCAGGGGCGTCAACAGAATCTCGATCGGCGCCTCCAGTGAGCCGGCCAGGGCGACGATGGCCACCGGCCGGGCCTCGCGGAAGGTCTGGGCGACGCCGGCGGCGACCAAGGGGCGAGAGGCGGTGCGCCAGACATCGAGGAAGTGCGCGCCTTTCAGCGCTTCGCCGTGGAAGGACTCCAGCCAGCTGCCGGCGAGGCGGAAGAGGGTCTCATCGCCGCGGCGTTCGAGGAGGAACGCGCGGGGCAGGCGAGCGGCGAGACGCTCGGGCTCAAGCTCGGCGCGGGAGGGTACGCCGGCGCGCACGCCGGGACGGCGGGCCATGCCGCTCCACTGGTCGATCAGGAATTGCGTGTCAGGTTGAAACACCGCGAGGGCCTCCGGCGGAATCGCCGCAAGCGCCGGGCCGAAGAAGGCAACGGAAACGCAAGGGTTTTGCTGTTCAGATGCAGTCTGGAGCAGATCGCGCGTGTCGCGGACTGCGAATGCTTTCATCTGGAGGTCGGCCCATGGGGGTGCGGATCATGCAATGGCTGCCTGCGGCGGCTGGATTCCTGGCGGTGTCCGCGATCGCGGATTCGGCCGCGGCCCAGTGCGGCCCGGTGTGCCCGCCGCCGCCGCCGCCGTGCTGCGAGCCGCCGCCCCCGCCGCCACCGCCTCCGC
>JBQVQW010000042.1:0-14094 GCA_052441165.1 Caulobacteraceae bacterium | reverse complement strand
GCGCCGCTCCGAACGCCCCTCCGGCGACGCCGGAAGTGGCCCGCCCGGCCCGCGCCGGCTTCGGCCGTCCGGCCGGCAGCGGCCGCGAGGACGATCGCGACAAGCGCTTCAACGATGCCGGTCCGGGCAAGGCCGTCAGCCGCACCCGCGGCGAGCCCAAGCGCCGCGAAGGCCGTCTGACCATTCAGGCTGTGGCCGGTGGCGACGAGGACGCCGCCGAGCGCATGCGCTCCCTGGCCTCGGTTCGCCGGGCCCGCGAACGCGAGAAGGAAAAGCGCAAGGGCGGCTCGACCGACGCGCCGAACCGTCCGCGTGAAGTCATCATTCCGGACACCATCACGGTCGGCGAACTGGCCAACCGGATGGCCGTGCGCGGCGTCGACATCATCAAATTCCTGATGCGTCAGGGTCTGATGATGAAGATCAACGACGTGATCGATTCCGACACCGCCGAGCTGGTGGCCGAGGAATACGGCATGGCCGTCAAGCGGGTCTCGGAAAGCGACATCGAAGAGGGCTTCCTGGCCGAGGCGGACGACGAGGGCGCCACCGAGCTGCGCGCGCCGGTCGTCGCCATCATGGGTCACGTCGACCACGGCAAGACCTCGCTGCTGGACGCGCTGCGGACCACGGATGTGGCGGGCGGTGAGGCCGGCGGCATCACCCAGCACATCGGCGCCTACCAGGTTCGCCTGGCGGACGACCAGCGCATCACCTTCCTGGACACCCCGGGTCACGCGGCCTTCTCGGCCATGCGTGCGCGCGGCGCCAACGTCACGGACATCGTGGTTCTGGTCGTGGCCGCCGACGACGGCGTCATGCCGCAGACGATCGAGGCCATCCAGCACGCCAAGGCGGCCAATGCGCCGCTGATCGTGGCGGTCAACAAGATCGACAAGCCGGACGCCAACTCGCAGAAGGTCGTCAACGAGCTGCTGCAGTACGAAGTGATTGCGGAATCGCTGGGCGGCGACACCCAGATCATCGAGGTCTCGGCCAAGGAGCGGCTGAACCTGAACGGTCTGACGGACGCCATCCTCCTGCAAGCCGAGGTCATGGACCTGCGCGCCAACGCCGATCGGTCGGCCGAGGGCGTGGTCATTGAGGCCAAGCTGGACAAGGGCCGCGGCCCGGTCGCGACCGTTCTGGTGAAGCGCGGCACGCTGAAGCGCGGCGACATCGTCGTGGCAGGCTCGTCGTGGGGCAAGGTTCGCGCCCTGCTCAACGAGCGTAACGAACAACTGACCGAAGCCGGTCCGTCGGTGCCGGTCGAGATCCTGGGTCTCGACGAGGCTCCGTCGCCGGGCGACGTCTTCGCCGTGGTGGAAAGCGAGGCCCGCGCCCGCGAGCTGACCGACTACCGCGAGCGTGTCCGTCGCGAAAAGGCCACGGGCGGTACGAACCAGGTCTCGCTGGTCGACATGATGGCCAAGCTCGGCTCGAAGAAGATCAGCGAGATGCCGGTCATCATCAAGTCGGACGTGCAGGGCTCGGGCGAGGCCATCTCCGGTTCGCTGGAGAAGATGGGCAACGACGAGGTCCGCGCGCGTGTCGTCATGCAGGGCGCCGGCGGCATCACCGAGAGCGACGTCCAGCTGGCCAAGTCGGCCGGCGCGCCGATCCTCGGCTTCAACGTCCGTGCGTCCAAGCAGGCCCGTGACATGGCCGACCGCGAGGGCGTGGAGATCCGGTACTACTCGATCATCTACGACCTTCTGGACGACATGAAGGGCGTGCTGTCGGGCATGCTGGCTCCGCTGCAGCGCGAAACCTTCCTGGGCAACGCGCAGGTCCTGCAGGTCTTCGACATCTCGAAGACGGGCAAGATCGCCGGCTGCCGGGTGTCCGAAGGCGTGGTCCGCAAGGGCGCCAAGGTCCGTATCATCCGCGACGACGTCGTGGTGCTGGAACTGGGCACGCTGCAGACGCTCAAACGCTTCAAGGACGAGGTCAACGAAGTTCCTTCGGGTCAGGAGTGCGGCATGCACTTCCAGGGCTTCCAGGACATCAAGGCCGGCGACTACATCGAGTGCTTCACGGTCGAGGAGATCAAGCGGACGCTCGACTAGACGTCCGCCTGAAACACCGGAAACGGCGGCGCGAAAGCGCCGCCGTTTTGCCATATGCATTGAGGATCAACGGGCATGCATCGCTTCCTGATCGCCCTGGCCGCCTTCACCGCCGTCGCCGGGCCGGCGGCGGCCGAGATCCGCTATCTGGCCTTTGACGCGTCCGACCGGGTCACCCAGGCCCTGACTCGCGGCATCACTCTGGAGGCCAATCGCGGCCTGTTCGGCGCGATCAGCGTCCGTCGCATTATCTCGACGACGGCCCGGGGCTCGGCGGACATTCGTCGGGGCGGTCCGGATCAGGTGCGTCGCGCCCTGCCGGAGGGTTCGCGTGAGGCGGCCGTCTATACGATCAAGCCGGAGGGCGACGGACGGGGACTGAGCCGTGCGCTTTGCCCCGGCGCCGACGAGACCTGGCTGGTGCTGGGCCGCGTCCGGCTAGCGCGCCCGCTGACCGTCCATGCGGTCGGCCGCTGGACCGACGGAACCTACCGGCATTGCGTCGCCCTGTCGTACAACTGGCGCGGCGAGTGGGCCATGCCGCCCGCAGGCGGGGCGTCCGAGGATCCGGCTGCCCCTGTCGGGCGATAGGACTTCGCGCCGTCGTCGGCCTTGGCTAAGGTCGCAGACATGACGGCGGTCGACACCTCACGCAGAAGCGGATCGGACCGGCGCGGGCTCAAGGGCCTCGCCGGCGTGCTGACGTTCGTGTGCACGGTGCTGTTCCTGCTGGCCATCGAACAGAAGCAGGTGGTCGAAGCCTGGGCCATGGTCCGCGACGGCGCGGTTCCGACGGTGCAGCGCATCACCCGATGGGTCGCCGACGGCGCCTCGAACGGCGTCTCGGGCCTGAAGCAGGCGGCGCAGGGCGAGGACCGGCCGTCGGCCGCGGCGGCCGACGCGGATGTGGCGCTGGCCGGAGAGTTCGCCCCGGCGGACGAGGTCACGCGCGAGGCCGTCGGCGGCGCGAACTTCGTGCGCGCCCTGATCCAGCTGGAGGGCGGCGATGTCTTCCGCACGCGCCCGCTGCGGATCGCCACTGGCCGCGAACGTTTCGTGCATGACGGCCCGACCTACGCCGCGCGCTTCGATGCGCCGGAGGACGCCCAGATCGAATTGCGCCAGATCGTGCCGCATGCCCGTCAGCGGGTGGTGGCTCCTACCGCGCTGTGCGGCGGCGAGATCCCCGGCGCGGTAGCTCTTCTGCACCGACGCGACCGGGTGGAAATGATGCTGTTCCGTGAACGGACGGTCGTCGGGCCGGATGCGCCTGCGAGCTCGCTGTGCGGCGTGTGGAGTTTCCGCGAGCGATGAAGCATCGGGGAGAGACGGGGACCGTCTGGCTGATGCTCGCTGGCGGCGTCGCTGGCGCCGCGCTGGCCCTGTGGACGTGGACCCGGCCCGCCGATGCGGCGTTGACGCCGGCTCCGGGAGAACCGGGCGTCGAGGCGACCCTGCTGGACAACGGGTTCCATACCGACCTGGCCCTGCCGCGGGCGGCGCTCGAGGCGCGGGGCGGTCCGCTGGCCGAGGCCGTGCGTGAACTGGCGCCTGGAGACTGGATCCTGATCGGCTGGGGCGATGCGAAATTCTATGTGGACCAGAGTCCGATCCATCATCGCCTGCCTGACGGCGCCCGCGCCTTCTTCCGGCCCGGCAACGCCTCGGTGATCATGCTGGACCCGGCGCAGGAGGATCCGCGTCGAGCCTATGCCGAGGACGGGCGTCGCACCTTCCGTATTTCCGACGAGGGCTTCGATCGGATGGCCGGGAAGATCGAGGCCTCGCTGGACCTCAGGTCGGGTGCGCCGCGCATCGCCGCCGCCCGCGCGAACGATGACGCCCGCTTCTTCGCCAGCCGGGAGCATTTCTCGGTCGTGCACTTGTGCAACCACTGGACCGCAGGCCTGCTGAACGCGGCGGGCATGGCCATCCGCCCGTTCAGATCGATCGTCTCGTCCGAAATTCTGGCCACCATCGACCGGGCCGCGCATTCATCCTCCTGAAAGCGGCGTGCTGGACACCCTGCTCGTGCGGGACTAGACCGCGCGCTCGCTTTTGTCCGGCCGGGTCCGATCCCCGGTCGAGCCGGGGGACGCCGTCCCGGCAGGCGACAGGAAAGGAGCCCCCGAATGGGCCGCAAACAGCACACCCGCAACGCCTCGGGCCCGCAGGGACCGTCGCAGCGCCAGCTTCGCGCCGGCGAACTGATCCGCCACGCCCTGGTCGAGGTCCTGCGCGAGGAGGAGATCCACGATCCTGCGATGGAAGGTGTGTCGGTGACCGTCACCGAGGTCCGCCTCTCGCCGGACCTGAAGCACGCCACCTGTTTCGTCGAGCCGCTCGGCGCCGGGGTCGCTGACGCGCCGAACGCCGGTCACGTCGAGGAAATCGTCAAGGCTCTGAATGCTCACGCGAAATTCCTGCGTGGCGTGCTGGGCAAGCACATCGACATGAAGTTCACGCCGGACCTGCGCTTCCGTCACGACGAGAGCTTCGACGCGGCCAGCGCCATGGACCGTCTGTTCAACGACCCCCGCGTCCGCGCCGATATCGAACATCGGGACGACGAGGACGCCTGATGGGCCGCCGCAAGAAGGGCCAGCCGGTCCACGGCTGGGTCTGCCTGGACAAGCCGTACGAGATGGGCTCGACCGAGGCGGTGACCCGCATCCGTCGTCTGTTCGATGCGCAGAAGGCCGGCCATGCGGGAACGCTGGACCCGCTGGCCTCCGGCATCCTGCCCATCGCGCTGGGCGAGGCGACCAAGACCGTGCCCTTCATGATGGAGGCGCGGAAGGTCTATCGCTTCACCATCAACTGGGGCGTCTCGACCGACAGCATCGACCGCGAGGGCGAGATCATCGGCCGGTCGGACGTGCGGCCGACGCCGGAGCAGGTGAAGGCGGCGCTACCGGCCTTCGTCGGCGAGATCCAGCAGGTCCCCCCCGCCTTCTCGGCGATCAAGGTGGACGGCCAGCGCGCCTATGATCTGGCCCGCGAGGGTTTGGAGGTCGAGCTGAAGGCGCGGGCGGTGACCATTCACTCGGCCGAGGTGACGGACGCGTCGGACGCCGATCACGTCGAGATCCGCATCCTGACCGGGAAGGGCGTCTACGTCCGCTCGCTGGCCCGCGACCTGGCTGCGGCGCTCGGGGCGGAGGGGCATGTGTCGGCCCTGAGGCGCGAACAGGTCGGTCCGTTCAGCGTCGAAAACGCCGTGACGCTGGATTCTCTGGAGGAAATGGTGCATAGGGGCGCCGCCTCGGAAGGACTTCTTCCCGTTGCGACCGCCCTGGACGACATCCCGGAGCTGGCCGTAACGGATCAGGACGCCTTCTCGCTTCGGCAGGGACGGTCGATCGTTCTGCTCCCCGGACAGGTCGAGACATTGAAGGGTCAGCTTCGCGGCGACACCCGGACGGTTTCGGTTTTCTCGGGTCAGACCCTCGTCGCTCTCGGTCAGTTGCGGGCCGGTCGGATCGAACCCGATCGCGTTTTCAATCTCCCCTGACCTCGTTGTCGGGGGACTCCAACGATGGAGACTACCGATGTCGATCACTGCTGAACGTAAAGCAGAAGTCATCAACGACAACGCCCGCGGCGCGGGCGACACCGGCTCGGCCGAGGTCCAGGTCGCGATCCTCTCGGAACGCATCGCCAACCTGACCGAGCACTTCAAGACCCACAAGAAAGACAACCACTCGCGTCGCGGCCTTCTGAAGATGGTCTCGCAGCGTCGTCGTCTTCTTGACCACCTGAACAAGGTCGATCGCGAGCGCTACGTCGCTCTGATCACCAAGCTGAACCTGCGTCGCTAACGCGGGATCGCAGACCGGATTTGAGGCGCGGGCCATGTCCGCGCCTCTTTCCGTACTTAACGACCACCGGCGCGCCGCCGGAAGTACGGCGCATGAACCTGATCGGCAGAGGCCTCCGGCCGAAGTCCTGAATCAGGTTCTCACCATGACGCGAGGGCTCGATAGCGGTCCTCAACACTCCCGGGTCTTCCGCGATGGCGCGGCGGCCCATGGATCGAAGGACTGAACGCCCGACGCTCCACCCCAAGACGGGACCCCGCGCGGAATTCGCCGCCGGGATACGAAAGACGAAAATGTTCGATATCAAACGCAAGACGATCGAGTGGGCCGGACGCCCGCTGACCCTCGAAACGGGCCGCATCGCCCGTCAGGCCGACGGCGCCGTGCTGGCGACCTACGGCGAGACCGTGGTTCTGGCCACCGTCGTCTATGGCCGCGCGCCCAAGCCGGGCCTGGACTTCTTCCCCCTGACGGTGAACTACCAGGAGAAGACCTTCGCCGCCGGCCGCATCCCGGGTGGCTACTTCAAGCGTGAAGGCCGTCCGACCGAGAAGGAGACGCTGGTCTCCCGCCTGATCGACCGTCCGATCCGCCCGCTGTTCGTCAAGGGGTTCAAGAACGAGACCCAGGTCGTCATCACCGTGCTGCAGCACGACCTCGAGAACGATCCGGACGTGGTCGGCATGGTCGCCGCCTCGGCCGCCCTGACCATCTCGGGCGTTCCGTTCATGGGCCCGATCGGCGCCGCGCGCGTCGGCTACATCGACGGCGAGCTGGTCCTGAACCCGACCCTCGACCAGATGCCGACCTCGGATCTGGACCTGGTCGTCGCCGGCACCCAGGACGCCCTGATGATGGTGGAATCGGAAGCCAAGGAGCTTTCGGAAGACATCATGCTGGACGCCCTGATGTTCGCCCACCGCGGCATGCAGCCGGTCATCGACGCGATCATCGACCTGGCCGAGCACGCCGCCAAGGAGCCGTTCGACTTCCAGGCCGAGGATCACTCGGACGTGGTCACCTCGATCCAGGGGCTGGTCGGCGAGGACATCAAGGCCGCCTACACCCACGTCGCCAAGCATGACCGCCATGCCGCCGTCGGCGCCGCCAAGAAGAAGGCCGCCGAGGCCCTGGTGAAGACCGAAGAGAACCCGGACGGAGTCGAGCCGGCCAAGTTCGGCGCGGCCTTCAAGGAATGCGAAGCCCACGTCCTGCGTCGCGACATCATCGACAACGCCCACCGCGTCGACGGCCGCGCCCTCGACAAGGTGCGTTCGATTGTCTCGGAAGTCGGCGTCTTCCCGCGCACGCACGGTTCGGCCCTGTTCACCCGCGGTGAGACCCAGGCCATCGTCGTCGCCACGCTCGGCACCGGCGAGGACGAGCAGTACATCGACGCCCTGACCGGGACGTACAAGGAGAAGTTCCTCCTCCACTACAACTTCCCTCCCTACTCGGTCGGCGAGACCGGTCGCATGGGCGGCGCGGGTCGTCGGGAAATCGGTCACGGCAAGCTGGCCTGGCGGGCGATCCGTCCGATGCTGCCGTCGTCGGAAGAGTTCCCGTACACCATCCGTCTGGTGTCGGAGATCACCGAGTCGAACGGCTCGTCGTCGATGGCCACCGTCTGCGGCTCCTCGCTGGCGCTGATGGACGCGGGCGTGCCCCTGAAGAAGCCCGTCTCGGGCATCGCCATGGGCCTGATCCTGGAGCCGTCGGGCGAGTTCGCCATCCTGTCGGACATCCTGGGTGACGAGGATCACCTGGGCGACATGGACTTCAAGGTCGCCGGCACGCGTGACGGCATCACCTCGCTGCAGATGGACATCAAGGTCGCCGGCATCACCGAGGAGATCATGAAGAAGGCGATCGCCCAGGCTTCGGCCGGCCGTCTTCACATCCTGGACGAGATGGACAAGGCCATCACCGGCGCTCGTGAAGAGCTCGGCGAGTTCGCGCCGAAGATCGAGTCGATCAAGGTCCCGGTCGACAAGATCCGCGACATCATCGGCACCGGCGGCAAGATCATCCGCGAGATCGTCGAAAAGACCGGCGCCAAGATCAACATCGAGGACGACGGCACGGTGAAGATCGCTGCTTCCGAGCAGGAGAAGATCGACGCCGCGAAGAACTGGATCTCGTCGATCGTGTCGGAGCCGGAAGTCGGCACCATCTACACCGGCAAGGTCGTGAAGGTCGTCGACTTCGGCGCCTTCGTGAACTTCTTCGGCGCCAAGGACGGTCTGGTCCACGTGTCGCAGATGGCAATGGAGCGGGTCGCCAACCCGGCCGACGTCGTTTCGGAAGGCCAGGAGGTCAAGGTGAAGTTCCTGGGCCTGGACGACCGCGGCAAGACCAAGCTGTCGATGAAGGTCGTTGATCAGGCCACGGGTGAAGACCTGACGGACAAGATCAACGCCGAGCGCGCCGAGCGTGGCGAGCCGCCGATGTCGGAAGACACGGGCGGCCGTCCGAAGCGTGATGGCGATCGCGGTGGTGACCGCGGCCGTCGTCGTCGCGACTAAGGCGTCGATGGATCGATACTGAAGAGGGCCCCGGCGGAGACGCCGGGGCCTTTTTCGTTTCAGGCGGTGCGGTCCAGCACCGTGCGGATGACCGCGCCGTAGACGTCGGCCAGGGCCGCGATCTCGGCCACGGGCGCGCGCTCGTCGATCTGGTGCATGGTCTGGCCGACGAGGCCGAGCTCCAGCACAGGGCACATGGCGCGGATGAAGCGGGCGTCCGAGGTGCCGCCGGTGGTGGAGGCCTCGGGGCGGCGACCGGTCGTGGCCTCGACCGCGTCCTGCACGGCGTTGACGAAGTCGCCCGGCTGGGTCAGGAAGGCGTCTCCCGAATGCAGGTGCTCCAGCTCGATCCGCAAACCGCTTTCGGCTTGGGCCTGACCGGCTTCTGCATTGAGCCAGGCCATCAGGCTTTCGCCCGTATGGTTGGGATTGAAGCGGATGTTCAGCCGCCCGCGCGCCTCGGCCGGGATCAGGTTGGTGGCCGTATTGCCGACGTCCAGCGTGGTCAGTTCGAGGTTCGACGGCTGGAAGGCCTCGTAACCGTTGTCCAACGTGTGGTCCGCCAACCGCGCCGCCAGTCTCGCCAGCACCGGCACAGGGTTGGCCGCGCGGTCGGGATAGGCGACGTGGCCCTGCTTGCCGTGGACGGTGATCCAGGTGTTCAGGGAGCCGCGACGGCCGATCTTGATCATGTCGCCCAACGCCTGCTGCGACGACGGCTCGCCGACCACGCAGGCGTCGATCACCTCGCCCTCGGCCATCAGGGCCTCGACGACCTTCTTCGTGCCGTCCAGCGCCGGGCCTTCCTCGTCGCCGGTGATCAGCAGGCTGAACGAGCCCCGCGCCTCGCCCTCGGACAGGACGCGCGACAGGGCGGCGACCCAGGCGGCGATGCCGCCCTTCTTGTCCACCGCGCCGCGGCCATAGAGCACGCCGTCCTTCACCTCGGCCTCGAAAGGACCCGCTGACCAGGCCTCGGTCGAGCCGGTGGGCACCACATCGGTGTGGCCGGCGAAGCATAGGTTGGGGGAGGCCGTGCCTCGTCGGGCGTAGAGGTTCTCGATCCGCGGCCGCCCGTCCTCGCCGCCGAACGGCATGCGGCGGCAGTGGAAGCCCAGATCAGTCAGCACCCGCTCCAGCACGCCCATCGCGCCCTCGTCTGCGGGCGTGACCGACGGACGGCGGATCAGGTCGCGGGTCAGTTCGACAGGATCGATAACCGGAGTTGATGCATGGCTCATGATTCCTTGCTTACGAGCCTCGCGCGTTCGGGACTAGGGTGTGCGAATGCCGAAGATCGACATCGACAGCGCGCCCACCGGTCACGGAACCGGCTATCCGGAAGAGTTCGCCGGGCCATGCAAGCCGCGACGGCGCTGGAGGCTGGGCGATGCGGCGGGGCTGAGCCAGTTCGGGGTCAACCTGCTGCGCCTGCCGGCGGGCGCCTGGTCGAGCCAGAGGCACTGGCATGCAACCGAGGATGAGTTCGTCACCGTGCTGTCGGGCGAGGTGGTGCTGATCGAGGACGATGGCGAGACCGTCCTGCGCGCCGGCGATTGCGCAGGCTTCCCGGCGGGCGTGCCGAACGGCCACAGGATCGAGAACCGTTCAGGCGCCGAGGCCGTTCTGCTGGAGGTCGGTACCCGGTCGCCCGGGACCGACGCCTGCGACTACCCCGACATCGACATGGTCCTGCCTGCGGGTGCGGACCGCTACTTCCACCGGGACGGCACGCCCTACCCGAAATACGATCGACGCTGGTGACTGTTGAAAGCCTGGACGCCGGCTCGCCGACGCCGCCGACCCCGCCCGCTCAGCCCGAAGGGCCGTCCAGTCCGTGGGGCATCCGCGACTTTCGCTTCCTGTGGTTCGGCCGGGTTGTGGCCGTGCTGGGCATCCAGGTGCAGTCCTCCGCCCTGCTGTGGCAGGTCTACGAGATCGCGCGGCGGGATCATCCGATCGAGCAGGCCAGCCTGTATCTGGGTCTGGTCGGCCTGTGCCAGTTCCTGCCGCTTCTGGCCTTCACCCTGCCGGCCGGGGCGCTGGCCGACCGCCGGGATCGCAAGAACACGGTCACCCTGTCCATTCTGGTGGAGGGCAGCTGCGCGGCGGCCTTCCTGCTGATGGCCCTGCATGGCGCACCGCCGTTGTGGGGGCTGCTCGCTGTCGCCGCCGTCTTTGGCGCGGCGCGGGCCTTCCTCGCCCCGGCCAGCCAGGCCTTCCTGCCGATGGTGGTGGGGCGCAAGGCCCTGCCGCCGGCAATCGCGGCCCAGTCCATCGCCTTCCAGACCGGCGCCATCGCCGGACCGGCGCTGGGCGGTGTGATCGTCGCGGTCAATGTGCCGCTGGCCTACGCCGTCTCGCTGGGCATGTTCCTGCTGGCCGCCGGCGCCTTCGTGCTCATCAAGACGACCGGCAAGCCCGCGCCGGTCGAGAACAAGCTGTCGCCGGTCGAGTCCGTGAAAGAGGGCCTCTCCTACGTCTGGAAGACCAGGATCGTGCTGGGCGCGATCTCGCTGGATCTGGTCGTCGTGTTGCTGGCGGGTGTGGCCCTGCTGACGCCGATCTTCGCGCGGGACATCCTGCATGTCGGCGCCATCGGCTTCGGCCTGTTGCGCGCATCGTTCGGGGTCGGAGCGATGGCGGTCGCCATCTATCTGAGCCGCTTCCCCATCGTGAAACACGGCGGGCGCTGGATGTTCGCGGCGGTGGCCGTGTTCGGCCTCTGCACCCTGACCTTCGGCCTGTCGAAGATCGTCTGGCTCAGCGCGCTGGCGCTGTTCATCGGCGGCGGGGCGGACATGATCAGCGTCAACATCCGCCAGACCCTGATCCAGCTGGCCACGCCCGACCACATGCGCGGCCGGGTGAGCTCGGTCTCGATGCTGTTCATCGGCGCGTCCAACGAGCTGGGGGAGGCCTATTCCGGCGTCATGGTGCGTTTGCTCGGTGCCATCGGAGCCGCCTGCTTCGGCGGCGTAGGCGCCCTGGCGGCCACAGGCCTTTGGGCCGCGATATTCCCGGGGCTGAGGAAGGCGGATCGGCTCAGCTGAGGCCGATGCGTCAGTTGCGCTCGAAGGCTGTTCCCTGATCAAATTCCGGCTGCCAACCCTCAGCCGCGAGCTCTTTCCTGATCCGTGCAGCTTCGACCGGGTCTTCCGGTTCCGTGGTCAGGATCAGGCGTCCGCGAGGCGGATGACGATTGTCGAACGAGGGGGGTTGATGCCCATAGTAGATGACCTCGCATGTGCGGCAGCTTTTCTTGTCGATCCGGACTGCTGAGGCATGGACGAGGGCATCCACGTGATAGCTCTGCTGGACCAGGACCGAGGAGCCCTGGTCGAACACGTTGAAGCCGAGGCCGCTGATGAATGGCCGATCATCAGGTCCCGAGTTCGCAGCCTTGGCGGTGGCGACGTAGTCGCATCGCTCGACGGTCGGTCCCGTGCAGCCCGGAGAGACATGGTCTGCCCCGACAAGCAGGGTCAGGGCGGCCAGCACGGCGAACACCGGGTAGCTTGTCATTTCCAGCGTGATGAAGCCGGCCGGGCGAAGCATTCCAAGGCCCCATTCAATCCATGAGGCGATCAGGAAGCACCTGATCTCCGCGGCTGTCGAGTGGTCACCCCCACGGCCGGAAGTGCTTGCTCAGCTTCAGGCCCTGTCGCTGGTAGTGGCTGCCGCCCTCGCCGTAGAGGCGGGTCGGCCGTTCGGTCAGGGGTTCGTAGACCAGGCGGGCGACGATCTGGCCATGCTCAAGCAGGAACGGGGTGTCGTGGGTGCGGACCTCGAGCACGCCCTTGGAGCCGGCGCCGTGAGCCTCGTCCGTGCCAAAGCCGGGATCGAAGAAGCCGGCGTAGTGGACGCGGAACTCGCCGACCGACGGGTCGATCGGCGTCATCTCGGCGGCCTGGTTGACCGGGATCTCGACGTCGTCGGACGAGGCGAGGATGTAGAACTCGCCCGGGTCCAGCAGCAGCTCGCCGCGACGCAGGATCTGGGGCTCCCAGAAGTCCTTCGGGTCGTGGCCGTCGATGTTGTCCAGATCGACCACGCCGGCGTGCCGACGGCCGCGGAAGCCGACGATGCCGCCGTCCGAGCCGGTCAGGTCGACGCCGACCGAACGGGTCTCCAGCTTCGGCGGCTCACCGGCCTTCAGGCGCAGCTGGTTCAGGCGCGTGCCCGGGCGGACGAGGATGGAGAAGGTCTGGGGCGCGATCTCCAGGTAGAGCGGGCCGTCATAGCCCTCGTCCACGTCATCGAAGCTGCCGCCCCGGTCGGTCAGAAGTCGCACGAAGACGTCGACACGGCCGGTCGAACTCTTCGGGTTTGCGCGGGCGATCAGACCTTTGGGCAGGCTGAGGCGCTCCTGCAGGCGGGCGATATAGACGCAGCCCTTCTCCAGCACATAGCCGCCCGACAGGTCGATGGCGTGCATGGAGACGTCGGCGATGCGGTCCTCGACCTTGCGCTGACCCGGCAGGAAGGAGGCGCGGACCCGCCAGGCCTGATCGGAGAGGCGCAAATCCAGGCTGGCGGGCTGCACCTGATCGGCGTCGAAGGGGGTGTCGGTGGTGATCGCGCCATTCGCGATCAGCAGTTCGATGGACTGGCAGGGCAGGATGCCCGCGGAAGTGTGTTCGATAGACGTCATACGATCCGCTTACACGAATTTTCGGCCCGTCTCGCCTGTCTCTGCTGCACTCTCCCGCTTGACGCGGGTGCAGCTTGCGGAACCATTACAGGATGCATGACGGACGCGCGTACGAGGCCGAGACGGACGGAATCCTGGTGAAGGTTCGTCCGAGCTTTCTGGCGGGCCAGTCCGATCCCGATGCGGGCCGCTGGGTGTGGGCCTATCAGGTGGAGATCGTGAATCTGTCCGCCGGCCCGGTTCAGCTGGTGGCGCGCCGTTGGGAGATCACCGACGCGCGCGGCCACAGGGAAGAAGTGCGCGGGCCGGGTGTGGTCGGCGAGCAGCCCACGATCCAGCCGGGCTCCAGCTATTCCTATGCCTCGGGCTGTCCGCTGGGCACCGCGTCCGGCTCGATGGTCGGCGGGTATTCGATGGTCGATGACAACGGCCGGATGTTCGAGGTCGCGATCCCGGCCTTCAGTCTCGATGTCCCGGGCGAGAGACGGGTGCTGAACTAGATGCGAAAACGCCCGCCGGATGGCGGGCGGTTCGGCGAGGCGAGGGGCTGCGTCAACCCGGATAACCGCAGCCCCTTACCCCCGTATCCCGAGGCCACTGCGGGCGGCTCCGGGACGGATGGCGGCCCCTGTAGGGACCGTCTGTGACAGCCGTGTGGCTGAATGACAGAACGGCGACCCGTCAGTGACAGGCCGCCGTGTCGGTAGTTCGCAGATCAGATGTAGCGGCGCAGCGAGCGGGCCAGATCCGAGGCGCCGTCCTTGCCGGCCTTGCGGACCTGCGGCTGGTACGCGACGCGGGCATGCTCGACGCAATACACGCCTTCCGAGGCGCGACGGCCGCAGAAGCTGAACTCGGCCGAGGACGGGTCGCCGATCGGCCATTTGCACATGTGGGCGCCCAGGGTCATGACCGTGGCGGTGCCCGGCAGTTCCGGGACCGGAGCCGGCGGAGGGGCCACGGGCGCGATCGGACGGGGCTGCGCGGCCTCGATGCGACGCGGAGCCGACGGGGCCTGGGTCGGC
>JBQVQW010000041.1:0-14529 GCA_052441165.1 Caulobacteraceae bacterium | reverse complement strand
CGGCCACTGCGACTCCGGCCGCGCGTCCGCAGCCCCGTCCCGCGGCGCCTGCAACCGCCGCGCCGCAGCCCGCCACGCCGCCCGCGGAGGGTGAGGAATGAGACGCCCGGTCGCGGTCCGCGTGATCGGGCCGATGCAGTGGATCGTCTATCCGGCCCTGATTACCGCCGCTGTCACCTTCGTGCTGGCCACGCCTGTGCAGGTGTTCGGCCTGAACCTGCCCGAACCGATCATTCCGCTGGTGCTGGCTTTCGCCTGGCCGTTGATCCGGCCATCCATCATCGCGCCGGTGGTGTTGATGGTGCTGGGGCTGTTCCTGAACTTCATCCTCGGCGGCACGCTGGGCCTGTGGTCGCTGGCGTTGCTGGCGGTCTATTCGGTTGTCCTCGTTTCACGCAGCTTCCTGATGGGACAGGACACGGCGGTGCTGTTCGTCTGGTACTCCGCCTGCTGCGGCTTGGCCTTTTCCGTGGCCTATCTGATCACGACCATCGTCGCGGGACGTCCGCCGAGCCTGCTGGCCCTGATCGGTCAGGTCGTGCCGACCCTGTTGCTCTTCCCGTTCGCGAACCATCTGATCGAGCGGTTCGAGGACGGCGACGTGAGGTTCCGATGAGCTCGGAACCGTCCATCTTCTTCTCCGATCCGAACGAGCGGCAGGGATCCTTCCTGCGCCGCACCTTCGTGGTCGGGGGACTGACCGCGCTGGCCGGGCTGGCGCTGACAGGGCGTCTGGCGCAGCTGCAGGTGATCCAGTCGCAGCAGTACGCGACGCTGGCCTCGAACAACCAGTTCAACTTCCGCCTCGTGCCGCCGCCGCGTGGACGGATCCTCGATCGCAACGGGGTGGTGATTGCAGGCAATCGTCCCAGTTTCCGGGTGCTGGTTGTCAGGGACGAGACCAAGGATCTGGACCAGACGCTGGACCTTCTGGGCCGTCTGCTGCCTGACACGCTGGAGCGTCGGCGGTCCATCATCCGCGACGTCAACGCCGCCCCGCGCTTCTCGCCGGTGCCGGTCAAGAGCGACCTGACCTGGGAGGAGTTCGCCCGGGTCAATCTCTACGCCAACGAGCTTCCCGGCGTGATGGCGGACATGAACGAGGCGCGCTTCTATCCGTATGGCGGCGCCTTCGCTCACGTCATCGGCTATGTGGCCAAGCCCAACGACCGGGACATCAAGGCGATCCGGGACGCCGGCGAGCAGGTGCCCGAGATCCTGTTCAACCCCGGCTTCCGCATCGGTCGTCAGGGCGTCGAGAAGTCGTTCGACACGGACCTGCGCGGCGAAGCCGGCGGCACCCGGGTCGAGGTCGACGCCCGCGGTCGTGTCGTGGCCGAGGATATCGGCGGCTCGCGCGCGGCGGTGCCCGGCAAGGACGTGGTCCTGACCCTGGACGCCGACGTACAGAACCGCGCGCTGGAGGTGTTCGGCGAGGAGTCCGGCGGCTGTGTCGTCATGGATATCCGCAATGGCGACATCCTGTGCATGGTGTCCGCGCCGTCGTTCGATCCCAACCTGTTCGTCGGCGGCGTGCCGAGCCGGATCTACAACGCTCTTCGCGACTACGAGCGGCTGCCTCTGCTGGACAAGGCGATCTACGGCACCTTCCCGCCGGGCTCGACCTTCAAGATGACGACCGCGATGGCCTTCCTGGCGGCCGGCATCGATCCCAAGGAACGGGTCAACTGCACGGGTGGCTATCGCTATGGCAACCGCACCTTCCGCTGCTGGAAGCGAGGCGGTCACGGTTCGATGGACATGCACAACGCCATCAAGAACTCGTGCGACACCTATTTCTACCATCTGTGCAATCGCGCGGGTGTCGACCGGATCGCGAAGGTCGCCGAGGATCTGGGCTTCGGCCACACTTACGAGATCGGCATCGCCGGCCAGTCGAAGGGCACGGTGCCGTCGACGAAGTGGAAGCGTGAATACACCGAGGCGACGCCCTGGCAGGACGACGGCACCTGGTATCCGGGTGAGACGCTGTCGGTGGCGATCGGGCAGGGGGCGTTGCAGGTCAATGCGCTGCAGCTGGCGGTCATGACCTCCCGCATCGCCAACGGACGCAAGGCCATCCAGCCGCGGCTTATCAAGTCTGTGGGCGGTGTAAACCGGCCGGAGGGCGACGACTTCGGCGACCTGCCGATCCCGACCGAGCATCTCGAGATCGTCCGCGCGGGGATGGCGGCGGTGGCCAATGATGTCACCGGCACCGCCTATCGCGCCTCGCAACTGGGGCTGGGCGATATCCAGATGGCCGGCAAGACCGGTACGGCCCAGTCGCGCGACTATGGCAGCGGCTCCCGCGGTCCGCGGGATGCGGTCTGGAAGCGCCGCGACCACGCCCTGTTCGTCGCCTTCGCGCCGCACGATGCGCCGCGATACGCCATCGCCCTGATCATTCAGCACGCGCCGTCGGGCGGTTCGGCCGACGCCGCGCCGCGCGCCCGTGAGGTGATGAAGACCGTTCTGCTGAAGGACCCCGATATGCTGGCGCGCATCGAGCGGCCGCTGCCGCCTGAGGCCGCGGCGCCCGAGGGGCTGGACGAGGGCGAGGCCGGCGCCGGTCCGGGCGGAGAGGTCACGGGCGAGGCCGCCGCCGAGGTCGCTCGCCCTGCCGCTGCGCCGCGCCCGGCCCCGCCGACCGCCACCTCCGGACCTCGGCCCTATCTGCAGGAGTCGCCGCAATGACCGCCTCGGCGCTGACGCGTCCCGGCGAGCGGGACCGCCTGTCCACCAAGATCAGCGAGCTGGACTGGCGGCTGATCGCCCTGCTGTGCGTGATCGCCGGTATGGGTACGGCCATGCTCTACTCGATCGCCGGCGGCCACTGGCAGCCTTGGGCGATCAAGCACCTGATCCGCTTCGGCATGCTGGTGGTGGTGATGCTGGCCATGGCGATGGTGCACCCGAAGTGGTGGTTCCGCGCCGCCTATCCCCTGTACGGCGTGGTGCTGATCATGGTGCTGATGATCGAGTTCACCCCGCTGGGCTACGAGCCGGCAGGGGCCGGTGCGAAGAACTGGCTGAACCTGGGCTTCATGCGCATACAGCCCGCCGAATTCATGAAGCTCGGCCTCGTTCTGGCGCTGGCCCGCTGGTACCACAACCACACGGCCCAGGAGGCCCGGTGGTCCTGGAAGTTGATCTTCCCCGCCGGCATGATCGGTGTCCCGTTCCTGTTGATCGCCAAGCAGCCTGATCTGGGATCGGCCATGGTCGTCGGCCTGACCGGAGCATTGATCATGTTTGTGGCAGGCCTGAGCTGGCGTGTGATCGCCGCCGGTGCTGTGGCGGCCGTCGCAATCATCCCGCCCTTCGTCATGTTCGGCATGCACGACTACCAGCGGAACCGGGTGCTGACATTCCTGGATCCGGAGGCCGATCCCTCGGGCACCGGTTACAACATCATCCAGTCAAAGATCGCGCTCGGTTCGGGCGGGTTCCTGGGCAAGGGCTACGGGCTGGGCAGCCAGAGCCAGCTGGAGTTCCTGCCCGAGCGGCATACCGACTTCATCTTCTCGACGGTGGCGGAGGAATTCGGCTTCGTCGGCTCCTTCTTCATGCTGGCCTGCTATGTCGGGGTGATCCTGATCGCCCTGCGCATCGCTTCGTTGGCGCATAGTCACTTCGGCCGGATCGCCGCAGCGGGCATGACCGGATTCTTCGCCCTGTTCGTCCTGATCAACGGGGCGATGGTGATGGGCATGGCGCCCGTCGTGGGCGTGCCGATGCCGCTGCTGTCCTATGGCGGCTCGTCGATGATGACCGTGATGTTCGGCTTCGGGCTGGTGCTGTCGACGCGGGTGCATCGCTATGCGGAGTTGCCGAAGGGTACGGGACTGTTCTGATCGGGCCGATCGCGCGTTAGGCTGGAACCATGTCCGATGCTTCCAAGCCCGATGCTCCCGTCACCGCTCCCGCCTCAATGTTCTCCGACTGCGGAGACCGGCCCTGTCCTGAACCCGTCCTGCCGACCGCCACGCCGGAGCAGGCCGCGGCCCTGACGGATGGCGTGCGGATGCGGGAGAATCCTGCCGAGTGGGCGTTCGTCCGCCTGTCCAAGCTGATCGAGGACTACGAGAAGACCCTCGACAAGGACGAGGAGATCGGCGCCCGCGTGGTCGGCCTTCCGGGTGACGGAGTGATGCAGATCGAGGACGTCGGCTTCTGGGGGCCGGATTTCATCCTGTTCCTGGGCAAGAACTCCGAGGGGCGGCCGGTTCGCCTGATCCAGCACTACACCCAGATCAACGTTCTGCTGGACGCCCGGAAGAAGCCCGAGGAGCGCCCGGCGCGCCGCATCGGCTTCCAGTTGTCGGAGCTGGTGCAGAAGACCAACCCGAAGTGAGGTATCAGGGGCCTGGGGATCAGGGATCAGGCGAGAGCCGGATGTTACCCTGACCTGGAGGTCTCCACCAATGCCGTGTCGCCCCTAGGTCCCCATCCCTGGTCCCTGATCCCTACAAAGAAGCCGCCCAATCCGTCGCGCGGACGAGGCTGTCGATGATGCCGGGTTCGCTGGAGGCGTGGCCGGCGTCCTTGACGATGTCCAGTTTCGCCTCCGGCCAGGCGCGGTGCAGCGCCCAGGCGCTTGTGATCGGGGTGACGACGTCGAAGCGGCCCTGGGCGATCCAGCACGGGATATGGCGGATGCGGTCGACCTTCTTGAGCAGCCAGCCCTCCTCGGGGAAGAAGCCGCCGTTCATGAAGTACCAGCACTCGATGCGGGCGAAGGCCACGGCGAACTCGGGGTCGGCGAACTTGTCCGGACGGGCGTCGGGACCCTGGACGCTGACGGTATCGCCCTCCCAGCTGGACCAGGCGATGGCGCAGCGCTCGCGCTCGGCCTTGTCGTCGCCGGTCAGCCGTTTGTAGTAGGCGCCCATCAGATCGCCGCGCTCGGCCTCGGGGATCGGTTCCAGGAATTTCTCCCAGGCGTCCGGGAAGATCTGCGAGGCGCCGTCCTGATAGAACCAGTGCAACTCGGGCTTCGTCAGCAGGAAGATGCCGCGCAGGAGAAGGGCGGTGACCCGCTCGGGATGGGTGATGGCGTAGGCCAGCGAAAGGGTCGAGCCCCAGCTGCCGCCGAAGACCGCCCAGCGTTCGATGCCCAGCAGCTCGCGCAGGCGCTCGATGTCCTCGATCAGGGTCCAGGTGGTGTTGTCTTCCAGCGACGCGTTCGGCCGGCTCTTGCCGCAACCGCGCTGGTCGAACATCACGATGCGATATTTCGCCGGATCGAAATAGCGCCGCATGCCCGGATTGACAGCACCACCGGGGCCGCCGTGCAGGACGACGACCGGAAGGCCCTGCGGATTGCCCGATTCCTCGTACCAGACTTCGTGGACCGTACCGGTCTGCATATAGCCGGAGGCATAGGAGTCGATCTCGGGGAACAGGTCACGACGGGGCGATTCAGGCGCGGGGAAGGCCATTCGGTACAGGGTCTCTCTTACTCGACGACGTTGGAAAGTGACCGGAATGCGGCAACGAAAAGTAAAAGCCATGCTGCGATCATCAGCAGGCCTCCGATCGGCGCGACGGCGCCCATGACGCGCAGACCCAGCAAGCCGATCGATGACAGGGCGAGCGCGAAGATCAGGCCGCCGACGCCCGCAAGCCAGCCGCTGACGGTCACCAGCCGCGGGCGATCAGGCCACAGTGCGCAGACAAGTGCGAGAATGGCGTGGGCGAGCTGGTAGTGGGCGCCGGTCGTGAGCAGGGTCTTCACCGCCGGGCCCGCGCCGTGGGCGGCAAAGGCGCCCAGCGCCACGGACATGGCGCCGTTGAGAGCGGCGAAGGCGGCGAGATGGCGGTCGATCCTCATGAATCGAACCTAGCCGACAGAAGCTGCGCCGTCTGCTAGTTCCCGACCATGACCTCCGTGCGCCGCATGGCCCTGCAATATATGCTCCTGTTCGGAGCCAGCGGGGTCAGTCTGCCGTTCGCCGGACTCTGGTTCAGCGCCCGCGGGCTGGATGGGGCCGCCATCGGAGCCATGCTCGCTGCGCCGATGCTGGGTCGGATCGTGACCGGTCCTGTGCTGGCGGTCTGGGCCGACGGTTTCCGGCGTCGCAGGACCCCGATCGCCTTCCTGGGCATGGCCATGGCCGCAGGCTATGGCGGGGCATGGCTGCTGGAATGGCTGCCGGTCAGGGCGCTGTGCTGGTTCGTCGGCGCGACTGCAGCCGCGGCCCTGATCCCGCTGACCGATGTTCTGACGCTCCGGCTCGCAGCGCGTGACGGCTTTACCTTCGCCCTCCCTCGCGGCTTCGGCTCGGCCGCCTTCGTGCTGGCCAATGTCGGTATGGGGGCGGTGCTGCTGAAGGCCCCGGTCGATGCCGTCGTGATCTGGATCACCACCCTCGGCGTGGGGATCGCGCTCGTCGGGGCCCTGGTTCTGCCCGCCGAGCCGGTCGGGGAGGGGGCGCCGATCCGCGGGCTCGACCGGTTCAAAGGTATGGGGCGCCTGCTCAGGGACCCGGTCTTCATGACCGTGATCTTCGCCGTAGGGGCGGTGCAGTCCGCCCATGCGTTCCAGTACGGCTTTTCAGCCATCCTGTGGAAGGCGCAGGGTATCAGCGAGGCGGTTACCGGCCAGCTGTGGGCCTTCGGTGTTGTCGTCGAGATCGCCCTCATGTGGGCTTTCGAGCCCTGGCGCAGAAAGGTCGGGATCGGCCCGTGGAGCCTTCTCGTCGCTGGATCGGTCGTGGCCGTGATCCGCTGGACGGCCATGGCCTTCGCACCGCCGCTGTGGCTTCTCTGGCCGCTTCAGGCGCTTCATTCCCTGACTTTCGCCGCAACCTTCCTCGCAGGCGTGCAACTGGTTGAGAGGCTCGCGCCCCGGGACAGCCAGACGGCGGCGCAGACACTGAGCTCCGTGCTTTCCGGAGGGGTGTTGATCGGGGTCGCCACGGCCATATCCGGCCCGCTCTACGACCACCATGGCGCAGGGGGATATATCGCGATGGCTGTGATGGCCGGCGCGGGCCTTGTGGCCGCCCTGAGCCTGAGGCGACGTCTGGTCTAGCCGGCCCGTGCGCGGCTGATCGGCGACATGTTGCGGGCCATGGCCTGGGCGGCGGTCTTCACCGCCTTTGTGAAGGCGGCGTCCGAGGCATCGCCCGGTCCGCGCAGCACGCCAATGGCCGGGGTGTCGATGCCGTCCGGCAGGCCCGACAGGACGCTGTACAGAAGGAAGGTTCCGCTGTCGTCATCCGCTTCCGACGTCGCCTCGGCAGGCACCCCGGCGTCGTTGAGCGCACGCACCATCTCGGCGATCGGGGCGGTCGCCCGCGCCACACTGGGCGCCGTGCCATGGTCGGAACGCGACCCGTCCGGCGCCCTGTGCTCTGCCCGCAGCTGCAACAGGAATCGCCCGGGACGCTGGGTCCGGCCCACCAGCAGCAGGGCGCGGCAACGCGGATCGCGCAGATGGCCCGAGAGCTCATCGGCGAGATGACCGGGGCTGTCCGCCGGTACGGCGACCGTGCGGGCGCCGACGGGGTTCCATGGCTCCCCTGACAGGTCCTCGACGGGATCCCAACCGGCTTCGTCAACGTCCCACGCGCAAATTATGATCGCGGGCCTGTGATCCGTCTGCGTCGCGTCGGGTTCGGCGGTCATGCGGCGGGTCTATCGTGACGGTATTGTGACAACTTCAGCTACCGTGTGGGCTGGAGGGGGCTCCGTCAAGCCGAAACCCGCATCAGGACAGATCGCCGATCGCTGCGTCCAGCAGCATGAAGGTGCGTCCGGCGTCCGAGGTCAGACGCGCCTGAACGGCGGCAGCGTCTCCACTTGCGGCGTGGCCGGCGATCTCCTTGCTCATGGCGCGGACGAAGTTTTCGGAATCCTCCCGAAGGGCGGGATCCGTCAGCACACGGCGCGACACACTCCGGACGGCGGCCGGCGCGACGCGGCGCACGATCTGTCGCGCGCGATCGGTGTCCCGCTCGGAGAGGGCGACGGCGGCTTCCTCAACCCGAGATCGGGGCAACAGGGCATTGGGATCGACGCCCATGCGCCGGATCGCCGAGACCAGGCGTTCGCCGAGAAACTCGGTGCTCTCGCCCGTCGCAGGCGCGGCCGGCATGACCGGTGTGTCGAGGTCGAGCGGGGCCTCATCCGGAGTCTCGTCGATCAGATCCGACCAGTCGAGGCGCTCGCCAGATGGGCCCTGCGCGGCCGGATTGGGTGTCGGCTCCAGTCTCAACCGTCCGCGCAGGCCAAAGCCACGCTCCTCCCGGGCGGTTGCTCGCGGCGCAGGCGCGGCCTCGGGCGCGGGGGGCTCCCGGCGTCGGGCCGTCGGCGGAGTATTGTCGCCGGAGACCACCCCCATCAGGCGCACGGCCTCCGTCAGCATGTCGTAGTTCCGTCGGACCCGCTCCTGGAAGCTGGCGTCGAGAGCCTCGGTGTCGGCGGCGGCGCGCTGCGAGGCGGCGGAGAGGGCGGCCAGACCGTCCTCGACCGACGCACGGACCTCCTCGACACGCTTGCGGGCCTCGTCGGGCAGACGCATCGAGCGGTCGTCCAGATCGCCGATGGCCTCGTCGATCCGGGCAAGGGCGGTTTCCATGCGCTCGACGGTGACCTCGAGACGTTCGAGCGCGCGTTCGCCAGCCTGATCGACCAGCGATCCGGACTCCGACACGATCTTGCGGGCGCTTTCCACCCGCGCGTCGGCGGCCTCGTCGGCCTTGCGGGCGGCATCGAACAGCGACTCGCTCAGGCGATCTGTGCGCATCTGGGCCTGCTCGACGGCCTCGGCGGCGGCGGCGCGTGAATCCTCAGCTGTGGCCTGAAGGGCCTCGAGAGCCCGACGGGTCTCCTCGACCAGCGCGTCGCGGGCCTCGGCGGCGAGCGCCTCGAAGCGGTCAAGCGCGACCTTGGTGGCGGCGTCGAAGCTGTCCGCCTCGCGCTGGGACATTTCGACGAGGGCGCGGAATTGGTCGGCGGCGGCCTCGACCAGATCCTTGATGGTATCGGTCGTGCGGCCGGAGGTTTCGTCCAGCTCACTGGCGGCGGCCCGGGCGGCCGATAGCTGTTCGCTCAGCTGGGCTCGCTGGCTCTCGACCTGGGCGGAAAAGTCCTCCTGATCGGTGCGCAGGGCGTAGGCGGCGGTGACGAGGGCGGCACGTTGCTGCCCGAGGCCTTCCTCGACCGACTGGATCTGTTCGGCGACGCCCGAGCCCGCGTTCTCCAGACGGAGGGTCTGGCGGGCAAGGTCGTCGGCGGCGACGCGGGCCGCGTCCTGCGCCTCGCCGGCGGCGGCAGCCAGATCGGCTGCACGAGCGGCGAGGGCGGCTTCGGCCTCGCGCAGCTGCGCCTGGGCCAGATCGGAGGCGTCGACCACCATGCGCGACTGGCGTTCGACGGCGTCCAGCACCCCGGTCGCCTGGGTATCCAGCTGGGTTCCCAGGCCCTGTAGCTGTTCGCGTTCGCCGCCGAGTTCCTCGACAAGGCGACGGGCAGTGCGGCCGGCTGTCTCGGCAGCCTCGTTCAGCCGGGCGGTTTCCTCGGCGAGGGCCTCGCGCAGCAACTGCATGTCCCGACGGGCGCGTTCGGCGGCGAGGGAGGCCTGGTCGATGTCCGTGCGCAGGCTCTGCAGCACCTCGCCGGTCTGCTGGGCAGCCAGGGCCGTGGGCGCGACAAGGGCCTCCGACAGCTCACGCGCCCGTTTCGTCTCCGCAGCAAGGCCGGCGCCCTGACGGACGGCGTGGGCCAGCATGATGGCCAACCCCGCGGGGGCGAGGGCGATCAGGGCATAAAGCGCGAGACGCAGGGGTTCGATCTCTGCGGAACCGGTTTCAAAGGCGGCCCAGGCGGCGACGCCGGCGATCCACAAGGCCGAGGCGAAGCCGGCGATCAGATAGGCGTGGTTTCCGCTCGGCGCGGGCTCGCGGCGGCGGATGATGGGCGCGCTGGCGGGCGCGAGCGTGGCGGGCGGCGTTTCGGCGGACTGCGCCAGCGGAGGCGGTTCTGCGACGATGGTCAGTTCGGCGTCGTGCACGTGTGCTCGCGCCTCAGCCGCGGCGGCGGCGCGTTCGGCCGCGGCCTTCTCCTCGGCCAGACGCCGACGGCGACGCTCGGACATCGGCCGTTCCACCGGCGCGGGTTCCAGGGTCGTCCCGGCCCCGGCCTTCACCGCTTCGGCGTCGCTTTCCGGTTCCGGTTCGGTCAGGTTCAACGGCTGCCGTTGGCGGGGAGGCTTCATCACACCACGATCTTGCTGAATTACGGAGGCTTCAGGCGCGCAAGGCGTTGCAGGACCCTAACGGGTCAATCGCAGCGCGGGAAGGCGAAGGCCGTCGAAACCGGGGGATGTCCCGCCGATCAGCAGTTGTCGCCGCGCTCGGCCGTCGTGAATACCGCCCGGCTGGGGCCGTCACCGCAATCACGGACCCGGTGGATCTCCGGGCGGGGCTTTTCAGGCGCGTTCATGTCCACACCGAACAGCGAGAGCGCTGCCGCGGCGAGCATGGCGACCAGTCCCGTAATGAGCTCGACCAGCGTCTGCACCGCCGATCCCCCTGCGATTGAACGTAACGATTATGCGCTCATTCTGTCATCGGGACAATCCGGCTCTCCGGTCAAGCGTGACTATTGTTGACCTCGGCCGGTTCGCCATGGAACGGAAAGCGTTGCAGCGCGTCTCCTGCACGGTGGGGCATATGCCGCCGTCATGCGAATCGGGCAGTGCGGGTGGCATGGACGATCAGAACAACGGGACTTTCATTCCGGGCCGAAACTGCTGGCGCGTCGAGCGTGCAGGACGGTTTGCCGTGCTCATGGAGAACGGGGCCTACTTCAAGGCTCTGAGATCGTCGTTGCTGAAGGCCCGGCGGTCTGTCGTCGTTCTGGGCTGGCAATTTGATCCCCGCACCCGGCTGGAGGTCGAGTCCGCGATCGACGAGCACACCGACCAGGTGGGACACCTCCTGCGCATGATGGTGAAGACCCGTCCCGAGCTGGACGTACGGTTGCTGATCTGGAAGTCGCCCCTGCTGATCGCGGCTTCGCAGGGCTTCTTCCCGCATCGCGCCCAGGCATGGTTCCGCAAGCGGATGGTCGAGCTGAGACTGGACTCGCAGGTGCCGATGGGAGCCTGTCACCATCAGAAGGTCGTCATCATCGACGACGCGGTGGCCTTCTGCGGCGGGGGTGACATCTCCGTGGATCGCTGGGACAGCGAGCAGCATCTGGACGATGACCCGAGGCGCTGCCAGCCATCGGGCGTGATCGCGCCGCCGCGGCACGAGGTCATGACGGTCATGGACGGACCCGCGGCACTGGCGCTGGGCGATCTGGCCCGTGAGCGCTGGCGGCGCGCGACCGGTGAAGAGACCGTCGTCGATGTCGGCAGTGCTGACGTCTGGCCGGACGACGTCGAGGCCGATTTCCAGGATACGCCGGTCGCCATCGCCCGCACCGAGCCGGGGCGCGGTTCCAGGGAAATACGCGAGAACGAGACCCTGCACCTCGACCTGATCCGGTCGGCGCAGCGACTGATCTACATGGAGAACCAGTATTTCACCTCGCCGAAGATCGCTGCGGCTCTCGGCGAGAGACTGGCGGAGGAGCACGGCCCCGAGGTGGTGCTGGTCAGCACGGGGGGAAGCCCGAGCTGGTTCGACAAGATGACGATGGATACCGCCCGGTCAGAGATCCTGTATCGTCTGGAGCAGGCGGATAGGAAAAACCGGTTCTTCGCCTACACGCCGCACACCCCCGGAGGAGATCGCATCATCGTTCATGCGAAGATGACGATCATCGACGACGCCGTCATCCGGGTCGGTTCGACCAATCTCAACAACCGCTCCTTCGGTTTCGACACCGAATGCGATGTGGCCGCCGCGCCCACGACAGAAGACGGTCGGGCGGCGATCACCCGTTACCGTCACCGCACGATGGGCCACTGGATCGGGGTCACCACGGACGAATTCGCCGCCGCCGAAGCGCTCACCAGATCACCGGGACAGGCCGTTCAGCGGTTCGATACGGGGCGCATGAAGTTGCTGGGCGCAACACCGCCGACGCGTCTGGAGCAGATGATCGCCGAGTTCCAGCTCGGGGATCCGACCTCGGTCAGCGATGTCTTCCGTCCCTGGAAGCGCCGGGTCAGGTCACAGCATCGGGCGATCAGGAATTTCTGATCTCGAAATCCACGATCAGGGGAAGGTGGTCCGAGGCGATCCGCGCGAGGGGCGAGAATGGCGCGCTGACCGCGCGGATCTCGATCTCCGGACTGACGAAGCAATGGTCGATGCGGATCGCCGGGAAGGCGGAGGGGAAGGTCTTCACCGAAGGCTTCAGGCCGAGCAGTCGCTGGGCATCGGCGAGTTTCCGCACCAGGGTCTGATAGGGCCTCGTCATCGAGGTGGCGTTGAAGTCCCCGGTCAGCAGGGTCGGACCTTTACAGCCGGGGTGACCCACCCACTGATCGCTGACGAGGGCGGCGGCCTGCAGGCGTTGTTCGCGCGGGACCAGCCCCAGGTGTGTGTTGAAGACGTTGAGCCGCGTCTCGCCGATCTCGACCTCGACCCACAGCGCGCCGCGGGGTTCGAGGCCGGGCACGCCCCGGACCGAGGGCAGTGGGCCTGAACGAATCAGGCGCTCCGGGAAGTGGGTGAGGATGGCGTCGCCGTAAAGCTCAGCCTCGACCTTCATGGCCGGATGGAAGTGATACGACATCGCAAGTCGGTCGGCGATCGACTGGGCCTGATCGACGTATCCGGTGCGGGCGCGCCCGACGTCCAGTTCCTGCAGGCAGACGATGTCCGGTTCGTACTCCGAGATCACCCCTGCGATCCGGCCCACATCAAGCTGGCGATCCGTGCCGACGCAACGGTGGACATTGTAGGTGAGGAGGCGGGGCATGAACTTCCGGATGGAGGACGACTGGCCGCAGCCATGTCCTCCCTGAATGCGACGTCAACGGGGCGGTTGCGATCAGAGAACGACGAGACGGTCCGCCAGTTCGTTCCGGTTGTCGTCGCCGGGCGGGAAATGCAACGCAAGGACGCCGCCACACAGGGCGATGGCGGCCTCGAAGCCGCCGGCCGGATCGCCGCGTTTCAGACCCGCCGCCAATGCCTCCACCGCATCGGCCCAGACATCTGCGGGGACGATGTCATGGATGCCCTGGTCCGCGATGACCTCGATCTGGTGCTCTCCGGCGGACGCGAAAATCAGCACGCCGGTGCGGTTGTCGGTGACATGCAGACCATGGGCGAGAAACTGCTCGAGCGCGGCGCGACGAACCCTTGCGCGCAGGATGCTCCTCGGCGTGACCCACAACCGTATCCGGGGAATGGATGTCACCAGCAGGACCGTGATGAAGGTGGCCGCCTGGATGAGGGCATAGGCGCCGATGGCCTGGCCGATCGATAGATGACGCGTCGCCAGGTGCGCGGCTTCCCAGCTGTCGGCGAAACCGGGAACCCAGCCCGGCTCGAAGCCGAAGGGGATCAGGAGCAACGGCAGGAGCAGGGCGGCCGCACCGGCCCAGGCGAGCGACACATTGCGGTACGAGGAGACCTGCCGCGACAGGACGCAGAAGATCTCGCCCGAGGTCTTCGTTTCCGCCGCCGCGATCGCAGCTGCGATCCGCTGGTGCGCTTCCGGAGTCAGTTGCATCACCATCCGCCAGATGCGCCCCCGCCGCCAAAGCTGCCGCCGCCACCACCGAAGCCTCCGCCGCCGCCCCCGCCGAAGCCGCCACCCCCGCCACCCCAGTGGCGGCTGCGGGCCAGTTCAGCGGCAGTCCAGATCAGGGCCGAGGCGACGTCTCCGCGTCCGCCGCGTCTGCGCCGGCCACGGCCCGACAGGCTGCCGATCACGGAGAGGGCGATGAGAACGAAGACGACAGTGATCAGGATCATCGGTCCGACCGGCGCGGAGGCGCGCGGGGATTCCGCCGCTGCGGCGCGGGCCTGGGCTTCGGCCGGATCCAGCCTCAACTGTTCATTGATGGCGCCGACGCCGAGGGTGATGCCGCGCTCGTAATGGCCATCGCGGAACGAGGGCAGGATGTCGTCATGGATGATGGTGGCGGAAAGCGCGTCGGTCAGGACGCCCTCGAGACCGTAGCCGACCTCGATCCGGACCTTGCGGTCGTTCGGCGCGACGATCAGCAGAACGCCGTTGTTCCTGCCAGTCTGTCCGATGCCCCATTCGCGGCCCAGCTGATAGCCGTATTCCTCGATCTCATAACCCTGCAGGTCGGCCAGGGTGACCACCACCAGCTGGTCGGTCGTGTCGCGTTCCAGGGCTTCCAGCGTGCTGTTCAGTCCCCGCTCGGCCTCGGGTGAGAGAAGGTTGGCGTTGTCGACGATGCGACCCGTGAGGGGCGGGAACTGCGGACCGCCCTGGGCGAGCGCCGGCGTCGCCGCCAGCCAGAAGACCGCGAGCAGGCCGACGATCAGGCCGGGCAGGCGCACGGCGATTGGACGCAGGGGCGAAAGGCTCACCAGTTGACGATCACTGCGCCGGAGCAGCCGCCGGCGCGGCCGGCGGGGC
>JBQVQW010000040.1:0-14686 GCA_052441165.1 Caulobacteraceae bacterium | reverse complement strand
GATCGGCGCATCGGCCTTCATCGCCCCGACTTCACGCCCCACGGCCGGAGGCGCGTCCCCCGAGGCGCGCGGCCCGGCGCGATAGTAGACCACCACGGCGACGATCAGCAGCAACAGCACCACGGCCGAGATGATCAGCGTCATGGGCGGGGCTTTCCCGCCCCCTCCGCCACCGCCGCCGCGGCGCGGGTCATAGCCCTGCCGGTTGAAGGGCAGATCGTCCTCGGTCGGCGGCGTATAGGCGCCGCGGTCGCGACCCGGATTCGGACGGTAGGGATCTTCGTGGGACATGACCGCGCCTTTCAGGAGCGGCCGCGCGAATCGGCGCGGCCAAGCACGTACTCTATCTCCGTCAGAGTCCTTTTTCAGGCCAGAGGAATCATCTCTCCACCGTCACCCTCGGGCTTGACCCGAGGGTCGGACGTGGCCGCGGACTGTGCGCTCGACGGGACCAGCGACGGCGTTCGACACCCAGAGCTGAGCGCGCCGGATCGTGCGATCCTCGGGTCGAGCCCGAGGATGACGGAGAGGACTAGAGGTCCAAAGCCAGGTCGAGGCTGAACAGCTTGCGATGCTCTTCAATGGCGTAGCGATCGGTCATGCCGGCGATGTAGTCGCAGACGGCCCGCGCGCGCTTCATCTCGTCGCCGCTGATCGCCTTGCCCGACCACTCCGGCGGCATCGTCTCCGGCTCCGCCATGAACAGCTGGAACATCTCGGCCAGGATCCGCCGCGCCTGGCTGCGTGTCCGGTTGACGCGATAGTGGCGATACATCCGCTCGAACAGGAATTTCCGCAGCACGCCCAGGTCGGCCAGCATGGCCGGAGAGAAGGCCACCAGGGTGCGCTTCGCCATCCGCACATCCTCGGTCGAGCGGATTTCGTCCGCCTCGATCCGGGCCTCGGTCTCGGCCAGCACATCCTCGACCATCACGCCGATCATCCGCCGGACCGCCTCGATCCGCACCATGCGGGCGTCGATGTCCGGCCAGTCCTTGCGCACGCCGAGCAGCACCGGCCCGATCAGCGGCACATCGGCCAGATCGTCGAGCGTGAAAAGGCCCGCCTGCACCCCGTCGTCCACGTCGTGATTGTTGTAGGCGATGTCGTCGGCGATCGCCGCCGCCTGCGCCTCCAGCGAGGCGAAGGTCCCCAGCCGCAGGTCCCAGTCCTTCGCATAGTCGGCGATCGCCTGCCACGCGGGCTCCCCCAGCCGATGGCTGACCGGGCCGTTGTGCTTGACCACGCCCTCGACCGTCTCCCAGCTGAGGTTCAGTCCCTCGAACTGCGGATAGCGCTCCTCCAGCCTCGTCACCACGCGGAAGGTCTGGACGTTGTGGTCGAAACCGCCCCACGGCTGCATCTGCGCCTGAAGCTCATCCTCGCCGGCGTGTCCGAACGGCGGGTGGCCCAGATCGTGGGCCAGGGCGACCGTCTCGGCCAGATCCGTATCCAGCCGCAGTGCATGGGCCAGCGAGCGGGCGATCTGCGCCACCTCCAGCGAGTGGGTCAGACGCGTGCGGTAGTGGTCCCCCTCGTGCGCCACGAAGACCTGGGTCTTCTCCTTCAGGCGTCGGAAGGCGGTCGCATGGATGATGCGGTCGCGGTCGCGGGCGAAGGCGTTGCGGGTGCGGCTGATCGGCTCGGGCGAGAGGCGGCCGCGGCTGTGTTCGGGGTATTCGGCCCAGGGTGCGCGTTCGGGGAACAACGTCGGCGGCTCGTCTGTGATCACGGGTCTTTGCGAACGCCCGTCCGCGCCTCATATAGAGCCGCGTGAGCACCGTCCAATCTTCCCCCGCCTTCGAACTGTCGCCATCCACCGGCGGCCACGGCCTGACGCTGGCCGACAGCGCCGCGCGCCGGCTGGCGAAGCTGGGCGAGGCCGAGGGCCATCCGGTCATGTTGCGGGTCGCCGTCGATGGCGGCGGCTGCTCTGGCTTCCAGTACCGGCTCGAACTCGTCGAGGCGGCCGATGCAGAAGACATCGTCATCCGCGCCGACGGTCAGGCCGCCGTCGTCGATCCGGTCTCCCTGCCCTTCCTGAAAGGCTCCGAGATCGCCTTCGTCGACGACCTTTCCGGCGCGCAGTTCGTGGTGCGTAACCCGAACGCCGCCTCCAGCTGCGGTTGCGGCGTCAGTTTCTCGATCTAGACGGTCGCGCTCACGCCAGGGTTTCCTGGAAGCGAACCGCCTGACCGTGGGCCTTGCCCAGCAGTTCGCCGTCCCGCATCACGACACGTCCGCGCACGATGGTGGCCATGGCCTTGCCCGTGCACTCCATGCCGTCGAAAGGCGTCCACGCCGAGCGGGTCGCCATGTCCTCGTGCTTCAGGACGTGCTTCGCCTTCAGATCGACGATGGTCAGGTCGGCGTCATAGCCCTCGGCCATCCGGCCCTTGCCGGCGATGCCGAACACGCGGTTCGCGCCGTGGCTGGTCAGGTCGATGAACCGGTCGAGCGACAGGCGGCCGTTGGCGACGTGGGTCAGCATGACCGGCACCAGTGTCTGCACGCCCGGCATGCCCGAGGGCGAGGCCGGATACGGGCGCGCCTTCTCCTCCAGCGTATGCGGCGCGTGATCGGAGCCGAGGACGTCCGCGACGCCATGCTCGATGCCTCGCCACAGGCCGGCGATGTGGTACGCGTCGCGGATCGGCGGGTTCATCTGGGCCAGGCCCTTGAGCCGCTCGTAGGCCTCGTCGCCGTCCAGCGTCAGGTGCTGGGGCGTGAGCTCGACGGTTGCGACGTCCTTGTTATGGGCCAGGAAGTCGATCTCTTCCGCCGTGGTGACGTGCAGGACGTGGATCCGGGCGCCGGTCTCCCGCGCCAGCCGCACGAGGCGGCGGGTCGACATGATGGCGCTCTCGGGGTCGCGGACCTCCGGGTGGCTGGTCCAGTCGCCGGTGCGCGCCAGCGGGCGGCGCTCGACCAGGCGATATTCGTCCTCGGAATGGAAGGTGGCGCGACGCTTCACATGGCTCAGCACCTCGCGCACGCCGTCGTCGTCGGCCACCAGCAGGGTCCCGGTCGAGGCGCCCATGAAGACCTTCACGCCGCAGCAGCCCGGCAGCCGCTCCAGCTCGCCGAGGTATTTCGCGTTCTCGTGGGTGCCGCCGATGTAGAAGGCATGGTCGGTCCACATGCGGTCGCGGGCGCGATCCAGCTTGTCTTCCAGCGTGGCGGGATCGGTGGTGTTCGGCTCGGTGTTCGGCATCTCGAACACGGCGGTGACGCCGCCCAGCGCCGCGGCGCGCGAACCGGTCTCGAGGTCTTCCTTCCACTCCAGTCCCGGCTCGCGGAAGTGGACCTGGGTATCGATGACGCCGGGCAGAACCGTCAGGCCCGTGGCGTCGAACACCTCGCCGGCCGAGGCCTGCGACAGGTCGCCGACGAAGACGATGCGGCCATTGCGGACGCCGACATCGGCGCGGCCGCGACCGGCATGATTTGCGACTTCGCCGCCACGAACGATCAGGTCATAGGTCATGGCCTGCCTGAATAGTCGGAAACCGGTCGGATGGCAGGGGGCGCGCGGAAAAAATGCGGTCTGACTCCAACCCCGTCACCCTCGGGCTTGACCCGAGGGTCGGAGGCGGGAGCAGGCTGTGCGTAGACCGTCGAAACGTAAACCGCTGGACAGGCAGAGCTAGCCGCCACGTCTGGCCCTCGGGTCAAGCCCGAGGGTGACGGAGCATGTGATTGGGTCTCAGCCCGCCCGCTCCGCCAGCACCTTCTTCGCCGCTCTCAACATCCGGTCGGCTGGAACTTCGTTCATATGCTGGATCGCCTGGTTCAGGCCCGGATCGATCTTGCGGAACTCGTCCACTGATCGGGGGCCGCGCACGACGGTCCCTCCCCAAGGGCCGCGCACCGTGTCGTCGGAGGGGCCGAAGGCGGCGACCACAGGCGCGCCGGCCGCCGTGGCCAGATGGGTCCAGATCGAGTCCCCGCCTAGATACAGGTCGGCGCGCTCCAGCACGGCCAGAGCCTCCTGCTTCGACAACTTGCCCTGCAGCTCGACTGTGCGGTTGCGCGGCATGGCCAGACGGATGGTGTGGGCCGCATCGCGGTCCCTGTCGTCGCCCAGCACCACGACGCGACCGCCGGCCAGCGGACCGTCCGTCGTCAGGTTTGCGGCGAGGCTCGCAAAGCGCTCGGCCGGCCACTGCCTCCCCATCCAGTCTGCGCCCGGCGCGACGACCAGCAGGGGCGCGCCGTCGTCCGGGAGGCGGCTCTCCACCTTCGCGCGAGCAATGTCGGAGGCGAAAAGGCGTGGTGGTGGAACCTCATCCAGCTGCAGAACGCGGGCGGCCAGCTCGACCTTGTGCACGCCCGGCTCATCCTTCGCACGAACGGCGCGCTTCTGGCGGCTGAGCTTGCCCGAGAAGGTGGTGCCGCGCATGTCCACGACCAGACCCCATTTGATCGGCCGCACCTGGTTCCAGAGGCCCAGCCATTCGAGGCGGCCTTCCTTCTCCAGCACGATCAGTCGATCCAGCCTGGGAGTATCGGCGAATAACGGGGCGCTGGCAGGCGAGCCGACGATCGTGAAGGTCGCCTGCGGCATGGCCTCGACGAGATAGGCCAGAACGCCGGACGACAGGACTGCGTCTTCGGCGTCGGCCTCTGCGAGGTAGAGGATGGGGAAACGGCCCGCCATGAGCCGGTTGTACAGAGATTCTCGTCGCGGAAGCGGGACATGACGCATCCCTGTAATCAAGCTGTGGACGGCCTTGTCTTGACCCGGACAAGGCTTTCCGGTCTGGCATCCGCGATGACCGCCAGCGCCTTCCCGTCATGAGCCTTCCCCTTCTTCCCGACCGGGCGTGCGGCGGCTGCGTCGAATGCTGCCGGGTGATCCCGTTGAACCTGCCGGAGTTGTCCAAGCCGACGGGGCAGCTGTGCGCCTATTGCGTCGACGGCGCGGGCTGCTCGGTCCACGCCATCCGGCCGCAGACCTGCCGCACCTGGTTCTGCCTGTGGCGGGTCATCGAGCTGTCGGACGACTGGCGGCCCGACCGCAGCGGCGTCGCGGTCCGCCCGGACGGTATTGAGGACGGGGTCATCACCCTGTTCGTGGTGCGCCGTTCGCAGTTTCTGGCCTCGCCAAAGATGTTCGCCGTCGTCGCCGGCTGGCTGGCCGAGGGAGTCGAGGTGGCGCTCAGCGTGCCGGGCCCTGTCGGGACCTACCCCGCCAGAGCGGTTGTCAGTGACTGGCTCCGCCCGGCGATTGAAGCCGGCGATCCGGCCGACTTCACCCGGCGAATCCTGCTGTCACTGGACCGACTGGACCAGCATGACTGGCAGCCGGACGGGATAGAGGCCCGCTATGCCGTCGGCGAGACCTGACGTCAGCGCCGGGGATAGACCGCGCCTTCGGTGCGGCCATGGCCTGTCTGCTGATCGTACTGGTCGTTGGCGGCCTGCACCGCGCGGTTGATACCCTCGACGGCCGCCTGCATCCCCGCGCAATCGGAGGCCGCGCGCATGGCCTGCTGCATCTGCTCCGCGCCGGTCCGTGCGACACGGGCGTGATTGACCTCATGGCCGACCAGCGCGTCGAAATACCGGTCCCAGGCTTCACCTTCGCGGCCGGCCAGGGCGCCGCGAGTGGCGAGGTCCGGCAGTATGATGGTGATTTGCACCTCCACCGTCGCCGTTTCGGGGACACATTGACTGTCCCGCCGCATCCATCGCGGCTGATAGCGCCAGCGCGTCACGGCGTCGTGTCGTTGCCCCTGCGGATCCGCCGGTTTCGACTCATTGATCGATTCCCGGACTGTGCGGGGCGAGCGGCCGGTCACCTCGTAACCCAGCAGGGTCGTGTCTGGGAAAGCCGCCGCCGCCGGCGCGGCAGCGCGCAGCCGCTCGGTCGCGGGCTGCGGATCCGCAGAGGTTGGTGCAGTCGTCTGCAATACAAGCGCGAGCAAGGCCGTCGTCAGCATTCGAAATCCTTCACCCGGAGACCCGACCTGTAAACGGGCTGCGCCGCGGTGCAAGGCTCTGCACCACTCCTGCACGATGGAACCTCTGGAACTCCACGTGACGTCAGGCGTCGCCAAGCGCAGTGTCCGACTTGTACGGAGGAGCTGACAGTGACCCTGACGAACGACAACAACCAGACCCGGCGCGGACTCAACGGCTGGCGCATCGCCGGCTGGGGCGCCGTCGCGGCGATCCTGCTGGCCCCGGCCGTGGCCATGCAGTTCAGCAGCGAGGTCGCCTGGACCGCCAGCGACTTCCTGTTCGCGGGCGTGCTGCTGACCGGCGCGGGCGCGCTGATCGAGCTGGCGGTCTGGAAGGCGAAGTCGATGCCCCTGCGGATCGCCCTGATCCTGGCGGTTGTCGCCGCCGTCGCGCTGATCTGGGCAGACGGTGCGGTCGGCATCTTCTAGCCGACCTTGGCCGACGCCGGGGCAGCCCCTATCTGGCGTCCATGACCGCTCGCATCGCCCAACTGACCAGCCGAGCCCTTGTCCGGGTCTCAGGCCCCGACGCGCGGTCCTTTCTGCACAACCTGCTGACACAGGACGTCGAGTCGATGGGCGATGGCGAGTTGCGTTTCGGCGCCCTGCTATCGCCGCCCGGCCGCCTGCTGTTCGACCTTTTCATCCAATGCATCAATTGCATCGATGGCATCATGCTGCTCGACGTCGCCGCCGACCGCCGCGACGCCCTGATTCAGCGCCTTTCGATGTACAGGTTGCGCGCCAGGGTCGCCGTCGAGGCTGACGATCAGCCGGTGTTCGTCTGCTGGGACGGCGAGGTCGAGAGCTTCGCGCCCGATCCCCGGACACCGGCGCTGGGTGGCCGCCGCTATGGTGGTGACGTCGTGACCAATGCCGGCGAGGATGACTGGCAGGCCCATCGCCTGGGGGTCGGCGTCCCCGATCCCACCCGCGACGCGCCGGACGACAAGACCTATCCGATCGAGGCCAATTTCGACCTGCTGAACGGCATCGACTTCAGGAAGGGCTGTTTCATCGGTCAGGAAACGACCTCGCGGATGAAGCGCCGCGGTTCGATCCGCAACCGCATGCTGCCGATCGCCTTTGACGGCCCACCGCCCCCGACCGGCGCCGAGCTCCTGAACGGCGAACTGCGCGCCGGAGAGGTCCTGACCGGCCGGGACGGACACGCCATGGCGCTTGTCCGGCTGGATCGCCTGGAAGGCGATCTGACGGTCGATGGCCGGCAGGTTTCTGTCCGCCGACCGGCGTGGTTCCTCACCGAGCCCTGATTGTGCACTGCGGCAAAGCCTCTTGCGCCACAACGTGAAACGGTCGATCTAGCGGCCACGAGTTTTAATTCAGGATGTAGTGAAATGTCCGATCCCGTCGTCATCTGTTCCTTCGCCCGCACGCCGATGGGCGGTTTCCAGGGCGCTCTGGCCGGGGTGAAGGCCACCGATCTGGGCGCCGCCGCGGTCAAGGCCGCCGTCGAACGCGCCGGCGTGGCCCCCGAGAAGGTCGACCAGATCTACATGGGCTGCGTCCTGCCGGCCGGTCTGGGCCAGGCCCCGGCCCGTCAGGCGGCCATCGCCGCCGGCCTCGGCCAGCATGTGGAGGCCACTACGGTGAACAAGATGTGCGGCTCGGGCCTGCAATCGGTCATGATGGCCTCGGACGCCCTGCTGGCCGGCTCGGCCGAAGTGATCGTCGCCGGCGGCATGGAATCCATGACCGGCGCTCCCTACGTGATGAACAAGCACCGCGGCGGCGCCCGCATCGGTCACGACGTCATCGTCGACTCGATGATGATGGACGGCCTCGAGGACGCCTATCAGCCCGGCAAGCCGATGGGCTCCTTCGCCCAAGACACCGCAAACGAATACCAGTTCACCCGCGAGGCGCAGGACACCTACGCCATCGAAAGTCTGACCCGTGCGGTCGAGGCCGTGAACTCCGGCGCCTTCGCCGCCGAGGTCGTTCCGGTCGAGGTCCAGACCCGCAAGGGCCCGGTCACCGTCTCGAACGACGAGCAGCCCGGCAACGCCATGCCGGAGAAGATCCCGAACCTGAAGCCCGCCTTCGCGAAGGACGGCACCATCACCGCCGCCTCCTCGGCCTCTATCTCGGACGGCGCCGCCGCCGTGGTCGTGGCCCGCGAGAGCACGGCCAGGGCTCTGGGTCTGAACATCGAGGCGCGCATCGTCGCCCATTCGGCCCACGCCCACGAACCGGCGAAATTCACCACCGCCCCGGTTCCGGCCATGCAGAAGGCTCTCAGGAAGGCCGGCTGGTCGGTCGATGACGTCGACCTGTGGGAGATCAACGAGGCCTTCGCCATCGTCCCGATGATCGCCATGCACGAGCTGGGCATCGATCGCGCGAAGCTGAACGTGAACGGCGGCGCGACCGCCCTTGGCCACCCGATCGGCGCCTCGGGCGCCCGCGTGCTGGCCACCCTGCTGGCGGCGCTGAAGGCCCGCGGCGGCACGAAGGGCGTGGCTTCGCTGTGCATCGGCGGCGGCGAAGCCGTGGCCATGGCCGTCGAACTGGTCTGACTGTAATTTAGTTACCTCTGGAAGCCCGCTTCCGACCGGAGGCGGGCGTCTTGCCGCCCGCCCCGGCCCGTCCTAGCCTCCCCTCAGGAGGCGCCCATGATCCTGAACCGCAGAGGCGCGCTGGGGCTCGCCGCCTTGGCTGCGACGCCCGCTTCGGCCCGCGCCCTGACACCGGTGTCCCGGCCTGCCCCGCCCGATCCGACGGAGGTCATCCGCCTGTGGCCCGACGGCGCCCCGGGCGGAGAGCGGGTCACGGTCACGCCACGGGTCGTCGAGCGCTCGACCGATCCCGCCTTTCACGACCGCTACGCGCAGTACACCACCGATCCCCTGCTGACGGTCCTCCGCCCGCAGCGCCCGAACGGCGCGTCCCTGCTTCTGATCCCCGGCGGCGGCTACCGCTGGGCGGTGATCGACAAGGAGGGGCTGGATTGCGCCCGGGCTTTCGCCGGGGCCGGCGTGACCTGCTTCGTCCTGCGCTACCGCCTGCCTGCCGACGGCTGGGCCGCGGGCCCGGACGCCCCCCTCCAGGACGCCCAGCGCGCCATGGCCCTGATCCGCGGGCGCGCCGCCGCCGACGGGCTCGACCCGAACCGCATCGCCGTCCTGGGCGCCTCGGCCGGCGGTCATCTGGCGGGGACCCTGGTCAGCCGCCCGGACGATGTCGCAGGCGACGGCCCGCCCGTCCGGCCATGTCTGGGCATCCTGCTGTACCCCGTCGTCACCCTGACGGATCCGCATGCTCATGCCGGTTCGCGCCGCGAACTTCTGGGCGAAACGCCTTCTGCCGAGGCCATCGCCCGCCACTCGCTGGAACAGGCGGACTGGACCGGCAACCCGCCGATGTTCCTGCTCCACGCCATGGACGATGCGTCCGTCCCGGTCGAGAACAGCCTGCGCCTGCTTGAGGCCCGCCGCGCCGCCGGCGCTGTGACCGAGGCCCACCTCTTCGAGGAAGGCGGCCACGGTTTCGGCATCCGCCTGATCGCCGGCAAGCCCGCCGCCGCTTGGCCAATGCTCATCCTCGCCTGGGGCGCGCGCCACGGATGGCTTCAGGCCTGAGCAGCGCCGACTTCGGCGGCCGGAATGAAGCCTCGATCCATCAGATCGTGCAGCCGGTTCACATGGCCGTCCCGCTGCTCGACCGGCGACGGGTCGGAGGTCATCACCACCGTCAGCCGCAGGTCCGGGACCACGAAGACCATCTGCCCGCCGTAGCCCCAGGCGAACCGCACCTCGTGCCGACCTGACCGCCTGAGCCACCAGCCATAGCCATACGGATTGCCGCTCCACCGCGACCGCCCCCGGCCATTCCAGGAGTCCTGCACCCAGCCTTCCGGCAGCACCCTGACACCGGCATGAAGGCCGTCGTTCCTGTAGAGCTCGCCAAACTTCAGCAGGGCGCGCGGCGACATCCGCATGTCGTTACCGCCGAAATAGATCCCCTGCGGATCGGTCGGCCACGCCGGGAAGTCGACTTCAAGCGTGTCACCCAGCCATTCCCGCGCATTGGCGAGCGTCGAGCGTCCGCTGGCCCGGGTCATGGCTGCAGAGAGCAGGTGCGAGGTCCCGGTCGAATAGACCATCCCTTGCCCCGGGTCGGACTCGAACGGGCGGGCCAGTGCGTACCGCACCCAGTCCCTGCTTGAGACCCAGGCGCCGTAGTTGGCACCCGATGTCGAGCCCAGTCCGGCCTGCATGGCCAGCAGATTGCCGATCGTGATCTGCCCGAGTCGTGGATCCGGATTGGCGGGGAAGCGATCCGACAGGAACGTCGAGATCGGCTGGTCCACCCCGGTGAAGACGCCTTGGCCGATCGCGATCCCTCCCAGCGCGGCGAGGACGGATTTGGATGCCGATTTGATGTTCACCGGCGTATCCAGCCCCGGCCCGCGGAACACCCGCTCGGTCAGCGCCTGCCCGTCTCTCGCCACGATCACACTGTGCAGTCTCGGCAAGCCTTGAGCCGCAGTCATCGCCTGCGCCAGCTGTGCGCCGTCCAGCCCGACAGTCTCCCGTCGCGGCGGCGCCACGATGGCCCGGCCACAGCCGCCGATGGCGGTGAAAGCGAGCGACGAGGTCAGCAGGGTGCGGCGATGCATGCCTCTGATATGGACCGCGTCCGCCTTTGGTTGCCGCGACCCGGCGTCGCGGATCAGTCCTCGTCGCCCGACTCGACCAGATCGGCCGGATCGAGGTCGTAGTCCAGCAAGTCCCGCGGTCGGCACTCCAGCGCCGCACAAAGTCTGGCGAGAGTCCGGAAGCGGATGCCTTTCACCTTTCCGGACCGGAACAGGGACAGCTGCGTCTCGCTGAGACCGACCTGCTGCGCCAGATCCCGGGCCTTGATGCCTTTCCTCACGATCAGCTGGTCGAGGGTCACGCGGATGGGCATCAGATCATCTCATCCAGCTCGGCCTGCACGCGGCCGGCCTGCTCCATGACCCGACCGAGCAGGAACAGGGCCCCGCCGATCATGCCCAGCGTCATTCCGGCCACGTCGAAATGCAGGTAGCCGCCACGGCCGCCCTCGACCATCCGGATCAGGTTGCTCATCACAAAGACGCTGAACACCCCGCCGATCCCCAGCGCCAGACCCACCCGCCGCAAGGCGACGACCAGCGTCGGCTGGATGAGTCTGCCCTTCGCCAGCTGCCCCATCGCCGTGCCGATCGCCCAGACGCCGGTCAGGTAGCAGATCGGGGGAACGGCCCAGATCAGCCCGACCAGATACCGCGGCTCATAGGAATCCGACGCCGTTCCCAGATAGTGCATCGCGGGGCCCACCAGATTGGTCAGCGCCAGCAGCGCTCCGACGCTGCAGACCATGAAGATGGCCAGCCAGTTGAACTGACGGCACCGCAGGCGGAAACGGGCGAGATCGGTCTGGCTCAAGGCGGGCTCCGAAGCTGTCCAGTCTTTAATCTTGACTTAAAGATCGAGCGCTTGCAACTTTAAATGTGACTTAAACAGCAGAGGCCGCCATGCGCAGCGCCATCCAGACCCACGCCCTGACGCGCCGCTTCAGAACCCATCTCGCGGTCGACGCCGTTTCGATGACTGTGCCCGAACATGCGGTCTATGGCTTTCTCGGCCGAAACGGCGCGGGCAAGACCACCACGTTGAAGATGCTGCTCGGGCTGATCGTCCCGACCTCCGGAAAGGCGCATGTCGTCGGACACGACGTGGCGCGGGATCGACGGGGCGCCGCAAGGAAGGTCGGCGCCCTGCTGGAGGCTCACGGCTTCTACGGCAATCTGTCGGGGCGCGAGAACCTCGACCTGACGCGGGCGCTTCTTCGGCTTCCGAAGACAGAGATCGACCGCGTTCTTGAGGTCGTCGAGATGACTGACGACGCCGGTCGGCGAGTTTCGGACTACTCGCTCGGGATGCGGCAGCGACTGGGGTTGGCGCGGGCGATGCTCGGGGCGCCGCCGGTCCTGGTGCTCGACGAACCGACTAACGGTCTGGATCCGGACGGCATCGCTGACATGAGACAGTTCCTGCGCAGCCTGCCTGAACGAACCGGCGCGACGGTTCTGCTATCCAGCCACCTGCTGGGCGAGATCGAGCAGACGGCCACTCACATCGGCATCCTGAACGAAGGTCGGTTGGTGCTCGAAGGCGAACTGGACCGGATGAAGGCCGATCTGGCGCCCGAAATCCTGCTAAAAGCCGACGACATCGCACGGGCGGCGCAGGTGGTTCGTTCAAGGGGACTCCACGCGGTGACGAGCGACGACGCCATCGTTGTCCGCCTGGCCCCCGGCGACGACGCTAACCTCGCCGCGTCCGCACTCAACCGTGCGCTGGTCGAGGCCGGCATTTCGGTCTTCGCGATCGGTCCGAAGACGCGTTCGCTGGAGGGGATCTACCGACAGGTCGCCTCTCCTACCTCGATCCAGAACACTCCGGAGGCCGCGTGATGCTGGCTGTTCTTTCCGTCGAAGCCCGCAAGCTGAACCGGTCGCTGGCGGCCCTCCTCGCGATCACCGCCCCCTCGCTGATCGCCGTCTTCACCTTCTTCAACATTCTGCGGGGCAAGGCCGGCCAACCGTGGGAAATGTGGATGGTCGGCAGTATGAGCATCTGGGCCTTCTTCATGCTGCCCATGAGCGTCACCGCCCTCACCGCCCTAGTGGCGCACATGGAGCACGGGCCCAAGTCCTGGGACCACCTGCGCGCCCTGCCCGTCGCGCGCTGGAAGCTGTATGCCGCCAAGACCATCTGCGTCCTCCTGGTCGTCGGCCTGATGAGTCTGGCGGCGCCGGCGCTGACCTGGATGGCGGTTCGGGCAGCAGTCGCCATCAAGCCGCAGATCGAGCCGACAGGCGTTGTCGAGCCTGGTCGATATGCAGCCGTTCTGGGCCAGATGTTCCTCGCCGGGCTGCTGCTTGTCGCCGTGCAGCTCTGGACCGCGCTGCGTTACGCCAGCTTCGTTCCGGGACTGGTTCTTGGCATCGGCGGGACCTTTTTCTCGGTCGTCGCAACGGCGTCGAAGCAGGGCGCCTTTCTGCCTTGGCAGATGCCGGTCAATGTTCTGATGGGTGAAGGCTGGCGGTTACAGGCGGCGCTGGGGCTGGGCGGCGGCCTCGGTCTGGTCGCTCTTGCGCTGACGGTCGTCCACCTGGCGCGGCGCGAGGTGCTGTGAAGGCTCCTCGCGCCTCATGAGACGGGCCAGCGACGCGGGGCCTGTGGTCAGCACGATCATGGCCACTTCCTGCGACTGCGAACGATTAGCAGACTTGCGCACGAATCCGCTGCTGGCAAGCGGGACTGTCGAAAAGTCGCGCGGTCGTGAGATCGCCCCTTCCCGTCCCTCCTCCGCTCAGGCCAGATGGTCGCGGTCGGTTGGCGTTCGCGACGGGAGCATCCCATGCCTGAAGATGGAAAACTGAACTACATCGAGCTGCCCGGAGGCCCACTGGACGAGGTGAAGGCCTTCTACGGCGACGCCTTCGGCTGGACGTTCCAGGACTATGGCCCGGAGTACGCGGCCTTCAACGAGGGCCTGGACGGCGGCTTCGACGCCCAGTCCGACGCGGTCCGAACGCCCCTGCCGGTCCTCTACGCCAACGATCTGGAGGCAATGCTGGAGAAGGTCGAGGCGGCAGGAGGCGAGATCGTGAAACCCATCTTCGCCTTCCCCGGTGGACGCCGCTTCCATTTCCGCGATCCTGCGGGAAACGAACTGGCGGTTTGGTCCGGGACCTGATCCGGATGAAGGACTGCGGCGACTGCGGACTATGCTGCAAGCTCATGGGCGTGTCCGCACTGGACAAGCCCGCCGGCAGATGGTGCCGCCAGTTCAGCAAGGCGTCGGGTTGCGCGATCTATGATGCCCGCCCCGACGACTGCCGCATCTTCAACTGCCTGTGGCTGCTGACCGAAGCCCTCGACGACAACTGGAAGCCCAGCGTCGCCGGCTTCGTGCTGCACAGCGAACAGGCCGGGGCGCGGCTGGTCGTGGAGTGCGACCCCTCACGCCCCCACGACTGGCGACGCGCGCCCTATGAGGCGACCTTGCGGCGCTGGGCCACAGCTCCCGGCCAGGAGGTGCTGGTCTTTGCGGGCCAGCGCGGCGTTCGACTTGGCCCTACGGACGCGCCGGTGCGGCGGGCGTAGCCTCACGCACGTCCACCGACTGCGCGATGCGCTCGGCGACGGCCCGATCCTCACCGTCCAGGGTCATGGTCCAGACATGGACGTCTGGCGCACCATCGCGGCGGAACAGATGCTCCTTGGCGTGGCGCTGACCGTCCTCGGTCGACACCAGCGACAGGCGGCCGGCCGCCTCGACCGTCTCTCCACTGTAGATCGGGAACCGGGCTCCTGAGCCGACATAGACCATGGCGAACGAGCGCTCGCCTCGACGGATCGTATAGACCCGGAAGGTGGGGCCCGGACGGCCGGTCACGATCTCGAAGCCGCGTGGCAGATCGACAGTGAACGGAAGCGCGGCGCGCGCAGGTGCATCCAGGACCGTCGTTGTCGAAACGCCGGGCGCAGGCGGCGGAGCGGCAACCGGAGCCGGTACTGGCGTCGGCGCTGGAGCGGGAGACGGAGCCGGGAGCGGCGTCGCAGCCGCCCGCGGCGCCGGCGTCATCGCCGGTGCGGCGGCCGGCTCTGGCATTGCGACCGCGCGAGGAGCCGGCGCAGGCACTACCGTCGGGGCCGGAC
>JBQVQW010000039.1:0-14732 GCA_052441165.1 Caulobacteraceae bacterium | reverse complement strand
CGCCGACCCCGGCGCCGGCCGCTGCTCCGGCCGCTGCTCCGGCTCCCGCGCCAAAGCCCGCCGAGAAGAAGGGTTTCTTCGGCAAGCTGGCCGATGCGATCTTCGGCAAGAACTAGGCTCGATCGCCTGAAATGAAGAAGGGCCGGAGGATCGCTCCTCCGGCCCTTTTCATTGCCGTTCGGTCGAGATCAGTCAGGCAGGTCTTCCGCGAGGATCGCCATTTCGAACATGAAGCTGCCCGCCTCGTCCTCGTCCTCGAAGACGACGCCGATGAACTCGTCTCCGACATAGACCTCGGCCGAGTCAGCCGGCTTGCCACGCGGCTTCACGATGATGCCGCCCGTGTTGAAGGTGCGCTTCAGGTGCGTCTCGACGCGCTTCATGTCGTGAGCGTTCATGGGGGTGTCCTTGGATTCTGGAATTTGGCCGGACCCTAGAGAAAGGGTCGCGGCAGGAAAACCCTAGATCACGAAGTCATACACGATGTCGGCCAGCGTATGGTCCATGGTGCGGGCCGGCTTCGCCTCGGTGGGACAGTTGACCAGGCGCGCCGGCACGCCGGCGACGGTGCAGCCGGCCGGCACCGGCTTCAGTACGACCGAGCCGGAAGCCACCTTGGCGTAATCGCCGACGGTGATGTTGCCCAGCACCTTGGCGCCCGCGCCCAGCAGGACGCCCTTGCCGATCTTCGGATGGCGATCACCGCGCTCGGCGCCGGTTCCACCGAGGGTCACGCCGTGCAGCATCGAGACCTCGTCGCCGACGAATGCGGTCTCGCCGATCACGATACCGGTGCCATGATCGAGGAACAGGCCCGCGCCCATTCGGGCGGCCGGATGGATGTCGATCTGGAACAGCTCGGACATCCGGCTCTGCAGGTGGAAGGCCAGGGTGTCGCGGCCTTGACTCCACAGCCAGTGGGCGACGCGGTGCCCCTGCAGCGCCTGGAAGCCCTTGAAGTAAAGAAACGGCTGCAGCAGCGAGCGGATGGCCGGGTCGCGTTCGGCCACGGCCTGAAGGTCGGCCTCGGCCGCGGCGACGATCGAGGGATCGGCCTCGAAAGCGTCGCGGCAAATCTCCCGAACGGACATGGCGCCCAGCTCGGCGTCACCCAGCTTGCGCGCGATCTGGAAACTCAGGGCAGACGCCATGTCACCGTGCGACAGGACGACGGCGTTCATCTGGGACGCCAGATGCGGTTCGGTCTGCGCGGCCTCCTCAGCGGCGGCGCGCAGGAGCGACCATGTATCGGCACGGTCGGCCACGACTTCGAGCTTGGGCATGGAAGGCTCCATCAGGCGCGCATCATACGCTGGCCAGCATGGCCTTGGACAGGTCCGCCGGTAGCTTGCCCGTTTGCGCCATATGGTAGGCCCGCAACGCCGTCGCCAGCGTGAACATGTCCCGGATCGCCCCGCGCTCGATCTCGCGCAACAGGTCACCGAACGGAACCCGCGCCACGCGCATGACTTCGGTGGGGTCCGGAGCAAACGGCGCAGGCGACAGGTCCCAGGCGAGCCAGGCCATGGCGCGCTCGTCCGTGATCGAGTTGGTCATCTCGGCCCTGTAGGCCGGGAGCCACGTCCCTGCCTTCAATCCGGCCTCCTCGGCGAGCTCGCGTCTGGCGCCCTCCAGCGGGTCCTCATCAAACGGCGCCCCGCCTTCCGGCATCTCCCAGGACCAGTTCATCAGGGCGAAGCGCTGCTGGCCCACGAGGGTGACCGTACCATCCTCGTGCAGCGGCAGGACGCCGACCGACATGTTCCGGGGCCGCATGACGACGTAGTCGGCGCGCAATCCGGTCGGCGCCGTCGCGTCGTGCCGGGTCAGCCGCATCCACGGGCTCTCGAACAGGGTCGAATGCCCGGCGTCGATCCAGGCCGGCGGATGGTCCCGCCCGTCGTCCCAGGCGGGCAGCGGACGGTTGGCGTCGAAATCTTTTCTCGAGTCGGTCATGCGCGGGGTATGGCGCACCAGACGGGCGACGCCTAGCTAGGGCTCATGTCCGATGCCGATCTGGGCCTGTCCCTCCCCCTGCCCGTCCCGTCCGCCGAGCTGGAGCACAGGCTTGCGGTCCGCCGCTCCGCACCTGCCCAGTCGCTGACCGTCCCCGGCCCGTCACGAACGCAGGTCGAGCGTATCCTGCACCTGGGCGCCCGTACGCCGGATCATGGCAAACTCTTCCCGTGGCGCTTTGTCGTCATGGGTCCGGCGTCGCGTGAAGCCCTCGCCGGTTCGCTGCTGCCTCTGGCGGATCGCCAGCCGGGACCGGAAAAGGCGCGCAAGGTGCTGGCCAAGCTGACCGCCGCCCCGGTGACCATCGTCGTGATCTCCGCGCCGGTCGAAAGCCAGAAGGTGCCCGTCCGGGAGCAACAGCTGTCCGCAGGTGCGGTATGCATGAACATCGAGCACGCGGCCGGCGCCCTCGGGTTCTCGGCCAGCTGGATCACGGATTGGTACAGCTATGATCCCGAAGCCACCGATTTGATTGGTGTTCGTGACGGCGAGCAGGTCGCCGGGTTCATCCACATCGGGTCGCTGTCCGAGCCCGCACTGGAGCGGCCCCGGCCGGATGTGGCGTCGATCACGACCTGGCGCGACTAGCGGATCACGCCTGCCAGAAGCAGGGCGGAGCCAAGACCGTAGAGCACGGTCGTCGTCGCCAGAGCGATCTTGAGCCAGATTTCAACGACATCTCGCTTCATGCCCGGGATAGTGCGGCGAGTCGGACTAACAAACCACTTATGCGCGTGAACCTGACACGTATCGGACGTGCAGCAACGGTTTGCCCAGCCAGTAGCAGAGCTCCGCCGGCCGCGTGATGTCCCAGACCGCCAGGTCGGCGACCTTGTCGGGCTCCACCGTTCCGACCTCTGCGGCGACGCCCAATGCCTTCGCTGCGATGCGCGTGGCGCCGGCCAGCGCCTCTTCCGGCGTCAGGCGGAACTGGACGCAGGCGAGGTTCAGCGCCGCCGTCATCGAGGCGACAGGCGACGTGCCCGGATTGCAGTCCGTCGCGACCGCCATCTCCACGCCATGCTGGCGGAACAGGGCGATGGGCGGGGGCGTGGTCTCGCGCAGCATCAGATAGGCGCCCGGCAGCAGTACGGCGACCACGCCGGCCTGCGCCATCGCGCGCACGCCCGCCTCGGTCGTGTGCTCGACATGGTCGGCGGACAGCGCATTGTACTTCGCTGCCAAGGCCGCGCCGCCGCCGTCCGACAGCTGGTCGGCATGCAGTTTGACCGGCAGGCCCAACGTCCTCGCCCTGTCAAATAGCCGCGACACCTCCTCGCCCGAGAAGGCGATCGGCTCGCAGTAGGCGTCGACCGCATCCACCAGCCCTGCGGCCTGCGCGGCCGGCAGGATGTCGTCGATGGCCAGATCGACGTAGGCGGTGCGATCCGCCCTGTGCTCGGGCGGCACGGCGTGCAGGCCCAGATAGCTGGTGCGCACCCTAACGCCGGCCTCGCGCCCGATCCGACGGGCGACCCGGAGCATCTTCAGCTCGCTGTCGCGGTCGAGACCATAACCGGACTTGATCTCGACGGTTGTGACGCCAGTCGCCTTCAGACCTTCCAGACGAGCGACCGCGCTGGCGTACAGCGCATCCTCGCCGGCCTCCCGCGTGGCCTTTACCGACGAGACAATGCCGCCCCCCGCCCTGGCAATCTCTTCGTAAGAAACACCGCCAAGCCTCTGTTCGAACTCGGCTGACCGATCTCCACCGAACACCAGATGGGTGTGACAGTCGATCAGGCCCGGCGTGACCCAGCGTCCGTCGAGACGCTCGACGACATCGGCCGCAGGAGCCTGAGCGCGGGGCCCTACCCAGGCGATCCGGCCGTCGCGGATCAGGACGGCGCCGTCCTCAATGGCCCCGTAGGCGCCCCCCTGCGCGGCCATGGTGGCGACGTGGCAGTCGGTCAGCAGACGATCGGTCATCGGGTCTCCGGGCGCGCGGGCGAGAAGCGGGCGACCAGATCATAGGCCTGTCCCGGGAAGGTCTGCCACGCCCAGGTGACCCCTAGGCCGTCGATCCACGTCCGACGCTCCAGCCGCAGGCAGGCCTCGCCGGGGGAGAGATCCAGCCGCAGGGCTGTCTCGCGATCCGCGGCGACGGCTGCGATGCGGTGCTCGGCATCCGTCCACGGCGCCCGCCGCAGCAGCCAGCCGCCGGGCGCGACCGTCTCGAAGGGCTCCCCCTCGACCTCCGGCGTCGCCGCCAGCCCGATCAGGCGACGCTCCAGCGCAAACGGCGCGCCATCAGCACGATGGAGGCATGAGACCGTCACCACCCGCTCGCCGAGCCACGCCTCGTCCGGCCTGGTCGTGCGAACTCCATGGTCCAGCCGCTCATAGCCATAGGCCATGCCGCGCGCCTCGATCTCGGCGGCGATGTCCGGGATGTCGAGAACGGCCGAATGCACCGGCGGCCGCGCGACGACGGAGCCTGCCCGACGGCGGCGCAGGATCAGCCCGCGGGCCGACAGGTCTGTCAGCGCTCGGGACACCGTCATCCGGGCACAGCCGTACTGGGCCTGAAGCTCGGCCTCGGTCGGCACACGGGCGCCGGGCGGCCACTCGCCCGAACGGATCCGCTGCTCGATATCCGCGCCGATGCGGCGGTGGAGGGCGCTCATCCCCCGAGCACGGCGTCCAGCGCCTTGCGATAGCGCGCCTCGATGGCCTCGCGCGCGATGTGACGGCCGTTCTCGACCACCACCCGGCCGCGCCGCCAGACGGTGCGGATCGCACGCTTCGGTCCGGCGAACACCAGACTGTCCAGCAGGGCGTCATCGGTCCGGCCGGCATAGGCCAGATCCTCAAGCTCTAGCGACACCAGATCCGCCGCCTGCCCGACCGCGAGCCCCGTCGTTCCATGCGTCGCCTGCGCCCCGCCGACCAGCGCGCGCCGGTAGAGGGATCCGCCGGTCGACGCCTCGCGATCCGCCAGTACGGCCCGCCCGCGATGCGTCAGCCGCTGGCTGTACTCCAGCGCGCGCAGTTCGCCCGCCGCATCGATCAGGACATTGGAGTCGGTGCCGACTCCGAAGGCGCCGCCTTGTGACAGGAAATCAACGGCCGGGAATACGCCGTCGCCGAGATTGGCCTCGGTCACCGGGCACAGACCCGCGACCGCACCGCTCCGGGCCATACATCTCGTCTCGTCGGCGGTCAGATGGGTGGCGTGAATCAGGCACCAGCGGCGATCCAGCCCGACATTGTCCAACAGCCACTCCACGGGACGCGAGCCCGACCAGGCAAGGCAGTCCTCGACTTCCTTCGTCTGCTCGGCGGCATGGATGTGGACCGGGCCGTCTCCGGCCATCGGCACGACGGCGGCGATCTCTTCCGGCGTTACTGCCCGCAGACTGTGCGGAGCCACCCCCACCACGGCGTCCGGCAGGGACGCAGCGATGCGTCGACTTTCATCCATCAACTTCGAGAAGCCATCGATATCATTGATAAAGCGACGTTGTCCGTGCGCAGGAGGTGTCCCGCCGAACCCGGCATGAGCATAGAAGACCGGCAACAGGGTCAGGGCGATGCCAGTCTGATCAGCCGCCCCGGCGATCCGCGCGGCCAACTCGCCGCGATCGGCATAGGTCCGTCCGTCGGGGTCGTTGTGCAGGTAGTGGAACTCGCCAACGCGTGTGAAGCCGCCCTCCAGCATCTCTGCAAAGGCAAGGGCCGTGATCGCCTCGATCTCTTCCGGCCCGCCCCGATCGAGGAAGCGGTACATCAGCGCCCGCCACGACCAGAAGTCGTCGCCCTCGTTCGGCCCGCGCTCCTCGGTCAGCCCGGCCATGGCGCGCTGGAAAGCGTGGCTGTGCACATTCGACAGGCCCGGCAGGGCGACGCCCAGATCGGCCTCCCCGGCCGGTCGGGCCGCGCCGGTCTCGACGCCAGTGATGACGCCATCCGCGATTGTGATCCGGACACTGCTGGCCCAGCCTTCCGGCAACAGGGCGCGACCGAAGAACAGGCTGTGGGCGGCGGTCTGCGGCACTGGACAACTCTCCATCGACCCGAATATGTCTATACATAATCGGCAAGCTGACAAGGAGGCGGGGATGACGGACTGGCTGACGGTGACGCCCGGCAATGCGCCCCTGATCGTCGCCTTCCCACATACCGGCACGGACATCCCGTCGGACATCGAGGCGCGGATGGTGGATCCTTGGCGAGCCCGCAAGGACGCCGACTGGTGGATCGACCGCCTCTACGCCTTCGCGACGGAACTGGGCGCGACAACGGTGCGCACCTCCATTTCCCGCAGCGTCATCGATGTGAACCGCGATCCGTCGGGCCAGTCTCTCTATCCGGGCATGACCACCACCGGCCTGTGCCCCACCGAAACCTTCGACGGCGAGCCCCTGTATCGCGAGGGACAGGAGCCGGACGCGGTCGAGATCGAGCGCCGCCGCACCGAATTCTTCGATCCCTATCACGCCGCCCTGACCGCCCAGATCGACCGCCTTTCGGCGAACGGCCCGGTCGTTCTCTACGACGCCCACTCGATCCGCTCGCATGTGCCGCGTCTGTTCGACGGCCAGCTGCCGCAGTTCAACATCGGCGACAACGGCGGCGCGACCTGCGACCCGGCCCTGACCGCCGCCGTCGAGGCCGCCTGCATCGCCTCGGGCGACAGCCACGTCGTCAACGGCCGCTTCAAGGGCGGCTGGACCACGCGTCACTACGGCCAACCCCAAACCGGCGTGCACGCCATCCAGATGGAGCTGGCCTGCCGCGGCTATGTCGACGAGCCGGCGGAGACCAACGCCTCGACCTGGCCCACGCCCTTCACCGACGTACGCGCCGCGCCCATGCGGGCCACGCTTCGAAACGTCCTCACCGCCGCCCGCGACTTCGCGATCAGCCAGCGAGCCTGACCTCATGAGCAACAGCAACGCCCGCATCGTCCGCGCCCCGCGCGGGACCGGGATGACCGCGAAGACCTGGGCCGCCGAGGCGGCTCTGCGGATGATGATGAACAACCTCGATCCCGAGGTGGCCGAGCGCCCCGAGGACCTCGTCGTCTACGGCGGTATCGGCAAGGCGGCGCGCAACTGGAAGGCCTTCGACACCATCGTCGAGCAGCTCCGCGCGCTGGAGGCCGACCAGACCCTGCTGGTACAGTCCGGCAAGCCTGTCGGCGTCTTCCGCACCCACGCCGACGCTCCGCGTGTGCTGATCGCCAACTCCAACCTCGTGCCCAAATGGGCGACCTGGGACCACTTCAACGAGCTCGATAAGAAGGGCTTGGCCATGTACGGCCAGATGACCGCCGGCTCGTGGATCTACATCGGCACCCAGGGCATCGTTCAGGGCACCTACGAGACCTTCATGGAGGCCGGACGCCAGCACTACGGTGGCGACTGGTCGGGCAGGTGGATCCTGACGGCAGGCCTTGGCGGGATGGGCGGCGCCCAGACGCTGGCGGCGACCATGGCCGGAGCGTCCTGCCTCGCCATCGAGTGCCAGCGAAGCCGGATCGAGATGCGCCTGCGCACCCGCTACCTCGATGTTATGGCCAAGGACCTCGACGAGGCGCTGGCGCTTCTGAACAAGTCTCTGGAAGACAAAAAGCCGATTTCGATAGGCCTGTTGGGCAATGCGGCTGACATCCTGCCTGAACTGGTCAGGCGGGGCGTACGGCCCGATCTTGTCACCGACCAGACCAGCGCCCACGACCCGGTCAACGGCTACCTGCCCTCGGGCTGGACGGTCGCGGAGTGGGAGGAGAAGCGCCAGTCCGATCCGGCCGCCGTCGAGGCCGCGGCCCGCGCCTCCATGGCCGTCCACGTCCAGGCCATGCTCGCCTTCCACGATCAAGGCATTCCAACGACCGACTATGGCAACAACATCCGCCAGGTCGCCTTCGATCAGGGCATCCAGAACGCCTTCGACTTCCCCGGCTTCGTCCCGGCCTACATCCGCCCGCTTTTCTGCCGCGGCGTCGGCCCCTTCCGCTGGGCCTCGCTGACCGGCGATCCGGAGGACATCCGCAAAACGGACGCGGCGATGAAGACGCTGTTTCCCGACAACGCCGGCCTGCACCGCTGGCTCGACATGGCCGGGGAGCGCATCGCCTTCCAGGGCCTGCCCGCCCGCATCTGCTGGATCGGTCTGGGCGACCGCCACCGCGCGGGCCTGATGTTCAACGACATGGTCGCCTCGGGCGAGCTTTCCGGCCCCATCGTCATCGGTCGCGACCACCTCGACAGCGGCTCCGTCGCCAGCCCGAACCGCGAGACCGAGGCCATGCAGGACGGCTCGGACGCCGTCTCCGACTGGCCCCTGCTCAACGCCCTGCTCAACACCGCCTCGGGCGCCAGCTGGGTGTCGCTGCACCACGGCGGCGGCGTCGGCATGGGCTACAGCCAGCACTCGGGCGTCGTCATCGTCGCCGACGGCACGCCGGAAGCCGCCGCCCGCCTCGAGCGCGTCCTCTGGAACGACCCGGCCACCGGCGTCATGCGCCACGCCGACGCCGGCTATGAGATCGCGAAGGACGCCGCGCGCGCCAACGGCCTGAACCTGCCGTCGATGGAGGGCTGAACATGACCGACATCATCATCGGCGCCGCCCCGCTCACCCTCCCGCAGCTTCGCGCGGCGCTGGAAGGCCCCGTCACCGTCGCTCTGACGGACGCCGCCTGGGCAAATGTCGAGAAGGGCGCCGCCGTGGTCGCCGCCATCCTCGCCGAGGGCCGCACCGTCTATGGCATCAACACCGGCTTCGGCCTGCTGGCCAACACCAGCATTGCGCCAGAAGATCTTGAAACGCTTCAGAAGAATCTCGTCCTGAGCCATGCCTGCGGTGTCGGCGCTATGCTGGACGCGGGGGTCACCCGTTTGCTGATGGTGCTAAAGATCGCCTCCCTGTCCAAGGGGGCCTCGGGCGTGCGCCGCGAGACGCTGGAGACCCTGATCGCCTTGGCGAACGGCGACGTCCTGCCCTGTATCCCGTCGAAGGGCTCCGTCGGCGCATCGGGGGACCTGGCGCCGCTTGCCCACATGTCCTGCGTCCTGATCGGCGTCGGCGAGGCCCGCGCGGGCGGCGAGACGCTGTCGGCCGAAGCCGCGCTGGCCCGCGTCGGCAAAACGCCGGTCGTGCTGGGCCCAAAGGAAGGCCTCGCCCTGCTGAACGGCACCCAGTGCTCGACAGCCCTGGCTCTGGCCGGCCTGTTCGCCGCCGAGGCCGTCTTCGCCGCCGGCGTCGCGGCAGGCGCCCTGTCGGTGGACGCATTGAAGGGGTCGGACGCTCCTTTCGATCACCGCATCCACGCCCTGCGCGGTCAGCCCGGCCAGATCGATGTCGCCGCGCGACTGAGGCGTCTGATGGGCGGATCGGCCATCCGCGACAGCCACCGCGACGACTGCCACAAGGTCCAGGACCCCTACTCCCTGCGCTGCCAGCCGCAGGTCATGGGCGCCACGCTGGACGTTCTTCGCAACGCCGCCGCCATGCTGGAACGCGAAGCCAATGCCGTGACGGACAATCCGCTCGTCTTCATTGACGATGGCGACGTCATCTCGGGCGGCAATTTCCACGCCGAGCCGGTGGCCTATGCGGCCGACCAGATCGCCATGGCCTTGTGCGAGATCGGAAATATCTCCGAGCGCCGCACCTCCATCCTCGTCGACCCGAAGATGAGCGAGCTGCCGGCCTTCCTCGTCAGGGAGAGCGGGCTGAACTCAGGCTTCATGATCGCCCAGGTCACCGCCGCCGCCCTCGTGGCCGAGAACCGTATGGTCGCCCATCCGTGCGTGATCGATACGGTACCGACCAGCGCCAATCAGGAAGACCATGTCTCCATGGCCACGCACGGCGCCCGCCGCCTGCTCGACATGGCCGAGAATACGGCGGCTGTGGTCGGCATCGAGCTTCTGGCCGCAGCCCAGGGCATCGAATTCCACCGCCCCCTGACCAGTTCGCCGGACCTGGAAAAGGTCTGGGGCATCGTCCGCGAGGCGGCCGCGCCCTACACATCGGACCACTATTTCGCGCCGGATATCGAACGGGCGACGAACGGTGTCCGCGCGGGCCGCTATCGTCAGTTCGCGGGCGACCTGCTTCCGTCAGCCTGAGGCTGAAGCGGCGCGTTCTTCAGCGCGGTCAGGCTCGCCGAGCCGGTGCAGAAGCAGACAGTGCGCAGTTGCCGGATGATGGTCTGGAAGTGCGTCACCACGGCCTCGGTCGAGACCGTCGCGGCGGCCAGAACGCCCGCGGCCTGACCGACCATGTCCGCGCCGAGTCGAAGGGCGCGCGCCACATCGACACCGTCCCGCACTCCGCCCGAGCCGATCAGAAGCGTGCGGGGGCAGGCCTGCCGTACCTCGACGATCGCCCGCGCTGTCGGCAAGCCCCAGTCCGCAAACGCCTGGGCGTGCCGGGTATCCGCATCGGACCACGCCGGCCCGCCCTCGACCAGCGCCCAGCCGGCGCCGCCCGTGCCCGCCACATCGAGACCGGCGACACCCATGTCCGCCAGCCGCCGTGCGGTCGAGGCGGACAGGCCCGAGCCCGTTTCCCTGACCAGCACCGGCGCATCCAGTGAGCGGACCAGCCGTTCCAGCGCCGCACCCACGCCCCACCAGTCTCGATCGCCTTCAGGCTGACAGGCTTCGTGGAGCGGGTTCAGATGCACGACCAGGGCATCGGCGGCGACCATGTCGAGAACCCGCCGCGCCTCGTCCACGCCGAAGCCGCGGGCCAGTTGGGCCGCGCCGATATCGGCGAGGATTGGCGTGTCCGGCGCCTTCAGACGCAGGGTCATGTCCAGCCCGGCCGCCCCGCCCTCCTCCAGCGCAGCGCGCTGGGAACCGACAGCCAGGGCGATGCCGAGGTGCTGGGCCGCTTCGGCCAGACGCGCGTTGATCGCCTCCGCCCGCGCCGGCCCGCCGGTCATGGCGCTTGTCAGCAGGGGCGCCTTGAGGCGGCGGCCGAGGAAGTCCGCGCCGAGATCGATCTTGTGATGGTCGAGGTCCGGAAGCGCCTCGTGGACGAAACGAACGGCGTCGAAGCCGCTGTCTACCTCGTGCCTGCTCCGCCCGGACAGGACCCCGTCCGGAACCTGGTCCTTGCGATCGGCGATTTCGGCCATACGCGCCTCCGGCCCGCCCAACGCGCAGGCCCGTCGTTCCGATCCGCCCTAAGGCTTCTTGTCCACGATCAGGGCGTAGGAACCGGTCTGCCCCTGGGCGTAGGTTCCCGCGCGAATCTCGTACTCGCCATCATCCGGCGCGGTCCACTCAAGCTTCGCGTGGGTGTCCGACAGGCCGTCGTCATCCGCCGCCAGAAGGTCGAAGTCGTCACCGTTCGCGTGGCCGATGCTGACCATGCTGTCGACCTCGTTGGAGACCATGAGGATGATCAGTTCCTCGCCTTCCTTCAGCGTCACGCGATAGGCGTCATAGACGCTGTTGTTCTCGGCCGTCGCGTCGGTCTCGGTCAGCTCGCCGCGGGCGGTCGTGCCAACCAGCAGGCTGCCGGCCACCGGTTGTGGCCCCCGATCTGTCAGTTCGAGCGAATAGAGGCCCTTGCCCTCTGAACCGAGCGGCGAGGCGCGCAACACATAGTCCCCGGTCTCGGGCAGGGTGAAGCGTAGACGGGAGTCCGTCCCTTCCCCGAGGCCGTCGTCGTCCTGCGACAGGGCCGTGAACTCCTCGCCCGGCCGGCCGATCTGCAGATAGGTATCGAAATCGCCCGAGCGCATGATCACCTGGATCCTCTGCCCTTCGGTCCCGGAGAAGACGAAGGCGTCATGGCCGCGGTCCTGGGCGTCACGGCTGTCGTTCTCGCCAATCTCGCCCTCGACGGCGCGGCCGAAGGCGATCGGGGCCGGCGGCTGCTCCGGCGGCACTTCCGAGACCGTCAGGCTGTAGTTGCCCGTCCCGTCCGAAAACGCGCGCGCCTCGATCGTATAGGTCCCGTCCGTCGGCAGGGTGAAGACCAGCCGCGAGTTGGCGCCCACCGGCCCACTGTCGTCATCGGTCGCCAGGCTGGCCCGGTTGGTGTCGAACAGTTCCAGGTAGGTGTCGAAGGCGCTCGACGTCATGTCGATGCGGATGCGTTGCCCCTCGCGGCCCGTGAAGCTGTAGGCATCAGCGCGCGCACCGCCCTCGTTGACCGCGTCGTCCTCGGACAGTTCGCCACGAACCCGTTCGTCCAGGCGAACCGCGCGGGCCTGAGGCGGCGGCGGCGCTTCAGACAGCGTCAGGCTGTAGCCGCCCTCACGGCCGGTCGACAGCGGGGCAGCGCGGATCTCGAAACGGCCATTCTCCGGCGGCGTGAACGACAGGCGCGAGTTCAGGCCCGCGCCGGGTCCGTCATCATTCATCGCCAGCTCGACGAAGGCTCCGTTCTCCACCCGACCGACGCGCAGAACCGGATCGAAGGCGTCGCTGTCCAGTGAGATCAGGACGCGCTGGTCGGAGCGACCGTCAAAGACGTAGCCATCGTACAGGGCGCCGTCGTCAGCCTCGGCGTCGCCGCTGCCGATCTCTCCGGTCAGGGTCTGTCCGACGGCGATGGAGGTCGAATCCCGCACAGCGACGGCCTCGATGGCCGCCAGGCTGAGGGTGTAGTCCCCGCCGGAGCTCGTTCCCGCCAGCGGGCGAGCGCGGATCGTCCAGACACCGTCATGGGCCGCAGTGAACCGCACCCGCGCATTGGTCCCTTCACCCAGCCCGTCGTCGTCGCGGGCCATCACCTCGCCCTTGTCGTTCAGAACCTCGAGGTAGGCGTCGAAGGCGTCGGAGCGCATCACGGCCTCGTACCGTTCGCCGGCCTGCACGGGCACGGTCCAGGCGTCGAACCGGACCATGTTGTCCTGATCCGTCGCATCTTCCGCCCCGATCACGCCGTCGACGGACGCGCCGACAGTCAGCGGCTGGCTCTCCTGGGCCTGGGCGGCCCCGGCAAGAGCGGCGGCGATGGCCAGAGCGCTGGCGGCGGCGAGAACGGTCTGGCGCATTCATATCCCCTGGGAGTCGCCCCGATCATAGACGCCGATCCCCGTGCTCTGTAAACCGCGCGCACCGCACGATTCCTGACGACCGGAGCCGAAACCCATGACGGCCGATCCTGCCCGCGCGACGTCCATTGACGGCAAGGCCTTTGCGGCCGGACTGGTCGACCGGGTCGCCGCAGCCGCTTCAAGGCTTGAGGCATCCAATGGCGTGAAGCCCGGCCTGGCCGTGGTCATCGTGGGTGAGGACCCCGCGAGCCAGATCTATGTCCGCAACAAGGGCGAGACGACCCGGCGCGCCGGTATGCGGTCAGACACCCATCGCCTGTCGGAGACGACGAGCCAGGAAGACCTGTTGGCGCTGATCTCCGCACTCAACGCCGACGCTGGCATTCACGGCATCCTCGTGCAGCTGCCCCTGCCTGCTCACATCGACAGCAGCGCAGTCCTCGACGCCATCTCGCCGGACAAGGACGTCGACGGATTTCATGTGGTCAACGCTGGCCGTCTCGCCGTCGGTCTGCCGGGCCTCGTTCCGTGCACGCCGCTGGGCAGCCTGATGCTGCTGAAGGCCGCCCTGGGCGATCTGGGCGGACTGCACGCGGTGGTGATCGGGCGCTCCAACATCGTCGGGAAGCCGATGGCGCAGCTGCTGCTGGCCGAGAGCTGCACCGTCACAGTGGCCCACTCGCGCACGAAAGACCTGCCCGCCCTGTGCCGCACCGCCGACATCCTCGTCGCCGCCGTCGGCCGGCCGGAGATGGTGCGTGGCGACTGGATCAAGCCGGGCGCCGCCGTCATCGACGTCGGCATCAATCGGGTCCCCTCCAAGGACCCCGTGAAGGCAGCGGAGGGCAAGACCCGCGTCGTCGGCGATGTGGCCTTTGAAGAGGCCGCGGCGGTCGCGGGCCGGATCACGCCGGTGCCGGGCGGCGTCGGCCCCATGACGATCGCATGCCTGCTCGCCAACACCTATTCGGCCGCCTGCCGCGCCGCGGGCGTGGAGCCGGAATCGCTCGACGCCTGAAACTGACGCCTTGAACGGGCGGCCGTCCGGGCCAATAGTCCCTCCAATCCCGTCAGGAGTTCCGGATGATCCGCCAGCCCCGCCTCGCCGCAATCGCGGCCGCAGTCCTTCTGACCCCCGCCGTCGCAGGCTGCGGGATCAACGCCATTCCCACCAAGGAAGAGGCGGCCAAGGCGCGCTGGGCCGATGTGCAGTCCCAGTACCAGCGGCGCTCGGACCTGATCCCGAACCTCGTCGCCACCGTCCAGGGCGCCGCGATCCAGGAGCGCACGACCCTCACCCAGGTGATCGAGGCCCGCGCCCGCGCCACCGGCGTGACGGTCTCGCCGGAAACGCTGAGCGATCCGGCCGCCTTCCAGCGCTATCAGGCCGCACAGGGAGAGCTGTCCCAGGCCCTGTCCCGCCTGCTGATGGTGACCGAGGCCTATCCGACACTTCAGTCGAACCAGAATTTCATCGCCCTGCAGTCCCAGCTCGAAGGCACCGAGAACCGCATCGCCGTGGCGCGGCGCGACTACAATGAGGCGGTTCGGGACTACAACACCTCCCTGCGCACCTTCCCGACGGTGATCTGGGCCAACACCATCCATGGGGGCTCTGACCCCATGCAGCTGTTCAGCGCCACGGAAGCCGCCCAGTCGGCGCCGAGCGTGAATTTCGACGGCCTCGCCCCCGCGCAGTCCGGCCCCGCGGCCGGTGCTGCCGCCGCCGCGCCGGGTTCCGCCC
>JBQVQW010000038.1:0-15804 GCA_052441165.1 Caulobacteraceae bacterium | reverse complement strand
GTCTTGCCGTGGTCAACGTGACCGATCGTGCCGATGTTGCAGTGCGGCTTGGTGCGTTCGAACTTTTCCTTGGCCATTCTCTTCTCTCCGTCCCCTGAAATGAGGGGGCTTCAGTCCTTGGGGTTTTCAGGGGCCCCGGAGGGCTTACGCCCTCCGGAGGTCTTGTGAAACTGGGCAGGCCTCTTGAGCCTGCCGGGCTTGGTTGGGTTTAGGCGGAATACTTCTTGATCACTTCGTCGGCGACGTGTTGCGGCACCGGGTCGTAGTGGTCGTACTGCATGGTGAACTGGGCGCGGCCCTGCGACATGCCGCGCAGCGTGTTCACGTAGCCGAACATGTTGGCCAGCGGCACGAAGGCGTTCACGACGACGGCGTTGCCGCGCATGTCCTGACCCTGGATCATGCCGCGACGGCCGTTCAGGTCGCCGATGACCGAACCGAGATACTCTTCCGGGGTCACGACCTCGACGGCCATGATCGGCTCGAGCAGCTTGGGTCCGCCCTTCTCACGCAGTTCCTTGAAGGCCGCGCGCGAAGCGATTTCGAACGCCAGAACCGAGGAGTCGACGTCGTGGAAGGCGCCGTCCACCAGCGTGGCCTTGACGTCGATGACCGGGAAGCCGGCCAGCAGGCCGTTGTCCTTGGCGGACTTCAGGCCCTTCTCGACGCCCGGGATGTATTCCTTCGGCACCGCGCCGCCGACGATGGCCGACTCGAAGACGAAGTCCGTGCCCGGCTCGCCCGGCTCGAACACCAGCTTGACGCGGGCGAACTGGCCCGTACCGCCGGTCTGCTTCTTGTGGGTGTAGTCGATCTCGGCCTTGCGGCTGATCGATTCACGGTAGGCCACCTGCGGCGCGCCGATATTGGCCTCGACCTTGTAGGTGCGCTTCAGGATGTCGATCTTGATGTCCAGGTGCAGCTCGCCCATGCCCTTCAGGATGGTCTGGCCCGACTCGTGGTCGGTGGAGACCGTGAAGGACGGATCTTCCGAAGCGAGCTTAGCCAGGGCGACGCCCAGCTTTTCCTGGTCGGCCTTCGACTTGGGCTCGACGGCGATCTCGATCACCGGGGCCGGGAACTCCATGCGCTCCAGGATGACCGGCGACTTGATCGGGTCGCACAGGGTGTCACCCGTGCGGGTGTCCTTCAGGCCGGCCAGGGCGACGATGTCGCCGGCATAGGCTTCCTTGATGTCCTCGCGGTTGTTCGAGTGCATCAGCAGCATGCGGCCGACGCGCTCCTTCTTGTCGCGGGTCGAGTTCAGCAGGCCCATGCCCGTTTCCATCTTGCCCGAGTACAGCCGGCAGAAGGTCAGCGAGCCGACGAACGGGTCGTCCATGATCTTGAAGGCCAGAACCGACAGCGGCTCGTCGTCCGACGCCTTGCGGACGATCGGCTCTTCGGTCTTGAAGTCGATGCCCGGGGTCGGCGGGATGTCCACCGGCGACGGCAGGTAGTCGACGACGGCGTCCAGCAGCGTCTGCACGCCCTTGTTCTTGAAAGCCGAGCCGCACAGGATCGGGTAGAAGGCGCCCGTCAGAACGGCCTTGCGGATGCACTTCTTGATGGTTTCTTCCGACGGCTCGTTGCCCTCGAGGTAGGCTTCCATGGCCTCGTCGTCGAGCTCGACGGCGTTGTCGATCAGGTATTGACGAGCCTCGTTGGCCTTGTCGACCAGATCGGCCGGGATCGGCTGGTCTTCATACGAAGCGCCCAGACCGTCGTTGTCCCAGACCACAGCGGTCATGCGGACCAGATCGACCAGACCCTTCAGGTTCGATTCCGCGCCGATCGGGAACTGGATCGGCACAGCCTTGGCGCCCAGACGGTCGCGGATCGACTCGACCGACTTGTCGAAGTCGGCGCCGATCTTGTCCATCTTGTTGACGAAGACGATGCGCGGAACCTTGTACTTGTCGGCCTGACGCCAGACGGTCTCGGTCTGCGGCTCGACGCCGGCGTTGCCGTCCAGCACGGTCACGGCGCCGTCCAGCACACGCAGCGAACGCTCGACTTCAATGGTGAAGTCCACGTGGCCGGGGGTGTCGATGATGTTCAGGCGCTTCTCTTGCCAGAAGGCGGTCGTCGCGGCCGACGTGATGGTGATGCCGCGTTCCTGCTCCTGGTCCATCCAGTCCATGGTGGCGGCGCCGTCGTGGACTTCGCCGATCTTATGGCTCTAGCCCGTGTAGTACAGGATCCGCTCGGTCGTCGTCGTCTTGCCGGCGTCGATGTGCGCCATGATGCCGAAGTTGCGGTAGTCTTCGATTTTATGCGTGCGGGGCATGGGAGCGTGCCTTGCGGTCAATACGGCGCCGGTTCCAGCGCCAGAGGGATGTTCGGATAAGCGAGCGCGGGCGATTTAGCTCAAACCGCCCGCGCCGGATAGTCAGTAGATAGGAACCAGTGATGGCCCCTTGAAGGCGTTACCAGCGGTAGTGGCTGAAGGCGCGGTTGGCTTCGGCCATCTTGTGGGTGTCTTCGCGCTTCTTCACGGCGGTGCCGCGGTTGTTGGAAGCGTCCAGCAGCTCGGCCGCCAGCTTTTCCGTCATGGTGTTTTCGCCGCGGTTGCGGGCGGCGTTGACGAGCCAACGGATGGCCAGGGCGCGACGACGGTCCGGACGGACCTCGACCGGCACCTGGTACGTGGCGCCGCCGACGCGACGCGAGCGCACTTCAACCGCCGGAGCGACGTTGTTCAGGGCGTCGTGGAAGGTCGCGACCGGCTCCTGGTCCTTCTTCTTCTCGGCCAGGATGTCGAAAGCGCCGTAGACGATGTTTTCGGCGACGGCCTTTTTGCCCTCGTACATCACGTAGTTCATGAACTTGGTGACGACGAGATCACCGAACTTGGGATCCGGCAGAACTTCACGCTTCTGGGCGCGGTGACGACGGGACATGGTATTGGCCTTCTGGATCGATATCGAACGGCCGGTCCGAACCCCGTGGGCGCGGACCGGCGAATGGAATGAAGCGGTCGCTTACTTCGGACGCTTGGCGCCGTAGTGCGAACGGCGCTGCTTGCGGTCCTTGACGCCCTGCGTGTCGAGCACGCCGCGCAGGATGTGGTAGCGGACGCCCGGAAGGTCCTTCACGCGGCCGCCGCGGATCAGGACCACCGAGTGTTCCTGAAGGTTGTGGCCTTCGCCCGGGATGTAGCACACGGCTTCGATGCCGGTGGTCAGGCGGACCTTGGCGACCTTACGCAGAGCGGAGTTCGGCTTCTTCGGGGTCGTGGTGTAGACGCGGGTGCAGACGCCGCGGCGCTGCGGGCAACCCTTCAGGGCCGGGACCTTGTTACGGACCGGCTTGGGGGCGCGCGGCTTGCGGATCAGCTGGTTGATCGTGGGCATCGAGTACTCGTTCTCTTCTAGTCGATGGGGGCGTGTGCCTTTCGGCCGGAGCGCCCCGGTGAGCCTTCTTTTCGGATGGCGTGTCGCCACCCTCGGGTGAGATTCCGAGCCTCGCTCGCGACAAACACAAAAGCCGGAACGCGCGCTTCGGGCGATCCGGCGGGCACAGCCCGTGTCGTTGAGTTGTCACGATCGCGGAGGAGGTCCGGGGACATCCCTCTCGAAAGTGCGCGGCTTCTACGCGCGCAGGGCCGTCAGGTCAAGGCGTGGTGTGATCGGCCGTCACGAAGGTGAAGCTGAGCCGGGTCCTGCGTTCGTGACTGGCTGCCGCGTCCGACATCTGCGCCGGAGTGGCCCGCATCTGTCGCGCCTGCTCCAGGGCGGCCGCGCCGAAACCCGCCCGGAGGGGTGTCTCGGAGACGATGCGGCACCCGGCGAATCGTCCGTCGGTCTGAAGCAGGCAATCCAGCACGACCTCTCCACGCCCCGCCTCCTGTCGCTGCAGGCGACTTGCCGCTTGCTGATCCGCCGAAAGGCCGACCGACAGGGCGACGATTAAACCGATCACGCTTATCTCCACCCTCGCACCGGCCGAGCGCCCCAATACGGCCACGCTCGCCCTTCCACATGACATCAAGTTGCAATTGTGGAGGGCGAATGACCAGAGCGGGAGCGATTTCGTCGGCGTTCCGGTTGCGCGGTCCGGTCGTCCTGTTGTCCATCCTGCTCCACATCGCCGTTCTGCTGCCAATCGGCTTGGCCGTGCCGCGCCTGATGCGCCCGGACCCGCCGGTCGATTATCAGACCCTTCCACTGGACCTCACGCCGATTCCGTTCCCGCGCTCGCTCAGGCCTGCGGATGCCTCGAGGCGGCCGCGGGGCGCCGCGTCGGCCGCCCCGCCGGCGATCCGCCCGCGCATCCCCCTGGCGCTGCCCACGGATTCGACCGCGCCGTCTCCTCCGGCGGACGGACCGGTCATTGAGGAGCGTTGGCGCGTCGGGCCGCGCGATCCGTCCGTCCCGAACGGGGCGATGGGCCGCGTCGCCCGCATCCCCTGCCCCGCCGCTGCCGGCGACCGCCTGGGGCAACGGGTCTGCATGACTGGTTCCGCCATGCACAGCCCCGACATGCCGGAGCGAATGGCCGATCTCCGCCGGGCCGGCCCCGACGGTCCGGAGCAGACGCGCGAGGAGGGCTTCGAGCGCCAGCGCCAGGCGAACGAGGCCTGGCGCGACTATACGCGGGGCGAGGGCGCCTATCCGGGACTGCGTTCGCTGTTCTCGGAAAGATGACCTGCCGCCAGCCCCAATACGGCCACGCTCGCCCGATCACCTGCATTCCGGACAGGGAGCGGGCATGATCGGACGGGCAGAGGATCTGCAGCGATGGCGAAAGCCCGCGCTGGTCGCCGCATCGGTTCTGGCCCATGCCCTCGTGCTCGGCGGCCTCGGCCTGCGCGCCATCCGGATGGAAGTCCCGCCGCTCCAGCAGGAACGCGTCATCCTGGTCGAGATCGAGCCCCGTCCCCTGCTCGAGAACGAACAGCCACGCCCTCGCCCGTCCCCGGTTTCCGCCACGGCAAACAGCGAACCGCGCCCGGCTCCGTCAACCCAGTCCCCGGTGTTCGGCCTTCGCCTGCCTTTCCAGCGTCAGCCAGACGAGGAGGACGAACGCCCGGCTCCGCCCGCGCAGAGACAGCCCGCCGGACCGCCGCCCGCTGGCGCCCCTGCTCCGCCCGTCGGCGCCTGGGCCGTCCGTCCGGATACGCTCGGGGACCGCATCGGTCGCGGCCTTCGTACACGCGGGCCGGGCTGCGCCAACCCCTCGATCCTGAGCGATGCCGAGCGCGCCATCTGCGACGACCGCTTCGGCGAACGCGCCGCGACCGCCGCGCCGATCACAGGCACCGGCAATCCCGGACGCGATTCCGAATTCGCGCGTCAGGGAGCCCGCGCGCTTCAGGAGTACGAGGCCCGCCGCCGCCCCCTGTCCGGCGGCTCGGGCCTCGTTGGGCCACAGGATGGCCCCGGGTCGAACTTCGGCATCGGCGTCGCGGGCGCACATCTGGACCCGTCACTGCGGCCGGACTCGACGCAGAACATCCGGACCCGGCGCGACGGCTCTCGCGCCTCGGGCACGCCCATGACGCCGGGCGCATCCTCCCCTCGCGACGATAACGAAGCGCCGTAGCGTCCAGGCGCGGACGGGGCGGCGGACGCCCACGCCCGTCCTCGGTCACCGAACGCCCGCGGCGCGAGGATAGCGCGCAAAAGAAAGAAGCGGCCCCGTCGCCGGAGCCGCTTCCATCAGTTCAGGTTCCGAACCCGGATCAGCCTTCCGACTGCTCCAGCTCCAGCGCCAGATCGGCCGGCAGCGGCTCGACCGCGTCTTCGCGAGCCTGGGTCAGCTCGGCGTCGCGCTCGTTGGCGATCTTCTGCAGCGACCGCAGGTAAGCGCCCGTACCGGCCGGGATCAGACGGCCGACGATGACGTTCTCCTTCAGGCCTTCCAGGGTGTCGCGCTTGCCGTTGACCGAAGCTTCGGTCAGCACGCGCGTCGTTTCCTGGAACGAGGCGGCGGAGATGAAGCTGCGGGTCTGCAGCGACGCCTTGGTGATGCCCAGCAGGACCGGCTGCGTCGTGGCCAGACGGCCGCCACGCTTCTCGACCTTGGCGTTCTCCAGGACAGCTTCCGCCACCTCGACGGTGTCGCCGCGGATCAGGGTGGTCTCACCCGAATCCAGCACTTCCACCTTTTGCAGCATCTGACGGACGATCACCTCGATGTGCTTGTCGTTGATCGGCACGCCCTGCAGTCGGTAGACCTCCTGCACTTCGTTCACCAGATACTCGGCCAGCGCCTCGACGCCCTGGATGCGCAGCAAATCGTGCGGATCCGGGTTGCCGTCGATGATGTAGTCGCCCTTCTGGATCAGATCGCCGTCGTGGACGGAGATGTGCTTGCCCTTCGGGATCAGGAATTCCACCGCCTCGGCCTGGTTGCCATCGGCATCCGGCTCCGGGGTGATCTTGATGCGACGCTTGTTCTTGTAGTCGCGACCGAATTCGACGCGGCCGTCCATCTCGGCGATGACCGCGCAATCCTTGGGACGACGGGCTTCGAACAGCTCGGCCACCCGCGGCAGACCGCCGGTGATGTCGCGCGTCTTGGCGCCTTCGGTCGGCACGCGGGCGATGATCTCGCCCGGCTTGACGACGTCGCCGTTCGACACGGACAGAACCGCGCCCACCGGCAGCAGGTAGCGGGCGTCGGAGCCCGAGGCCAGCTTGGCGTAGGCGTCGCCCGAGGTGACGCCCATGGCCGGACGCAGGTCCGAGCCACGGGGGCTGGCGCGCCAGTCCGAAACCACGCGCTGCGCGATGCCGGTGGCCTCGTCAGTCTCTTCCTTCACCGACAGACCTTCGACCAGGTCCTCGAAGCGGACGGTGCCGCCCACTTCGGTGATGATCGGGGTGGTGTACGGATCCCACTCCGCCAGACGTTGACCCTTGGCGACATCGCCGCCTTCCGCGACGCGGATGCGGGCGCCATACGGGACCTTGTGGGTCTCGCGGTCCTTGCCGTCCACGACCACGGTGATCACGACGTTGCGGCTCATGGCCACCAGGTCGCCGTGGGCCGCCTTGACGGTCGGGCCGACGATCTTGGCCTTACCCGGGTTGGTCGCCTCGTAGAACGAGGTTTCCGCAACCTGGGCCGTGCCGCCGATGTGGAAGGTCCGCATCGTCAGCTGGGTGCCGGGCTCGCCGATCGACTGGGCGGCGATGACGCCGACCGCTTCACCGATGTTGACGTTGGTGCCGCGAGCCAGGTCACGACCGTAGCAGAAGGCGCAGATGCCGGCTTCGGCTTCACAGGTCAGGGCCGAACGGACCTTGATGGACTGGACGCCGGCCGCCTCGATGACCTCGACTTCCTCTTCCTGCAGGTAGGTATCCGCCGGGAAGAGGACCGTGTCCGTGCCGGGCTCCTTGATATCCTCGGCCGCGTAACGGCCCAGGACACGCTGGCCCAGCGAGACGAGGACGTCGCCACCCTCGACCACCGCCCTGAGGGTAATGCCGCGGGTCGAGCCGCAGTCGTCCTCGGTGACGATCGAGTCCTGAGCCACGTCCACCAGACGACGGGTCAGGTAACCCGAGTTGGCGGTCTTCAGCGCGGTGTCGGCCAGACCCTTACGGGCGCCGTGGGTCGAGTTGAAGTACTCAAGAACGGTCAGGCCTTCCTTGAAGTTCGAGATGATCGGGGTCTCGATGATCTCGCCCGAAGGCTTGGCCATCAGACCACGCATGCCGCCCAGCTGCTTCATCTGCGCCTGCGAACCACGGGCGCCCGAGTTGGCCATCATGAACACCGAGTTGATGTCCGGGTTCTGGCCCTTGATGAGCACGCGCGGCTGGGCGATCTCGCCCATCATGGCGTCGGCGATCTTGTCCGTGGCCTTGGCCCAGGCGTCGACGACCTTGTTGTACTTCTCGCCCTTGGTGATCAGACCGTCGGCGTACTGTTGCTCGTACTCCTCGACCTGCGAGCGGGTCTCGTTGACGAGACCAGCCTTGGCTTCCGGAATGACGATGTCGTCCTTGCCGAACGAGATGCCGGCCTTGGCGGCTTCGCGGAAGCCCAGCTGCATCATCTGGTCGGCGAAGATGACCGTCGCCTTCTGACCGCAGTGACGATAGACCTGATCGATCAGGTTGCCGATTTCCTTCTTGGTCAGGTTCTTCTCGAGCAGGCGGTAGCCGATGTTCGGGTTGTGCGGCAGCAGGGCGCCCAGCTTCATCCGGCCCGGCGTGGTGTCGATGACCTTGGTCACCGTCTCGCCGTCGGCGTTCATTTCCGTCCAGCGCGCCTTGATCTTCGTGTGCAGCGTCACGACACGGGCGTCGAGTGCGGCGTCGATCTCGCCCATGTTGGCGAACAGCTTGCCCTCACCCGGCTCGCCATCCTTGACCAGCGACAGGTAGTACAGACCCAAGACGATGTCCTGCGAAGGCACGATGATCGGCTTGCCGTTGGCCGGGGACAGGATGTTGTTCGTCGACATCATCAGGACACGCGCTTCCAGCTGGGCCTCAAGGCTCAGCGGGACGTGCACGGCCATCTGGTCGCCGTCGAAGTCGGCGTTGAACGCGGTACAGACCAGCGGGTGCAGGCGGATGGCCTTGCCCTCGATCAGCTTGGGCTCGAACGCCTGGATGCCCAGACGGTGCAGGGTCGGCGCACGGTTCAGCAGAACCGGGTGCTCGCGGATGACCTCGTCGAGGATATCCCACACCTGCGGCTGCTCGCGCTCCACCATCCGCTTGGACTGCTTGACGGTGCCCGACAGGCCCTTGGCGTCCAGACGCGCGTAGATGAACGGCTTGAACAGCTCCAGCGCCATCTTCTTCGGCAGGCCGCACTCATGCAGCTTCAGCTCCGGCCCCACGGTGATCACCGAACGGCCCGAGTAGTCGACGCGCTTGCCGAGCAGGTTCTGACGGAAGCGGCCCTGCTTGCCCTTCAGCATGTCGGCCAGCGACTTCAGCGGACGCTTGTTGGCGCCCGTGATCACGCGGCCGCGGCGGCCGTTGTCGAACAGGGCGTCGACCGATTCCTGCAGCATCCGCTTTTCGTTGCGGATGATGATGTCCGGGGCGCGCAGCTCGATCAGGCGCTTCAGGCGGTTGTTCCGGTTGATGACCCGGCGGTACAGGTCGTTCAGGTCGGAGGTCGCGAAGCGGCCGCCGTCCAGCGGCACCAGCGGGCGCAGTTCGGGCGGGATGACCGGAACGACGTTCAGGATCATCCACTCCGGCTTGTTTCCGCTCTCGAGGAAGGCCTCGATCAGCTTCAGGCGCTTCGATGCCTTCTTGGCCTTCATCTCCGAAGGGTTGTCGGCCAGTTCGGCGCGGTGCTTCTCGGCCTCGGCGTTGAGGTCGATGCCCATCAGCAGGTTGCGGACGGCCTCGGCGCCGATCTCGGCGGTGAAGCCGTCATCGCCGAACTCTTCCTGGTAGCGGTAGAACTCGTCTTCAGTCAGCAGCTGGTTCTGCTTCAGCGGGGTCAGACCCGGCTCGGTGACGATGTAGTTCTCGAAATACAGGACGCGTTCCACGTCCTTCAGCGCCATGTCCAGCATCAGCGAGATGCGCGACGGCAGCGACTTCAGGAACCAGATGTGGGCGACCGGCGAGGCCAGTTCGATGTGGCCCATCCGCTCGCGGCGGACACGGGCCAGGGTGACCTCGACGCCGCACTTCTCGCAGATGATGCCCTTGTACTTCATGCGCTTGTACTTGCCGCACAGGCATTCGTAGTCCTTGGTCGGGCCAAAGATACGGGCGCAGAACAGGCCGTCACGCTCGGGCTTGAACGTGCGGTAGTTGATGGTTTCCGGCTTCTTGATCTCGCCGAACGACCACGACCGGATTTTCTCCGGCGAGGCCAGGGCGATGCGGATCTGGTCGAAGGTCGGAGTGACCGGGACCGGGTTGAAGATGTTCAGGACTTCCTGGTTCATCTTGATTCCTTCTGCGGGGTTACCCGCCAAATTTCATTGAGGGAGAAAAGCGAGAGACCGTCCCTCCCCGCTCGCGCGAGGAGGGATCATCCGGTCTGTCAGCTGTTCTCCAGCTCCACGTTCAGACCCAGCGAGCGCATTTCCTTCACGAGCACGTTGAAGGACTCGGGGATGCCCGCCTCGAAGCTGTCGTCGCCGCGGACGATCGCCTCGTAGACCTTGGTCCGGCCGGCCACGTCGTCCGACTTCACCGTCAGCATTTCCTGCAGGGTGTAGGCTGCGCCGTAAGCTTCCAGAGCCCAGACCTCCATTTCCCCGAAGCGCTGGCCGCCAAACTGCGCCTTGCCGCCCAGCGGTTGCTGGGTGACGAGCGAGTATGGCCCGATGGAGCGGGCGTGGATCTTGTCATCGACCAGGTGGTGCAGCTTCAGCATGTAGATGTAGCCGACCGTGACCGGACGCTTGAACTGCTCCCCGGTCTGACCGTCGAACAGGATCGACTGACCCGAACGATCCAGACCGGCCTTCTCCAGCAGGTCCTCGATATCGTTGATGTGCGCGCCGTCGAAGACCGGGGTCGCGAACGGAACGCCCTTCGACAGGTTGCGGGCCAGCTCGACCAGCTCGTCCTCGTCCTGCGGCAGCGGGGTGTCCTTGCCGTAGACGTCCGACAGATGATCGATCAGCGCCTGCTTCTGGCCGCCCTGTTGCCAGGCTTCCAGCAGACCCTGGATCTGCTTGCCGAGACCGGCGGCGGCCCAACCCAGGTGGGTTTCGAAGATCTGGCCGATGTTCATGCGCGAAGGCACGCCCAGCGGGTTCAGAACGACGTCGACCGACGTGCCGTCTTCCAGGTGCGGCATGTCCTCGATCGGCAGGATCTTGGAGATGACACCCTTGTTGCCGTGACGGCCGGCCATCTTGTCGCCCGGCTGAAGCTTGCGCTTCACGGCCACGAACACCTTGACCATCTTCATGACGCCCGGGGGCAGTTCGTCGCCGCGCTGCAGCTTCTCCACCTTGTCTTCGAAGCGGCGATCGAGCGCCTTACGGGCGTCCTCGAACTGCTTCTTCATGGCCTCGAGTTCGCCCATCGCCTTCTCGTCGTCGAGGGCGATCTGCCACCACAGACCCTTGGACAGCTCACCGAGCTTCTCGTCGGTGATCTCGCCGCGGCCCAGGCCCTTCGGACCCGAGACGGCGGTCTTGCCCAGCAGCAGCGGCTTCAGGCGGCCATAGACGTTGCGCTCGAGGATCTTGAGCTCGTCGTCGCGGTCCTTGCCCAGACGCTCGATCTCGGCGCGTTCGATCGCCATGGCGCGCTCGTCCTTGTCGACGCCGTGACGGTTGAAGACGCGCACGTCCACGATGGTGCCGGCGACGCCGGGCGGCAGACGCAGCGAGGTATCGCGCACGTCCGAAGCCTTCTCACCGAAGATGGCGCGCAGCAGCTTCTCTTCCGGGGTCATCGGACTTTCGCCCTTCGGCGTGACCTTGCCGACCAGGATATCGCCCGGCTGGACCTCGGCGCCGATGGCGACGATGCCGGCCTCGTCGAGATTGCGCAGGGCTTCCTCGCCGACGTTCGGGATGTCGCGGGTGATTTCTTCCGGTCCCAGCTTGGTGTCGCGGGCCATCACCTCGAACTCGTCGATGTGGATCGACGTGAAGATGTCGTCGCGCACGATGCGCTCCGAGATCAGGATCGAGTCCTCGAAGTTGTAGCCATTCCACGGCATGAACGCGACCAGGGCGTTACGGCCCAGGGCCAGTTCGCCCAGGTCCGTCGACGGGCCATCGGCGATGACGTCGCCGGCCTTCACCTCATCGCCCACGCGCACGATCGGGCGCTGGTTGATGCAGGTCGACTGGTTGGAGCGCTGGAACTTCGACAGGCGGTAGATGTCGACGCCCGAACGGCCGGCGTCCACCTCACCGGTGGCGCGCACGACGATACGGGTGCCGTCGATCTGCTCGACGACGCCGTCACGACGGGCCACCACGACGGCGCCCGAGTCCACGGCCACGACCGCTTCCATGCCGGTGCCGACCAGCGGCGCGTCCGACTGGACCAGCGGCACGGCCTGACGTTGCATGTTCGCGCCCATCAGTGCGCGGTTGGCGTCGTCGTTTTCCAGGAACGGGATCAGGGCGGCGGCGACCGAAACGACCTGCTTCGGCGACACGTCCATCATGTCCACGGCTTCCTTCGACAGAAGCTGCGAGTCGCCGTTGATCCGGCCCGGGACCAGATCGTCGACGATCTGACCGTCCTTAAGTTCGATGTTGGCCTGGGCGATCGTGTACTTCGCCTCTTCCATCGCCGAAATGTAGACGACTTCCGACTGGGCCTGGCCGTCCTTCACGCGACGGTACGGGCTCTCGATGAAACCGTACTTGTTCACGCGGGCGTGGGTGGCCAGCGAGTTGATCAGGCCGATGTTCGGGCCTTCCGGCGTTTCGATCGGGCAGATGCGGCCGTAGTGCGTCGGGTGAACGTCGCGGACCTCGAAGCCCGCGCGCTCGCGGGTCAGACCGCCCGGTCCAAGGGCCGACAGGCGGCGCTTGTGGGTGATCTCCGACAGCGGGTTCGTCTGGTCCATGAACTGCGACAGTTGCGACGAGCCGAAGAACTCGCGAACGGCGGCGGCGGCCGGCTTCGCGTTGATCAGGTCGTGCGGCATGACCGTGTCGATATCGACCGAGCTCATGCGCTCCTTGATCGCGCGCTCCATGCGCAGCAGGCCGACGCGGTACTGGTTCTCCAGCAGTTCGCCCACCGAGCGGACGCGGCGGTTGCCCAGGTTGTCGATGTCGTCGATCTCGCCCTGGCCGTCCTTCAGACCCACCAGGATCTGCAGAACCTTCAGCACGTCTTCCTTGCGCAGGACGCGGATCTCGTCCGAGACCTCCGGTCTTTCCAGACGCATGTTCATCTTGTCCCTGCCCACGGCCGACAGGTCATAGCGCTCGCTGTCGAAGAACAGCGACTGGAACATGGCCTCCGCGGCTTCCGGCGTCGGCGGCTCGCCCGGACGCATCACGCGATAGACGTCGAACAGGGCGTCCTCGCGGCCGGTGTTCTTGTCGATGCGCAGGGTGTTGCGCATGTAGGCGCCGACCGTAACGTGGTCGATATCCAGCACGTCGATGGTGGTGAAGCCGTGCGACTCCAGCAGCTCGATCGTGGCCTGGTCCAGCTCGTCGCCGGCCTCGGCATAGATCTCGCCGGTCTCGTAGTTGACGGCGTCGGCGGCCAGGTAGCGGGTCAGCAGGGCGTCGGCGGCCAGCGACAGCGATTTGGTCGTGTCGCCCAGCTTCTTGGCCTGACGGGCGCTGATCTTGGTCCCGGCGGCCGCGATGACTTCACCGGTGTCGGCGTCGACAAGGTCGAACTCCGGCTTCACCCCGCGCCAGCGCTCGGCCTTGTACGGCGTGACCCAGCCCTCACCGCGCTTCTCGTACGGGACGGTTTCGTAGAAGGTCTTGAGGATTTCCTCGCCGTCCATGCCCAGGGCCATCAGGAAGGTCGAGGCGGGCAGCTTGCGGCGACGGTCGATGCGGACATAGACGATGTCCTTGGCGTCGAACTCGAAGTCCAGCCACGAGCCGCGGTACGGGATCACCCGGGCGGCGAACAGCAGCTTGCCCGAGCTGTGCGTCTTGCCCTTGTCGTGGTCGAAGAAGACGCCCGGCGAACGGTGCATCTGGGACACGATCACCCGCTCGGTCCCGTTGACGATGAAGGTGCCCTTGTCCGTCATGAGCGGGATGTCGCCCATGTAGACGTCCTGCTCCTTGATGTCCTTGACCGAACGCGCGCCGGTCTCCTCGTCCATCTCGAACACGATCAGGCGCAGCTTGACCTTCAGCGGAGCCGCATAGGTCATGTCGCGCTGGATGCACTCCTCGACGTCGTACTTGGGCTCCTCGAACTCGTAGGAGACGTACTCGAGGATGGCGCGCTCGTTGAAGTCCTTGATCGGGAAGACCGACTTGAAGACCGCCTCGATGCCCTCGTCCGAGCGCTGGCCCGGACGGCCCTCGCGCTGCAGGAACTGTTCGTACGACGCGCGCTGAACCTCGATCAGGTTCGGCATCTGCACCGCTTCCGGGATGCGGCCGAACGAGTGGCGGATGCGCTTCTTGCCGGTGAACGAGGTGGCGGTGAGGAACTGACCGTTGACGGTGAGCTCCGCTTTGGACTTGGCCATTCTGTCTTCCCAATGCGACCCGGGCAGGTCGCTTCAAATGCAGCAGCCACGGCCCGCCCTGCGGCGATCCGTGACCATCGGTTTCGGCGTCCACCCTCGGGCCTCGCGGCGCCAGGACACCTGAAATTTCAATGCTCCCTTGGGGAGGAGCGCGCCTTCGCACCGGTCGGAGGGCGACAAACCGGGCCTCGGCGCTTTCGCGCGGACTCATTACGGAGTTAGCGGAACGCGCTGATATACTCGCTTTGACGGCGAAATAAAGGTCGCTGTGGAAAATCTTCGCCCGCTGGCCGATTTCGCTTGCGACGCCCTGATCGCCCCGTTCCGCCGCGGCCTGACCGCTGCTAGCGTCACCGCATGAAACGCATCCTGATCGCCCTCGCCGCCCTGCCCACTCTCGCTGTCGCCGCCTGCGCGACCGCGCCCCAAACGCCGGCGCCGGTGCAGCTCGGTACCGGCACCGCCGAGGGCTGGGCGGCTGGCAACGCGGAGTATCTGCGCATCAACGGAGCGCGTCGTGGATGGACCACAACCGAAAGCGGGCTGCAGTACCGCCGCATCGGTCGCGCCAATCCGGAGGGGCGCCAACCGGCCTCGACCGACACGGTCAAGGTCCACTACCGCGGGACGTTCGTCGACGGCCGCGAGTTCGACAGCAGCTATTCGCGCAACGAACCCGCCGAGTTCCCGCTGAACCGCGTCATTCGCGGCTGGACCGAAGGTGTGGCCCTGATGCGCGAAGGGGAGACGTTCGAGTTCGTGATCCCGGCCGCGCTCGGCTACGGCGAACGCTGGGTCGGCGGCGACGAACTGCCCCCGAACTCGACCCTGCTGTTCACGGTCGAACTGCTGGAAGTGAAGCCGGCGGGCTGACGTCAACCAGCCCGCGAGAAGACCATCGGGCAGTCGCGGCCTGCCGGTCGCTGCCACGGATCACCGAAGTACACGCCCTCCAGCGTGAGACGCGCCTCCGTATCGACGGACGCGGTCCCCTCAAGGCGCGATTCCGGCGGCGGCGGCAAAACATGCGGGCCGAAGGCGATCGTTCGACTATGCGGATCGAAGTCGTAACTCCCCGACCACTGGCGACCTTCGAAGTCGTACAGGAAGTATCTGTCGCGCTCGATCAGGATCGTGGCGATGGCCGCGACGTCCGGAGCCTCTCCACATGACCGCCGCCACCGTCCCAGCACCGAAGGATCGGCGCTGCCCACCACGGTGACTGATCCGCGCGTGATCGTTGCGCCGACCCTGGCTTCAAGCGTGATCACCGTTCCCGGCGCCGCGTTCTGATCGATGATCAAGGTCGTCCGGTCACGGCTCAACCGCGCCGCCCGGGATGGAGTCACTCGCCAAGCCGTCAAACAGCGAAGGCTCACGTCCTTTCCGCCGAACGGCCCGTCGAACCTCACCGCCGTCACGCTCAGCCGGGCGCCGGGTCGGGCGGCGACGGTCTCGATCCTGATCGAATGTTCGCCAAAAGCCTGCTGGTCGCAGGGTTCCGCGTCCTGCGCAGCCGCCGGGCTCGCCGCGGTCAGCGCCAGAACGCCGCTGGCAATGCAGAGCAAACGCAACATCAGTCCTCCACCGGTCGATCCATCGACTGTGTCGCCCGGCCAATCGTCTGTCACCCCCTCGGCATCTGACGGACGGAACCCTCAAACATGACCGCGATTTAATGCGGCATAGCCCCGCTCGGGTTGACCC
>JBQVQW010000037.1:0-16728 GCA_052441165.1 Caulobacteraceae bacterium | reverse complement strand
GAGGGCCGCCGCGCGGACGGCGACAGGCGCGTCCGCGCGCCAGGCGATGGCCGGTTTGGCCGCGGTGCGGGACACGGCGACGGGTGCGCGGGTGATGCGCGCCGACAGGCCCGAGGCGCCGATGGGCCCCGTCATCCGACCGGCGGCCAGGTCGACGTCTGCAGTTCCACGGACGTCGAAGGCCTCGACCCAGCCGCTGGTCCGGCCGTCGAAAACAAGACCGAGCGCCGCATCGACAAGCCCCGTCTCGCCAAGCGTGGCCTCCGCAGCCGTCAGGCGGGTGGTCATGCGGGCGACGCCGTCGCCGCGACGGCTCTTCATGTCGGGATAGGGCAGGTCGCCGGTCAGGCTTGCTGCGATCCGCTCTCCGCTGAAGCCGGGCAGGGCCGCGCTGGAGGCCGAGGCGGTGGCGCGCAGGGCGATGCGGTCGCCGGTGGTCGTCAGATCGACGGTCGCCGCCAGATCCCGCGCCTCGATGTCGCCGCTTCGCAGCGGCGCAGCCGGCATGCTGGCGACCAGCCGCATCAGTTTGCCGTCGTCCAGTCGCGCATCACCCAGCACGCTGACCGGGCCATAGTCGGTGTCGACGCGCACCCGGGCGCGCTCGACGATGACGACGGGGCTGCGGCTATCCGGCTGCGGTGGCCGGCCGGTGAACTTCCCGATCAGAGGGTCCAGCGAGCCGAACGTCAGCTTTCCATCGCGCAGGGCGGCGCGCACGACCGGCCGGACCAGCCGCACCCGGCTCGGCGTCACGCCCAGGCCCCGGGCCGACCAGGGAGCGCCGATCGCATAGTCGACCTCGACCCGTTCGATGGTCACATCGGGGTTGGCCGGATCGCCGATCCGGACCCGGGCCACGAGGCCGTCCAATTCGATCCGCTCGATATCCATGTCGGCCGGGACGCCTTCGCGCTCCAGCCATCCGATCAGCACCTCCCGGGCGGCGGCGCGGCGGTTCAGCCAGAGGACGGCCAGCAGAACCAGAACGACCGCGAGTGCGACGAGCACGACACGAAGCAGACGCCGTCCGCCGCGGGAGGGGCGTGGCGTTGAAGATCTTGGGGGTGCGGGCGGCGCGTCGCTCATGCGAGGCTCATATCCGCATCAACCCTGGCCGGGAAAGGGCGATGAGATCACCACGACCAGGATTGAGAACTGTTCTCGTGTCCGGCGAGCCACAGGTGAGTGACATGAAGGCAACTTTGAATGCAGCGGCGGCCAATCGCCAACAAGCGTCGCAAAGCTGATCGCGTTCCCTCTGATCTTGCCGCGAATACTGTATTCGATCGGCCGCCATATCTGATGGCTCACGAAGGGTTTACCCGCGGATACGGCGCCGGTTAACGCCCTGTAACGAACCTGCTTCCCAATATGGCACGGACGGGCTATAGGGCGCGTCTCGCATCGGGAGGCTCCTCGGGGGGCAGAGCGGCGCGATCCTTGCTTTCTTGGTGGCTTCCAGTGGCTTGGCGCCTTTCGGCGTCGTCGTATTTCGGGGACCGATGGCTCAGTTCGACCCACGTCGCCAGCCGATGCGCATTGCGCCTCACGCCCTGACGGCGGTGGCTGCAATCTCGGTGGCGCTGCTTGCCGGCCGTGTCTATCAACCCGCAAAGGCGGAAGAGGCTCCGCCGCTGACCGCCGCCGAGATCGCTTCGCTTGAAGCCCAGGCCTTTGCCGCCGGCGGAATGCCGGCCGGTCTGACCCTGCCGGAGGCTATTCCGGTCCAGATCCGTCGTGGCGAAACCTTCGAGCAGGCCGTGCGTCGCACCGGCATCGCCGCCGAGGAGGCTTCGGCCGTCGCCGCCACCTTGGCCAACGCCATGGATGTGTCGTCGATGCGGGCCGGTCAGCGTTTCGAAACCGCCATCTCCAAACCCCGCAACGGCCGCGGAGATGCCCGCCTGATCGGCCTGACCCTGCGGACCGGCCCGGCCAGCCAGGTCACCGTTTCGCGCAGCTTCGACGGCGCCCTGCGCCTGCGCGCGCTGGAAGAGAAGGTCACGCACGAGACCGTCGTTCTGAACGGCAAGGTCGAGGGCTCGCTGTCCCGGACCGCGCGCCGTGAAGGCGCGCCGGCGGGTATCGCCCGCACCGCCGGTCGTCTGTTCTCGCACAAGTTCGACATGGATCGTGATGTCCGGTCGAACGACGAGTTCACCTATGTCTTCGACCGCACGGTCACGGAGAACGGCCGCACCATCGGTTCGGGGGAACTGCTGTATGCCGAACTGAAGGGCGTGGTCTTCTATCGCTTCAAGCCCGAAGGCGCCCGCGAGGCGCAGTATTTCGACGCCACCGGAAAGAACACCCGTTCGGCCTTCATGCGCACCCCGCTGGAGCGCGGCTTCCGCGTGTCCTCCTCGTTCGGCTTCCGCCGTCACCCGATCGCCGGCTATCGCAAGATGCACCAGGGCATCGACTTCGCTGCAGGCATGGGGACGCCGGTGATCGCGCCCGCCGACGGAGTGGTCGTCGAGGCACGTCGCTGGGGCGGCTACGGGAACTGGCTGCGCATCCGCCACTCCAACGGTCTCGAGAGCGGCTACGGACACCTGTCGCGCTACGGTTCGGGCATCCGGGCCGGCCAGCGCGTCCGACAGGGCCAGGTCGTCGCCTACGTCGGCTCGACCGGCGCCTCGACCGGTCCGCACCTGCACTATGAAATCTGGCGCGGCGGCCAGCGCATCAATCCGGCGGGCGTCCGCACCCAGGAAGGCACTGTTCTGGCGGGCGCCGATCTGGCCGCCTTCCGCGCCGAGAAGGCCCGGATCGACCGTATCATCGCCGCCGGCGGCCAGCGTCGCGTACAGGCCCCGACCATGGCCGGCGGCCTGCGCCCGGCCCGCGCGGCCGGGGCGGCCGCTCCGGCAGCCGCCGAAGCCTGATCCCCGCGCGACGCCATCACCCCCTGCTCCGTCACCCCCGGGCTTGACCCGAGGGCCGGGCGTTGAGGCGGACTGTGCGTTTTCGTCCTTCCGCGACATCAGGTGTCACACACAGCGCGAACCCGCGTCCGATCCCTGGGCCGAGCCCGAGGAAGACGGCGCTTGTGGGGGCATGACGGCCTTCCGGCGGAGTTGACGCTCGGGGTGAGCCCTTCATTCTGGCGCCGCATTCCGGAACCAGACTGCCGTCTTCGGAACTGAAGGCGGCGTGGTGGACAGACGACAACTGATAGGCGGCGCACTGGCGATGACGGCCCTCCCGGCGACGGGATGGGCGCAGTCCGCCTTTTCCTCGCGCCGGATCACCGTGCAGACGCGGGGCGAGGGCCGCGACCTGATCCTCATCCCCGGGCTGGCCTCGACGGCTGCTGTCTGGACCGGAACTGCAAGCCGTCTGGCCGACCGCTGCCGGCTGCACATGGTTTCGGTGCGAGGGTTCGGCGAACTGGCTCCACAGGCCAACAGCGAAGGCGCGATCATGACCGCCGTCTCGCGCGATATCGTTCGCTACATCGCCGAACAGCGGCTCGATCGACCCGCGATCATCGGTCACTCCATGGGTGGTCAGCTGGGCCTGCGCGTCGCGTCCGATGCGCCGCGGTCGGTCGGCCGGTTGATGACGGTGGACTCCTCACCCTTCTTCGCGGCCCTGATCAGCCCGCAGGCCACGGCGCGCGATGTCGAGCCGATCGCGCAGGTCGCCTATCAGGCCATCCAGTTCCTCGGCGACGACGCCCTGATGTCGCGCGGTCGCCAGATGGGCGTCGAACTGGGCGGCGCCTCCGACGCCCTGTTCAGCAGCATGGGCTGGCAGGGCGGCGACCGGCGCGTGCTGGCCCAGTCGCTGTACGAGGTGATGACTGTCGATCTGCGGGCCCGGCTGCCGGTCATCTCGGCGCCGGTGACGGTCACCTACGGCTGGAGCGCCAACGAGAGTTCGCCGCGCAGCCGGACGGACAGCCTGTTCCGCGGCGCCTATGCCCGCCTGCGCGCCCCGGCGACCTTCGAACGGATCGAGGGCGCCGAGCACATGGTGATGATCGACCGGCCCAATCAGTTCATCGCGGCGGTGAACCGGTTTTTGGGGTGAAGTGGGCTGGTGAGTTCCGCGAGTTCTGGTTCATCACCAAGGACACCAAGGATGCACGAAGTGCATCAGGGCTCCTGCGACCGGTCGTGCAGGACTGACGCGTTCCGCGTCGGGTAGCCCTTCGTGTCCTTGGTGCGCCCTTGGTGTCCCTTGTGAAGAAGCAGTGGTTCCGACCGCTCTTGCTCAGTCCGCGTCGGGCTGATTGTCCGGATGGGCGGCCAGAAATGCGGGATGTTCCGAGGCCTTCGCGCTGATCGCCTGCAATCGCGGGAAGTCGTCCATCGACACGTTGAACCGTCCCGCCGAATAGATCTGCGGGATCAGGTAGCAGTCGGCCAGGGTCGGGGCGTCGCCATGGCACCAGCCGGCGCCGTGGCGCGCGACGAGGGCCTCCAGCGCCTCGAAGCCGGGGATGATCCAGCGGGCGGCCCAGGCGTCAACGGCGGTCTGATCGGCGCCGAAGGTCTCGCGCAGCGCCTTGCCAACCCGCAGGTTGTTCAGCGGATGGATGTCGCAGCCGATCAGGGCGGACATCGCCCGGACCTGGGCGCGGGCGACCGGATCGGCCGGCAGCAGGGCCGGGGTCGGATGCGTTTCCTCCAGCCACTCGAGAATGGCCGGGCTCTGGGTCAGGACGACACCCCCGGCCTCCAGCGCCGGCACCATCCCTTGGGGGTTCAGCGCCAGATAGGCCGGGTCCTTCTGGGCGCCGGTACGCAGGTCGTGGCCCTGCTGTTCATAGTCGATCCCCTTCAACGCCAAGGCGATGCGGGTGCGGTAGGCGGCGCCCGAGCGCCAGTAGCCGTGCAGGATCATTTCGCCCTCATGGTGAAGCTCAGCGGCTCAAGGCCCTCGATGGTCGCCTCCACCCGGTCGCCGGCGACGAGGGGCCCGACGCCTTCGGGCGTGCCGGTGAAGATCAGGTCGCCGGCGCGCACGTCCCAAAGTTCGCGGGCCTTGGCGAGAATTTCGACCGGGCTCCAGACCATGTCGTCCAGACGGCCGGACTGGCGGGGCTCGCCGTTCAGCGTGAGCGCGATGGGCGCGGCCGCGTCGGGCAGGTCGCCGAGGGTCAGGGCGCCGCACGGGGCGGACTGGTCGAACCCCTTGGCCGCATCCCACGGTCTGCCCTTTTCCTTGGCGGCGGCCTGAAGGTCCCGTCGCGTCAGGTCGCAGCCGACGGCCCAGCCGACGATCCCGCCGTCCTCGCCGATGGCGCAGACCAGCTCAACCTCGTGGTGCAGGTTGGCGGTCGCGGTCGGCCAGGCAGGGTCGGTTCCATCGACGACCAGGGCGTCGGCAGGCTTGGAGAAGAAGAAGGGCTCGGCCCGTGCGTGGCCCATCTCCCGAGCGTGGGCGGCGTAGTTCTGGCCCACGCAGAGGATGCGACGGACGGGGAAGCGCTGCGTCGATCCCTTGATCGGCAGCGAGGCGGTGGGGGCGGGGGGGAAGAGCCAGTCGATCATTCGACCTGTCTAGGCCCGGATGCGGCGGTTCGCCACCGTCGCCCAATGCTGCAATGCGGGAACCCTCACCGGACAGTGGCGTTCCGCCTCAGGGTTCTCTATCTAACCGTCAAGCTTGACCAAACGGAGCGCGCATCATGGCGACGACCAAGGCGGCCCGGGCCGCCGTAAAGAACGATCTGAATACGCTGAAGGACGACCTGAAAACGCTGGGCGCCGAGGAAAAGGCGAACCTGCGTGAGAAGGCGACTGTCGCTGAAGCGCGTATCCGCGCCAAGGCCGCCGAGGCCGAAGCCGAGCTGCGCGCCCGCGGCGAAGTCCTGCGCGACCGCGCCCGCGGCTATTACGACGAGGCCCGCGTGCGTGGCCGCGAATACTACGACGACGCGTCGGAGCGCCTCGACGAGGCCCAGCGCTACCTGACCGAACGGGTGCAGGAGCGCCCGATCCAGTCGACCGCCATCGCCCTCGGCGTCGGCGTCGTTCTGGGTCTCCTGCTCGCCGGCCGTCGTCGCTGATGTTGGGCGGGGGGCTGGCCCGGGGTCTGGTCAAGAAGGCGGTCGCCGCTGCGGTCGCCGCCGGCGCGGCTCTGGTGGCCGTCATCTTCCTCGGCGTGGCGATCTTCTACGCACTCTGCCTGATTGTCCCGCCCCTCGCGGCGGCGGCGATCACGATGCTGCTGTTCGCTGTGATCGCGCTGATCGTCGCCCTGATCTATCTCCGCCGCGAGGAGGGCGAGGAGGATCTGGAGGACGATGAGCCGGTTGGCATGGGGCAGCGGGCCTTCATGCTGTTCCGCGAGCGCCCGATCCTCGGGACGGTGGCAGCCCTGGCCGGCGGATGGATTTTCCTTCGCAATCCGGCGCTGGCCACCATGGTCGCGGCGGCCTTCACAGAGAAAACGCACGGTCGCGGACGCAGATAACGGAACGGGTTGACTTTCGGGTCGTTTACAAATCAGGCGCGGATACTTCCGCACCCCTTGTAGAAATCGAACCGGGAGGAACGCCTATGCTTCGCTGGGCCCTTATCTTTCTCGTGCTCGCCCTCGTCGCCGGTGCTCTCGGTGCAGGCGGCGTAGCCGGACTTTCGATGAACATCGCCTATGTGCTGTTCGTCGTCTTCCTCATCCTGCTGGTGGTGAGCTTCATCACCGGGCGAGGGAAGCGCATCTAGCCTGAAGGCTCGACGCAAACAGTAGGCCGCGGTCCTCGGGGATCGCGGCCTTTCTGCTTTTAGAGATGGACCGGGAGGGTCAGACGGCCGCGGCCTCGCGCTCACCGGGAACGGCGGGATCGGGAGCGGTGGAGGCCTTGCGGGTATCCTGACGGCGGGGAAGCTTCCAGCTTTCGCTGTCCTCGAACCGCTCACCGGTCCAGGCCACGGCCGTCACGACGATCTGGCGCGCATCCCATTCGATGCGGTTGAAGCTGGGCGGAGCGCCGCGCTCGCGGTGCGACAGGGTCCCGCAACCCACGGCGTAGGAGCAGTGGTCGCCCAGCCGGATCGGCAGGGCGAAGGGAACGTGCACGTGTCCGGTGGTGATCAGGTCGACGCCGGCTTCGGCGAAGATCAGCGCCGCCTCGTCGCCGCGCTTGACGTCGCCGGTCATGGGCGTGCCGATCATCTCCACCAACGGATGGTGGCAGGCCAGGATACGCAGGGCGCCGACCGGCGCCTGGCGCAGGGCGGCGGCGGCCTTGCGGGTCTGGTCCAGATCGATGACGCCCTTGGACCAGTTGGCCCGCGCCTGCCATCCGCGTGCGGTGACGACGCCGCGCACCATCACGTTGGGGCTGAGAAACTGGTGATCGTGGGCCGGGTGTCCGGTGGCCTCCTCGAAAGCCTTCCACGGATGGAACAGGCGTGCGGGCAGGCTCCAGTAGGGCACGTCGTGATTGCCGACGATGACGAAGGTCGGCTCGGGCATCCGGCGGATCCAGTCGCCCGCGGCGGAGAACTCGTCCGGGAAGCCCTGTTGGGTGATGTCGCCCGTGATCAGGATGAGATCGGCGGTCCGGGCATGGGCATAGTCCAGCGCCGCTGCGACGGCCCGCTTGTGCTCACACCCGAAATGGACGTCGGAGAACTGGAGGATCAAACCCACTAGACGCTGTCCTCGGCCGACGGCGGGACCGGCGCAAGCGCCCGGAAGGCCTTCGCCACGAACCGGACCTGGGCGCGATGCTGCAGCTGCATGGGCTCGCCGTCGATCACGGAGGGAATGCCCGAGCGCGCCCGCAGGGCCACCTTCTTCGTCGCCCGGGTGGTCACGGCCGGATCCTGCCGCCAGTCGTCCATCACCGCATGGGCCGCCAGCCGGAAGGCTTCCATGGCGTCCGACGGGTTCATGGCCGCCGCTTCGAGGCCGGTGTTCTCTTCCATGGCCTTCGAGATCATCGGGCTGATCAGGACCAGGGCCTCCGCGCGGCGCTCGGGGCGATTGTCGAGCGTGAAACGCAGGCGGCCGCTGAAGGCCCGCCTCAGCGCCTGCCGGGCGTGGCCGACGGCCTCGCGCAGCTTGCCGGTCCGCATCGCTTCGCGCGCCGGAGCCCACAGGGCAGGCGAGCCCATGATGGCGGCGCAGTAGAAGGCCTGCCTGATCTCGCCGTCGGAGACCTCCCCGCCCGCGACAGACTGCTCCGCGCCTTCCTCGAGCGCGACCTTCAAGGCGGCCTTCCAGTCCCCGGTCCCGTACAGGGCCTTGGGCAACATGTTCATGGTGCCGCCCGGCAGGGGCGCGACCAGCGGCCCGTCAGGGCCGGCGCGCGAGGCGATCGTGCCCGCCGTTCCGTCGCCGGCGAGGACGAACAGGCAGTCCGGTCTTGCATCCAGGGCCGCCTGGATCTGTGCGTCGAAACGGTCGCCTTCCAGGGCCACGACTTCAGCCTGAAGATCGTAGCCTGAAAGGATGGCCTCAGCATCCCGGACGGCGCCGGCGCCGACGCCGCCCGACAACGGGTTCACCAGCATGACGACGTTGCGCAGGGACACGTGCGGCGTCAGCGCCGGTCCGGCGTCATCGACGACAGCCGGAGCGGGCGGGCTCGCGTCCGAAGGAGAGGCCAGTGTTTCGCTCATGCCGCCCGAACGTCCCGAAACGGGCGATGTTCCGGACAGCTTGGCTGTTTGGCCATTATTGGCGTTTCAGTTCCTCGGAAGCCGCAGCGGCGCCAGCCTGGGCGGCGTCGCCGGCCTTCCCGGCCGCCGCTCCGGCTGCGTCCGCCGCGTCGTCGGCGACGCGAGGCGCCTCGCCCTTCACGGTCGCGACGCCCTGGGCGATCCAGCCGTCCATGATGGCGCCGCCCTCGGCGAGGGATCGCTCCTTGACGCCCAGAACGGCCGTCAGCACGCCGAAGACCGCCAGCAGGGTCACGATCACGCCCACGATCGGACTTCCGCCGCTGCGGCGCTTCTTGCGCGCCCAGACAGGACTGTGCTCGCCGCCGTCGGCCATTCGGACCGGTTCAGTAAAACGCATACGCAAAACCCCCGTCTCGCTCATTTCGCCCGGGGCCGAGCCCTCCGCCGCCGGGTCGTCGAAGCCTGGTGCAGGCTTGATCGCCTTGCATAGTCCGGGAACCGCCACGCTTATCCAGCGTTCTCACCCCAGGGGCGAACCCAGGGATGAAGGACAAACCAATGAAGAAGGCTCTCATCGCCATTGCGGCAGCCGGTCTGATGGCCAGCGCTTGCGCCAGCGACGGCTACAGCAACGAACAAACCGTGCGTCAGGGCACCATCGGCGCCGGTATCGGCGCAGTGGCCGGCGCCATCATCGGCAACAATGTGGGTGACGGCAACGCCGGTCGCGGCGCCGCCATCGGCGCGGTCGTCGGCGGCGCTGCCGGCGCCATCCGCGGTTCGGCGCAGGACCGTGCCAACCAGCAGCGCTACAGCGACAACGGCCGGTACTACTATTGCTACGACAACCGTCGTGACGAGTGCTACTGGGAGAACGGTCAGCGTCGCTACTAAGGCGAGCTGATTCAATGATTTGGGGCGGTCTGTCGCGTGCGTCAGGCCGCCCTTTTCATGAGACGGGTCCAGGCGAATTCATTGCAGGAGGGTGGGTGAAATGATGCGGACGATCGTGATTGCGGGGCTGGCCGGGCTGACCCTGGCAGGCTGCGGCTGGACGCCGGGAATGCGGGATCGCAGCGAACTGGTGGCCGAGCCGAGCCCCTGCATGGCCAAGCGGTTCGAGGTCTATTTCGCGGAGGGCGAGGCGCGGCTGACGCAGCCGGCGCTGCAGGCGATCGGCCTGACCGCGACCCAGCTCCAGAGCTGTGACATTCGCTCGGTCAAGGTCGTGGGACTGGCCGATGCCCAGGGCGGCGCCGCCGCCAACCAGACGCTTTCCGAGCGCCGCGCCGTGGCCGTGGCCGAGGCGCTGGTCGCCGCTGGCTGGCCGACGCCGGCATTCGAGGTGATCGCGGCGGGCGATACGGGCGCGGTCACCGCCGACGGGACCAATGAGCCGCTGCGCCGGCGTACCGAGGTGCTGGTCGAGGCCGCTCCCCGGGCCTGAGGCGACGCGCCGCTGGCGGCGGGCGTGACGAGCAGGCGGCGGGGCGGCTAAGGTCGCCCCGTATCGCAAGAGGTCCCGCGTGCCGCAGTTGTTCCGTGTCCTGATCCTGCTACTGGCGCTGCTCGCCCCGGCGACCGCGCATGCTCAGGCCGGCCCCCAGCGCACCGAGCGGATCGAGGCTGAGCTGGTATCCATGTCGCAATGGGCGGCGCCCGGTTCGACCGCCGTGGTCGCGATCCGGCAGAAGATCCAGCCGGGCTGGCACACCTACTGGCGCAATCCGGGGGACTCGGGCGGGGCGACGAGCCTGACCTGGGCCCTTCCGGCGGGGATCACCGCCGGCGACATCGTCTGGCCCCTGCCCGACCGTCAGCGTCTGCAGACCTTGGTCAACTATGGCTATGAGGACGCGGTCTATCTCCCCGTCCCGATCGAACTGCCCGCCAGTGTGAGGCCGGGCACGACCGTGCCGCTGGAGGTCGAGGCCCTGTTTCTCGTCTGCAGCGACGAGATGTGCGTGCCGGACGAGCTGACCCTGCGGCTGGACCTGCCGATCCGCGAGGGCGCGGCGCCGCTGACGGCGACGCATGGCGCGGCCATCCAGACCATCCTGGAACAGTCTCCGCGCCCGGCCGGCATCGACGCACGCGCCACGGTGCTTGACGGCGTGATCACCCTGACCGCCACAGGCGGCCCGCTGGCGGGTCAGGACCCCGGGCCGGTGTATTTCTTCCCGTTCGAGGGCGGGGTCATCGACCACGCTGCGGCGCAGTCCGGCTCGTGGGGGCCGCAAGGGCTGACGCTGGTCATCACCGGCGGCGGCAAGACCCGCTCCGGCGGGCTGGCCGGGCCGATGGGCGGCGTGCTGGACACCCGTCTGGGCGCCTTCGAGATCAGCGCCACGCCCGGCGAGCCCCTGCCCGGCGCGACCGGCTCGGGCGATCTGGCTCCGGCGGAGGAAGGGGCGGGCCCGACCGCGGCGACGGCGCCGACCGGCATTGGCGCCTTCGTGCAGGCGGCGCTGTTCGCCCTGCTGGGCGGACTGATCCTGAACCTGATGCCGTGCGTCTTCCCGATCCTCGCGATGAAGGCGGCCTCCCTGACCGCCTCGGCGCACGATGCGGCCCACGCCCGGCGCGACGGTCTGGCGTTTCTCGCGGGCGTGCTGGTCACCTTCCTGATCCTGGCCGGCGTGCTGCTGGGTCTGCGCGCCGCCGGCGAGGCGGTCGGCTGGGGCTTCCAGCTGCAGTCGCCGCCGGTGACGGCCGGACTGGCCCTGCTGATGCTGGCGGTGGCCCTGAACCTGTCCAGCGTCTTCCAGATCGGTGCGGGCCTGCAGGGTGCAGGCTCCGGCCCCCTGTCCCGCCTGCCAGGCGGCGCCGGCGCCTTCTTCACCGGCGCACTGGCGGTGGTGGTGGCGGCGCCCTGCACCGCGCCCTTCATGGCCTTCGCGCTCGGCGCCGCCCTGGTCATGCCGTGGCCGATGGCGCTGGTCGTCTTCCTGATGCTGGGCCTGGGTCTGGCCCTGCCGTTCGTGATCGTCAGCCTGTCGCCCGGCCTGCTGCGCCGACTGCCCCGCCCGGGGCCGTGGATGGAGCGGCTGAAGACCCTGCTGGCCTTCCCGATGTACGGCACGGCCCTGTGGCTGGCCTGGGTGTTCAGCCGCCAGACCGGCGCGGAGGGACTCGGCCTTCTGTTCGTCGCCGGCCTGCTGCTGGCGTTCGCCCTCTGGCTGCTGGGCATGGCCCAGACCGAACGCATCCATGGTCGCCGCGGCCTGATGCATTTGGTCGCCGGCGTCGCCGTGCTGATCCTCGCCGGCGCGGCGATGGTTCTGACCGCGAAGGCGCCGGCGCAGACCGCATCCGCGACCGCTTCAGCCCAGGGCGGCGATGCGCTGGTCTCCTCCCCATGGTCCGCCGAGGCCGTCGCCGCAGCCCGCGCCGAGGGCCGTCCGGTGCTGGTCAACTTCACCGCCGACTGGTGCGTGACCTGCAAGATCAACGAGCGCACCTCCCTGGCCACGAATGACGTGAAGCGGGCGATGGAGGCGACCAACGCCGTCTATCTGGTGGGCGACTGGACCCGCCGCGACGACGCCATCACCGCCGAGTTGCAGCGCCACGGCCGCTCGGGCGTTCCGCTGTATCTGCTCTACGCCCCGGGTTCGGATGAGCCCCGGATCCTGCCGCAACTGCTGACCGGTGGTCTCGTCGTCCAGGCGCTCGAGGACGCCGCCCCCGCTTCCTGACCTGATCATCTGAAGAGACGGAGACCGCCATGAAGACCCGCCTGACGACTGCCTTCGCCGCCCTCTCGGCTCTCACGCTTGCCGCCTGCGGGCAACAGGCCGCCGAGCCGGCGCCGAAGACCGAAGCCGCCGCAACCGGACAGGCCGCCTCACCGGGCGAGACTCCGATGGCGGGCCAGCCGGCGCCGGCCTTCACCCTGGTCGATTCCGAAGGGACGCAGCGCTCGCTGGCCGAATTCCGCGGCAAGACCGTGATCCTGGAGTGGACCAACGAGGGCTGCCCCTATGTGAAGAAGCACTACACCGGCGCCATGCAGGCCCTGCAGCGCGAGGCTGTGGCCGACGGCGTGGTCTGGATCACCATCATCTCGTCCGCGCCGGGCACTCAGGGCTATGTGGAGGGTGACGCGGCGCGCGAATGGCGCACCCGCAACAACGCCGCCTCGTCCTATCTGCTGCTGGATCCGACCGGAGAGGTCGGCAAGCGCTACGGCGCCGTGACCACGCCGGACATGCGCATCATCGATCCGGAGGGCACGCTGCGCTTCGTCGGGGGCATCGACGACAAGCCGACCAACAAGGTCGAGGATCTGGAAGGCGCCAACAACTTCGTCCGCGCGGCCCTGACCGATCTGGAGGCCGGTCGTCCGGTCGCGACCGCATTCGCGACGCCGTACGGGTGCGCGATCAAGTATCCGGAGACGGTGGGGACCTGATCCGGTGCCCTCTCCCATTGCATCACCGTCATCCTCGGGCCTGACCCGAGGATCGGAGGCGGGAGCGGACTCTGCGTGGATTTGAGGTCGCGGCCCCGCGGACACGCACAGATCGCCACGACGTCCGGACCTCGGGTCGAGCCCGAGGGTGACGGCGTATGGTGAGAAAGAGGGAGCTCGAACCTAGACTGGCGGGGCCGGAGGAGCGGTGATGACCTCGACGTTGTCGTTCAGGAGGTAGGCCAGTTCGTCGAGCGCGATGCGGCGTTCTGCGGGGGTGGCGGCGGCCTCGACGGCCTGGACCTTGCCCGGCATGTCTTCGGAGATGCCGCGCAGGATGCATTTCAGATCGCTGTCCGTGCCGCGCTCCTTCAGGATCAAATGACCCTGCATGTCCAGCGCGGCCAGTTCGGTCGTGCGGGTGCGGAAGCCGGTGAAGGTCTCGCTGACGAAGAAGCCGGCCTGATCGGCGGCGCCGGACTCCATCCACCCGCGGACGAGATCGCGCAGGCCGCCGGAGCGGGTGACGATGTCGGCGAACAGGGGCTCGGAGGCCACCGAGAGCGGCGCCGCCGGAGCGACCGGCGGTTGGGCCGCCGCGGCCGCAACATTGGGGTCTGCAAGAAGCAGTGAGATCGCGAGGGCGACGCCGCAGGACATGGGAAACCTCTCGGGCGAACCAATTGTTTGGGCCGAATCGTGCATTCGACGTTGAACCGGCTTACGCCCGACCCGTAAACGAGGGTTTACCCTCCCTGCTGTTCGAGACCCGCCCATGACCGCCCGCACCCAGGCCCTGGACATGCTTCGCGCCGTCGCGCGCATGGATTCGAGCTCGCGCATCGTCCATCAGTTCGCTGTCGATCCGGGCCGGATCGAGCGGATGGGGGTGGAGGCCGCAGGCCTGTATCTGGACCTTTCCAAGCAGTCGTGGAGCGCCGAAGGCTTCGAGGCGGCGCTGGACCTGGCGCGCACCTGCGACGTCGAGGGACGCCGGGCGGCGCTGTTCGGCGGCGAGGTCGTCAACAACACCGAGGGCCGGGCGGTCCTGCACCCGGCCCTGCGCGCGGCCGACGACGCCGACTTCCACGCGCTCGGCGAGCCTGTGTCGAAGGAGGTGGCGGCCACCCGCGACGCCATCGCCCGCTTCGCCACCGACATCGGTTCGGGCGCCGAGACCGGCGGGGCGCGACAACCCTTCACGGCCATTGTCCACATCGGCATCGGCGGATCGGACCTCGGCCCGCGCCTGTTGTGGGACGCCCTGCGGCCGCTGGAGCCGACCATCGACCTGCGCTTCGTCGCCAACATCGATCCGCGCGAGATGGCCGAGGCGCTGAGCGGACTGGACCCGGAGACCACCCTCGTCATCGTGGTGTCCAAGACCTTCACGACGCAGGAGACGCTGGCCAATGCCGAGCTGGCCAAGACCTGGCTGGCGGAATCGCTGTCGGCCAAACGCCTGCCGCGTCATCTGGTGGGGGTGACCGCCGCGCCGGACAAGGCCGAGGCCTGGGGCTGCGGCCGGACCTTCGGCTTCCGCGACTGGGTCGGCGGGCGTTATTCCTTGTGGTCGTCGGTCTCCCTGTCGGTCGCCGTGGCGCTGGGCTGGGACGTGTTCGAGCGGGTTCTGGACGGCGCCCGCGCCATGGATGAGCATTTCCTGTCGGCGGATCTCGAGAAGAACGCGCCGGTCCTGCTGGCGCTGGCGCAGATCTACAATGTCGAGGGCATGGGCCGGAACGCGCGAACCGTGGCGCCCTATGCCCACGGCCTGCGCCGATTGCCGGCCTTCCTTCAGCAGCTGGAAATGGAATCGAACGGCAAACGGGTGAAGCGCGACGGCTCGCCCGTCGACACGGCCACAGGTCCGATCGTGTTTGGCGAGCCCGGCACCAACGGCCAGCACGCCTTCTTCCAGCAGATCCATCAGGGACCGATGGTGGTTCCGGCCGAGTTCGTGGTCGTTGGCCACACCTCCGCGGCCGCCGTGGATGAGCGCGAGGGCGATGCGCCGCTCTGGTCCAACGCCCTGGCGCAGGCCCAGGCCCTGATGGTCGGCAAGTCGGAGAAGGAGGCGCGGGCCGAGCTGATCGCGGCGGGCGCGTCGGAGGCGGAGGCCGATCGGCTGGCGCCGCACAAGACCTTCCCTGGCGACCGGCCCTCGACCACAATCCTGATGGATGACCTGTCGCCCGAGGCCGTCGGCGCCCTGCTGGCGCTCTACGAGCACAAGACCTTCGTGGAGGGCGTCATCCAGGACATCAACAGCTTCGACCAGTGGGGCGTCGAACTGGGCAAGGCGCTGGCGAAGGCGGTGCTGAAGGATGTCGAGGCCGGGGAGCCCGGGCCGGCGATGGACCCATCGACGGCGGAGCTGATGAAACGCTTGATGGTGTGACGGCCACGGGGCTCTGAAGGTCGCCAGGAACAGAGACGGCGGTTGATCCAACCGCCGTCCCCTGGCGATCCATTCAGGATCGAAACCGGGCTACTGACAGCTGAAGAACTTCCGGTTCATGGCGGCATCGAACCCGAAACCGAAAAAGCCGCGCAGGCCCGTCACACGATAAAGATAGGTCGAAAGGTGCACTCTGGCAGAGTCTCCGGCGCAGTCTTTCGGCCGCCCGTTGTTCTGGGCTGAGGCGGGGGTAACGGCCGCCATCGACGATGTAGCGATCGCGACGGCGATCACGGCCGCTTTTGCGGCTTTATCGATTTTCATCTGGTCTGCTCCTCAGAACTCGCGAAATCCGCGAACCCGGCGATCATCGATTCACGCGGTCGCCTGTAAAGCGAATTCAGAGAATAACTATAACAAATACAATATTGTATCACGATCCGAGCGTGATCATGTCCAGGCGAAGCGGAAACTGTCCGGATCAAGTCGTTGAGGACGAACGCGTGTCCTCATCGCTGATGCCTTCACCAAAAAAAGCGGGCCCCGTTTCCGGAGCCCGCCTTCCTCGCCCACGCATCCGACCGATACTCACGCGGCCGGATGAAGGGTGTCTCTCTTACCAGCGACGGTCGTAGCGGTAGTCGCGGCGTTCGTCGCGGCGGTCGCGGCGCCATTCGCGGCGATCCTGACGCTGTTCCCAACGCGGGTCGCGGCTGTTGATACCGTGCTCGCGTTCCCAGTGGCCCTGGTTCCGGTAGCAGCGGCCGCCGCGGTAGTAGCTGCAGTCGTCGCCGCGGTTGCTGCTGGCGCTGGCGCCAAGCGCCGCGCCGGCGAGGGCGCCGCCGACCACATAGGTTCCGTCGCCATTGCCGATGGCCGCGCCGGCCAGACCGCCGACGACGGCGCCGATGACGGCGTTGCGGCCGGTGTTGTCGCGGTCGCGGCTCTGGGCCTCGGCCGGAGCGGCGGCCATCAGGGTGACGGCCATGACGCCGGCGACCGGGGCTGCAAGAGCGATTTTCGAGAGCGTCTTCATGGTCGTTCCTTTCTGTCGGGCCGGCGGGGGAGCGCCGGGCTTGCCCACAGTCATGAACCGTCAGGCCTGAACGCGCCGGGGACGTGCTGTTCAGTCACGGTTCATCTTGTCAGCGCGCTTTCGATGCGGCTTGCTGCGAACACGGTTCAGCGAGGGTGGTCGCGTGCGAACGGGTCTGAAGATAGTTCTGGCGGTCGGCTTCCTGCTGGCCTCGGCATCGGGCGCCCTGGCGCAGGTCGCGCCGCCGCCGCCGCCTCCTCCGCCGCCGCCCCCACCGCCAGCGGCG
>JBQVQW010000036.1:0-18106 GCA_052441165.1 Caulobacteraceae bacterium | reverse complement strand
ATCGATCAGGGCCACCGGGCGCACGTCGAAGGTCGCGCGGCGCGGGTTGGGCCGGGCCGGCGCCGGCTTGCGCGGCGTGCCGCCCTTCGCCGCCTGCTCCAGCGCGCTGATCAGCCGGGTCAGTCGCCGCGGTTCGTCACGGCCGTAGGGCGCGCCGACGCCGTCCTGCAGGTCGAACACGTCCAGCGCCATGCCGTCCTCAGCCGTCGCCACCCGCGCGCCGACGATGTCCGCTCCGGCCGCGGCCAGGGTCGAGGCCAGATCGGCGAACAGGCCCGGACGATCCAGAGCCGCGATGGCCACTCGCGTCGACGCCCCCGCCCGCTGCCCGGCGTCGCCCAGCCAGTCGGCGACGGACTCGGCCGCCGCGCCCGTTTTCGCCGCCCGTACGGCCAGATCGGGGAACTCGTCGCGCGGGTCTGTACGCACCACATCCTCGCCCCGGAACACAGCCTCGGTACGCTGATAGAGGTCACGCATCAGCCGCCCCTTCCAGCTGTTCCAGACCCCCGGCCCCACCGCCCGGATGTCCGCCACAGTCAGGATCAGCAGGGTTCGCAGCCGCTCAGGATCGCCGACCAGGTCGGCGAAGGCCCGCACCGTGGCCGGATCGGACACATCCCGCTTCTGCGCGTAGTCGCTGAGCGCCAGATGGTTGCGCACCAGCCAGACAACGAATTCGACCCGCCGCGAATCCAGGCCCAGCCGGTCACAGGCCCGGCGCGCCGCGATGGCCCCGTCCTCGAGCTGCCCACGATCCCCGCCCTTGCCGACGTCGTGCAGAAGCATGGCCAGCATCAGGGCCTCGAAGTCGTCGATCCGGTGCACGATCTCGACCGCCACCGGATGCTCGTTCGCCAGCTTGCCACGCCACAGGTCGTTGATGATGCCGATGGCCTGCAGGGTGTGCTCGTCCACCGTATAGGCGTGATACATGTTGAACTGCGTCTGGCCGACGATCCGCCCCCATTCGGGCAGGAACCGGCCCAGCAGTCCGGTCTCGTTCATCAGCGTGAGCACCCGATAGGGCCGCTGCCCGTGCGCGAGAATGTCGAGGAAGGCCCGCGTCGCCTCCGGATCGCGGCGCAGCGACGGCGTCACCAGCGACAGGGACCGCGTCACCGCCGAGAAGGCGTCCGGATGCAGGTCGAGGTCATGCTGGTCCGCCGTGCGGAACAGGATCAGCAGCTTCTCCGGCGCCTCGGCGAAGACTTCCGGTCCCGTCACCGACAGCCGGCCCGACGCCTCGACGAAGCCCTCGACGCCCAGCTTGCGCTTCCGGCCCGGAATCAGCCGCGACAGGCTCATGGTCGGCTTCTGATGTCGCCCCTCCAGCTTCGCCGAGAGGGCGCGGGTCAGGCCGCCGACGTCGCGGGCCACGAGGAAGTAGCGGCGCATGAAGCGCTCGACCGCCGGCTCGTCCCCCCGGCCTCGCCAGCCCATCCGCCTGGCCACCTCGGGCTGCAGGTCAAAGGTCAGCTTCTCCTCTGCCCGGCCGGCGATCAGATGCATGTGCGCCCGGGCGCGCCAAAGGAAGTCGAAGGCCTCCTCGAAGCTGCGCCGCTCGCGGGGGGTCAGCAGGTCGTCCAGCACCCGTTCGCCCAACGGGCTGTCCGGCGCCAGCGACCGGGCGATCCAGAACAGGGTGTTCAGGTCGCGCAAGCCCCCCTTGCCGTCCTTGACGTTCGGCTCGACCCGATATCGCACGGCCCCGGCCTTCTGATGCCGGACGTCCCGCTCCTCGAGCTTGGCGGCGATGAAGGCGCGCGGATCGGCCTTCGTCACCTGGGCCTGGAAGCGGGCGATGAAGTCCTCGGACAGGGCCGCATCCCCCGCCAGCGGCCTGGCCTCCAGCAGGGTCGTGCGCACCGTCATGTCGGTCTTCGCCAGCGCCAGACACTCGTCCACCGACCGCGCCGCCTGCCCGACCTTCACGCCCAGATCCCACAGGACATAGAGCATGAACTCGATCACCTGCTCGGTGCGCGGGCTCGACTTCCATGGCCGGAGGAACAGCAGGTCCAGATCCGAGAACGGCGCCAGCACGCCCCGGCCATAGCCGCCGACCGCGATCAGGCTCAGCCGCTCGGCCTCGGTGGGGTTGGGAGCCGGATACAGGACGCCGGCTGTGAAGTGCCACAGCGCCGTCAGCATCTCGTCGGCGGCGGCCGAATAGAGCCGCGCCACGGTCACGCCGTCCGCTCCGCTCTCCAGCTTGCGCGCCGCCTTCGCCCGGTCCGTGTCCCAGTGCTCGCGCAGCGCCGAGGCGACCGCCTTGCGCACGTCCGCAGCGGACGCGGCCTTCTCGAGCCGTCCGGCCAGCGGCTGGCTCACCGCTTCGCCATTCCCTTCAGCCGGTACAGCGTCTCCAGCGCCTCGCGCGGCGTGAGCTCGTCCGGATCGATCCCCTGCAGCGCGTCGTCGACGGCCGAGGAGGGCGGGACGATCAGGGACGCGGCCGGCTCGGCGGCGGCGAACAGCGGCAGATCGTTCAGGTTGGCGGCGGCGGACGTCTCGTTCTCCAGCCGGTCCAGAACCTCGCGCGCCCGGCTGACCACGGCCCCCGGCACGCCCGCCAGTTTCGCCACCTGCACGCCGTAGGACCGGTCGGCGGCGCCCGGCGCGGCCTCGTGCAGGAAGACCAGCTCGCCGTTCCACTCCCTGGCCCGCATGGACAGGTTGCAGACGTGGGCCAGCCGGGTCTCCAGCGCCGCCAGCTCGTGATAGTGGGTGGCGAACAGCGTCCGCGCCTGATTACGGTCGTGCAGGGCCTCCGCGACGGCCCAGGCGATGGCCAGACCATCATAGGTCGCTGTGCCTCGGCCGATCTCGTCCAGCACCACGAAGCTGCGCTCCGTCGCCTGGGTCAGGATGGCGGCGGTCTCGACCATCTCCATCATGAAGGTCGATCGCCCGCGCGCAAGATCGTCTCCCGCCCCGACGCGGGAGAACAGCCGGTCCACCGCCCCCAGCCGCATGGCCCTGGCCGGTACGAAGGCCCCGGCCTGGGCCAGCACCACCAGCAGGGCGTTCTGCCGCAGGAAGGTCGACTTGCCCGCCATGTTCGGGCCGGTGACGATCGACAGCCGGGCACAGCCTGCGCCCGATCCGTCCAGCCGGCAGTCGTTGGGCGTATAGGGATCGCCCGCCGCCTTCACCGCCGCCTCGACCACCGGATGGCGACCGGCCGTGACCTCGAAACAGGTCGTGTCGTCGACCTGCGGCCGGACCGCCCCGACCTCTTCCGCCCACTCCGCCAGCGCCGCGTGCGCGTCCAGTTCGGCCAGGGCCTCGGCTGCCGCCTGCAGCGGCTGGGCCAGCGCCTGCACCGTGCGGCGCCACGTTTCGAAGGTCTCGCCCTCTATGGCCAGCGCCCGGTGCCCGGCCTGGCTGATCTTCGCGTCCAGCTCCGACAGCTCCACCGTCGTGAACCGCACCTGATTGGCCAGGGTCTGGCGATGAATGAAGGGACTGTCCTCGCTGGGCCGCAGCAGGGGTTCGGCCGCCTTCGCCGTCGCCTCGAGGAAATAGCCCAGCACGGCGTTGTGCTTGACCTTGAACGGCACCCCGCTCCGGGCGACCGCCCGGGCCTCGAGGTCGGCGACCACCCGGCGGCTGTCGTCGCGCAGCTGTCGCGCCTCGTCCAGCTCGGGCCGGAAGCCGGGGTTCACGAAGCCCCCGTCGCGCGCCAGATGCGGCGGCTCGGCGGCCAGTCCCCCGGCCAGATCCGACAGCAGGCCGCCCAGCTCCGGCGACAGGGTCAATCGGTCCAGACAGGCCGCGATCCGCATCGGCGGCCCGGCCAGCGTTTCGTCCGGGGTCGGAAACAGGCTGACCAGCCCGCCCGCGATCGACAACCCGCCCCGGATCGCCGCCAGATCGCGCGGACCGCCCCGGCCCAGCGCCAGCCGGGACACCGCCCGCGCCACGTCCGACGAGGCCTTCAGCCCGTCGCGCAGGTCGCGTCTCAGATCCCGCCGCTCCAGCAGCCATTCGACCGCATCCAGCCCGTGGTTGATGGCGATCGGATCACGCACCGGCCGGGCGATCCGCTCGGCCAGCGCCCGCGCCCCGCCCGAGGTTACGGTCCGGTCGATACAGGCCAGCAACGAGCCCTCGCGCTCGCCGCGCTGCGTCCTGTCGATCTCAAGGCTCAGCCGCGTAGCGGGGTCGATCGCCAGAAAGCCCGTGTCGCCCGATCGCCGCGGCGGCGCGAGCGCCGGGATCTTCCCGGCCTGTGTGGTCTCCAGATAGGCGGCGATCAGGCCGAGCGCCGAGACTTCCGCCTCCTCGAAGACGCCGAAGCCGTCCAGCGCGGCCACGCCGTACAGCCGCTCGACGCGCACCCGCGCCCCGACGGGCTCGGACAATGCCTGCGGCAGGGCCTGAACCACGCCGCCTGACCCGTCCAGCGCATCCTTCGCCGCCTCGTCCGAGAACAGGCGATCGGGGACCAGTACTTCTGATGGCCGGAACGAGGCCAGGGTCGCGCCCAGATCCTCAAGCGCGCAGGCGACCACGTCGACCACGCCCCCGGCCAGCTCGACCACCGCCACTGCCGCCCGGCCCTTGCGGATCGCCACGGCCGCCAGCCGGTTCGCGCCGCGAGCGTCGAGCAGGGAGTCCTCGGTCAGGGTGCCGGGCGTCACCACCCGCACGATGTCGCGCCGGACCACCGCCTTCGAGCCGCGCTTTTTGGCCTCGGCCGGGTCCTCCATCTGCTCACAGATGGCCGCCTTGAACCCCTGCCGGATCAGGCGCGCCAGATAGCCTTCCAGGGCATGGACGGGCACGCCCGCCATCGGGATGTCGTCGCCCTGGTGCTTGCCCCGCTTCGTCAGGGTGATGCCCAGTGCCGCCGCGGCGATCTCGGCGTCCCTGAAGAACAGCTCGTAGAAGTCGCCCATCCGGAAGAACAGGATGGCGTCCGGCACGCTGGCCTTGGCCGTCAGATACTGCGCCATGAACGGCGTCACGCCCTCCATGGACGGAACCGGCTCGGCTTGCGGGGAATGGACGACGGGAGCGTTCATGGGTGGCGGCAGGGTGACGGATCGAGGCCGACGTCTCAAGCGCGATCCGTTCGTCTTGCACAAGCTTCGCTGCGCTGCGATAGGCGGCGCAGGCGGTTAAGGGAACGCGGTGCGAAACCGCGGCTGTGCCCGCAACTGTAGGCGGCGAGACGGCCGATCGATCCGGAGCCTCGGCTCCGGCGCCACTGGGACCTCCCGGGAAGGCGTGATCGTCCGTCATTGACCCGCAAGCCAGGAGACCTGGCCGCCGACGTCGTCCGTCCGCTGTCCGGGACCAGACAGAGACGCGGTGTTCCGTCGAGGCGACCCGACACTTGCGCCGTCCATCCCGGGCGGGTCGGTCGCCATCCATACGTCGCCGCGACGCGCTCGCGCGGAGACGACGGAGACATCGCCAATGACGCGATCCCTTCTGCTCGCCACGGCCGCGGCCGTGCTCTTCCCCTCGTCCGCCTTCGCGCAGGCCGCGCCGGACGATATCCTGCCCGAAGTGGTGGTCACCGCCACCCGCATCCCGGCCATCGTCGAGGACACGCCGGGCGCCCGCGTCATCGACGCGGCCACCATCGAACAGCGCGGCGCAATCTTCGCCGCCGACATCCTGACCGACGTGCCCGGTCTGTCCGTGACCCGGTCAGGCGCGTTCGGCGGCGTGGCCCAGGTCCGCATGCGCGGCGCGACGCCGGGCAAGACCCTCGTCCTCGTCGACGGCGCGCCTGTCAATGACGCGGCCGAGCCCAACGGCGCCTATGACTTCTCGGGCTTCGATCTGGGCGACATCGACCGCGTCGAGGTCCTGTCCGGTCCGCAGTCCTCGCTTTGGGGCTCCGACGCCATCGGCGGCGTGATCGCCTTCACCACGAAGGAGATCGACGGTCTCCGCGCCGAGGCCGAGGCCGGCAGCTTCGACACTGTCCGCGGCCGGCTCGCCGTCGGCATGGCCAACGAGACCTGGGCGCTGGGCGGCTATGTCTCGCGCTTCGACACCGATGGCATCTCGGTTGCCGACGAGGCTGACGGCAACCCCGAGGCCGACGGCTTCGGGAACACCACCGTGGGCGTGCGCGGCCGCGTCTCGGTGGCGCCGGGCGTCCGTTTCGACGGCTCGGCCCGCTGGTCGCAAAGCGAGGCCGGTCTGGATAACGGCTTCCCGATCTCCGACAACGCCGACCGTTCGGAGTCGGAACAGTGGTCCGGCTTCGCCCGCGCCACGGTTCAGGCCCTCGGTCTGGAGCACCGGTTCAGCGTTTCCGGCTCGGACATCGAACGCGAGACCTTCAGCGCCTTCGGCTCGGTCTTCGAGGCCGACCGTCAGGCCTATCGCTGGCAGGCCAATGGCCAGACCGGCGCGGCGACATTCGCCTTCGGCGCCGAACGTGAGGAAAGCGCCGGCAGCATCTCGACCGGCGACAGCATCGAACTGGGGACCAGCTCCGTCTTCGCCACCGGCCGCTACGACCTGACGGACGCCCTCAGCGTCACCGGCGGGCTCCGGTTCGACGATACCGACGACTTCGGTTCGAAGACCACCGGCCGCATCTCGGCCGCGTACGACCTCGGCTACGGGTTCACCCTGTCGGGCGCTTACGGCACGGGCTTCAAGGCGCCGTCGGTCAGCCAGGCCGTCTGCGATTTCTGCTTCGCCGCCGTCCCCTTCCCGACCCTGCGTCCGGAAAAGGCCGAGGGCCATGAGGCGGCGATCGGCTGGCGCTCGTCGGACGACCGGATCGAGGCGCGCGCCACGATCTATCACCTCGGCGTCGAGGATCAGATCAGCTTCTTCTTCGATCCGGTCACCTTCGACAGCTACTACGTCAACGTCGCGGAGACCGCGACGGACGGCGTCGAGCTGGAAGGCCGCGCCCTGCTCCGCGGCGGCTTCGACCTGAGCCTGGCCTATGCCTGGACCGACGCGAAGGACGAGAGCAACGGCCGTCCGCTGGCCCGCATTCCCGAGCACGCCGGCTCTGCGACCCTGGGCTGGACCGGCGAGCGCCTGTCCGGAGCCCTGACGGTCCGCGCCGAGGGTGATCAGCCGGACACCAACTCCGCGACCCCGGCCATCCGCGACAGCTTCGTCACGGCCAACCTGAACGCGGCGTACCAGCTGAACGACCACGTCACGCTCACCGCGCGCGTCGAAAATCTGGCAGACAAACACTACCAGCAGATCGTCGGTTACGGAGAGCCGGGTCGTTCCGGCTACGTCGGGATCAGGCTGCGCTACTGATCCGGCTGCGGGCGCCGGCCGTCGTCAGGACGGCCGGCTGCTCCAGCTGAAGCGCCTCCCAGTCCAGGGCGGGCGCGGGGGCATGGGCCGCCGCGAGCATGGCGCGAAGTTCGGCCGCCGAGGCCACACTGGCCACCACGGCGGTCACCTGCGGCAGGTTCAACGTATAGGCCAGGGTCGCCTGCATCGGATCGACGCGCGCCTCGGCCAGACGGCGGCGAATGCGCGACAGCTGATGCGCCTGGCCGGCCATCTCGGCCGGCAGGACGTCGCCGCTCATGAACAGCGCGCCGTCGGCGAACACCGAAGAGGCGTGAATGTCCACGCCCAGCGCGGCCAGCTCGTCCAGCACGCCTGTGCGGTGCGGTCGCTGGTCCAGAAGATTACAAGGTAGTTGCACCACGTCGGGCTGGAAGCGGCGCGCCAGCAGGGCCGGTCCGTCCTCCATGGTCGCGCAGAAGCCGATCCGCCTGAACAGACCGCGCGCCTTCAGCGCCAGCATCCGGTCCCAAAGCGCGCGACCCTCGGCGCCGGCCAGATCGGCGGCCGTCGAGGCCAGCAGCACATCCCCGCGCGGCAGACCCAGTCGCTCCAGCGACCGGCGCGCGCGCGCCTCGACGCGATCCACGCCATCGGCGATCGAGACGGTCCGGACGGAGACGTGGAAAGGCGACGGGAAGGGCCAGGCCTGGCCGAGCAGGCGTTCGCCGTCTCCGCCCGGTTGCGTGGCGATCAGGGTCACGCCCGCGTCGCCTGCGGTCTGCAGCAGGATGCGCAGCGATTCCTCGCGCGCACCGGCGTGCGGCGGCGACGCGCGGGTCGGCTCATGCACGATGGCCACGGCGAGTTTTTCGACCGGAGACTGGGCGCGATTCAGGTTCACCCACGGAGGATGACCGGCAATGTTTAAGACGGCCCTTCCAGGACGTTGAGCAATCCTTACCCGTCGAACACGGGTCGCCCTCGCCGGGTCATTCCGGCCACGCCGCATTCCGGCCCTTGCATCGCGGGTCATCTGGCCCTTTAAGCGCCGCCAGAAACGCCTCCCCGCGTTCGTTCAAGGATCGCAGAGATGACCAACGCCGCCGACAAGCCCGTCAAGAAGGTCGTGCTCGCCTATTCCGGCGGCCTGGACACCTCGATCATCCTGAAATGGCTGCAGACCGAATATAACGCCGAGGTCGTCACCTTCACCGCCGACCTGGGCCAGGGCGAAGAGCTCGGGCCGGCGCGCGAGAAGGCGCTGAAGATGGGCATCAAGCCCGAGAACATCTTCATCGACGACCTGCGCGAGGAGTTCGTGCGCGACTTCGTCTTCCCGATGTTCCGCGCCAACACCGTCTATGAGGGCCAGTACCTGCTCGGCACCTCTATCGCGCGTCCGCTGATCGCCAAGCGCCAGATCGAGATCGCCCGTCAGGTCGGCGCCGACGCGGTCTGCCACGGCGCGACCGGTAAGGGGAATGATCAGGTCCGCTTCGAGCTGGGCTACTACGCGCTGGAACCGGACATCCACGTGATCGCCCCCTGGCGCGAGTGGGAGTTCCGCAGCCGCGAGGCCCTGCTGGACTTCGCCGAGAAGCACCAGATCCCGATCGCCAAGGACAAGCGCGGCGAGGCGCCCTTCTCTGTCGACGCCAACCTGCTGCACTCCTCGTCCGAAGGTAAGGTCCTGGAGGATCCGGCTGTCGAGGCGCCCGAATTCGTCCACCAGCGCACCATCTCGCCGGAAGATGCGCCCGATACGCCGACCGTCTTCACCCTCGGCTTCGAGAAGGGCGACGCGGTCTCCATCGACGGCGTGGCCATGAGCCCGGCGACGATCCTGACGAAGCTGAACGAGCTGGGTCACGACAACGGCGTCGGCCGCCTCGACCTGGTCGAGAACCGCTTCGTCGGCATGAAGTCACGCGGCGTCTACGAGACCCCGGGCGGCACGATCCTGCTGGCCGCCCACCGCGGCATCGAGTCGATCACGCTCGACCGCGGCGCCATGCACCTGAAGGACGAGCTGGCGATCAAATACGCCCACCTGATCTACAATGGCTTCTGGTTCTCGCCCGAGCGCGAGATGCTGCAGGCCGCCATCGATCACTCGCAGGCGAAGGTCTCGGGCTCGGTCCGGGTCAAGCTCTACAAGGGCAATGTCTCGATCATCGGCCGCGAGAGCCCCAACAGCCTCTACGACCAGGATCTGGTGACCTTCGAGGAAGGCGCCGTGGCCTACGATCACCGCGACGCCGCCGGCTTCATCAAGCTGAACGCCCTGCGCCTGCGCGTGCTTGGCAAGCGGGACGCCCGCGACAAGGGCTGAAGCAACGCTCGCGTTCGGCGGGCGGGTGATGCAGGATTGTAATTCCTCCCACCCGCCCTCCGAGGTTTTCGTGCTGGCTTCCCTGATCATCGCCGCCGCCCTGCTGGTCTCGCCGCAGGACGCGCCCGTCGCGCCGCCGGCCCCTCCCGCCGCTCCGGCGACGCCCGCCCAGCCGACTCCCGAGGAGATGGCCGTCCTCGCCCGTATCCAGGCCGCCGGGGAAGCGCTCGAAGACGCGATGGAGGAACTCGAGCCCCGCGCCGCCGAAATCCGGGGCGACGCCGCCCTGACGGCCGCCGACAAGGACACCCGCATCCGCGCCCTGCTGGCCGGGAAGCAGCCGGTGCTCGACGAGTTCGGCGCTGCTGTCGAGCAGGTGATCCTGCTTCAGGCGGTTTCCGAAGGCGCCACGCCGGAGCAGGCCGCACAGGCCGCGACCATGGCCCGCACGATGATTCCGCAGCAGATCGCCCAGGCCCTGATCACCGGCGAAGGTCTCGGAGACGGTGACGACGGCGAGTGATCTTGCCTTACCGCGATTTCACTTGAGGTCGAACGGCGTTGGGCAGACGGTCCGGGCACGCTTTTTCAGGAGCCCGAACATGATCAAGGCCCTCTCCCTCGCCGCCGCCCTCGCCCTTCTACCCCTGTCGCAGGCCGTCGCCGATCCGCAGAAGTCCGATGCCGAGACGGCCATCGAGGCGGCCGCCGAGCGCTTCGAGGCCCGCATGGAGGCCTTCGGCGAGCGCGCCGAGACCATCGGCGACGACGCCAGCCTGTCCGAGCAGCAGAAGGAGGCGCGCATCGCCGCCCTCTGGAGCGAATACGCCCCCGACGTCGAGGCCTTCACGGCCGAGGTGACCGAACACGCCTCCGCCATCGCTGGCGAGGCGCTGGCCAACATCGATCTGGAAGGGCTGATCACCGAGGCCCTGTCCTCGGTCGACATCTCCGGCGCCCTCGCCGTCGGTCAGGGCATGGCCATGAACGGCGCCTGGGCCTCGCAGGACCCGGAGCACATGCAGACCTACGCCCTGATGGCCCAGTATGCGATCGGCGAGGCGATGGACGAGGTCGACGAGGCCATGGACGAGCTCGAGGCGGTCGATGCCGTCGCCGTCGAGATCGCCACCCCGGCTCCCGCCGTCGCGGTGTCGATGAAGATCGGCGCCTGACCCCATCCGTCGCATAGATGCCTGCGACATCTTGACCGCCAGCCCCTGTCGCCCGACAGGGGCGAATGGCCCCGTATCCCGTCGACCCGCATCTCTACGCCACCTTCCTGGGCGTGATGGCCGTCATGGCGATCACGCCGGGGCCGGCCAATGTCTTCTCGGTCGCCAACGGCGTTCAGCGCGGCCCGGCCGGGGCGCTGCTGGGCGTCGTCGGCATGAATGCGGCCACACTGGTGTGGTTCGGCGCAGCGGCTCTGGGTCTCGGGGCCCTCGTCATCGCCTTCCCGCAGGTCTTCCGCCTGATCTCCATCGGCGGCGCCCTGTACGTCGGCTGGCTCGGCGTCCAGGCCGTGCGCGGCGCCTTCGCCACCGCCGCTGACCCTCACGCCCCGGCGGTGAAGATGGGCCGCAGCGCCCTGGTCGACGGCTTCATGGTGCAGATCGCCAATCCCAAGGCCGTGCTGTTCTTCACCGCCGTGCTTCCGCCCTTTCTGGACGTGAACCGGCCCGCCGGACCGCAGCTCGCCCTGTTCGCCCTGGCCACCATCGGCATGGACGTTCTCAGCATGTCCGCCTACGGTCTGGGTGGAGCCGCTCTGGCCCGGCGCATGTCCGAACCCCGCTTCCGCCGCGGGTTCGCCCTGCTCACCGGCGCCCTGCTGCTGGCTGCGGCCGTGCTTATTCTCTCGCGATTATAAGAGCTTGATCGGCCGGGGAACCGGTTTGTTCATGTCTCGTTCAGCCGACAGGGCGCGTTGTGGCGCGTCAAGGAGAATTCCCATGAACACCCGCCTTCTGAAGCCTGTCCTGCTGGCGGCGGCGGCCGCGCTGGCCCTGTCGGCCTGCGCCACGGCCACCCCCTATGGCCCGGCCGGCCCGGACAGCCGCTACGGCTATTCCGAACAGCGGATCGATTCCGACCGCTATCGCATCAACTTCGCCGGCAACTCTGTCACCTCGCGCGACCAGGTCGAGATGTCGCTGCTGCTGCGCGCCGCCGAGCTGACGCGCGAGAGCGGCTATGACTGGTTCGCCACCGTGAACCGCGCCACCGACCGCGACGTCCGCCTGTCCGGCGTGCGCGATCCCTTCTACTATGACCGGTACCGCCCGTTCTGGGGTCCGTCGTGGCGCTACTATCGCAGCGGCTACTGGAGCCCGTGGCGCGATCCGTTCGGCCCGGACTTCGACGTCCGCCAGATCGAGCGCTACGAGGCCTCGTCCGAGATCGTCATGGGCCGCGGCGCCAAGCCCGCCAACGATCCGAACGCCTTCGACGCCCGCGAGGTCATCGACAACCTCGGTTCGCGGGTTCCGCGCTCGATGTAACGATCAGGGGCCTCCCGGCGACGTCGGGAGGCTCTTTTCAGATCACCCGATCCGCGGCGATTTCAGCCGGCGCTTGTTCGCGTGCGTGTCGGGCGCCGTGCCCAGATCCTCGGGGATCTCGCCCTTGAAGTAGAAGCGCTGCCACGCCTCCTTGGCCGCGTCCGGATCGCCCGACGCCAGCCGCTTGTTGAAGTCGGTCCGCGCCCGGTTCCAGGCCTCGAACTGGCCGTGCATGTTCGGGTTGGACTCCAGCGACCGGATCACCGGCTGGAACACCTCGGCCTTGCGGTGCTCGATCGGAGTGATGAAGCAGAAGGGCTCGCCCTTCTCGAACGTCACCCGACCGGGCCGCGTGAAAATCCAGTTCATCGTGAAGGGGAAGGGCAGCCAGTCGGTCTCGATCAGCCCGACCAGCGGCTGGATGCCGTCCTTCACATGGTTCGGCGACCCGCCCGCCAGCAGGCCCCAGCCTGGCGGGGTGCGGAACAGATACTGCGGATGCAGGGTCAGAACCCCGCGCGAGAAGTGCGAGGTCACGACGTGGGTGATGTTCGGCTGCGGCCGCTCCGGCGTGATGACGATGTCTTCCTGCCGCGGCCCGCCGTTCCATTCAGCGGTGAAGGTGAACGGGCACAGGATCTCCCAGCCCGTCGTATTGGCCATGTTCAGCGGCAGGCAGCGATAGGGATGCCGGCTGGCGAAGGCGTCCATCCAGTTGCGCGACTGACGGCCGGGCACGAGGTCCGGCGGCGTTTGCGTCATCGGATAGCATTCCAGTTCCACAGGGGACCTCCGGCGGGGTAAGCGAAAACGTCTGCCTCCTCCCTAGCGAAGCCCGATGACCGAAGACAAGACGCCCGACGCCGCTCCCGAACCCCTGTTCGACCCGGCGCGCCTGCTGGCCTGGATGACGGATCAGGGCCTCGCCTTCGACAATCACGAGCACCCGGCCGTCTTCCGTGTCGAGCAGGGGCTGGAACTCAAGGCCTCCATGCTCGGCGCCCACACCAAGAACCTGTTCCTCAAGGACAAGAAGGGCGCGCTCTGGCTGATCTCCGCCCGTCAGGACACGGTCGTCGACCTGAAGCGCACGCCGAAGACCATCGGCTCGGACCGCCTGTCCTTCGGCAACGAGACCCTGCTGTACGAGACCCTCGGCGTCCGCCCCGGCTCGGTCACCGCGCTCGGCCTCATCAACGACCCCGACCAGCGCGTGACCTTCATCCTCGACAAGGCCCTGTGGGACGCCGACATCGTCAACTTCCACCCCCTGACCAACACGGCCACGACGGCGATGGCGCAGAGCGACTTCCGGAAATTCCTGACGCTGATCGGCCGCGAGCCGGTGATGATCGTGGATTTCGGGGCGCTGGATTGACGGAACCGCGTATCGTAGATTGAAACGATGGAAGCCTTGACCGTCGTTTGGCTGATTTGGGCCTTCGTGTGCGCCTTTGGCTTGCGGGTCCTATTCGCGCGGATGTTTCGCCATCTTGGCGGGTCGGCGAAGCTCGCTGCCTATGCCATGTGGCTTTTCTTGATCATCCTCGGCTTCACGCTTGTGGGTCTGAGCGGCTTTCAACTCTACGGGTACGAACCCTCTGATCCTCGCCAGTTCATGGGCTACCTCATTCTCTTCTTCTCGCCGTTTGGCCTGCCGACAGCAGTCGGAGCGCCAGCAGTCTTGATCCTCGACTTCGCCAGAGCCGCTGCGAAGTTGAAGTCGCCTCCCGTCCCTTGAAGGTTCTCTCTCTTCCCGGACAGTGCTAGAGCCGCGCGCGTCTCCCCGACCCTCAGCATACGGACGCCGCCATGCCCGCCGCTCCCGACTTTCCCCCCGCGCCCGACCGCGTGGCGCCGACGCGCGCCCTGATCTCGCTCAGCGACAAGACGGGGCTGGAGGACGCGGCCCGCACCCTGCACGACCTGGGCGTCGAACTGGTCTCGACCGGTGGCACCCGCGCCGCCATCGCCGGCTTCGGCCTGCCGGTGAAGGACGTCGCCGACCTGACGGGCTTCCCCGAGATGATGGACGGCCGGGTCAAGACCCTGCACCCGGTGGTGCACGGCGGCCTGCTGGGCGTGCGCGACGCGGCCCACCACGCCGAGGCCATGACTGCGCACAACATCGGCCCGATCGATATCGTCTGGGTCGACCTCTACCCGTTCGAGGCCACCGTGGCCTCCGGAGGCGGCTTCGACGCCGTGGTCGAGAACATCGACATCGGCGGCCCGGCCATGATCCGCTCGGGCTCCAAGAACCACGGCTATGTCGCCGTCTGCGTCGACCAGACGGCCGTCGCCGAACTGCTGGAGGCCCTGAAGACCGACCGCGCCACCACCCTGGCCCTGCGCAAACGCCTCGCGGCCCGCGCCTTCGCCCGCACCGCCGCCTATGACGCGGCCGTCTCGGGCTGGTTCGCCGGCCAGCTGGAGGACGCTGCCCCGGCCCGCAAGTCGATCGCCGGCGTGCTGGCCCAGACCCTCCGCTACGGCGAGAACCCGCACCAGACCGGCGCCTTCTACCGCACCGGAGAGACCCGTCCGGGCGTCGCCTGGGCCGAACAGGTCCAGGGCAAGGAGCTGGGCTACAACAACATCGCCGACGCCGACGCCGCCTATGAGCTGGTCGCCGAGTTCGAACAGCCGGCCGTGGTCATCGTCAAACACGCCAACCCGTGCGGCGTCGCCGTCGGCAAGGACCTGTCGGAAGCCTATGCCCGCGCGCTGGAATGCGACGCCGTCTCGGCCTTCGGCGGCGTCATCGCCGTCAACCGCCCGCTGAACGGCGACGACGCCCGCGCCATCACCGGCATCTTCACCGAGGTCGTCATCGCCCCGGGCGCCGACGACGAGGCCCGCGAGGTCTTCGCCGCCAAGAAGAACCTGCGCCTGCTGATCACCGACGGCCTGCCCGATCCGCACGGCCCGGGCGAGGTGTTCCGCTCGGTCGCCGGCGGCTTCCTGGTCCAGTCCCGCGACCGCAGCCTGATCAAACCGGCCGATCTGAAGATCGTCACGAAGCGCCAGCCGACGCCGACCGAAATCCAGGACATGCTGTTCGCCTTCACCGTGGCCAAGCATGTGAAGTCCAACGCCATCGTCTATGCGAAGAACGGCCAGACCGCCGGCATCGGCGCCGGCCAGATGAACCGCCGCGACAGCGCCCGCATCGCCGCCATCCGCGCCAAGGAAGCCGGCGACGCCAAGGGCCTGACCACCTCTCTGGCCGAAGGCTCGGCCTGCGCCTCGGAAGCCTTCTTCCCGTTCGCCGACGGCCTGCTGGAAGCGGTCGCCGCCGGCGCCACCGCGGTGATCCAGCCGGGCGGTTCGATGCGCGACGCCGAGGTGATCGCCGCCGCCGACGAGAAGGGCATCGCCATGGCCTTCACCGGCGTGCGGGTCTTCCGGCACTGATCCTGCGCCTTCTCCCGCAACGGGAGACGGGCTAGGTCTGGGTCATGCAGACTCTCGCCGACCGATGGACCCAGCTCGAGCCCGGCGTGACCGTCGTCGGGCCCGACGATGACCGGCCCCGCCCGGCGGCGATCCTGTTCCATGGCTGCGGCGGCCTGCGCGGTCACCTGCCCCGCTATGCCGAGGCGGCGAAGGCCGCCGGCTGGCGCGCCTTCATCGTCGATTCCTACGGGCCGCGCGGCTGGAGCCGGGAGTATGCCCTTGCCACAGTCTGCACCGGCCTTCGGCTGCGCGGCGATAAACGGGCCGGCGATGTCCTCGCATCGCTGCACGGCGTCGCCCAACGGGCCGACGTGATCCCCGACAAGATCGTTCTGGCCGGCTGGAGCCACGGCGGCTGGGGCATCATGGAGGCGATGAGTTCCGAGCGCCGCCTCGGGATGCTGGGGCTGGCCGATCCGGGCGCCGTCAGCCTCAAGGGCGTGATCGGCGCCTACCTCGCCTACCCCTATATCGGCATCGCGGCGCTGAACCGGATGCGGCCATGGAAGCACTGTCCGCGCACGCTCGCGGTCGTCTCGCGCACCGACCACCTGACCACTGTCCGCAACGCCGAGCGCGTCATGACCATGGTCCGCGACTGCGGCGCCGACATCGAGACCTGGATCGCCGAGGGCACCCACGCCTTCGACGAGCCCGGCGCCGTCAGGCCGATGGTCTACCACCCGCAGCTCGCCGACGAAGCCGTCGGACGTTTCTCCGCCCTTCTCAACGACGTCGCGGCGGCCCCGCCGGTCTAGGGCTGCTCCACCCGCACCTCGCCCCGGATCGAGTTGGCGATGTAGCAGTGCTCATGCGCGCGATGGTGCAGGTCCGCCAGCGCGGCCGCGTCCGGTCCGACGCCCGAGAAGGCGATGTCCGGCCGCAGCATCACCTGCGTGATCGCCATCCTGCCCCGCTCGTCCCGGCCCATGGTCCCGACCGCATCGTCCCGGTAGCGGTCCACGACGAAACCGGCCTTCGCCGCAAAGGCGAGGAAGAACAGCATGTGACAACTGGACACGGCGGCGACGAGCGCTTCTTCCGGGTCCACTGCTGATGGATCGGACATCGGCGCCGGGACGCTGGTCGGGGCCGGCGAACCCTTCACAACCGCCCCGCCGTCGAAACGCCAGTCATGAACCCGGCTGTACGTCTGGTCCAGGAAGGGCTGGTCACCCCGGCTCCATTCGATGGTGGCGACATACCCGGCCATGCGAGAGCTCCCGGCTGCGATGACCAAACCGTGTAACCCGCGCCGCGCCGGGAACCCAGCCTCCGCTTGCCCGCGCCCGCGACCCGCCTTATCCGGGGGCATGGCCGCCCCCCTGATCTGCCCTTCCATCCTCGCCAGCGATTTCTCGAAGCTGGGCGAGGAGGTCCGCGCCCTCGACGCCGCCGGCGCCGACTGGATCCACGTCGACGTCATGGACGGGCATTTCGTCCCCAACATCACCCTGGGTCCGGACATCGTGAAGGCCATCCGCCCGCACACGAAACTGCCGTTCGACGTTCATCTGATGGTCGCCCCCGTCGATCCGTGGCTGGAGGCCTATCGCGACGCCGGCGCCGACATCCTGACCGTCCATCCCGAGAGCGGGCCGCACCTGCACCGCACGCTCGGCCGCATCCGCCAGCTGGGCGCCAAGGCCGGCGTGGTGCTGAACCCGGGTACGCCCCTGAGCGTGCTTGAGGAGGTCGTCGAGCTGGTCGATCTGGTGCTGCTGATGTCGGTCAATCCGGGCTTCGGCGGCCAGTCCTTCATCGACACGTCGCTGCGGAAGATCGAACGCGCCCGCGCCCTTCTGGACGCGGCCGGATCGAAGGCGCACCTGCAGGTCGACGGCGGCGTGACCTCGGCCAACGCCGCTGCCTGTGTGGCCGCGGGCGCCGACGCCCTGGTCGCCGGCTCCTTCGTCTTCAAGGGCGGTCCGGACGCCTACGCCGCCAACATCGCGGCCCTGAAGGCCTGATGAGCCCCTTCGGTCCCTTCTCCCGCCCCGAGGCGGACGGTCCGACGCCGGGCGAGATCCCCGGCCTGCGCGGGGCGCCCGTGCGGACGCCGGTGCGTGGTACGGGCGCCAGGGTCGGCCCGTCCCTGTGGCCCGCCATCGCCGGCCGTCTGGCCACGCGTCAGCTGTGGATCGAGCTCTACGGCCTGCCCGGCTACTCCCTGACGCTGAAGGGCTCGAGGGACACCGGCTTCGCCTGCACGCCGCGCGATTTCCGTCCCGTCGACCCCGCGGTCGGCAAGAACATCCTGTCGGGCCGGTTCATCCTCGCCGGCGCCAGTCTCGAGATCGCCGCGGACGAGGATCCCTTCAACCGCGCCAGCCCGAACCGCGCCTTCGCCGTCGACCTGCACAGCTTCGCCTGGCTGCCGTCGCTGATGCTGCAGGGCGAGCGGGGGGCCCGCGAGGCGGTCCGGCTGACCCTGGCCTGGGCCCGCATCTTCGCCCGCTGGTCGCCCTTCGCCTGGGACCCGGACATCCTGGCCCGCCGCGCCTTCAACCTCGCCTGCGCCGCCCGCCGCATGGGCCAGATCGCGCCCGAGGACGAGCGCCTGCGC
>JBQVQW010000035.1:0-19078 GCA_052441165.1 Caulobacteraceae bacterium | reverse complement strand
CTTCTTGAAGATCCGACCCAGGATGTTGCCGAGAATGCTCATGACGTCCGCTCCGTTTTGTGAGCTGAAAGAGCGGACTGATCGCGCGTGAGTTCCCCAACCCGGAAGGATCGGCGGATGACATTCGATTGAGCGGAAGAGGGTGGAGACCGCGACCCGAAGGGGAATTCGTTGTGGCTGCTGCCTTCCGGCCCTGACCAGATTGGCGAAGCCTTCGCCCGCGATCTCCGATCAGGGATATGGCGGTTTGCTCTCGCCGATGCAAGCACCGCCTTGCTAGACAGGAGCATGGCCCTCCCCCCGCTGAACACCTTCGCCGGCAATCCGCTCGATCGGGCCGGCGACCGCCGCAACGATCCGGAGTGGCTGGCCGAACAGGCGGGCGATCCGGACGCCTTGGCGATGGTGATCTGGCAGGGCAAGCCGCTGGTCGAGGAGACGGCGAACGGCCCCCGGCTCGCCTGGCTGGCGCTGAATCATGCCCGCGCCGTCGTGCCGGATCGTGAGTTGTTCCTCGGCCTGTGGAAGGGAGCCCCGGTCTTCGCCGTCGAGGTCGAGGGACCGGTCGATCCGTCTGCCGGCCCTCTGCAGGGGCTCGGCGCCTTCCCTGAAATGCGCGAGGCGGCGGCGATCCTGCCGGGGCCGGACGCGGCGATGGCGGGCACGGCAAAGAGCCTGTTCGACTGGCGGGCGCGGCACGGCTTCTGCGCCGCCTGCGGTCAGGAGAGCGAGACGGCGTGCGGCGGCTGGAAACGCATCTGCCCGGCCTGCCAAACCGAGCATTTCCCGCGCGTCGATCCGGTGACGATCATGCTGGCGGTTTACAAGGGCGGGGATGAGCCGCGCTGTCTGCTGGGCCGTCAGGCGGCCTGGCCGGCGGGCCGTATGTCGGCGCTGGCCGGCTTCCTGGAGCCGGGCGAGACGATCGAGGAAGGCTGCGCCCGGGAGATCGAGGAGGAGGCCGGGCTGACGGTGACGGCGGTGCGCTATCACTCCAGCCAGCCCTGGCCCTTCCCGTCCCAGCTGATGATCGGCCTGTTCGCCGAGGTCGATTCGGACGACGCCCGGCCGGACCAGACCGAGCTGGAGGCGGTGGCGTGGCTGACGCGAGCGGAGGCCGCCGACGTTCTGGCGGGCGTCCACCCGGGGATCAAGGCTCCGCCGCCGATCGCGATCGCGAGGACGCTGTTGCAGGCCTGGGTGGACGGCTTCGACGTCTGAGCCGCGTCAGCGGGTTCATCACAACGAACACAACGAGGCACGGCGAACACGACGGGTTCAGCGTGCGCGGTCCCGTCGTGTCCGTTGTGGACCGCCGTGTTCGTTGTGATGAACCTTGAACGCCGGCTTCGCCGGGTCTCTCAGCTGGCCAACGCCCGCGCCGCCTCGAGGTCCGCCGGATTATCGACCGAGAGCGGGGCCTCATCGATGACAGAGGCCCAGATCTGCAAGCCCATTTCCAGCGCGCGGAGCTGTTCCAGCTTTTCGCGCTTCTCCAGCGGCGACGGGGGGGCGGCGCAGAAGCGCATCAGGGCCTCGCGGCGGTAGCCGTACAGGCCGATGTGCCGCCAGACCGGCGCGTCGCCGTAGAGGGTCGAGCGGGTGAAATAGAGGGCGCGGCCGTGGCGTTCGCCGTCGTTCACGGCCAGCACCGCCTTGACCACGTCCGGGTTCGAGCGGTCCGACACGTCGGCCTCGCGGGCGACGAGGGTGGCGATGTCGCAGTCGGGCTGGCCGTTCAGCAGGGCGGCGCAGGCGGTGGCCAGCCCCGGGTCCGCGAAGGGCATGTCGCCCTGCAGGTTGATGATCGCGTCGAACCGCCCGTCCGGATCGATCGCCTCCAGCGCGGCGCGTATCCGGTCGGAGCCCGAGGGCAGCTCCGGATCGGTCAGAATCGCCGTGCCGCCGATGGCCTCGATGGTGTCGACGATGGCCTGATCCCCGGCCGCCACGGCGACCGGCAATCCCGACAGGGCGGCCTGCTCATAGGCGCGCACAATCATGGCCTTGCCGCCGATGTCTGCCAGCGGCTTGTCCGGCAGACGGGTCGCCGCCATGCGAGCGGGAATCATTATCAGCGGATTCATCGGCCTGCCTCGACTGCTGCGATGCCGGAACGCGGGAAAGTCGGCTCCGGCCCGGTTGCGAAGGCCGCGCTAGCGTGTAAGAGACGCCCACGCAATATTCGTCCGGTCGAGCCTTCGGCCGGACCCTAACGTACGGGATGCGACGACGCGGATGAGCGGCAGTCTGAACGGGAACAAGATTCTGGGCGCCGCTCTGGCGACCGCCTTCGTCATCATCGGCCTGCAACAGGTGACCGGCGCGATCTACGCGACCGCCAAGCCCGAAAAAATGGGCTATTTCATCGATGCGCCGGAAGAGGCCGCGGGCGGCCCGGCCGAGGTCATCCTGCCGCCGGATTGGGGCACGGTTCTCCCGACCGCCGATCTGGCCGCCGGTGAGGCCGCTTTCGCGCGCTGCCAGGCCTGCCACACCGCCACGTCCGGCGGAGCTGACGGGATCGGCCCGAACCTGTTCGGCGTGGTCGGAGGTCCGGTCATGCACCGTCCGGGCTTCGCCTATTCGGATGCGATGGCTTCGCACAAGGCCGAGGCTCCGACCTGGGGCTATGACGAGCTGGATCAGTTCATCACCGCGCCGGCCCGCTATGTGCCGGGCACCAAGATGTCATTCGCCGGCATCCGCGACCAGAACACCCGCGTGAACCTGATCGCCTGGCTGCGCAGCCAGGGCTCGGGCGGCTACGCAGTCCCCGCCCCGGATCCCGCACGCCAACCGGGCGCCGCTGCTCCGGCGGAAGGCGCAGCTCCAGCCGAGGGCGAGACCGCTCCCGCCGCGGGCGCGGAAACCGCCGCCGCCGATGCCGGTGGCCCGACGGGCGCAGCCCCGACCACGGGTGCAGCCGCGGCTGCGACAACCCAGACCGCCCCGGCGGCGCCGTCGGCAGCGACCAGCTCGGCCAACACCCCGCGCTGATTGCGGCGATTGATTACGAGAAGGCCCCGCAGGCGACTGCGGGGCCTTTTTCCTTCTGGCGTGGTCAGAGCCGCCTGAAGATCGGCGCCTCAAGGCCGTCGGAGGCATGGCGGGCCTCGGCTTCGGACAGGGGCTCGATCACCACCGCCCCATGATGGCCGGTCGAGTGCAGCACGCGATCGCCGTCCATCAGGAAGGCGGAGTGGCCATTCCATGGCCCCTGCCCCGGGTTCGGCCAGACGATCAGGTCGCCCCTGCGGGCGTCGGCGCGCGAGATAGCGCGGCCCAGTTCGGCCTGTTCGTCGGCGTATCGCGGTCCGGCGAGGCCGCAGGCGTACAGAGCCTGCTGGACCAGTCCGCAGCAGTCCGTGCCCGCGGGCGTGCGGCCGCCGAGGCGATGCGGGACGCCCAGCCAGCGCTCGGCGAAGGCGACAGGGTCGGCCTCGAACTCGCCGACCGGGGCGAAGGCGTCGTCCGCGCTCAGGGCATTGGGCGGCAGGTTCGCATCGAGGGTCGCGACACGGCTGCGCGGAAGGGGCGCGCCGTCGATCAATGCAGCGCGATCGACCCAGCCCACCACGCCATCACGACGGGCCTGTCCCCAGGCGCGGTCCTGAAGGGTTTCGAGAACGTCGAAGGCCTCGCCGAAGACGAGCTGATCGATGGTCTGGCCGGAGGCATCGACGATGTCGGCGACCGGCGTAGCGCATCGCATCGGCTGCGCCGCCCGGTGGACGTCGGCGCGCACGATCCCTTCCAGCCCCTGCTCGGCCAGGTCGGCGCGGGCCAGGGTCGTGCGAGGGTCGAAGATGGCGTCGGTTGCGGTCAAACGAGACTCGTCCGGTTGAGCCGTCGTCGTAGCGCCAGAAGCCGAAAGGGCCGTTAACGCGACTGATTTTCCGGATCAAACCGGCGTGAAAGCATGTCGAACGCCGCGCGGAGCCCTTGCGCCTCTCCGCCCTCGGGCCATCCCGGGCGAGCGCGCGGGTTCCAGGCGAAGATGTCCATATGCGCCCAGACACCGGTCTCCGGCGCGAACTTCTGCAGGAACAGGGCGGCGGTCACCGAACCGGCCTGCGCCCAGGCCGCAGGGTCGTTGCGCAGGTCGGCGATCTCGGCTTCCAGCGCGGGCCTGTAACCGGCCCAGAGCGGCATCCGCCACAGGGGGTCGGCGACCCGCTTCGCCGAGGCCAGCATGTCGGCGGCCAGAGCCTCATCGTCCGTGTATAGCGGTGGAAGCTCCGGCCCCAGAGCCATGCGCGCCGCGCCGGTCAGCGTGGCGAAGTCGAGCGTCAGGTCGGGAGAATGCTCGGCCGCGCGGGTCAGAACGTCGGCGAGAACCAGACGCCCCTCGGCGTCGGTGTTGCCGACCTCGATGGTCAGGCCCTTGCGGGTCTGGAGCACATCGCCGGGGCGGAAGGCGTCGCCGGAGACCGCGTTCTCGACCGCCGCGACCAGCACGACCAGTCGTACCGGCAGGTTGGCCTGCATGACCAGTCGGCCCAGCGCCAGCACGTGAGCCGAGCCGCCCATGTCCTTCTTCATGTTGCGCATCCCGGCGGCGGGCTTGAGGTCCAGACCGCCGGTGTCGAACACCACGCCCTTGCCGACGAGAGCCACCAGCGGCAGGTCCGCCTTCTCCAGATTCCAGCCGATTTCGATCACGCGCGGCGCGCGGTGGGGCGCGGCGGCGCGACCCACTGCGTGAACCGACGGATAGTTTTCTTCCAGCAGGGCATCCCCGGTGACCACCGACAAACTCGCCCCGGAGGCCTCGGCGATCTCGCGGGCGATGGTCTCGATCTGCAGCGGCCCCATGTCGGCGGCCGGGGTGTCGACCATCTCGCGGGCCAGGGCGCAGGCAGAGGCGATCCGGAGCAATCGTTCGGGATCGGACGTCACCGACAGCCGGGCGGCCTTTGCCGGTCGCGCCCTGTACCGGTCGAAGCGATAGGCCCCCAGGGCGAAGGACAGCGCAGCCAGTTCCGCCGCCTCGCCCTCGACGCCCTCCAGCCGCCAAAGGCCGTCGGGCAGGCGCGGGGCGAGGGAACGGGCGGTCAGGGGTTCGAAGGCGTCGCCGGCGCCGAACAGGACATGGTCGATTCCGCCACATGCATCCGGGACCAGCAGCAGTTGCCCCGCCTTGCCGGTGAAATCGTTCGCCGTCGCCCACGCGTCGGTCGGCGCATCGCCCTTGCCCACGATCCTGATCGCGCGCGCGCCGTCGGTCTCAGGCGTCAGGATGTCGGGATGCAGGACGGACATGGCAGCCTTTCCGGCCCGGGGCGGACCGATATTAACCAGTGGTTGACGCCGAAAGCCGATTCTGGAGATCGAGAATTTCCGGAGTGCTCTCCATGTCGCGCACGACCGCCTCTGTCGCAACCATCGCCGTGCTGGCCCTGACCGCCACTCCCGCCCTCGCCCAGCAGCGAGGCGAACAGCCAGCCGCCGCCCCTGCGCCGCGCGTGCCGGCCAGCGCCGAGGTGCGCGCAGCCTACGAGCGAACCGATCCGCTGATGCGCTCGACCTTCTGGGCCGAGCAGGCCGAGATCAATCCGATGGACCCGGTCGCCGGAGTGAAGGCCGCGCAGGCGCTGAGAGAAATGGGGCAATACGATCAGTCGGTCGACATGGCCCAGCGGGTGCTGCTGGTGCAGCCGGCCAACTACGACGCCATGCTTGAGGTCGGCCGCGGCCATATCGCGCGTGGGCAGGCCTTCTACGGCATCGACGCGCTGGAGCAGGCGGCGCGGCTGCGTCGCGACGACTGGCGGCCCTGGTCGCTTCTCGGCACAGCCTATGAGCAGGTGCGCCGCGGCGAGGATGCCCGGACGGCCTGGGCTCATGCCCTGAGTCTTTCGCCCGACAATCCCGATGTGCTGGCCAATATGGCGGTGGCGGCCATGAGCAAGGGCGACAATGCGAGCGCCGAGCCGCTGCTGCGGACGGCCGCCGCCCAGCCGGGCGCGTCGCTCAGGATCCGGCTGAACCTCGCCATGGTCCTGGGTCTGAACGGCAAGATGGGTGAGGCGGAGCAGATCCTGCGCCGCGCCCTGCCGCCCGAGCAGGCCGACCAGAACCTGGCGTGGCTGCGCGCCCGATCCGGCGGACCGACCGGCGATCCCTCGCTGAACGCGCGGACCTGGACCTCGCTTCAGGGCGGCTGACGCCCTACATTCGAGAGATGATCGACGACCTTTACAGCACGCGGATCCTGACGCTTGCGGCGAACATGCCGCACGCAGGGCGCCTGCCCCTGCCTCACGGCACCGGGGAGCAGGTGGCGAAGTTGTGCGGATCGAAGGCGATCGTCGACGTCCGTATCGACGGAAACAGCCGCATCTCCGAATTCGCCCAGGAGGTGAAGGCCTGCGCGCTGGGTCAGGCCGCCGCCGCCCTGGTCGGCGAGGTCGCCGTCGGCGCGACCCTGGCCGAGGTGCGCGAGGCGCGCGACGACATGCTGTCGATGTTGAAGCATGGCGGCGACGGCCCCGAGGGCCGGTTCGAGGGTCTGCGCGCCATGAGACAGGTCGCCGACTATCCGGCCCGTCACGCATCGGCGATGGTCGGGGTCGAAGCCCTGCTGAAGGCTTTGGAAGAGGCCATGATGACGCGGCTCGACAGCTGCGTCCCCGGCTGGCCGCCACGCGACGAAACCCCCGGCGAGGTCTCCGCCGAACCGGGACGAACTATCCGCGCCGGTCGGGCCTGATTGCCTGTCCCGTCGTTGCGGGATAAGCGCGAGCACATGGCCTCCGGCGGAACCCTTTATGAACGCGGCGTCCGCCTGGCTCACCGGAGCTACAAGGTGACGCTGTCGCCCCTGATCGGGCAGCAGTGCCGGTTCCTGCCGACCTGCTCCGACTACGGCCGGGACGCGCTGATCGAGCACGGACCGCTGAAGGGGGGATGGCTCACGGTGCGCCGCCTCTGTAAATGCCATCCCTTCGGCGGATCAGGGTATGACCCGGTACCGCCCAAGGGCCAGAACGCCAAAGCAGACTGACGATGATCGAACTCAAATTCCCCGACGGCGCCGTTCGCAGCTTCGAGCCCTCGGCCACCGGCCGCGACGTGGCCGCCTCCATTTCCCCGTCACTCGCCAAGCGCGCCGCGCTGGTCGAGGTCAACGGCCAGCAACGGGACGTGGACCGCCCGCTGGAAACCGGCGGCGACTTCAGGCTGATCATGCGCGACGACCCCGACGCGCTCGAAACCATCCGGCACGACGCCGCGCATATTCTGGCGCAGGCGGTGCAGGAGCTGTTTCCCGGCACCCAGGTGACTATCGGCCCGGCGATCGAGGACGGATTCTACTACGACTTCTTCCGCGAGACGCCGTTCTCGACGGACGACTTCGCCGCGATCGAAAAGCGGATGGCCGAGATCGTCGATCGTGACGAGAAGCTGGTCCGGGAGGTCTGGAGCCGCGATGAGGCCATCGCGATGTTCGAGGCCAAGGGCGAGGCGTTCAAGGCCGAGTTGATCCGCGATCTCCCGGCCAGCGAGACGATCACCGTCTACCGGACCGGCGACTGGGCCGATCTGTGCCGGGGGCCGCACTTCCCGTCGACGAAGTTCGTCGGGAAGGCCTTCAAGCTGACCAAGCTGGCGGGCGCCTACTGGCGGGGCGACAGCAAGCGCGAGCAGCTGCAGCGGATCTATGCGACGGCCTGGGCCAACCAGGCCGATCTGGACGCCTATATCCAGCGCCTGGAGGAGGCCGAGAAGCGCGACCACCGCAAGGTCGGTAAGGCCATGGAGCTCTTCCACATGCAGGAAGAGGGCCGCGGCATGGTCTTCTGGCACCCCAAGGGCTGGGTGCTGTGGCGCGTGCTGGAAGCCTATATGCGCCGCCGTCTGGACGCCGCCGGCTATGTCGAGGTGAAGACCCCCCAGGTGCTTGACCGGAAGTTCTGGGAACAGAGCGGCCACTGGGACAAGTACCGCCCCAACATGTTCGTCTGCGAGACGGTCGAGGGCGAGGAGCTGAGCCTCAAGCCGATGAACTGCCCGGGCCACGTGCAAATCTTCGACCAGGGCCAGCGTTCCTACCGTGAGCTGCCGCTGCGCATGGCCGAGTTCGGCGCCTGCCACCGCTATGAGCCGTCGGGCTCGCTGCATGGCCTGATGCGCGTGCGCGGCTTCACCCAGGACGACGCCCACATCTTCTGCCGCGAGGACCAGATCGTCGAGGAGACGGCCGAGTTCATCAAGCTGGCCCGCAGCGTCCACGCCGACCTGGGCATGGAGACGGCCTACATCAGCCTGGGCACCCGCCCCGAGAACCGGGCCGGCACGGACGAGTTCTGGGACAAGGCCGAAAGCCTGATGGCGGAGGCCGCCCGCGCCGCCGGGACCGAGCCGGTCGTGACCGAGGGCGACGGCGCCTTCTACGCGCCGAAGCTGGACTTCATCGTCAAGGTCGCCATCGGCTGCGAATGGACCGGCGGCACAATCCAGCTGGACTACGTCCTGCCGGAAAGGCTCGATGCCACGTACATCGCCGAGGACGGCCAGAAGCATCGTCCGGTCATGCTGCACCGGGCGATCCTCGGCTCGTTCGAGCGCTTCATCGGCATCATGATCGAGAACTACGCCGGGGCCTTCCCGCTGTGGCTCGCGCCGACCCAGGCCGTGGTGGCGACCATAGTGTCGGAAGCCGACGACTACGCCCGCGAGGTGGTCGAGAAGTTCAAGGCCGCCGGCCTTCGCACCGAGATCGACCTGCGCAACGAGAAGGTCGGCTACAAGGTGCGCGAGCACTCCGTCGCCAAGGTCCCGGTCATCGCCGTGGTCGGCAAGAAGGAGGCTGAGGAAGGCAAGGTCGCCATCCGCCGCCTCGGCTCGCAGGCCCAGGAGGTTGTCACCGTCGAGGAAGCCATCCGCATCCTGACCGACGAGGCGACGCCGCCGGATCTGAAGCGCGGCTGATCAAGGCCGGAACCGGAAACGAAAAGCCCGCCTCGCGATCGCGAGGCGGGCTTTCTCTTGTCCGCGACTGGCGCGGCCGCCGTTACAGCAGCCGCTTGCGCATCACCTGCGACAGCATGTCGATCAGGGTCACGGCGACGACGACGATGATCGCGATGGTCGAGACCTTGGAATACTCGAAGCCTTGAAGGGCCTCGAACAGGGTCTGGCCGATGCCGCCGGCGCCGATCAGGCCCAGCACGGTGGCCGCGCGGCTGTTCGACTCGAAACGGTACAGGGCGAAGGAGGTCCACAACGGAGCGACCTGCGGGATCACGCCCCAGGCGATCTCGTGCAGACTGCTGCCGCCGGTCGCCTTCACGCCCTCGATCGGGCCCTTGTCGATCGACTCGACGGCCTCCGAGAACAGCTTGGCCAGCACGCCGGCAGTGTTCAGGGCGATGGCGAGCACGCCGGCCAGCGGGCCGAGGCCCACGGCGACGATGAACAGGGTGGCGACGACCAGATCCGGCACCGAGCGCAGCAGGTCCATCACCCGACGCACCGGCCACACGAGCCAGTTGGGCGACAGGTTGCGCGAGGCCATGAGGCTGAGCGGTACGGCCAGGAAGACGGCCAGGAAGGTGCCCCACAGTGCGATCTGCACGGTCAGCCACATCTGGCCGACCAGCGACTGCCACTCGGACCAGTCGGGACGCAGGAAGTCGGCGCCATACGAGCGGATGTTCTCGGAGTTGGAGAACAGATTGGTGATGTTCGGCAGATCGACCCGGTTGAAAGCCGCCAGCAGGATGATGGCGAAGCCGCCCCACAGCAGGACGTCCAGCGACCACGCCGCCATCGACTTCTTCGGCGGGGCCGGAATGACGGCAGGATCAGACGGGGCGGCAGCCTTTTTCGGGATCATGTTCAGGCCGATAGCGAGCAGCGCCAGCAGGCCGATCAGGGCGAACGGGATGATCTGGCCGACGCGGTCGGCCCTGGCGGTCGGCGGGGCCACGTCCGACGGACGACCCTCGCGACGGGCCTGATCGGCCTTCATCTCCCGGATCGGGTCAAGGTAGCTGTTATCGGCGGCGCGGAACTGGGAGTAGTTCAGAGCTGTCATGACCTCGCGCTGGCGATCCGCCTGCGGGCCAACGCCCTGACCGTAGGTGACGAAGAATTCGCGAATCCGGGCTTTCAGGCCGGCCGGGAGGTCACCGCGCAGAACAATGCCCGACTCCGGGATCGGCGGCGATTCCCAGATCACCTCGATCTGGTTGGCGATGTCCGGGTTCTGGCGGCCCAGGAAAACGGTGTTGACGCTGTTCGATGTCGCGACGTCGACCGTGCCGTTGGCGACGGCGAACGAGTTGGCCTGGTGGCTTGATGAGCGGACAGTGGCGAAACAGGCGCGCGGATCGATGTTCCGGGGGCTGAAGAAATAGGTCATCGGGGCAAGGGTGCCCGAGGTCGACTGGGCGTCGCCGATGCCGAAGTCAAAGCGCTTGCCGCAGGCCTCGACGTCCGCCAGCGTGATGCCCGAGCCCTTTTTCACGATCAGGGTCGAGACGTAGGAATCCTTGCCCTCGATATCGACGGTGCGGGCGATGACCTCGCCCTGCGCGCGATCGATGGCCTGCACGGCCGGCAGGGCCGAGAACCAACCGATCTGGGCCTGGTTGGCGCGCATGGCCTCGACCAGCACGCTGTAGTTCGAGCCGAAGATCGGGCGCACCGGGATCCCGATCTCGCGCTGCAGATCGTCCAGCAGTGGCTGCCACAGCGGCCCCGACGACGCCTGGCCTTCGGCCGACAGAATGGTGAAGACCAGCTCGCTCGGCTGCTCGGCCCGCTGCGTCTGGGCGCTCGCGGTCGCGGTCATCCCGAACAGGACGACGGTCAGGGCCATCAGGCCGGCGAAGAGGGTACGAAGGCGGCTCATGCCTGGGTTTCCCGGAACGCGCCCGAACGGGCGGTGAAGATCAGAAGGGTTTGGAGAACGGTCACGGCTGCACCTCGCGACGGGCGCGCAGGCGCTGCAGATCCCGCTCGGCCGCAGTGGCGGCGGCCCGATCGCCCGAGGCGCGGGCGGCGGCGAGGGTCTCGTCCGCGATCATCTCGCGAACGGGATCCAGATAGTCTGCGTCGGCGGCGGCGAAGCGCGAGTAACGCAGGCCGGCGAGAACGCGGCGCTGGCGGTCGGCCTCGACACCGCTGCCCTGACCATAGGTCAGGAAGAAGCTGCGGATCTTCTCCTTGAGCGCGGGATCGAGGTCCTCGCGCACGAGGATGCCGCTCTCGGGGATCGGCGGAGACTGCCAGATGGTCTCGATCTGGTCGGCGACGGCCGGGTTCTGACGGGTCAGGGCGGCGGTCGAGACGCTGTTCGAGGTGGCTACATCCAGCACGCCGGTGGCGACCGAGAAGGCGTTGGTCTCGTGGTTGGCCGACTCGACCGTGGCGAAACAGGCCTGCGGGTCGATGCGGCGCGGATTGAACAGGAAGGTCATCGGAGCGAGCGTGCCCGAGGTCGACTGGGCGTCGCCGATGCCGAAGTCCAGGCGACGGCCGCAGGCCAGAACGGCGTCCAGCGTCAGCCCCGAACCCTTGCGGACGATCAGGGAGGAGCGATAGCTGTCGGCGCCGTCGGTATCGACGGTGCGGGCGATGACCTCGGCGTCGGCCGTGTCCAGCGCCTCGATGGCCGGGCGGGCCGAGAACCAGCCGGCCTGGGTGCGGCCCTGCTTCATCTCCTCGACAAGTTCGGCATAGCTGGCGCCGAAGCGGGCCGTGACCTTCACGCCGATCGCCTTCGACATGTCGTCCAGAAGCGGTTGCCACAGCGGGGCGGACGAGGCCTGTCCCTGCGCCGAGAGAATGGAGAAGTGGACGCCGTCGGCCGGAACCCGCGCGGTGGACGTCGAGTCACGCCCGCAGGCGGACAGCGCCAACGCCACGACGGCCATCATGCCGACGCCAAGACGGCGCGTGGCGCCGCCAGGGATCATGCCTTGGCTTCCCAGAACGCGTCTTCAAACTCGGGGCCGTAAATCTCGATCAGGCGCTTGGTGTCCAGACCCGTCGACGGGCCGTCATAAACCACCTTGCCGGCCTGCAGGGCGACGACGCGCTCGCAGTAGCGGATGGCGTAGTCGACCTGGTGCAGGGTGACGATGACGCCGAGGCCGTCGCGCTTGTTCAGCTCGACCAGCAGTTCCATCACCTTGCGGGCGGACACCGGGTCCAGCGAGGCGACCGGCTCGTCCGCCAAAATGGCCTGGGCGCCCTGCACGATGGCGCGGGCGATGGCGCCGCGCTGCTGCTGGCCGCCCGAAAGGGTGTTGGCGCGCTGCGCGGCGTAGTCGGACACGCCGACGCGGTGCAGGGCCGCCATGGCCTTGTCCTTGTCCGCCTTTGGCCACAGGCCCATCACACCCTTCCAGCCGGGGATGCGACCCAGGGCGCCGAGCATGACGTTGGAGAAGAGCGACAGTCGGCCGACCAGATTGAACTGCTGGAAAATCATGCCCAGCTTCTGGCGCGCGGCGCGGACCTTGCCGGTCACGCGGCCGTTCTTCTGGACGACCTCGCCGAAGACCGAGATGGTCCCCTCGCCCGGATCGATCGACTGCAGGCCCGTGATCGAGCGCAGCAAGGTCGACTTGCCCGACCCCGAGGGGCCGATCAGGGCGACCATCTCGCCGGCTTTCACTTCGACGGATACGCCGTTGAGGGCCTTGCGGGCGCCGAAGGTCTTCGAGACGTCCTTTACGGACGCAACTGCGGTGGCTGTGGTCATGGACACGCGGGAACCGGTTGCAAGGGCGCGCCGCATCGCCCGAACGGACCTGCGAGGCAAGTCTTAATGGCACGTCCGCGTCGATTTCGTCCAGCGAAGCGGCGCTCCTGCCGCAATCGCCCTACTGCGCCGTCCGTACCTCGACCGGCAGGCCCAGCGCCTCCAGCTGCGGCCGCACGGTCGCCGCATCGCCGACCACGACCCAGGTGAAGTTGGCCTGCCCCAGCAGACGCCGAGCCTCGGCGTCCAGCTGGGCCGGGGTCAGCTGCGCGTAACGCGGGCCCAGCGTCTCCCAGTAGTCATCCGGACGGTCGAACAGGGCGTTGGAGCGCAGCGCGCCCAGCACGGCCTGCGACGTCTCGAACTGACCGGGCAGCTGCCGCATGTTGGCGTTGATGATGCGCTCGCGCTCGGCCGGGGTGACGCCGCGATCCGTCAGGAAGCCCCGGTACTGGTCGATCAGCACCTGGATGGACTCGCCCGTGCGGTTGGACTGCACCGGGGCGGAGATCAGGTAGGGCACCTGATACTCAAGGTTCTGGGCCGCCCCGCCGAGGCCGTAGGACCAGCCGCGCGTCTCGCGGATGTCCTGGTTGATGCGCGACAGGAAGCCCGAACCGATCGCCTCGTTGGCGGCATTGAAGATCACGCGATCGTCCGCACCGGTGACCGGCAGGACGAGCGCTCCGAGGATGATCGACTGCGGCGACTGCGGCCGGTCGATCAGGACGATGCGAGAGCCGCTCGCCGCGGCGGGGGCGGAGAAGTTCTTCTGTCCGCGCGGCGCCGACGGAGCGGCCCAGTCGCCGAGCCGGGCGTTCAGCGCGGCGGTGATCTCGGCCAGCGGACGGTCCGAGACGACGAAGATCTGTGCCGCGTCCGGGCGGATCCAGCTGCTGTGGAAGGCGCGCAGGTCGTCGCCGTCCAGAGCCTGCACCGCATCGGCGCGGCCCTGTCCGGAGAATGGGCGGCCGTAGGGGTGGCTCTCCCCGTATACCAGCGCCGGCCAGGCGCGGGCGCCCATGCCGTTGGGCGAGCTCAGTTCCTGCGCGATCGCGGCCAATTGCTGGCCCTTTCGACGCTGGACGTCGTTGGCGGCGAAGGCCGGGTTGCGGATGATGTCCGCCATCAGCTCCAGCGCCGGGTCGAGGTTGGCGCTGGGCGCACCGAGGCTGACCAGCGTGCGGTCCAGCGTGGCCCCGACGCCGATGGAGGCGCCCAGACGCTCTTCCTGCTCGGCGATCTGCTCGGCGGTCCGGCTGGTCGTGCCCTGCTTCAGCAGACCCAGCATCAGATTCTGCGTGCCGGGCGCCTCGACGCTGTCGGCGGCGACGCCGGCGTCGAACTCAACTGCGATGCGCGTGACGGGAACCGTGGTCGAGCGGGCGTAAACGACCTCGACCCCGTTCGACAGCCGGGCGCGCTCTATCTCCGGGAAGTCCAGCGGCTTCATGTCGCCGACCGCGGGCATGGGCTCGCGGGGGGTGATCGCCAGCGGTTCGGCCGCGGCGGGCGGCGGGCGGGTGTCGGCGGCCTCGACATACGCCTCGCGCTCGCCCGGGTCGACGCGGAGCGCCAGCACCGGCCGGGTCAGCCAGCGCTGCATGGCCGCGCGGACGCTGTCGGGCGTGACGGCCCCGTAGGCCTCAAGCTGACGACGGTAGAAGCCCGGATCGTTGGCGTAGAGCTGCCCCTCGGCCAGGGTCACGGCCTTGCCGGTGAAGCCCCCGGTGGGCTCCAGCGCCTGCAGCGTCTGGGACAGGCGCTGGGTCACGGCCCGTTGCACCTCGTCCTCGGTAGGACCGTTGGCGATGTAGTCGGCCATCAGCTGGTCGAGGCGGGCGGACACGGCGTCCACGTCTTCACCCGGCTTCACATCGACCGAGGCCGAGAACATGCCGAGCCGCTGGAAGGGCTGGAGGCCAGCGCTCACCGAGGTGGCCGTCTCCTCCCCCCGAACGAGCTGATTGTCCAGACGGGAGCTGGCCAGACCGCCGAAGACGGAGGCGGCGATGTCGAGGCTGGCGGCGTCCTCGGACAGCAGGCCCGGCACGGCCCAGAAGCGGGCGACGCGACTGTTGGGGACGCGGTCGTGCAGGGTACGCTCCGCGCGGGCGGCGAGGGTCGGAATGTCGGCCTGCGCAGGCTCGTTCTGCGCGCCGCGCGGGATGTGGCCGAAATAGCGGTTCACCAGAGTCCGGGCCGTGGCGGTGTCGATGTCGCCGGCCAGCACCAGCACGGCGTTGTTCGGACCGTAGTTATCCCGGTGCCACTGGCGCAGATCCTCGAGGCTGGCGGCGTCGAGGTCGGCCATCGAGCCGATGGTCGAGTGGCGGTATGGGTGCCCCTCGGGGAAGAGGGTCTCCAGCACGGTATAGTAGGTCAGGCCGTAGGGCTGGTTGTCGCCCTGTCGCTTCTCGTTCTGCACAACTCCGCGCTGGTTATCGAGCCGCTCCTGGCTGAGCGCGCCCAGCAGATGGCCCATGCGGTCGCTCTCCATGTAGAGCGCCTGCTCGACGGCGGAGGTGGGAACTGTCTGGAAGAAGTTGGTGCGATCGAACCAGGTCGTGCCGTTCCAGTCCGTCGCCCCCATGGCCCGCAGCGGTTCCATCAGTCCGCCCGGCACGTTCTCGGTCGGATTGAACAGACCGATGTGCTCGAACAGGTGGGCGAAGCCGGTCTGGCCCTGCGGCTCGTCCTTGGAGCCGACGTTGTACCAGGCATGGATGGCGACGACCGGCGCCTTGCGGTCGGTGTGCACGACCACCCGCAGGCCGTTGTCGAGGGTGAAGGTCTCGAACGGGATGTCGACGCTGCGCGCCAGCTCCGCAGCCGGGACCTGGGCGACGGCCACCACAGGCGCGCCCCCGGCGATCATGAGCGCGAGAGCGCAGGCGAAGGCGGTGCGACGCATGGATCAGTTCCCCGAAAGAAAATGCAGGGCTGAACCTATCAGTGGTCGGCGGACCGGCAAGTGAACCCTGAGTCATCTTGCCGGGGCACATTATGTCGTCTGAAGACGGACAATTCCCTCGCCGTATCAACGGGGGCCACGAAAAAACCTCTTTACATGACAGGGGCGTGACTGCATATCGCGCGCTCCGGCGGACCCCGTAGGTCTTGAAGCTGCGCCGCTAACGCCGGTCTGGGTTTAACAACTAGCAGGGGGTTACGTGAATTGCGCACGTACCAGCTTCCCCTGGACCTGGTCCGCGAGCGGTCTCCCGAGCGTCCTGTCGCCCTTGTGCGGCCGCGCTCTGTTTCCGTAGCGGCGCGCTGGTTCCAGGACAATCTGAATGCCGACGTCTTCTATGCTGTGAAGGCGAACCCCTCGCGCTGGGTCATCGAGACCTTGGTCGAGGCCGGCGTGAATGCGTTCGACGTAGCCTCCCTGGCGGAGATCGAGCTGGTGCGCGCGGTCAGCCCGGACGCGCGTCTGGCCTTCATGCACCCGGTCAAGAGCCGCGGCGCGATCACCAGGGCCTACTTCGACCACGGCGTGCGCACCTTCGTTCTCGACAGCCATGACGAGCTGGCCAAGATCCTCGACGCGACCGGCCAGGCCGACGACCTGAATCTGGTCGTGCGCATGGGCGTGTCGGCCGACGGCGCCGCCTATTCGCTGTCGGGCAAGTTCGGCGTGACCCTGGATCAGGCTCCGGCCCTGCTGATGGCCGTGCGCCAGGCGGTGCAGAACGGCCTGATGGGCGTCAGCTTCCACGTCGGTTCGCAGTGCATGCGCCCGTCCGCCTATGAGGCCGCCATGGCCCAGGTCGGCCGCGCCATCACCCGCGCCGGCGTGATCGTCGACATCGTTGACGTCGGTGGCGGATTCCCGTCGGTCTATCCGGGCATGGTCCCGCCTGACCTCCAGGAATACGCCGACGCCATTCACCGCGGCTTCGCCGAGATGCCGGTCACCCACACCACCGAACTGTGGTGCGAGCCCGGCCGCGCCCTGGTGGCCGAAAGCTCGTCGGTCCTGTGCCGCGTCGATCTGCGCAAGGGCGACGCCCTGTATCTGAACGACGGCTCCTACGGCTCGCTGTTCGACGCCACGCACTAGCGCTGACCCTTCCCGACCAAGCTGGTCCGGGACGGCGACGCGGCGTCGGACCTGAAGCCCTTCCGCTTCTACGGCCCGACCTGCGATTCGATCGACCACATGCCCGGCCCGTTCTGGCTGCCGTCGGACGTGCAGGAAGGCGACTTCATCGAGATCGGCATGCTGGGCGCCTACGGCGTCGCCATGACCACCGGCTTCAACGGCTATGGCGAGCATGAGATCGCCGCGGTCGAGGACGCCCCGATGGCCTCGCTGTACGGCCTGGCGCCGCGCTCCATCCCGACGGTTCGCACGTCGGCCGAAGAGCAGGCCCGCAAGGTGGTTCGCCTCTCACGGCCGAAGGGCAAGGCCGGCCAGCGGAAGAAGTCGCGGCGCTAAACCGTCGCTTTCGCGTTGTAACAAGCAGCGGCCCGTCGCTCCGTCCGGGCCGCTGCACTTTTTGACGACGGGCGCTCAAATCAAAGGGAAACCCTTGCAATGAACGCTCCTGTTCAGTCGAACCAGAAGGCAGAGCTGCTGCAGAACACCGTCGAACACGTCGACATGACGTCCTTCGACGCGCGTCCGATCATCGACAGCATGCGCAAGATGTCGTTCTCGTCGCGCGACACGGCCCGCGCCGCCGACATCTTCAACATGGCTCTGGAAGACAAGGACTGCTCGCCGTGGCTGATCCTCGCCGGCTCGACCTCGGCCGGCGGCTGCATGCACGTGTACCGCGACATGGTGAAGTTCGGCATGACCGACGCCATCGTCGCCACCGGCGCCTCGATCGTCGATATGGACTTCTTCGAAGCCCTTGGCTTCAAGCACTACCAGGCCGCCGGTCCGGTGGACGACAACGTCCTGCGCGACAACTACATCGACCGCATCTACGACACCTACATCGACGAGGAAGAACTCCAGGCCTGCGATCACACGATCCTGGAGATCTGCAACCGTCTGGAGCCACGCGGCTATTCCTCGCGCGAGTTCATCTGGGAGATGGGCAAGTGGCTGTCGGAGGGCAACGCGAAGAAGCCCGGCTCGCTGATCCAGACCGCCTATGAAGAGGGCGTGCCGATCTTCTGCCCAGCCTTCGTCGACTCCTCGGCCGGTTTCGGTCTGGTGAAGCACCAGAAGGAGCGGATCGCCGAGGGCAAGCCGTACCTGATGATCGACGCCGTGGCGGACTTCCGCGAACTGACCGACATCAAGATCGCGGCGGGCACGACCGGCCTGTTCATGGTCGGCGGCGGCGTTCCGAAGAATTTCGCCCAGGACACCGTCGTCTGCGCCGAAATCCTCGGCGTGGAAGCCGACATGCACAAGTATGCGGTCCAGATCACCGTGGCCGACGTGCGCGACGGCGCCTGCTCGTCCTCGACGCTCAAGGAAGCAGCATCGTGGGGCAAGGTCTCGACCACCTACGAACAGATGGTCTTCGCCGAGGCCACCACGGTCGTCCCGCTGATCGGCTCGGACGCCTATCACCGCGGCGCCTGGAAGAGCCGCACCAAGCCCCGTTGGGCCAAGCTGTTCGGAAAGGCCTGACGGCCTTCCCGCACTTCGGCTGGTCGCGGTCAAAGGCTCCGCCTTTTCGACCCGACGCGACCCGGCGCGTGGCGCGCTCAGGTAGCGAGGCTCCGCGAGCCGAGCGATAGCGCAAACCATAGAGGGGGTCGGAGAAATCCGGCCCCTTCCTCTTTGCGGAACCCGTCAGCCGTCGAGTCGCTTAACCGGGCGAAGGAGCTTCGCCATGACCGACGAGAATCAGACCGATGACGCCCGCGAGGCCGGCGACATGGGCGAGAAGCCCGATCTGGGCCGTACGCGTGACGCCCTCAAGGACGCCCTGTCCGGCAGCGACATGGGTTCGGACACGCGGGCCGGCTCCCTGCGGGGCGGAGCGGCCAGCGGCTCGGACATCGACCCCGACCAGGACGCCATCAACGAGATGCTGGCCAGCGAGGGCATGGCGACCGCGGAGGCGAAAACCCCCGGGGGCGTCGATCCCGAACCGGTCAACAACACCGGCGAGGACAACTCGGCCGGCAAAAGCGCGGACGCCGCAACCGGCTGAGCGCCGCGTCACATTGCGCCGTGTTGAAGGCGCGAACCCGCCTTGCCGCCGCCGCACGCTTGCGCCACGGTGAAGGTAACAAGACGAAGTCTTCAAGGACGATACGGGATGAAGCGCATGTTTGCGGTCGCCGGACTGGCGACGGCGATGTTGGTGACCGGCTGCCAGAACGCGGACGACACCAAGGCCACTGAACCGGCGCTCGCCGACGCCGCGCCCGCAGGTGAAG
>JBQVQW010000034.1:0-19920 GCA_052441165.1 Caulobacteraceae bacterium | reverse complement strand
GTCGACGGTCTCGCAGCGCCAACGCTCGCGACGCGGTCGCGCGCTCCTCGAGCGCAATGACCGCAAGAAAACAGACGGCCCCCGGAGTGATCCGGGGGCCGTTTTGTATTGGGCAACGGGTTCCGTGGCCCCGCGCGCCCGCGGGTCGACGTCGTGCATCGCTCCCGCCGTGTTCGTTGTGGCTCGCTGTAGTCCCTGTGATGAACCTCGCCGCACAGCCGCTAGACGAACCGGACCTCGACACCGGGCTTCACCGCCGCCGCCAGCTGTTCGGCGTCCCAGTTGGTCAGGCGGATGCAGCCGTTGGAGGCCGTCTTGGCGACCTTCGACGGATCGGGCGTGCCGTGGATGCCGTAGCTGGCGCGCGAGAGCTCGATCCAGGTCGAGCCCACCGGGTTGTTGGGGCCCGCCGGGACGGTGATCTTCCGCGGGCCCCGATCGTAGCTGAGCTTGTCAGGGTCGTAGGTGTAGTCGGGCTCTCTCGCCACGCCGACGACCGAGAGGGTGCCGGACGGGGCCGGGCGCTCGGTCGAACCGATGGTCGCAGGGTAGAAGGCGACCAGCCGGCCGGAAGCGTCGAAGGCGCGCAGCGAGCGCTCGGTCTTGTCGACGACGATGCGGGTGATCTCGGGAAGGGCGGGAGCGGACACGGCGGGCACGACGATGCGGACGCCGGCGATGCGGAAATCAACGTCAGGATTGAGCGCCTGAAGCAGGGGTTCGGTGATGTGGAAGCGCTCGGCGATGCGCTCGCGCGCGCTGGTGTAGTTCACGCCGTTCTCCGCCTGGCTGGCGAGATCGCCGGGCGGGGGGCTGAACGGGCCGGCGAGGTCGGCCGCGGTCAGGGTGTAGGTCGTCATGACCGCGGTGCGGTCGGTCTCTCCCAGCTTGCGCAGCAGGTCAGCGTCGACGGCATCGCCGGCCATGCCGTGGGCCCGGCGGAAGGCCGCGGCGGCCTGACGGGTGTTGTCGCCGGCCATGCCGTCGATGACGCCGGGCGAGAAGGCCGAGCGGTCCAGCAGGATCTGCACGCGGATGAGGCCTGGATCCGGCCGGGCGACCGGTGCTGCGGCCTCGCTGTCGGCCGGGGTGGGGGCAGGCGTCGGGGCGACGGCCATGGGCGTGGCGCGTTCGATGGCGTCGGCGGTGATGGCGACGGCCTGCGTCGCCTCGGTCGCCCCGTTCGGGGCGGCGGGCTGGCGATCACCGCAGGCGGCAAGGGCGAGCAGGCTGGTCGTGGCGAGGATCAGGCGAAAGGACATGGGTTTCCGTGCGTTGCTTCACGGGACCAATCCTCTGGAAGCAGAGGCGTTCCAGCGATCAACGCAGGGCGGCGACGAGGCCCTCGGCCGTGGTTTCGGCCCAGCAGGCGTAGCCTTCGTCGTTGAGGTGCAGGTCGTCCGGACCAACGCCGCCGCGGCTGAGACCGGACCAGCCGGCCATGGCTTCGAAGCGGTGCAGGACCGCATAGCCCATGCGGCCGCCCTCCAGCGCGATCAGGCGGGACATCTCGGCGAGACCCGGGTTGCGGCCGCGAAAAGCGGGGTTGGGCGTGTTTTCCGGCAGTCGCTGCGGGTCGATCAGCAGGACGTCGACGCCCGCACGCTCAAGGACGGCCTCGCCGCGCCTGAAGTCGCCGAAGATGTCGTCCATCGGGCGGTCGCGCAGGATGTCGTTGGTGCCCAGCTGCCAGATCACCATGTCCGGACGGCTGGCGGCGATCTCGCGCTCCAGCCGGTCGGCGGTGTCCTTCGCGGTCTCGCCCCCGATGCCCTTGTTGATCACGGTGACCTCGACGCCCGGGAGGCGACGCTCGAGCCCGGCCTCGAGCAGGGGGACGAACCCCAGCTCGCGCCGGCTGGCCCCCGCACCCTCGATCGAGGACGAGCCCATGGCAAGGATGGTCAGGCGACCGGCGGCGACGGCCGCGCGGCTCTTCGACAGGCCGTCATTGGTGACGACGTGCTCGGCGCTGACCGGGCAGGCGGCGGGAGCCGTCTGGGCCAGAGCCGGCGAGGCGAGGGCTACGAGGGCGAGGGCGGCGACAGCGGTTCGGATCATCAGGGATTGGGCTTTCCGGTGGCGGGGTCGGTGGCGGTGTCGCCGGGGTTGGAGCTGCCCTCCGAACCTCTGGGCTCGGTGGCGGGGCGGGGCGCTTCGCCGTCATGCGCGGGCGAGCGCTGGTTCTCGTTCTCGGTCTCGTGCGGCGCGGCGGGTCGGGAATCGGTCATCGGAAACTCCAGCAGGGGCGGGGATCGCCGACAAGCCAACGTACGCGCAGCCGGCGGGCTCCGCGGTAAACGTTCGTTTCACCATGACTGCACACCCTGATGAAACACGATCTGTGCAGGATGCAAGGCTGAACGGCGGTCCGGGTGGGCCGGCCGGAGGAGGCGCGCATGGCCGGGTGGAAGGTCGAGATCGTCAGGGCGGACGCGCTGGATGAGGGCGCCTGGGCCGAGTGGCGCGCGATCCTTGCCGACACCCCGGCGCTGAACAGCCCCTACTTCCGGCCGACCTTCACCCAGATCGCGGGCGCGATCAGCCCCGAGGCGGCGGTGGCGGTGTTCACCCGCGACGGACGCACGGTCGGCTTCTTCCCGCATCAGCGGCGAGGTGGAGCGATCCAGCCGCTGGCCGCGCCGATGAACGATTATCATGGCGTCATCGCCCGCGACGGCGAGGCGCCGACGCTGGAGGAGGTGGCGACCCTGCTGGGCGCCAGCCGTCTGAACGTCACGGCCTGGGTCGGCGACACGCCCGCCGGTGAGCCGCGCCGGACGGTGCAGGTGGAGCTTGGGGCGAATGGCTATGACGCCTGGTACGCCGAGCGCCGCCAGACCTTCGGGAAATTCTTCAAGGACAAGGAGCGGGCGCGCCGCAGCATGGAGGCCGAGCTGGGGCCCCTGCGCGTCGAGCGCGGGCTGCACGATCCCAAGCTGCTGGACTGGCTGATCGGCCTGAAGCGGGATCAGTACAAACGTACGGCCCGACACGATATCTTCGCCTGCGGCTGGACGGCCGAACTGCTGCACGAACTGTTGAAGTCGGAAGGCCCGGGCGGGTTCGGCGCCTCGATGGCCGGGCTGTGGGCCGGCGACCGGCTGACGGCGCTGGAGTACTCCCTGCACGCGGGTGACCAGTATCATTTCTGGTTCCCGGGCTACGAGCCGACATTGGCCCGCTGCTCGCCGGGAATTCTGCTGAGCATGGACACGATGCGGCTGGCGGCGGAGCTGGGCTATCGCACCTTCGACTTCGGCTTCGAGGGCGAGCACTACAAGAAATATTTCTGCAATGGCGCGCACACGGTTCGCGAGGCGATGATCGTCAAACCGGGTATCGGGCAGGCGTTCAGCCAGGCGGCCGTGAGGGCGCTGGACCTCGCAGGCGAGGGGCGCGGCGAGCGCCTTCGCGCCAGCGTGCGTCGGCGCTGGGCGGCGATCGAGGCCTGCGAAGTCACCCCCGCCGACCGACTGAAGGGGGCTGTTCAGGCCGCCGGCGCCGCCCTGGCCAAGGTCCGCGCGCCGCAGCGCGCCACAGCGTGAGGTGCTCATGACCCGTCCGACACGCACTCGATACGCCGGTCCGATCCGTCAGGCCGAAACCCACCCGCACACCTTGGTCGACCAGGGGTTCGCGTCGGATGAGAGCCTCGCCGCGATCCTCGATCGCTATCCTGCCGAACTTTTCGACATCAACCTGTACGACTACGACGCCGAGGGCGGCCACACGTTGCGCACCGGCGCGCGCGGCCGGCTGGACGGCGGGGAACTGCTGGCGGCGATCCAGCAGGGCCGCCTCTGGGTCAACATGCGGAATGTGGAGACCGGCTGGCCCGAGCTGTGGGCCGCGGCGATGTCCGAGCTTGAACAGGTGCAGTCCCGGTACGCCGGCCTCCGAGCGGTCAAGGCGACGGGCAATCTGATCCTGTCCTCGCCCAAGGCGCGGGTGCCCTACCATTTCGATGCGGCCGGTGTGGTGCTGTTCCACATGCGTGGCCGCAAGCGCGTGTTCGTCTATCCGGGCGACGAGACCCACCTGCCGGAGCGCAACATGGAGCAGGTCGTGGCCCGCCAGACGACCGAAGAACTGCCGTACACCCTGACATTCGAGCAGGACGCGCAGGTCATGGATCTCGACCCGGGTCAGGCGCTGACATGGCCGTTCTACGCGCCGCACCGGGTCGAGAACCTCGACCGGTTCTGCGTTTCCCTGTCGATCGAGTTCCAGACCTGGCCGTCGCGCTTCCGCAACGGGGCGCTCTATACCAATGCCGTGCTGCGCAGCCGGGGCGGTCGTCCGCGCATGACCGACCGGATGGGCACGCCGGAGCTGGCGGCGCGCTGGGCCGCGTCGCTGGCGCTGAAGAAGGCCGGCGCGATGAAGAGCCGGCTCGAACATTTCGAGCGGGACTTCGAGCCTGAGGTCGGCGCTGCCGATGGCGCGGGCGCACTGCGAAGCTGAGCCGGACATTGCTTCGGCTTCATGCTGGAACGGCAGGGCCTCGGCACGGCGGGCTTTCGCGCGTCGCGGCCGCCTGAACGGAAAGTCATGACCTCGATTTAAAGTGACCCGCCCGATGGCCGGGCGCACCTTCCGCTCACAGACAGAGGGAGGTCACTCATGAAACTCGCAATCGCATCCGCCGTATCGGCTGTCGCGCTGGCCGCCGTGGCCGGGCCGGCTCTGGCGAAGGAACCCAGCGTCGAAATCCGCTACGCCGTGGCGCGGGTCGCCGTGGTGGTCGAGGACCGCGCCGATGTGGCGGTCGAGGTCGAGCAGGGCTCGTCCCGTCTGCCGCGCGTCGAGGTCACCCGCTCGGGCGACGAGATCCGGGTCAACGGCGGCCTGCGTCGTCGCGGCGGGCTGTTCGGCGGCGGAGGCACGGGCATCAACCGCTGCGAGACCGGGCCGGACAGCGGCCGGGCCGGCGAAGGCGCCTGGGTCGAGGTTCGCGACATCGGCCGGGTCAATCTGGCGGACGCCCCGCTGATCGTCATTCGCACGCCGCGCAATGTCGATGTGAACGCATCCGGCGCCATCTTCGGCTCTGTCGGTCGCGGCGCCAGCGCATTGGAACTGGGACACGGGGGCTGCGGCCGCTGGGATGTGGCCAATGTCGACGGCCCCGTGTCGCTGAGCATCGGCGGGTCGGGCGATATCCGCGCCGGGACATCTTCAGCGCTTGAGGTGAACATCGGCGGCTCGGGTTCGGTCACGGCCGGCGCCACGCGAGGTCTCGAGGTCGCCATCGGCGGCTCGGGCGACGTCGCCGTGGCCCGGATCGAGGGGCCGATGGATGTCTCGATCGGCGGATCGGGCGACGTGGATGTGCGCGCCGGGACGTCGCCTGACGTCAGCATCAGCATCGCCGGCTCCGGCGACGTGAACTTCGGCGGTACAGCCGGAGATGTGGACGTCTCCATCATGGGCGGCGGCGACGTCAGCATCGCCCGGGCGACCGGCTCGGTCAGCCGGTCGGTCATGGGCGGAGGCGATATCCGGATCGGCAACTGACCCCCGTCGGTTGCTGAACAACGAGGAAGGCCCGGGAGCGTGGAACCCCCCGGGCCTTCCTTTCGTGCGCCATCCCGAACGGACGGCAAAAGGCCCCGGCGGATCGCTCCGCCGGGGCCTTCGCTTACGCGACTACAGTGTGGAGGCTCTTACAGGGCACCCAGCAGACCGGCGATGCCGGCGCCCGGCAGGGCGGCGCCCGCACGGTCACGGGCTTGCAGACCGCCGCCGAAGCTGTAGCGCAGGCCGATCGTCCAGGTGTCGATCGTCAGGTCTTCCACGTCGCCGCGGTTGAAGCCGGCCGCGACCGAGAACGGGGTGTTCGCGATCTCGTACTCGGCGCCCACGCCGTAGGTCCACAGGTCGGCCGAGCCGGCGCCGGCGTCCACGTCCGAGTAGCTGAGGCCGGCGTTCAGGCGCAGGTTCGGCATGACGTAGAAGGCGGCGTCGCCGGCCACGGTCCAGGCGTCGACGTCGATGTCGTCGGCGGTGGTCCAGGCGACAGCGCCGGTCAGGGTCGCGTTGGCGAGATACTTCTGCACTTCGCCACCGACGGTCCAGGCGGTTTCGTCGCCCGCGTCGGCAGCGCCGACGAAGCCGCCGAAGCGCAGGTCCGAACCGGCCATGCGGGTCAGGTGAGCCGTGCCGGCGACGCCGGTGTCGTTGGCGTCGTCATTGTGGGCGACCTGACCGGCGAAGGTGGCGGTCCAGCCGTTGAAGGCGTCAACGGCGACCACGCCGTCGATGGCGTATGAGTCGCTGTCCGCGTCGACCGGGCCGAGGTCGATCCCGGTGTTCGAGTAGGAGACGCCGACCGAGCCGACCGGGCCCGACTGGGCGAAGGCCGGAGCAGCGGCGAAGGCGGCGACGGCGGCCGTGGCGAGGAAGAGAGACTTCATTGTTGTTTTCCTTTGGGGGGAGACAGCGTCTTTGCGCTGCGGGGGAGCGGCTATCAGCCGCCCTCCAAGCGAAGCCATTACAAAGGCGTCATAGAACAGTGACTTGTGGTGTTTGTTGTGAAACCGTCACACATTGTGGCGGCGCAGCGGCCACATAGCGGAGTGATGCGGGCGGTCCCTGACGCGTGTGTCAGGAACGGGAGGTTTGGGCGAGCAGCGGGCCGTGAACTTCTGTCCCGGACGACGGGAGGATTCGGATGAACAGGTGGGCGGGCCTTGCGGCCGGACTGATGCTGGCGGCGACAACGGCTGCGCCTGTCATGGCGCAGGAACCGCCGGAGGGGTTCGTCTGGTACGTCCTGCGGGAGCTGAACGACTTCGGCTTCGACATCGAGGACCCGACAAACCGGCCCGGCTTCATCACCGCCATCCCGGCCGGCGTGCTGGTTCCGGTGGACCTGAACGGGGATGCGAGGAGCGACTGGATGATCGCCTGGCCTGACAGCGCGCAGTTCTGCGGAACGGGTGGCTGCCGGCGCTCTCTATATGTAGCGACCGACGACGGCTTCCGGCGGGTGTTCGACCGGCAGGTGCTCGAGATGTCCATCGGGCGGGTGGAGGGCGAGATCCGCATCGAGGCGCAGGTGCACCATCTGGAGTGCGGCGACCGGCCGGAAGGCTGTCTCTATGCCTGGGCGTGGACCCCGTCCATGCAGGCCTTCGACGAGCGGCCGGCGCGGGACGGCTGGAGCCGGATTCCGCTGGCCGCGCCCCTGATCGATTCCGGCGAGGACGACGAGGGGCGTCCGTTGCTGCCCGACAATGTGCCCGACGCCCTGTATGCCGAGGTGGAGGCGACCCGGTCGGCGTGCCCCGCACCGGGCGGCGGGGGCTGGTACTGGAATCAGGCGGAGGTCCGCGATACGCCTGATCTGAACGGGGACGACCGTCGCGACTGGCTGATCTATCCGGTCGTGACCTGTACGGCCCCACCGGAGCGAGGCTTCGGGCTTTGGGTCACGGGGCAGGGAGATTCTGTGGCGCTCGCCTATCAGGCGCCGCCCGGGGGTCGAGCGGAGTTCGAGGTGTCGCACCGTCCGGCGACCGTAATGGTCGTCCCCGGGTGTCCGACGGACGAGTCTTGCCCCGCTGTTCCGCTGCAATGGAACGCTGCGGAGGGTCGACTCGTCGATTAGGCGGAAAACCCCGCCCTGCCACGTTTTCGCCGCTTGACGGACGGGGACTCAATCGGCATAAGCGCGCACTCTTGTTGGACCGGCTGTGCACCCCCGGGTGCAGACGCGGTCCGCAGGAACGACCTGAGTGCCTGTTCTTTGCAGCTTCTTGGGACTTCAACGGCCTTCGCAGGGTACTGCGTGGGCCGATCGTTTTTGCGGACGTGCGTACTCTGAAGGCCTATCGGCCTGAAGACTCCGGTCTTTGAAATGGTTCACAGGGACGCAGGTTCGCCTGCTTGGGAAAAGCTACCGATATGGATCAAAGCATCCGCATCAGGCTCAAGGCCTTCGATCACCGCGTCCTCGATTTCTCGACGCGCGAGATCGTCAATACCGCCAAGCGCACGGGCGCGACCGTTCGTGGTCCGATCCCGCTGCCGACCCTGATCGAGAAATTCACCGTGAACCGCTCGCCGCACGTCGACAAGAAGTCGCGCGAGCAGTTTGAAATCCGCACGCACAAGCGCGTGCTCGACATCGTCGACCCCACCCCGCAGACCGTGGACGCGCTCATGAAGCTCGACCTGTCCGCCGGCGTGGACGTCGAGATCAAGATTTAATCGAGAAAGAGGCGGGATCCGATGCGCACGGGCGTGATCGCCAAGAAGCTGGGCATGACCCGCGTGTTCGCCGATGACGGCGCGCACGTTCCGGTCACTGTGCTGCAGCTCGACGGCTGCCAAGTCGTCGGCCAACGTACCCAGGAGCGTGACGGCTACGTCGCTCTCCAGCTGGGCGCTGGCACCAAGAAGGCCAAGAACACCAACAAGGCTCAACGCGAAGCTTTCGCGAAGCTGGAAGTGGAGCCGAAGGCCTATGTCACCGAGTTCCGCATCGATGCGGACGCGATGATGGATGTGGGCGCCGAGTTCTCGGCCGACCACTTCGTCGCCGGCCAGAAGGTCGACGTCCAGGCCGAGACCATCGGCAAGGGCTTCGCCGGCGCCATGAAGCGCTGGAACTTCGGCGGTTTGCGCGCCACGCACGGTGTGTCGGTCTCGCACCGCTCGCACGGTTCGACGGGTAACCGTCAGGACCCGGGTCGTACCTTCCCCGGCAAGAAGATGGCCGGTCACCTCGGTCAGGAAGTCGTCACGACCCAGAACCTGACCGTCTTCCGCGTCGATGCCGAGCGCGGCCTGATCATGATCAAGGGCGCCGTCCCGGGTCACGAAGGCACGTGGGTCAAGATCCGCGACGCCGTGAAGAAGGCCCGTCCGGCCGACGCCCCGTTCCCCGGCGGCGTGAAGTCGAACAAGGCTGCTGCTGCGGCTCAACCGGCCGAAACGCCGGCTGAAGAAGCCCCGGCCGCCGAAACCGTCGAAGGCGGTGAAGCGTAATGAAACTCTCGGTTATCAAACTCGACGGCAAGGCTGCTGGCGACGTTGAGCTGTCGGACGCCGTCTTCGGCATCTCCGACATCCGCGGCGACCTTCTGGCCCGTTACGTCAACTGGCAGCTGGCCAAGCGCCGCGCCGGCACCCACAAGGTTCAAACCCGGAACGAGAACTCTCGTACGGGCAAGAAGATGTACAAGCAGAAGGGCACCGGCGGCGCCCGTCACGGTTCGCGCCGTGCGCCGCAGTTCGTCGGTGGTTCGCGCGCTTTCGGTCCGGTCGTTCGCGACCACGGCTTCTCGCTGCCGAAGAAGGTCCGCGCCCTGGCCCTGCGTCACGCCCTGTCGTCGAAGGCCAAGGCCGGCGCGCTGGTCGTGGTCGACTCGGTTTCGGTCAAGGACGCCAAGACTGCCGCCCTGCGCGACACCTTCGGCAAGCTGGGCTGGACCAAGGCCCTGATCATCGCCGGTCCGGAAGTCGACACGAACTTCGGCCTGGCCGCCCGCAACATCCCGCACATCGACGTGCTGCCGAACGCCGGCCTGAACGTCTATGACATCCTGCGGGCCGACAAGCTGGTGCTGACCAAGGCGGCCGTCGAGGCCATCGAGGCCCGCTTCGCTCAGAAGGAGGCCGCGTAATGGCCGGCGCCCAACCCACTGCGCGTCACTACGACACCATCCTGGCTCCGGTGATCACCGAGAAGGCCACGATCCTGTCGGAACAGAACAAGGTCGTCTTCCGCGTCGCGGACAACGCCTCGAAGGACGAGATCGCCGCTGCGGTCGAGGCCCTGTTCAAGGTGAACGTGATCAAGGTCAACACCCTCGTCCAGAAGGGCAAGACCAAGCGTTTCCGCGGCATCATGGGCCGTCGGGTCGACATCAAAAAAGCGATCGTGACGCTGGCTGACGGCCAGTCGATCGACGTCACCACGGGGCTCTGATCAGATGGCCTTGAAAACCTACAATCCGACGTCGCCGGGCCGCCGCGCCCTGGTGCTGATCGACCGCTCGGAGCTCCACAAGGGCCGTCCCGAGAAGTCGCTGACCGAAGGCCTGACCAAGTCGGGCGGTCGTGGTCAGGGCGGTCGCATCGCTGTCCGCTTCCGCGGCGGCGGCGCCAAGACCCTGTACCGCAAGATCGACTTCAAGCGTCGCAAGTTCGCCTCGGCGACCGTCGAACGCCTGGAATACGATCCGAACCGCACCGCCTTCATCGCCCTCATCACCTATGAGGACGGCGAAAAGGCCTACATCATCGCGCCGCAACGCCTGAAGGCGGGCGACACGGTGGTGGCTGGCGAGAAGGTCGACGTGAAGCCGGGCAACGCCATGCCGCTGCGCTCGATGCCCGTGGGTACGATCATCCACAACATCGAGATGAAGCCGGGCAAGGGCGCCCAGCTGGCCCGTTCGGCCGGCGCCTACGCCCAGCTGGTCGGCCGTGATCAGGGCTACGCCCAGATCCGTCTCGGCTCGGGCGAGCTGCGCATGGTTCTGGACGGCTGCATGGCCACGGTGGGCGCGGTGTCGAACCCCGACCACATGAACCAGAACCTCGGCAAGGCCGGTCGTGTCCGTCACATGGGCTTCCGTCCGCACGTTCGCGGCGTCGCCATGAACCCGATCGACCACCCGCACGGTGGTGGTGAAGGCCGGACCTCCGGTGGTCGTACCCCCGTCACGCCGTGGGGTAAGGACACCAAGGGCACCCGCACCCGCAAGAACAAGGCTACGGACAAGTTCATCATCCGTACCCGCCACGTTAAGAAGGCTCGCTAAGAATGGCCCGCTCCTCCTGGAAAGGCCCGTTTGTCGACGGGTATCTGCTCAAGAAGGCCGACGCCGTTCAGACGTCGGGCCGCAAGGACGTGATCAAGACGTGGTCGCGCCGCTCCACCATCCTGCCGCAGTTCGTCGGTCTGACCTTCGGCGTTCACAATGGCCAGAAGCACGTGCCGGTGATCGTCTCTGAAGAGATGGTCGGCATGAAGTTCGGCGAGTTCGCCCCGACCCGGAACTTCCCGGGCCACGCGGCGGACAAGAAGGCCAAGAGGAAGTAATCCATGGCCCAGACCAAGAACCCCCGTCGGGTCGCCCCGACTGAAGCCCGCGCCAAGCTGGTGAACGTCCGGATCAGCCCCCAGAAGCTGAACCTGGTCGCCCAGTCCATCCGCGGCCTGCCGGTCCAGAAGGCGCTGAACGAGCTGGAATTCAGCCGCAAGCGCATCGCGACCGACGTTCGCAAGGTCCTGTACTCGGCCGTCTCGAACGCCGAGAACAACCACAACCTCGACATCGACAACCTGATTGTCGCCGAGGCCTTCGTGGGCAAGAACCTGGTGATGAAGCGTTTCGCGAGCCGCGCTCGTGGCCGCTCGTCGCGCATCCTGAAACCTTTCGCGGAAATCACGATCGTGGTCCGCGAAGCCGGTGAGGCCGCCTGATGGGTCAGAAAATCAATCCGATCGGTTTCCGCCTCGGCGTGAACCGCACGTGGGACAGCCGCTGGTTCGCCGACGGCGCCTCCTACGCCCGTCTGCTGCATCAGGACCTGAAGCTGCGCGAGTGGCTGAAGGAGCGCCTGCAGGCCGCCGGCGTGTCGCGCATCATCATCGAGCGCCCGCACAAGAAGTGCCGCGTGACGATCTACGCCGCCCGTCCGGGTGTCGTGATCGGCAAGAAGGGCGCTGACATCGAGAAGCTCCGCAAGGACATCTCGGCCCGCACCGAAGGCGAAGTTCACCTGAACATCGTCGAGGTCCGCAAGCCGGAGACCGACGCGCAGCTGATCGCCGAGAACATCGCGCAGCAGCTCGAGCGTCGTATCGCCTTCCGTCGCGCCATGAAGCGCGCGATGCAGTCGGCCATGCGTCTGGGCGCCAAGGGCGTCCGGATCAACGTCTCGGGTCGTCTGGGCGGCGCCGAAATCGCTCGTATGGAATGGTACCGCGAAGGTCGCGTGCCGCTTCACACCCTGCGCGCCGACATCGACTACGGCTTCATTGAGGCCAAGACGACGTACGGCATCATCGGCGTGAAGGTGTGGGTCTTCAAGGGTGAGGTGCTCGAGCACGACCCGATGGCCCAAGACAAGCGCTGGGCGCAGGAAGCCTCTGGTCCTTCGTCGAACGAAGGCCGCGAGCGTGGTCCGCGTCGTGACGATCGTGGCGGACGCCGCGACCGTGGCCGTGGTGGTGAGAACTAAGTCATGCTGCAACCTAAGAAGACCAAGTACCGCAAGGCCTTCAAGGGCCGGATCCACGGTTCGGCCAAGGGCGGCTTCTCGCTGAACTTCGGCTCGTACGGCCTGAAGACGGTCGAGCCGGAACGCATCACTGCGCGTCAGATCGAGGCGGCCCGCCGCGCGATCACCCGCCAGATGAAGCGTCAGGGCCGCGTCTGGATCCGCGTCTTCCCGGACCTGCCCGTCACGGGCAAGCCCGCTGAAGTCCGGATGGGCAAGGGCAAGGGCGCCGTGGACCACTGGGCCGCGCGCTGCCACCCGGGCCGCATCCTGTTCGAAATCGACGGCGTGCCGGACGACATCGCTCGCGAAGCGCTGCGCCTCGGCGCCGCCAAGCTGCCGGTCCGCACCAAGGTGGTTACCCGCCTCGACGCCGGCATCGCTCACACGGAGGCCGCTGCCTGATGACCAAGATCGCCGATCTCCGGTCGCAAACCGCCGACCAGCTGTCCGACGAGCTGCTGAAGCTCAAGAAGGAACAGTTCAACCTGCGCTTCCAGGCCGCTACCGGCCAGATGGAAAAGACCCACCGGGTCTCGGAAGTGCGCAAGGACATCGCCCGCATCTCCACGCTTCTGCGTGAGAAGCGCGTGAACGCTTAAGGAAACGAAGATGCCCAAGCGAATTCTCGAAGGCGTGGTCGTCTCCGACAAGGGCGACAAGACCGTCGTCGTCAAGGTCGAGCGCACCCTGCTGCACCCGGTCCTGAAGAAGACCGTTCGTCTGTCCAAGAAGTACCACGCCCACGACGAAGCCAACGCCCTCAAGGTCGGCGACCTGGCCCGTATCGTCGAGTGCGCCCCGAAGTCCAAGCTGAAGCGGTGGGAAGTCCTTTCCCCGGCCTCGGCGTCGTAATCAGAAGGATCTGATCATATGATCCAGATGCAAACTAACCTGGAAGTGGCCGATAATTCGGGCGCACGCCGGGTCATGTGCATCAAGGTGTTGGGCGGCTCCAAGCGCCGCTACGCCTCGGTGGGCGACACCATTGTCGCCTCGGTGAAGGAAGCGATTCCGCGCGGCCGCGTGAAGAAGGGCGACGTCGTTCGCGCCATCGTCGTGCGCACCGCCAAGGACATCATGCGCAAGGACGGCTCTGTCATCCGTTTCGACAAGTCGGCCGCCGTCATCGTCAACAAGCAGAACGAGCCTGTCGGCACCCGTATCTTCGGGCCGGTTCCGCGCGAACTGCGCGCGAAGAACCACATGAAGATCATCTCGCTGGCTCCGGAGGTCCTGTAACATGGCCGCCAAGATCAAGAAGGGCGACAACGTCGTCGTCCTGACCGGCAAGGACAAGGGCCGCACCGGCCAGGTCCTCAAGGTCCTCCCCGAAGAGAACCGTGTCGTCGTCCAGGGCATCAACATGGTCCAGCGCCACACGCGCCCGACCCAGATGGACCCGCAAGGCGGCATCAAGAACAAGGAAGCGTCGCTGCACGTCTCGAACGTCGCGATCGCTGACGCCAACGGCAAGGCCGCCCGCGTCGGCTTCCGTATGGAAGGCGACAAGAAGGTCCGCTTCGCCAAGACGACGGGAGACGTCATCTGATGGCTGACACCAAGTACACGCCCCGTCTGAAGTCGGAATACGTTTCGCGTATCCGGGCGACGATGAAGGACAAGTTCGGCTACACGAACGAAATGCAGGTCCCCAAGCTGGACAAGATCGTCCTGAACATGGGTATCGGCGAGGCCGTCGCTGACTCCAAGAAGGCCACCGCGGCCCTCAAGGATCTGACCGCCATCGCCGGCCAGAAGGCCGTGCCGACCAAGGCCCGTAACTCCATCGCCGGCTTCAAGCTGCGCGAAGGCATGGTTGTCGGCGGCAAGGTGACCCTGCGCGGCGACCATATGTACGAGTTCCTGGACCGGTTCATCACGATCGCGCTGCCGCGCGTGAAGGATTTCCGTGGCCTCAAGGGCACTTCGTTCGACGGTCGCGGCAACTACGCCACCGGTCTGAAGGAGCACATCGTGTTCCCGGAGATCAACTACGACCAGATCGACCAGATGTGGGGCATGGACATCATCGTCTGCACCACGGCCAAGACCGATGAGGAAGCCAAGGCTCTCCTCACCGAGTTCAAGTTCCCGTTCGTGAACTGAGCGGGAAGGGAAGAGAACAATGGCTAAGAAGTCCGCTGTAAACCGTAACGAGAAGGTCAAGGCCCTCGTCGCGAAGTACGCCGACAAGCGCGCCGCCCTGAAGGCGATCGCGAACGACGAGTCCCTGCCGCTGGAGGAGCGCTTCGAGGCGCGCCTGAAGCTGGCTCAACTGCCGCGTAACTCGGCCGAGAACCGCATTCGCAACCGCTGCGAAGTGACCGGCCGTCCGCGCGCCTACTACCGTAAGCTCAAGATGAGCCGTATCGCTCTGCGCGAGCTGGGCAACCTGGGCCAGATCCCTGGCCTGACGAAGTCGAGCTGGTAAGGGGAGCATAAAGTCATGATGATCAACGATCCCCTGAGCGACATGATCGCTCGCATCAAGAACGCGGCGACCCGCAAGCGTTCGAAGGTGCTGACCCCGGCCTCGCGTCTGCGCCAGCGCGTCCTCGACGTGCTGCAGGACGAAGGCTACATCCGTGGCTATTCGCTGGTTCAGAACCCCGGCGAATTCCCGCAGTTCGAGATCGAGCTGAAGTACTTCGACGGCCAGCCGGTGATCGCCGAGATCGCCCGCGTGTCGAAGCCGGGCCGTCGCGTCTATTCGGCCATCAGCGACCTGAAGCCGATCAAGAACGGCCTGGGCATCTCGATCCTTTCGACGTCCAAGGGCGTCATGTCGGACGCTGCCGCCCGCGACGCCAATGTCGGCGGCGAAGTCCTCTGCAGGGTCTACTAAGATGTCCCGTATCGGCAAGAAAACCATCGCTGTGCCGAAGGGCGTGACTGTCACGCTCGACGGCCAGACCGTGTCGGTGAAGGGTCCCAAGGGCGAACGCACCTGGACCGTCGCCGAGGAAATCGAGGTCAAGCAGGAAGGCGACGAGCTGTCGCTGACCCCGCGGGCCGACACCCAGCGCGCTCGCGCGATGTGGGGCCTGTCGCGCACCCTGGTCGACAACATGGTCGTCGGTGTCACCACCGGCTTCGAAAAGTCGCTCGACCTGGTCGGCGTGGGTTACCGCGCGGCGATGAAGGGCAACGCCCTGTCGCTGCAACTCGGCTTCTCGCACGACGTGGACATCGAACCGCCGGCTGGCGTCACCTTCGCGGTGCCGAAGCAGACCGAGATCAAGATCTCGGGTGCTGACAAGCAAGCCGTCGGTCAGATCGCCGCCGTCATCCGCAAGCTGCGTCCGCCGGAGCCCTACAAGGGCAAGGGCGTGCGCTACACGGGTGAAACCGTGCGTCGCAAGGAAGGCAAGAAGAAGTAAGTCATGGCTCTCTCTCTTCAACAGCAAGCCAAGCGCCGTTCGGAGCGCAACCGTCGCCGCCTGAAGGCGGTCGCCAACGGTCGTCTGCGTCTGTCGGTTCACCGTTCGGACAAGAACATCTCGGCCCAGATCATCGACGACGCCCAGGGCGTCACGGTGGCCGCCGCCTCGTCGCTGGAAGGCGGCAAGGGCAAGAAGGGCTCGGACGTCGCCGCAGCTGCCGCCATCGGCAAGCTGATCGCCGAACGCGCCATCGAGAAGGGCGTCAAGGACGTCGTCTTCGACCGCGGCGCCTACATCTATCACGGACGGGTGAAGGCGCTGGCGGAAGCCGCGCGTGAAGCCGGCCTGAACTTCTAAGGGACGCGACAGATGGCGCAACAACCCCAACGCGGCGGCGGCGGCAACGATCGCAACCGTCGTGACAACCGCAACGCTCCCGCCGTCGACGGTCCGGATTCGGACATCGTCGAGAAGCTGGTGCACATCAACCGCGTCGCCGCCACCGTGAAAGGCGGCCGTCGCTTCAGCTTCGCCGCCCTGATGGTCGTCGGTGACGGCAAGGGCCGCGTCGGCTTCGGTCATGGCAAGGCGCGCGAAGTGCCGGAAGCCATCCGCAAGGCGACCGAAGAAGCCAAGAAGACCATGATCAAGGTTCCGCTGCGCGAGAACCGCACCCTGCACCACGACGGCTCGGGCCGTTGGGGCGCCGGCAAGATCATGATGCGCGCGGCCCCTCCGGGAACCGGCGTCATCGCGGGTGGTCCGATGCGCGCCGTGCTCGAAACCCTCGGCGTCCAGGACGTCGTGGGCAAGTCGACCGGTTCGTCGAACCCCTACAACATGATCCGCGCGACGTTCGAGGCCCTCAAGGTCCAGTCGTCGCCGCGTCAGGTCGCTTCGAAGCGTGGCAAGAAGGTTGCTGACCTGATGGGCCGCCGCAACGACGGCGCCTCGGCGCCGGAAGCGGTGGAGTCCTAAGTCATGGCCAAGACCGAAACCAAGACCGTCACCGTCCGCCAGACCGCCAGCCCGATCCGCCGCAAGTCGGATCAGCGCGCGACCCTGGTCGGCCTCGGCCTCAACCGCGTGGGTCGTGAATCGACCCTGGAGGACACCCCCTCCGTGCGCGGCATGATCGCCAAGGTCCACCACATGGTGGAAGTGGTCGAGAAGTAAGATTGCTCCGCCCCTCGCGGGGCGGGACAAGTCGCCGCTTGCGGCGACAGGGCAAGGGCGGCTATAGGCCGCCCTTCCTTGCGTTCCGGACCTGCTCCGGTTCGTACGACAAAGACATCAACGCCGAGTCCGGGTTTTCGCCCGGGCGCTAGAACCCGAAAGGATCAGGCACATGAAACTGAACGAAATCCGCGAGAACGAAGGCGCCCACAAGAAGCGCATGCGCGTCGGCCGTGGCCCCGGTTCGGGCAAGGGCAAGACCTCGGGTCGCGGCGTCAAGGGCCAGAAGTCCCGTTCGGGCGTCGCCATCGGCGGCTTCGAGGGCGGCCAGATGCCGCTGTACATGCGTATGCCGAAGCGCGGCTTCAACAACCCGAACGCGCTGAAGCTGGCCGAAGTGAACCTGTGGCGCCTGCAGGACGCCATCGACGCCAAGAAGCTGGACATCAAGGGCGAGATCAAGGGCGAGGCCCTGGTCGCCGCCGGCGTGATCCGTCGCGTCAAGGACGGCGTCCGTCTGCTGGGCACCGGCGAGATCAAGTCCAAGCTGAACCTGGTCGTGTGGTCGGCCTCGGCCGGCGCCGTCAAGGCGATCGAAGCCGCCGGCGGCTCGGTCGTCCAGGAGCGTATCGCGGCTGAAGAGAAGGCCGCGGCCCGCGTCGAGAAGCGCAACGCCGCCAAGGGCAAGGCTCCGGCTCCCAAGGCTCCGAAGGGTGACGCCAACAAGGTGTCGGCGCGCGCCAAGCGGACCGCCGCCAAGTAAAAAGCTGACGGGCGCCCTCGCCACGAGGGCGCCCTTCTCCTATCTGGATGCAGGCGCCGACTCCGGGTCAGATGCGCCGCGTTCTGATCAGTCGGGGTGACGACACATGGCTTCGGCCGCCGAACAACTTGCAGCAAACATGAACATGGGCTCGTTCGCGCGTGCGACCGAGCTTCACAAGCGTCTGCTGTTCACGCTCCTGGCCCTGCTGGTCTACCGCATCGGCACCTATGTGCCGGTTCCGGGGATCAACTCCGAGGCCTTCCTGGCGTTCTTCCAGAACCCGGACAGCCAGCGCGGCATCCTGGATATGGTCAACATGTTTTCGGGCGGCGCGGTCGAGCGTTTCGCGGTCTTCGCGCTGAACGTCATGCCCTACATCTCGGCGTCGATCATCGTCCAGCTGCTGGGTGCGGTGTATCCGCCATGGGAAAAGCTGCGCAAGGAAGGCGGCGAGAGCGGCCGCAAGCAGCTGAACCAGTACACCCGCTACCTGACCGTGGTGCTGGCGCTGTTCCAGTCCGCCGGTATCGCCATCGGCCTGAACGCCCAGCCGGGCTTCGTCGACAGCCCCGGGCTGTTCTTCATCATCTCGACCGTCACCGTCCTGACGGGCGGCACCATGTTCCTGATGTGGCTGGGTGAGCAGGTGACCGCGCGCGGCGTCGGCAACGGCATCTCGCTGATCATCTTCGCCGGTATCGTCGCCGTCCTGCCGGGCACCATCGCCCGCCTGTTCGGCCTGGCCCAGCAGGGCCAGATCTCGGCCTTCGTCCTGCTGCTGGTCGCCGCCATGGCCATCGCCGTGGTCGTCTTCATCGTCTTCATGGAGCGCGCCCAGCGCCGCCTTCTGATCCAGTATCCGAAGCGCCAGGAAGGCAACCGCATGGCCGGGGGCGAGCGCTCGTTCCTGCCGCTCAAGGTCAACACCGCCGGCGTCATTCCGGCGATCTTCGCCTCGTCGCTGCTGATGCTGCCGGCGACCGTCGCCCAGTTCACGGCCAACGCCAACCTGCCGTCGTGGATGAGCTGGCTGCCGATCGTCACTGCGCAGCTGACCCACGGCCAGCCGGCGTTCATGGTGCTGTACGGCCTGCTGATCGTCTTCTTCTGCTTCTTCTACACCTCGATCACCTTCAACCCCGAGGACACGGCCGAGAACCTGCGCAAGTACGGCGGTTTCCTGCCGGGCATCCGTCCGGGCAAGCGCACGGCCGAGTATCTGGACTACGTCCTGACCCGTCTGACGGTCATCGGCGCGGCCTACATCACCGCCGTCTGCCTGTTGCCGGAAGTGCTGATCTCGCAGATGCCCAGCATCGGCTATTTCGGCGGCACCTCGCTTCTGATCGTGGTCTCCGTGACCATGGACACCGTTGCGCAGATCCAGTCGCATCTGCTGGCGCACCAGTACGAAGGTCTGATCAAGAAGGCCAAGCTGCGCGGCCGTGGCCGTGGTACGACCGCTCCGGCGCGACGCTAGTAGCTGATTGACGAACCTGCCGGAGGGGCGGCCATGAATCTGATCCTGTTCGGGCCGCCCGCGGCCGGCAAGGGCACGCAGGCCAAGCGCCTGGTCGAGACGCGCGGCATGGTCCAGCTGTCGACCGGCGACATGCTCCGCGCCGCCATCGCCTCGGGTTCGGAACTGGGTCTGAAGGTCAAGGACGTGCTGGCGCGGGGCGATCTGGTCACCGACGAGATCGTCATCGCCCTGATCGAGGAGCGTTTGCCGGAAACGGAGGCGGCCGGGGGCGCTATCTTCGACGGCTTCCCGCGCACGGTGGCGCAGGCCGAGGCGCTGGACGCCATGCTGGCCAAGCGCGGCGCCCAGGTCGATCGCGTCGTCCGTCTGAAGGTCGACGACGCCGCCCTGACGGAGCGGATTTCAAAGCGCTATGCCGAGCAGGGCCGCCCGGATGACAATCCGGAAACCTTCAAGGACCGGCTGGCCGTCTACAATCGCCAGACCGCGCCGCTGCTGCCGTACTACGAAGGTCAGGGCAAGTTGACCGAGATCGACGGCATGGGCTCGATCGAGGCCGTGACCACGGCGATCGACGCCGCCCTGGCCTGAAGCTGAATACCGCCTGACCGAACCGGCCTTCCGTGCGTTAATGCGGCGGGGGGTAGGTCTGGAGGCGTGAACACCATTTCCCATCCCCTGCGAGACAGGCGCGTGCAGCGCGCCGGCCTGATGGCCGGCGTGGTGGCGGCGCATCTGGGAATCTTCATGATCGCCGGCCAATCCGAGCCGATCGAGCCGGGCCCGATGCCCAGCCCTCCGATCCTGGTCGAGCTCGTCCAGCGGGTGACGCCTCCGCCTCCGCCGCCGCCGCCCCCGCCGAAGCC
>JBQVQW010000033.1:0-22105 GCA_052441165.1 Caulobacteraceae bacterium | reverse complement strand
CGTCTGCCCGGACCTGTTCTGTGGTGCATCACCCGCCCCGACCTGTTCGCCCCCGCGCTCAACCATGCAGGGCTGGGACCGGACCGGGTCATCTACGTCGAGGCGGGCGACGAGAAGGCGCTGATGGCCTGTTTCGAGGAGGGCCTGCGCCATGGCGGGCTGGCGGGCGTCGTCTGCGAGACATCCCGCCTGACCATGACCGCCTCGCGCCGGCTGCAGCTGGCCGCCGAGGCGTCGGGCGTCATCGGCCTTGCGGTCCGGCGATGGCGCCGGGCGGCGGAGGCCGCCGACTTCGGCCAGCCGACCGCCGCCGCCACGCGCTGGCGCGTCAGCGCCGAGCCATCGGCGCCCTTGCCGGTCCCCGGGATCGGTCGGGCGCGATGGCGGATCGAACTTATGCGTTGCCGCGGCGCCGACGCGGCGGACTTCATTCTGGACGCTTGCGATGAGACGGGTCGTCTCGCTCTTCCTGCCGAACTGGCCCGTCGATCGGTTGCACCGCCGGCTGGGCGCCGACGCACCGCCGCCTGAGCATCCTCTCGTCCTCACCGGCCGGATCGGTCGCAAACGAGTCGTGACGGCCTGCAACGCCGCCGCCGCCGCCTCCGGCGCGCGCGTCGGCATGGCCGCGACCCAGGCCCAGGCCCTGATCCCGGGTCTGGACGTGAGAGACGCCGATCCGCATGGCGACGCCGAGGCTCTGGACCGCCTCGCCCTGTGGGCGATGCACCGCTACGCCCCCGTGTGCCAGGCCGATCCGCCGGATGGGCTGGCGATCGACGTCACCGGCGCCGCCCATCTTAAGGGAGGCGAGGCGGCGCTTCTGCGCGATCTGGCGACGCGCCTTCAGGGCGTCGGTGTGACCAGTCGGGGCGTCGTCGGCCCCACGCTCGGCGCCGCCCATGCGGTCGCCCGTTTCCGCGCCAACCAGAGCCTCATCGCGGAAGACGGCGTCGATGCGGCGCTCTCCCCCTTGCCGCTGGAGGCCTTGCGCCTCCCGGCGGACCTTCCCGCCGGGCTGAGGCGAATGGGGTTCGAGCGGATCGGCGACGTCGCCCACCGGCCCCGCGCGCCTCTCCAGCTCCGTTTCGGAGCGGAGCTGGGCCGGCGTCTCGACCAGGCCTATGGCCGGTCGGGCGAGCCCCTGATCCCGGTCGAGGCGCCTGAGACGCCCCGCGTCGAACGGGTCTTCGCCGAGCCTATCGGGGCCCCTGAAACCCTGGCCCGGTACGCCGGCGCCCTGGCCGAAGCCCTGTGCGGGCAGTTGGAGACGCGCGGCCTGGGGGCGCGACGGCTCGACTGGCTCTGCTACCGCGTGGACAACCGGATCGAGGCGGTCCGTGTGGGTCTGGCCAAGCCGGTGCGCGACGTGCGCCGACTGACCCGGCTGCTGACCGACAAGATCGAAACGATCGCGCCCGGCTTCGGCATCGACCGCATGACGCTGGCCGCGAGTGCGGCCGAGCCGCTGAACTGGCGGCCCGCCGCCGCGCGTCTCGGCGCGGAGGCCGCACCGGACGTGTCCATGCTCGTCGATACCTTGGCGAACCGGATCGGCGCCGACCGGCTCTATCGGCTGTCTCCGGTGGAAAGCGACGTCCCGGAGCGCTCCACCCGGAAGGTCGCACCTCTGTCCGCCCCGACGGGCGGGGCCTGGGCGCCGGACTGGCCACGCCCGACGCGGCTGTTCCGCAAGCCGGAGCCGATCGAGACGATCGCGCTCCTGCCCGACAACCCGCCGACCCATTTCACCTGGCGCGGCGTCCGCCGCCGGATCCGCCGGGCCGACGGCCCGGAGCGGATCTTCGGCGAGTGGGGGCGACGCGATGCGGAGATGTGGGCGGTCCGCGACTACTTCCAGGTCGAGGACGACGCCGGCGAGCGCTTCTGGCTGTTCCGGGCCGGCGACGGCGAGGATGCGACGACCGGCTCCCAGGCCTGGTTCATCCACGGCCGGTTCGGATGAGCGAGACCGCAACGCGGCGCTATGCCGAACTCCAGTGCGCCTCCCACTTCTCGTTCCTGCGCGGCGCCAGCGGCTGCGACGAGCTGTTCGCCCAGGCCGCCGTCTGCGGCCTGGAGGCGCTCGCCATCACCGACCGGAACAGCGTCGCCGGCATCGTGCGAGCGCATGAGGCCGCCAAGGCGACCGGGGTTCGACTGGTGATCGGCTGTCGTCTCGAACTCGTCGATGAGACCGCTATACTGGTCTATCCGACCGATCGGGCGGCCTACAGTCGCCTGTGTCGACTGCTGACCCTCGGGAAGGGGCGCGCAGGCAAGGGTGCGTGTCGCCTCGACTGGTCCGATCTGGCGGACCATGCCGGGGGCCTGATCGCCGTGCTCGTCACCGATCGCGCCGATGCGTCGTACCGCCGACGCCTCTCGGCCCTGGCCGACATCTTCGGCGCTGACGCCTATTGCGCCCTGACCCTGCGCCGCCGCCCCCGGGACCAGATGCGGCTGCATCAACTTTCGGAGCTGGCCCAGGATCTTGGGGTGAACACTGTCGTGACCAACGACGTCCTCTTCCACCACCCGGACCGCCGCATCCTTCAGGACGTGCTGACCTGCATTCGCGAGGGCTGCACGATCGACGATGTCGGCTTCAAGCGGGAACGCTCGGCCGATCGTCACCTGAAGCGCGCCGAGGAGATGCACCGGCTGTTCGCCCGCTATCCGGACGCTCTGCGCCGGTCGGTCGAGATCGCCGACCGGTGCCGGTTCAACCTCGACGAGCTGTCGTATCAGTATCCCAGGGAGGCCGCCCTGCCCGGCCTGACGCCGCAACAGGCGCTGGAGCGATTGACCTGGGAGGGCGCGGCCGGCCGCTATCCGGACGGCTTGCCGGACAAGGTGCGCGCCAGCCTGAAGCATGAGCTGACGCTCATCGAGGCCCTGGGCTATGCCCCCTATTTCCTGACGGTGAACTCCATCGTCCGCTTCGCCCGAAGCCGGGACATCCTCTGCCAGGGCCGCGGATCGGCCGCCAATTCGGCGGTCTGTTTCGTGTTGGGCATCACCTCGATCGACCCGGGCCGCAACCACCTGCTGTTCGAACGCTTCGTCAGCCAGGAGCGGAAGGAGCCGCCGGACATAGACGTCGATTTCGAGCACGAACGGCGCGAGGAGGTGATCCAGTGGGTCTATGAGACCTACGGCCGCGATCGCGCGGCGCTGTGCGCCACCGTGATCCGCTACCGGTCACGCGGCGCCTGCGCGCCGTGGGAAAGGCGCTCGGCCTGTCCGAGGATCTGATCAAAACGCTGTCGTCCCAGGTCTGGAGCTATTCCAGCGAGGGCGTCGAGGATCGACACGCCGAGGAACTGAACCTCAACCTCCAGGATCGGCGCCTTCGGCTGGCGCTCGACCTGTCCCGCCAGCTGATCGGCTTTCCCCGGCATTTGAGCCAGCACCCGGGCGGCTTCGTCCTGACGGACGACCGACTGGACGATCTCGTCCCCATCGAGCCTGCGGCGATGAAGGACCGCCAGGTGATCGAATGGGACAAGGACGACATCGACGCCCTGAAGTTCATGAAGGTCGATGTGCTTGCGCTCGGCATGCTGAGCTGCATGCGACGGGGCCTGGACCTGCTGCGGGACCACAAGGGCGTCGAGCTCGATCTGGCCTCGATCCCGGCCGAGGATCCGAAGACCTATGCGATGATCCGCAAGGCGGACACGCTGGGGGTCTTCCAGATCGAGAGCCGGGCCCAGATGGCCATGCTCCCCCGGATCAAGCCGCGCACCTTCTACGACTTGGTCATCGAGGTGGCGATCGTCCGCCCTGGCCCGATTCAGGGCGACATGGTCCACCCCTATCTGCGACGACGCGAGGGCAAGGAGCCGGTCGACTATCCCAAGCCGGAGCTGGAGCGGGTGCTGGGCAAGACGCTCGGCGTCCCCCTCTTCCAGGAACAGGCGATGCGGGTCGCCATCGAATGCGCCGGGTTCACGGCGTCCGAGGCGGACCAGCTGCGCCGGGCCATGGCGACGTTCAAATTCACCGGCGGCGTCAGCCACTTCAAGGACAAGCTGGTCAACGGCATGGTCGAGCGCGGCTATACGGCCGAGTTCGCCGAGAAGACCTTCAGCCAGCTGGAGGGCTTCGGCTCCTATGGTTTCCCCGAGAGCCATGCGGCGTCCTTCGCCCTGATCGCCTACGCCTCCTCCTGGCTCAAATGCCATCACCCCGACGTCTTCTGCGCCGCCCTGCTGAACGCCCAACCCATGGGGTTCTATGCCCCGGCCCAGATCGTTCGCGACGCCCGTGAGCACGGCGTCGAAATCCGCCCGGTCTGCGTCAACGCCAGCCGCTGGGACTGCACGCTTGAGCCCACCGACCGTGAGGACCGCTTCGCCGTTCGTCTCGGCCTGCGCATGGTGCGCGGCCTGGCGAATGCGGACGCGGGGCGCCTCGTCGTTCATCGGCGCGCGGCGGCCTTCACCAGTGTCGAGGATGTCTGGCGACGCTCCTCGACGCCGGTCGGCGCCCTCACCCGCCTCGCCGAGGCGGACGCTTTCCTGCCGTCCATGGGCCTGCAAAGGCGCGAGGCACTATGGGCGATCAAGGCCCTGCGTGATGATCCCCTACCCCTGTTCGCCGTCGTCCAGGACGATGGCGCGACAACACCGGAGGTCGCTGAGCCGGACGCGACCCTGCCCGGAATGCCGGCGGGCCAGGAGGTGGTCGAGGACTACAGCCATGTCGGCCTGACCTTGCGCGAGCATCCGGTCGCCTTCCTGCGCGACACCCTCCAGTCGCGCCATGTCATGACCTGCGCGGACGCCTCAGCGATGCGGGACCGCCGCCAGACCCGGGTCGCAGGTCTGGTGCTCGTCCGTCAGAAGCCCGGCTCAGCCAAGGGCGTGATGTTCATCACGATCGAGGACGAGACCGGCGTCGCCAATCTGGTCATCTGGCCCAGCCTCTACGAACAGCAGCGCCGCATCGTGCTCGGCGCCAGCCTTCTCGTCGTAGACGGGACGGTCCAGCGCGAGGGCGAGGTCGTCCACATCGTGGCGACACGCATGCACGACGCATCCGACCTATTGGCGTCACTGGGCCAGCGGGATCACTTCCCCCTGCCGCACGGCCGGGGCGACGAGGTTTATCGCGGCAGCGCGCCCGACGCCCGCACGCCCAAGGTGCGGGACATCTACATCCCCGATCTGTCGCTTGAGGCGATCAGGGTGCGAACGCGGGACTTCCGTTAGCCTTCCACAGCGACCAAATCAGCATCACAACTACAGCTAGGACCCGGAAACGGGCGCAAAAACCTAGACGGGACAAATACGCCTTGGCCGACGGCCCCTCGCCAGCACAGCTTTCTCGCGTTCTCCGCTATCACCTGAACGAGCTGGGCGCGCTCAATGCGCACCATGACTTCGAGCATCTGACGCGACACGTCGCGCGAGCTCGGCTCTATTCGAACATCCTGCCCGCGACCGGCCCCGTCAGTGCGGGCGGTGATGGAGGCCGGGATTTCGAGTCGTTCAGGACGAACCTGCCGCTTCCCTTGACCGCGAACTCGCCGTTCGTCGCACAGGCCTCCGGAGCCCGCGAGGTCGTGTTCGCCTGCAGTCTCGAGAAGCGGATCGAACCGAAGATCAAGAAGGATGTGAAGTCCATCGTCGCGGGCGGGGCCGTCGATGAGATCGTCTACTTCTGCGAGGCGGATTTCCCGATCGGTCGGCGCCGCAGATTGCAGAAGTGGGCGAGAGACGAGCACAACATCGAGCTCAGGATTTTCGATGGCCAGGCGATCGCCGAATGGCTGGCAGATCGCGATCTGTTCTGGATCGCCCAGCAGTACCTTTCGCTGCCGGCCGAGATCGGCCCCGCAGGTCCTGCGAGTGGCGACGGGTACGATGATCGTCTTGCCCGTTGGCGAGACCGCGAACCGCTGGTGATAAGCCAGGCCGACTTCACGGACATAAAGCGCGGTGTGCGGCGAGCGACCTTCGACATCGAAGCACGTCACGATCTCCGCTTCTGGATTTCGAAGATGGAGGTCTTCGCGGCGCACGAGGCGGCACCGCGTGGTCTCGCCCGGAACGCGGCCTATGAGATCGCGGTCGCGTCCCTTCGAGGGTTCGGGGATCTGAACCCCCAGGCGCACAGGCTCCGCGACTACTACTCCGACGTCGGGGAATGGACCGGGCAGGCTGACCTGCAGAACGCAGCCACCTTGCTCGTCTATGCGCACGGCGGCTTGCTCCACTCGACCTATCACGGCTCATTGGACGAGCTCGTTGAGTGGCGAAACACCCTTCTCGACGTGATCGATCGCGAGATCGAGACCGCGCCCGGCCCGGTGCGTCGCACCGGGCTGCTTCGCGTTCGCGGGCACATCAGCGGACTCCCGAGCGCTCCGGACGCGCCAAGCGATCCAAACGCATCTCGTTTGGACTGGGGACGGATGCTCGATGAAGCCAAATCTACGCCACTCTTCCCGATCGAAGACTTCTCGGATTTCCTGACCAAGGTGATCGCGATCGCGGGCGAGGATGCGGAGCTGCTCGCCTTGGCGGAACGCGCCGACGAACTGATCGCTGAACGGGCTGGCGGCGCGGTGGCAGGTGAAAAGGCCCTCAAAAGGGCGCTCGCGCTTCTGGACAATGATCATCCACTGACGGCGATCCGCGAGCTCCACAAGGCCAAGGCGAAGTGGTTTTCTGGGGACCGCATCGAGGGCGCCGTCCGCGTCATGCTCCTGCTCGCAGGCTGCTACCGGGATTTGGGGCTGACCTATGCAGCCAAGAACTACGCGCTCGCGGCGGCCTTCATTGCCGAGTACCACCCCGAGGACGCGCTCGGCCCGCTTCTGCCCACCGCGCGCTTGTCCGTGGCGGACTTCGAGGACAACGCAGGCTGCGCGGTTGGTTTCATTCAAGCGATGGCGGCGATGCTGCGCGCTCATGTCCAGCATCAAGCGGACCCTCTCGACCTTGAGAAGCACTCGGACCTCAACGTCAACATCGGGCAACTGACGACGTGGCGAGGGGCTCTTCTCAGGCTCGCCCCCGAGGCGCTGCCTACCTTTGACAGACTGTACGCCGACTGGCCGCCTGTGCTCTGGGATCCAATCCGGTCCGCCTCGGAGTCGGCGGACGGCTTCTGGATTCAGGATAACCCGGATGAACTGTGGGAGCGTCTCCAGGAGGCTTTCCTTGATCGTCCGTTCAGTGATTTTGGCCCCAAGCGAACCGTTCGCTGGCGCGCGATGGATATCGATTGGACGTGCGTGTTCGAGAACCGCTACGCCGTCGTGCCCGAGGCCGAACAGGTTATAGCCAGCCTCCAGCTTTTCGCCGTCATCCTGCTCCGGGTCGATCTGGTGACCCTTCCGGGTGAAGTGCATATCGATGTCCGGGTGGATCCGACACACGCGGAGCCTGCGTTCGAGGAAGTCGAACCCAGCACGCCGACCACAATACGCACCTTCAGTCTCACCCTTCCGTCTGGAGGCCCGCCAGACCCATGGCCGATGATTCAACGGGTCCTCGCTCCGATCCTCGGAGCCCTGTCGCTGTTGCCGCCGAAGGAAGCGGCCGAAGCACTGAGCGACCAGGTGGAAGCGCTCGCCGGCGAGCTCTTCACCGCTCGCCCTTACCCGGAACTCTACCGAGACCTGATCTCTGAGGAGGCGTTCGGCGAGGCGATCCGCCAGGCGTTGCCGACCATCGAGCCCGAACGCGTCTTTGAGCTTAGAAAGATCGAGGCGCTGTCGGGGCCGACGGGGCCCGGGCCAGGATATGATGCGGATGAAGCCGCACTGTCGATTGAGCAGCGATACAATCGCTCGTTCGCCTATCTCCGCCACACCCTCCCAGTAATTCTAGCGGATCCGGATGTGCGCGCCCGCCTCGCGGCGATGCGCGACGAGGGACTCAAGGACTGGGAAATCCTGAGCATCCTGGCGAATATCGCCTTGAACGCCCGCTTTTCGTTCGATGTGGCGGGAAGACCGTCGCGCGAGGTGATGGAGAAGGCGAAAGCCGAATTGAACAGGCCTGAAGAACCGGATGAAGCGCTGTCCGCCGAGGCCTTTTCGGACGAGGCCATCAGAGTGAACAGGCTGATGTTCATCGGCGCCCACGTCGGTTCGTGGGGCTTGCAGGGCGGACGAATGAGAGATCCGGACGCGCTGGAAGCGCTGTTGATCCGGCGTTATGGCCTGCGGCGAGACGACGTCGATCACGAGCCCCTGTTCTGATGCCCGATCGCCGCTGCGACAGGGATGCGATGTTTTCGACCTTGCTTCGAGGCCGGGCATTTCCGAGACTCACCCCATGAAACGCCCTCTCCGCAAACTGTCGCCGACCAAGCAGCGTGAGCTGGAACGGTACGTCGACATCATCGAGGAGGGGTTCGCCAAGGCAATCTCGACGCGACGGGCCGACCGACTAAAGAACGGTCGCATCCTGAAGATCATCCTCTACGGGAGCTACGCACGAGGCGACTGGGTCCACGATCCTATCAGCCGTTACTTCTCGGATTTCGATCTGCTGGTCATCGTCGATCACGAGGACCTCACGGACATCGAGTTCTGGGAGAAGGTCAACGAGGAGCTGATGGAGCAGTGGACGCTCGGCGCCATGCGCACCTCCACCGAGCTCATCGTTCACAGCCTCGACGACGTGAACTTCAAGCTGGAGCACGGCCGTCCGTTCTTCATCGACATCGTCCGCGAGGGCATCGTCCTGAAGGATACGCCCGGCGTGAAGCTGTCGGACCCGCAGCCTCTTCCGCCAGCGACCGCACTGGAAGAGACGATGGAGTACGTCGAGGAGTGGAAAGCAGCTTCGAACGGCTTCACGAAAATCGCGCGGTTCTGCATCGACGATCACGAGCTAAAGCTCGCAGCGTTCAATCTGCATCAAGCGACCGAGTCCCTCTATCAGGGCTTGCTGCTCGTCCTGACGCTCTATGCGCCTCGCAGCCACAACCTCGTCCATCTCCGGAAGATCACGGAGCCGCTGGAACCGCGCCTTCGCGAAGTGTGGCCGCAGGAGACCAAGTTCCAGAAGCGCTGCTTCGAACTGTTGCGCGCGGCCTACGTGAAGGCTCGCTACTCGCGCCACTACCGCATCACGGAGGAGGAGCTCGCGTATCTCGGAGAGCGCATCGAGTTGCTCCGCCAGATTGTGGCCGAAGCCTCCGATCGCCGGCTCGCTGAGCTGCGGGCTGAGGGTTCGACCGAGACCTAGAGCCGCCGTCCACGACGATGTCCACGACCTCTTCCGAAGGCTTGACCTGGCCGCCGCCGACCACGGCGATCATCGGCTTCGATGTCGAAGCGATAAACGCCGAAACGGCGGACCATTCGCACGTCGATGCGGGCGTGTTCGAGCAACGCTTCATGGTGCTCGCGCGAGCGAGCGAGGGACAACTGGCCTCCGGGTGGTACTGGCTGTCCGGCGCCGTCGGACTCCTGCTCCGCCCCGCTGACCAAGGGTCGCCGTGGGGCCCGCGATATGTGGGCGAGGGCTGGCGGATGCCCGCGATCGAGGATTTCCTCCCTCAGGCCGGGGTTTTCGAAACCCTGGCGGCTCAACTCGATCACCCCGGGCTGAAGGCGCGACTGGCCGACATAGCCTGGACCAATGAACGCCATCGCGGTGCAGCGGGACGCTGTGCGATCGACGGCTATGTGGATAGCCTGGATCGGTTGCTCGATGGGCGCGCCAGACCGCGATACGGCGAAGCCGAGGGCGCGTCGTTTGAAGCGCTAGGGTTCGCCCAACGCGCCCTGCAGCTGGCGCTCAGGCTGACCGGCAAGAAGAAAACCGACCCGGCCGCGCGTGACGCCTTTTTGCGCCTCTATGGTAGAGCGGTGACCGACCGCGCGGTCACGGTCTTCGGTTCGGCGGCGGCACTTGCGCGCTACTACGATCTGGTCCCGGCCCTCGACGTCGCCGCCGACCTCGAGGCCGTCGCTCGCGACGCGCCGGATCGGTTCGATCCCTTGGCGTCCGCGCAGTTGCTGGGACACGCCGCGCACCTTCATTTGCAAGCCCGCGACGAGGACGCCAGCAGGCGGTGTCAGGTCGAGAGGGTCAGCACAATCCTGAAGATGGTGGACCAGGTCAGCACCTCCGGCGCCAAGGCGCATTGGGTGCAGTCCGCCCTGCACGCCCTGCGCGGCATAAGGGGACAGGATGAGTGGCGCCGTTCGCTCCGGCGGGACTTGCGTGATCTTCAGGAAGACGCCCTGTCCGAGTTCGTCATGATGACCGTTCCGCTCGACCTCGGCGAAGAGCGACGGGAGGCGTTCGAGACCTTCGCGCAGCTGGATCTCCCGGCGGCGTTGAAGGCCTTGGCCTGCATCGGACGGTCCCAGCCCGTCGAAACGCTTCGCGAGGACGCACTGGCCTCGCTCGATCAGTTCCCGCTCGGCGCCATGATGGGAACCCGGCACTCCGACGAAGACGGACGAACCGCCGCGAACACGCCATCCGGAGATCGGGAAGATCCCGACGAGGATTGGCTGAAGCAGAGGATCAACGAATCCGAGCGATTTCGTCGGCAGATCGTTGTGCAGGGGAGTTTCGACCCGGCCCGGCTGACCCTCTCCCAACGGCACAACATTCATGAACGGCATCTTGGGGCGATCGTGTCCCGCTCCCCGTTCGTGCGCTGGGAGCAGCAAGGTCTCATGGCGCTGGGCTTTACCCGCCTTCTGCAGGGTGACGATCAGTCAGCGGTCCATCTGCTCGTTCCGCAACTGGAGCCGTGCCTGCGCCATGTGCTCCGGGTTGCGGACCATGACCCGGTCGTCGATTTCGACGACATGACGGAGGAGAATGTGTCTCTGTCGGCGATGTTGGGCAGACTGCGCCCTCAGCTGGAAGCCATCCTGCCGCCGGCCACCGTTCTGGAGCTTGAGCTCTTGTTCGATTTCCGGGCGGGGTCGGCCCTGCGCCATGCGGTGGCCCATGGACGGATCGGCACCGGGGGATGCCATACGACCGAGGCCGTTTACGCCTGCTGGCTGCTGTACCAGCTGACGTGCTGGCCGTTGCTGCGGACGTGGGATTCCATCACAGCACCGGCTATAAGAGAGCAATGTTAGCCGACAGGCCCGCCCAACAGCGGCCCGCCCCGGTAGTCTTCGCATGAGGCCGCGCCATGAGTGACAAACGGACTGATTTTCTCTGGATCGTCCAGATGATCATGATCAAGCATCAGGAGCGTGTGACGGGTTGGTCCGGCGTGGCGGGCGACGCGGTTGCAGCGAGCCACCGCATTCCCGCAGAGATGACGGCGAGGGACGCCGCCCTCGCCTTCTGCAGCGTCTTCGTCGAAGGCTTTAATGGCGAGACGCGCGCTGAGGTCCCAGCCTGGCTGAGCGCCCTCCGCGATCCGTCCCGCTCGGTTTATGAGGACCGAGGGCTCCGCTCGGTCTGACGCGCAAGTGCGAACGGGAGCGATCGAGGGTGACCCCGTCAGCCCAGCGCGCCGAGACTGACCACCACCCAGGCCGACCGATCCGCGCCGTGGCGGGCCGACAGTTCAACCCAGACCATCTCGCCAACGCCGACGCCTTGAAGAAGATCGACCGGGGCCACGGCCGTGTAGCTTTCGATAGGGTCGAGATCATTCTTCTCGATGGTGATCTGCCGGGCGGCGCCGCGCGCAGGCAGGTCCAGGAGCTTGCGTCCAAGGTCGCCGAGATCCGCGTAGAGCTCCTTGATCCGGGTCGTGTCGACCTTCAGATCGCGCACGACGCCGATGAAGCTCTCGTGCTCACCCGGCATCGGGTCCATCGCCTTGACCCCGACAAGCTGGTGCGCCGGAGCGACGATGTGGGCGGGTGGCTCCGGCGTCGGTGCGCCCGTGCCGATGGCCACAAAGCCTTTGAGGGCCTCAAGAGGCTGTCCCTTTCCGGTCGAAGGATCGAGGCCGGCTTTCAGCCAGCCGCCCGCGCCCGCCATTGAAGCGCCGACGATCGCGGCGCTGCAGTCGTGTCGCGGCCACGGCGGCTGATTGGTTTCGAAGAAGACGCCGCTGCCGCAACTGCATTGATAGACGTAGATCGCCGAGGTGCAGTCCGGACATCGCCACGGATAGATCCAGGACCGGCACTCCGATCGATGCAAAAAATGTCCCATACACGCCTCCCGACGCGCAGCTATCCGCATCTTCGGCGAGTCCACAAGCGGAGGTTGACGGCGCGATGCGCCACAGCCCCTCAAGGTAGTCGGCTTGCGGCGATCGTACCGAGCGGGCAACGTGGCGCTCCGCCTGACAAGGAGCGCTCATGCCGCCATCCATCCTGACCTTCATTGCCTTCTATCTGAACGGGGCGATGGACTCCGGTCGCTACGACGACATCATGATCGATGAGGTCAAGGAGGAGATCAGGAACGGAACCGTCTTCGACTACCTGCGTCGTCGCCTCGGACGGGACATCGACCTGAGCCTGCTGGATTCGGCCCAGGAGGCGGAACTTCTCGGGGAGTGGCAGGACCTGCTCGACGCCGTGAACGAGCGCCGCAAATTCTGCGTGGAGCGCCGGGGCCTCACCCTGCTCGTCGCCTATCTGCTGGAAGGCGTGCAACGCCGGATGCCCTAAGGCGACGCCGGGCAAGCCTCGCCCGGCGCAGCCTCCCCGAGGTGCATGACCAGGCTGCCCGGGGGAAAAGCGCCATCGACGAACGCAGGGCGATCAGGATGCCAGTCGGCCCGGTCGTGCCACTCCTTGCGCATCCTGCGACTCACGGCATCTTGTGAGTCGGGTTAGGCGCCTGTGACCTGTCGCCGGGTCAAACGTCTCGTGGCTTGCAATCCCTTCCTCGGCCCCACGTTTTCCTCGTGTGCCGCAGCGTAATCGGCGACCTGCGCACCCACAGAGGCAAACGCCATGGTCGAACTCGACATCACTCTGAACCCTGTCACCCTCGAGCGCCTCAAGGCCGGACTTCGACAGACCGCTCCCGAAATCAAATCCTCCCACCGCGTCGAAGCGCTGGCGCGTGGACTGGGCTTCCACTCCAACGCCGAATTGCGCGCTCGCATCGACGCGGGCGGTTCTCGACGGATCGATCCTGAGCCGTTCGGCCGCTACCTGACCGAACGTGACTTCGATGCGCCGGCATCGATGCTGCTGCGCGCCGCAGCACATGCGATCACGCTCACGGCGATGGACCGCGACGATCGTCTCCATAAATGGGGATGGGGTTTCGGGCGGCCCGAACGCCGAAGCGATGGTCGCTGGGAGACGCCCTACGAGCACTATGACCGGGTCCAGGCGTATCGGGAGGAGCTGAAGGAGATCGCAGTCGCCGACCATGTGCTGCGCGCACTCGCCATGCTGGCGTCGGTGCCCGCGACGAAGACCATCCGCCCCGACACCGACAGCTATCGCCTGAAGCACATCGCGGAGAACTTCGCCTGCACCTTCCCCGACGGCGCGCCCTTGGGCCCGGACTATGTCGCGAACGGCCCTCTGATCGTGGCGGCCGTCCATCTTGGTTTCCGATACCGGACGGCGTACGACCGGGACGGAAACGAGTGGCCGAACGTCACCTTCAACATGTCGCAGTCACACCTGCTTGAGCTGGACATCGCCTGTCGGCCCAACGGCGCACGGGCACAGGACCGGCGCCGCAAACAGGAGGCGCGGAAGTACAGTTCGTTGTGGCCGCGGATCAGAGCGGCCTAGCTCTCGCGACGGCGCCCTGACGCTGGTGGGACGGTTTCTCGCGAGGGTTCTCAGGATCGGGTTCAGGCGCGTCGTCCAGCGCCTTCCACATCGCCTTGACCGTGTCGGACTGGCCCGTGGTCGTATCCTCGCGGGCCTGTTCGACGGCGTCGCGCTCGTCGTCGCTCAGCGCACGCTTCAGCCGCCGTTCCTGATGCGCGATGAATTTGCTCGGCTTCATGCGCGGATCACACCTTGACCGGGGGCCGTGGGCGACCCGACCCGGAGCCGTTCGGTTCGGAAAAGGTCGCCCGGGTTCCGGTCCATCGGTCCGTCCCCCCGACCATTGGACTTACAGCGTTATGCCGAAGCGGAACACCACGCTTCGCCGCCTTGCCCGGAGACAAAAAGCCGCGCGCCCCAAAGGGCGCGCGGCGAGTTTTCGGCCCCTTACACCGTCTATTCGGCGGCGAACCGGTAGGCGTCGTCATCGGCTGCGGGCGGCTCGGTCGCCTCGCCTTCCGGCTCCGGGGCCTCCGGTTCCGCCGCATCGGAGACGGTGCGCAGTACGGACGGAAGCCAGCCCTTGCCCTCGACCAGCCGCTCGGCGGCATCGGCCATGTCGCCCTTCTTGAACCCGGCGATCCGCCCGGCTTCCTCGGGCGTGGTCGCCTCGGTCACCGCTTCCAGAACCCGCGCCTTGGACACGCGGGAGAAATAGCTGGCGGCGGTGGCGGTCCACGTTCCTGTCATATCCAGACCGGTGGCGGTCGCCAGCGTCTCGGCATGGGCGAGGGCGTCCGGCTTGCGGTCGTGGGGGTCGCGCACGGCATAGAGGCCGACGCCCGCGCAACAGGCCATCAGGTCCAGAAGGTCCGACGGCGGCACGGTCATGAGCACGGCCCAGAGGTCTCGCGCCTCTTCCGGCAGACGGGCGCCCCACGCCTCCAGCCGGTCGGCCACCCGCCGCCCGGCCGGGCTGTCGCTGACGCCGGGCGCCAGCCGCTCCAGACCGGTCACGCCCAGACGCAGTTGCAGGGGCGTCCACGTCCCCCACGCCGGGTAGAAGACCTGCAAGGCCAGCGCATGGACCACCACCGTCAGGGCGATGTTTTCATCGGCCTGAACCGCATCGCGCAGCCCCATGGTCCGATGGGCGGTGAGGTCGATCACCAGCCGTTCGGACAGGGGCGCCGGTCCCTCGTCGGCCTCGGCTTCCGGCGCGGGCGGGGCCGTTTCGCCGTCCTGCGTCTCCGCCTCGGACCAGCTTTCCGGGGCGTCCGGATCGGGCGCCCGGTCGCTGACCGCATCCTCGGCCCTGACCAGACCCCGCTCGAACCGGGCCAGTCCGTCGTGGCCCAGCAGGACCATGACCCCGGCCCGCGCCTTGACCTCGGCGGGATAGTCGAAGTCCGGGCCGAAGGCTTGCAGGGCCTTGTCGATCTCTTCCAGCCGGGCGTCGGCTTCGGGCGTCAGCCCTTCCGGCCCGGCCTCGGAGACGAGGGCGTCGTATTCCTCGGACAGGGCGGCGATCTGCGCCGCATCGTCCTCGGACCGGACGACCTCGACCGGATAGACCCGGCCCAGGGCGTTGACGGCGACATAGTCGGACGCGGCCTCGGCCCATTTCCAGTCCTCGCGCTGGCGCGCCTCGTCGGCCAGAGCGGTGAGCTTGTCGCCCACCATCCGGTCCAGCAGGGCCGGGGCTTCCAGCCAGCCGCCGCCGTCCTCGGTGAACAGGTCGCGCAGCACCGAACCGCCCTCGGCCTCATACGCCTCGACGCCGACGAAGACGGCGCGGCGGTCGTCCGCCCTGACCTTGGCCTCGGTCATGGCCCGGCGAATGGCGTGGACGGGACGGTACTCGCCCAACTGCTCGAACACCTGACGCTGCCGGTCCTGATCGCCGCTGACGCAGAAGGCCATCAACTGATCAAGCGCCAGCGCCCCCTCCCGATAGGCCGCCATCAGCTCCGGGGCCGCCGCCCCGAGCCGCAGACGTTGACGCACTACGGTCGCCGTGACGCCGAACCGGGCGCCGATCTCCTCGGCGCCATAGCCCTTCTCGTCCGCCAGCCGCTTGAACGCCTCGAACTGGTCGGCGGGGTGCATGGCCTCGCGGGTGGTGTTTTCGTCGAGACTGATTTCATGGGCGTCATTCTCGGTATCTACGACAACCTTGACCGGATGGGTCCGCTTGATCTGCTTGCGCTTGGCCAAGAGCCTCAGGCCCTGACGGCGCCCCTCCCCGATGGTTACGAGGTAATTGCCGGTGGCCGTCCCGTCCTCGCCGCGTTCGATCTCGACCACGGGCGGCTGCAACACCCCCTTGACCTTGATGGAGGCGGCGAACGCCTCGATGGTCGCCGCGCTGTGCGGCACCTTCCGGGCGTTCTTCGGGGACGCCTTCAACCGGTTCAGCGGAACCACGATCTCCGCACCGTGAACCGGCTCCTGATCCGCTCCGGTCGCGGCGGCGCCAGCCGCCGCAGGGATACGGGCTTGGGTGGATTGAGCAGTCATGTCTGCCTCCTTTGGGCAAGGGTTGCAGGCACGCGAAACGCGCGCCTGAAACCCTGCCCGTCGGCGAGACCGGGGTAGCAAGGGCCAGGGCGGATCGGCCGGAGGGGGATCGCCCGGCCTGCACAAGCCTCGTATCGATCGCGGGCATCGCCCCTGTCGCCGGCGCGGAAGGCCGGGGAGACCGGCCGATCCGGCGGCGGAGCCGCTTCACCCTGGCCCGCGCGAGGGCGGAGCCCTTAGATCTTCAGAGGCATGCGATCGCGGTTCGGCCAGCCGAATCAGCGAGGGTGATGTCCCTTCGCCGATTGCGGCCCACACGGAGTGCCCAGATGACCACCGCTGCATCCCCCGCCCGACCCGTCTGCTACGCCCGGATCATTCTGACGGCCGCAGGCGTTCAACTCCCCCGTCAGCACTTTTTGGTCGCCGGATCCACGCCGGCTCAGATCAACAGCGTCGCAATCGGCCTACGCGACGCGCACGATCAGGCTGACAACTATCTTAACAAAACTGTTCCGGCCGCCGAAGTGCCGGAGCACGTCCTGCTCCAGGATGGTCAGTCGCTGCCTCTCGACGTCGAGCTGAGTTGGTTCGACAACGATCTGGGCAAGGTGGATTGGTCGAAGCTGAGGATCTGATTGTCAGCAGGCGGCGGCGAGCGTTCAGGACGTGCTACCCGTGTGTCAGCCCGCGATCCGCACCGAGATCGGACAGTGGTCCGACGGGTGCTCGGCCTCGGGCACACCACCGTAGACATATTCCTCGAAGGACCCCGGCTCGATCCGGGCGGTCGCGGCGACGCCCGTGGCGATGAAGTCGATGTATTCGCGATACCGCGCCTTGCAGCCCGCCGACCGGTCGCCCGAGGTCAGGTTCAGGGTCGAACCCCCGGGGTCGCCGTCGTTCAGGTCCGCCAGGAAGGCGTCGTTGCGGCTGGCGAGACGACGGTTCCAGTCACCCAGCACGACGAAGGCCGTCCCCTCGCGAGCGCGCGCCTCGGTCCATCCTTCCAGCACCGGCAGCTGGTCGAAGAGCACGGGGCAGTCAGGGTCGGTCGGCTCGCGGCCGGAGTTGCAGCCAGACTTCAGATGCACCGCCAGGAGCCGGACCGGCCGTCCGCGCGACACGGTGACATCCACGCCCCAGCGCAGATCGGGGTTACCAAGGGCCAGGGCGCTGAGGTCGGGGTTGCGAGTCCAGGGCACGCCCTTGCGGATGGCGAAGCCGACGGCCTGATTCTGAATGTAAAGTCCCGGACGCCCGCGGCACTCGCCGCTGCGCGTGCTGGCCGGACGGCCGGACATGACCACGTCGTAGAGCGCCGGGTCGAACACCCGCTCGGCGGCGGCCCGGTTCTGCACCTCCTGGAAGGCGATCACGTCGGCCCCGAGGGCCGAGGCGTGCGCCCGCAGACGGGCGTAGTCCGCCCCGGTGCGTGGGCTGCAGCCCTCCCCGTCCCGTTCGGCCAGATGCTCCATATTCCAGCTGGCGATCTTGAGGCTACCGCCGTCGCGGGGCGGCGTCATGCCGATGCAGCCCGACAGGAGGGCGGCCGAGAGGGTGAGGGCGATCAGGGATTTCATGACGGGGGCCTCGCGGTGAAGGGTGCGGCCCGGCCGACGGCGGGTCGGCGCGGGACCGCTGCCGGGCGCAAGGTCGGTCGCGGTCCGGCGGTCTCGCCTATCGCATCGAACCGATTCCCGCGATGCGTCATTCGCGGCGATCCGCGTCGATTGCGCCGGGGCGGCGAGCCTGTAGGCTGGCCGCTGACGGGTTCCGGAACGATAGGGACCGACCGGGAGCCGGGGGACGTCCCTGACGTCGGCGGCGGCCGGTTCTGAAACCCCGGGCTTCCTCACAGAAGTTCCAGGCCCGTCCCCCATTCGCCGTCACGAAAGGATCGCCGTGGCCGATGAGTTCACCGCCGAGGAAACGGCCCTCTATGACGAGCTGGCGGAACGGGCGGGCGAGGTCGCGCGCCGGATCCTGGCCGAACGCGGCCTGATCTATCTTGACGATCTCGCTCCCGAGGCCGCCCGCGACCTGCTTCGGATCGCCTGGCGCGAAGCCGCCCAGGCGCGGTTCGAAGGCCAGGATGTCAGCGAGCTCCATGCGGAGATCGACCTGATGGTCGACAGCCTCGTCATGAGCTCCGAAAGCGGCGGCGCCGCCCCGGCCTCGATTCACTAGGCGGGAGCGCGCGAGTCCTCCGGCGTGCGCGCCCTGAGATCGCGATAGGGGTCGCCTCTCTCCCCGGCCTCCGCCCGCGAAAGCAGCTTCGTCTCGAAGTGCGACGACACGAGGATCCGGATCTCGCGGTACCGAAGCCCGTCATGCAGGGTGGCGCAGGTCGCCTTGACCGTCGACAGAGGGCCCAACCAGTCGTCCGTCTGCACCGTCACGGCGCCGGGCTGCTGGTCTGGCGAAGCCGCCTCGGCGAACATGCGGTCGAGGGCCTGGTCGAGTTCGTCGTGGGTCATGACCTGCGACTAGGCGGAGTCGGCGGCGGCGTCCTCCCCCGCGCGATGCAGGACGACGTTCGGACGAACTGCTTTCGACGTGGCGTCTGGGGTCGACGGCTTCATCCGGAAGCCGACCGACCCCGACCTTGCGACGGGTGCTAACCTTGAGCCAGCGGCGCCGCCGGCCCGGCCGTGGCAACGCCTGGCGGCGGAGTTCGCATGAACGGCGGCAGTCCGTCGATTTCGTACTGTTCCATCGACGCGACGCGACGTTCTTCGCTCATCTTCACAAGCGCTCGACCCGCTTCCAGCTTCTCTTCAGGCATGTCGCCGAACATCACCTCTCCGAACTGATTGAGCAGCGAGTGTTCGACCCCCTTGAAGGAGAAGTCGTTGTGCCAGCCGTTGGCGAGGATAAAGAGCAGCAGACGCTCGCAGTTCTCCGGCAGGTCCTTCCCCTTCAGCCACTGACCGTAAAGCCAGAGTGCGACGTCAGCCATCTGGATGCCGGCGCTCTGATCGTCGGGCTTCATGACGAAGAGACTGCCCGGAGCCCGCTGCAGGGAGTATCGCTCGCCAGCCCATTCGATGACATCCGGCGAGGCGTTGGAAAACAGACCGTGCCAGGAGCTCAGCGTACGGCCGAACTCGTTCTGCTCATCGTGGATGATCGACGCGATCTTCTTGTTCAGGCGGCTGGACATGGACTGGAGCCCTTCCAGAAGGTTCGCGAAGGCCACCAGATTGGGGAAGTGGCCTTGTTTGGCGAGCTTCTGCTCGGTGGCGAACTGGACGCACTCCGGGTGAGCGATGATCCAGTCCAGCCCCTGCCCCAGCAACTCGCGCGAACGCGCATCGGGCAGGATGTCGAGCCGGGCCTTGATCGCCTCGCAGATCGGCGGAAGCGCTGCGCGCGCGTCCGCTTCCTTGGGCATCAGCAGGCACTTCCAGAAATCCCGGGCGATATCATCGGTGATGACGCCGGCGAGCTTGAACGCTCCGATGATCTTGAGCGGCTTCAGATTATAGGCGTGCCACGGGACGGCGGCGTTCTCCCCGGAATCGAACAGGGTGTCGAACATCTTGGTCGCCAGCAGGTACTTCTTCTCGACCCTCGAGACGAAGAAGGTCGCTCCGGCGCGATGCAGCAACCGGAGCAGGTCGTCAGCGATCGTTTCCAGTCGCCCGAGACCGAGCTCGTTCGCGTGGATGGCGGTAGCGCCAACCTTCCCGGCGATGGCCCGGACCTTGTCGCCGTAGTTCCGGTCGAAGTCGCCCCGGCTGACCAGGGCGGCGGTGTAATAATCGGGCTGCGCCGTGTCGAAGATGTTCCTTCCGGTGTTTCCGGATTCATCGACGTAGGCGAACAGCGGCGTGCGGGCTTCTCCCATGGTTTCTTATTCTCCGTTCTCAGGGGGGCCTGAGACATCGGAACCGGACACCACCAGTTCAAGGCGCAGCGTTCATCGAATTCGGGTTGGTGCGGGCGGCCGGGGTCGAACCGGCATGGGCAAAGCCCGACGGATTTTCATACCACTTCGACTTTCGCCGCCGCCCCAGGGCGTTCGTGGTCTGGACTATCCCTTCGTCATAGCCCGAAGGCCTTAGACGCCGCCCGTCTAGTCTCTACACCTTCCCGTCGAGAGACGGGCTTGGCTCGGGATCGCCATTTGACAGGGTTCCCCGACTTTGAGCGGTTCTACGTCCGGGATTTCCCCCGGCGCACTCAATCCTCAGCTTAAGTCCGTTGCGTCTACCAGTTTCGCCACGCCCGCGAGCCGAACCGGCTCTATAGCCGCGTTCGGCCGCTATCGCCAAGGTCAGTCGACCTTCGCCGCCTGAGCCGTCCCTGCCCGCCCTTTGGCCGGCTTCGCCTTGCGGACGTTGATCGCCGAGGCGTCGAGCACGTTCTTGATGTGCGAGGCGTAGTATTTCTCGATCATCTCCACGCTGGTCCGGCAGTTCTTGGCCACCTGGTAGATGTCCGCCCCCTCCATTAGTCGCATCGAGATGTAGGTGTGCCGCAGGCTGTAGGCAGTTCGCGGCTTGCCGTCCCGGTCCTTCTTGAGCCCGAGTTCGTCCAGGATGGCGTTCAGGAGCTCGCGCTGGACCAGTCCGAAAACCAGATCGGTCGGCTGGCCGTTCTTGCGCTTCAGGACCCGCTCGAAGGGACGCACGGCGCCCGGCATGCTCTTGCAGTACCCGACGCCCCGCTTTCCCCGGACTTCGATCTCCAAGATCCGTTCGCCGGTGGCCTCGTCCTCGACGATGGAGACGTCCCTGAACTCAAGACGCTGCGCCTCGTCGGGACGAAGGCCGGTGTTGACCATGAACAGGACGAAGTCGTGGAACTGCTCGCACTCCTCGCGCCACCGTTCCTTTTTCGGGTTCTTTGCCCTCTCCCGCGTCGCTTCGTAGAGCCGCTTGTATTCCTCGGGGGAGAACCAGGCCCGATGGCTGATCTTCCCGGACGTCCGATAGGGGTTGCTCATATCGGGGAGGGCCGAAATCCAACCCTTGCGGTTGGCGCTCTTCAGGATCTGTCGGAGGCAGACCATCTCGTTGTGGAGCGTCTGCCGGCTCGGACGCTTCCAGGCCTTGGCCTTGCCGATCCGCTCCCGACCGTCTGAGACGAAGCGCACCCGCTGTGGCTCCTCGGGAGGTGTAACCCGCTGAAGCCGATAGTCCTGAATCCGACCTGCAGAGACCTCGGAGATCGGCAGGTCGCCGAAGAACGGGTTCAGATAGAGCCGGATCACCCTACCCTTGCTCGCGACGTACTGAGCGTTGCGCTCGCCCAGCGTCATCGCCGCGTACTCCTTCTCGAACGCCGCGGCAGCCTCGCGGAATGTCTTCTCGCCGCTTCGGCGCGGGGCGATCCGCTCCGGAATTACGACCATCGAATTTGGAGTCGTCGGCAACACGCCGTGCCTCCGCAACCGGTCCTCGGCTACGCGATCGAGATACCAGTCTCGGGCGAACTCTCGCGCGTAGGCGATGTTCGTTTCCTTCGTCGACTGACGATAGTTGCGACCGCTCAGGTACGTCGCGCACTGCCAGAAGCGGCTGTTCTCGCGACGGTACACATGGAGCTTTCCATCCATGAGGGAGTGAGACTCCGACACATGACCTCCTTGCCGCTCACGGCAACTGTGTAAGGCATGTGTAAGTCTCTACTCCTCCTAACCCATTGATTTAGATACGTAAATCTACGGTAGTGGGTTTTAAGTCGCTTGCGTCTACCAGTTTCGCCACGCTCGCGGCGGACCCGGACGCGAATCCGCGCCGGGCCAGCCGTCTTATTGCACCGACTGGCGCGGCTGGGCAGGCGTTTCCGAGGCGGGGGCTGCAGCGGCAGGTTGGTACGGGCGTTCGCCGGTCGGCTCGGCCGGAGCCGGAGCCGGTGTACGGGCCGGCGCGGGACGCGGCGCCGGACGACGTGCGGCAGGCCGCGGGGTCGGGCGAGCGG
>JBQVQW010000032.1:0-23411 GCA_052441165.1 Caulobacteraceae bacterium | reverse complement strand
GCGCCGGCCATGCCCGATCCGCAGTCGTTCGAGCAGGTCGTCGCTTTGATCGGGGAGAAGCGCGAGGTCGGACTGCAGATGGATGTCGAGCGCTTCGTCCGCCCGGTCGCCTTCAAGCCCGGCGCCATCACCTATGAAAGCGTCGACGGCGCTCCGATCGATCTGGCCCGCAAACTGTCCTCACGCCTGAAGGAATGGACCGGCCGCACCTGGCTGATCGCCGCCAACGGCCAGGGCGGCGGCGAGACCATGATCGAGGTGGACCGCCGCAAGCGGGCCGCCGAGCGCGCCGAGGTCGAGGCCGATCCGTTCGTCAAGGCGATCATGGAGGCCTTCCCGGGTGCGAAGCTGGGCGAGATCCGCACCATCGCCGCCCCGGTTGAACTGCCGGCCATCCCGGACGAGGCCTCGGGCGACGACGAGGACTGAGCTCGGGGTTCAGACGATCCGCGCCGCCTCGTCGAAGCTCAGCCTCGGCGAGCGGGGGAACAGGTTCTCGTCCGAGCCGTAGCCGAGGTTCATGATGTAGTTCGGCTCGACATTGCTGTCGGGGAAGAACTCGGCTTTCACGCCTGCCGGGTCGAAGCCCGACATCGGGCCCACATCCAGACCCAGCGCGCGCGCAGCGATCGTCAGATAGCCGCCCTGCAGCGAGGCGTTGCGGAAGGCGCTCTCGCGGCGCGCGGCCTCGTCGGCGAACCAGTCCTTCGCGCCCGGTGCGTGCGGGAACAGCGTGTCCAGATGCTCGTGGAAGTCCAGGTCCATGCCGATGATCAGGTTCACCGGCGCCTGCAGCGTCTTGGCGCGGTTGCCCTCGGACATGTGTGGGGCCAGCCGGGCCCTGGCCTCGGGCGAGGTCAGGAAGACGAAGCGGGCAGGGGTGTTGTTCACCGCCGTCGGCCCGAACTTCGTCAGCTCGTAAAGCTGACGCAGCAGGGCCGGGTCCACCGGACGGTCGGTCCAGCCATTGCGGGTGCGTGCCTCGGTGAACAGCTGCGCCAGAACGGCGTCGGTCACCGGGCGGTCGCGTGTGGTGTGGGAATCGAAAGCCATGACGGGTCCATCCAGAACAAGAACTGTAACAACAGCGAATACAAAATAGGCCGTCCCGACAGGACGCCAAGGGGTATCGCAACATTTTCTGTTGCTGATCGAACACCGTCCCATTCGCCGTCACCCTCGGGCTTGACCCGAGGGCCGGACGTCGTGCGTCTCAGATCGCAGGGTTGGCCTTCCGTCAGTGACCCTGTGAGCCCCACACAGTGCGCTTCGCCTCCGACTCTCGGGGCGAGCCCGAGGGTGACGGTGCAGGACCAACAGATGCGCCGCTCGGCCCCCTGTCGTCCCGCGCGCGAAACGCCTATCTAGGGCGCATGAAAGACCTCAACGCCCTGATGCAGCAGGCCCAGCAGATGCAGCAAAGGCTGCAGGACGCCCAGGCCCGCATGGCTGAAACCACCGCTTCCGGCACGTCCGGCGGCGGACTCGTCACCTTGTCCCTGAAAGGCGCCGGCGAGGTGACATCGGTCACCATCGACGACAGCCTGATGGCCCCGGGCGAGGGCGAGATCCTCGCCGACCTGATCGTGGCCGCCCACGCCGACGCCAAGCGCAAGCTGGACGAGGTCAACTCGGCCCTGATGCGCGAGGCCGCCGGGCCGATGGCGGGGATGAACATCCCCGGGATGCCGAAACTCTTCTGATGGCCGCATCCGCCGGGCCGGAAATCGAGCGGCTCATCAGCCTGCTGGCAAAGCTGCCGGGGATGGGGCCGCGCTCGGCCCGACGTGCGGCGCTGGCCCTGCTGAAGAAGCGCGAGCAACTGCTGGTCCCGCTCGCCGCCTCGATGGCGGAGACGGCCGAGAAGGTGTCGTCCTGCTCGGTCTGCGGCGCGCCGGACACGCGTAATCCCTGCTCGATCTGCTCGGACACGGCCCGCAACAATGGGCTGATCTGCGTGGTCGAGGAGGCCGGGGCCCTGTGGGCCATGGAGCGTTCCGGCGCCTTCCGCGGCAAGTATCACGTGCTGGGCGGCCTGCTGTCGGCGCTGGACGGCGTCGGTCCCGATGCCCTGCGCATCGCCGAACTGGTCGGCCGCGTCCGGGGCGGGGAGGCGAAGGAGGTGGTCCTGGCCCTGCCGGCCACGGTTGATGGCCAGACGACAGCCCACTACATCGCCGAGCGCCTTGCCGGCACGGAGGTGGAGATCACCTCCCTGGCGCGCGGCGTCCCCGTCGGCGGCGAACTGGACTGGCTGGACGACGGCACCATCGTCCAGGCCCTGCGCGCCCGCCGCCCGGCGTGAACGGGTACGACAGAATCTGACGCATCGCGGATCTACCGTCCGCGCATGACCGTCGCCTCGGCCCGCTCCCGCCCAAATGTGCACGAGAGTGTACTCAAAAAATTTCGCGCGGGCTGCGCTTCTCCGGCGAAGCCGGGGTTCCTTCACGGGCTGGCGGGTTCGTCGCCAGGGACACCAAGGTTTTCACCAAGAGCACGAAGAGGGGGCTTCAGGCGCGGCGCCTCGGTGTCCTTCGTGCCCCCTTGGTGTCCTTTGTGATGAACCCGACCCGATCCGTCCAACGCACGCCCATCCATCCGATGGATCACCGACCCGACTCCCCATAAGGAACGGAGCATGAACGCCTCGCTCGCCCCCGCGCTCGCCGCCGCCGCCGTCGCCCTGATCGCTCTCATCTGGGCCCTGATGGAGCGCCGCCGCGCCGCCGCCGCCGAGACGCGCGCCTGGGAACTGCGCGAACGCCACGCGGAGGTCGAGGCCCGGATGCGGCTGGCCGAAGACGCTGCGGCGACTCAGGCGGAGCTGCTGCGGGCACAGGCGGGGGAGTCGGCCCGGACCGCCGCCGAGGAGCTTCTCAGACGCACGGACGAAACTTTCCGCAATCGCGAGCTGATGGCCCAGCAGCGAATGGACGCCCAGCTCAGGCCGGTCGCCGAGACGCTGGCGAAGTTCCAGGAGCATGTGGCCGCGCTTGAGAAGGCCCGCGCCGAGGAGACCGGCGGGCTGAAGGAGCAACTGGCCCAGCTGATGACCGCCTCGACCGCCACCCGCGACGAGGCCCGCAGGCTGACCGAGGCGCTGCGCGGCAACACCGGTCGTCGCGGCCGCTGGGGCGAACAGACCTGCCGCAACGTGCTGGAGGCCGCCGGCATGGCGGGCCGTTTCGACTTCGAGGAACAGACCTCCACCGCCGATGACGCCGGTCGCCAGCAGCGCCCCGACTTCATCGTCCGCCTCCCTGGCGGCGGCATGTTCGTGATCGACGCCAAGGTTCCGCTGGCCTTCGACGACGAGGCTGATCAGGGCGACGAGGACGCCCGCGCCCGCGCTCGCTCCCTGCGCATCGCGACCAGCCTCAAGACCCACATGCGGCAGCTGGCGTCCAAGGCCTATCAGGACCAGTTCAAGCCCAGCCCGGACTTCGTCGCCCTGTTCGTGCCCGGCGACGCCTTCCTGTCCGCCGCCCTGGACCACGAGCCGAACCTGCTGACGGACGCGATGAGCTCCCGCGTGGTGATCGTCACCCCGACGACCCTGTTCGCCCTGTGCAAGGCCGTCGCCTACGGCTGGCGCGCCGAGGAGCAGGCCAAGAACGCCGAGGACGTCGCCCGTCTGGGCAAGGAACTCTACAAGCGCCTGTCGGTCATGGGCGGCCACGCGGCCGCCGTCGGCCGCGCGCTCGACACGGCGGTCGGCAAGTACAACCAGTTCGTCGGTTCGCTCGAAAGCCAGGTCATGGTTTCGGCCCGGCGCTTCGAGGATCTGCATGTCGATCACGAGGGCAAGGAGCTTCCGGAACTCGCGCCCGTCGAGCAGAGCCCCCGCGCGCTGAGCCGGCCGGAGCTGACCGAAACGCCGAAGCTCAAGCTCGCTGACGGCGGGTGAGACAAGTGTCCATGTCTGTTTGACAAGGGCGCTTGACATGTTCGTGTGCTGATGTAAAACACCCTTGTCAAACAGACACGGGAGCTTGTCATGAACAGGCGCAAACCTCGCTCCGGGTCCGGCGCGACGATCGGCTACCTCGGAGCCTTTGGACTGACCCTGGTCGCCGGGGTTCTCGGCGCCCTGGGCAGCGACTACTTCGGAGCCTGGCCCGGTACGACCGGCTTCCTGCTGACCCTGCTGGTCAACACCGTTGCGCTCGGCGCCGCCGTTCTGGTCGGCGTGTGGTGGTGGCGGGGCATAGATGAGGCGGCGCGTGAGGCCCACAAATGGGCCTGGTGGTGGGGCGGCTGCAGCGGACTGTTTGTCGGGGCCATCTTCCTCCTGACCGCCCTCAATCGCCCGGCCGAAGCCGAGCTCGGCGGGCTGGACATAAACCAGATCTTCGCCGCCGGAATGGTGGTCATCCTGCTCTGCCAGGTGATCGGATACGGCATTGCCTGGGCCGTCTGGTGGGCGCAGCGTCGGTGAGGACCCGGTCATGAACAACCGCCTCAAGGTGCTTCGCGCCGAGCGCAACTGGAGTCAGGCCGACCTGGCCGAGGCTCTCGGCGTCTCCCGACAGACCGTCAACGCGCTGGAGACCGGTCGCTACGACCCGTCCCTGCCCCTCGCCTTCAAGATCGGCAGGGTCTTCGGCCAACCCATCGAATCCATCTTCTCGGAACAGGAGAGCTGACATGTCCCGCCTTTTCCCCGCCTCCATGTCCGGCAGCGTGCGCGGCCTGGTCAAGGCGCTGCTTGCCGGAGCCGTCTGCGGCGTTATCGGCTACTTCGTCGGCCAGATGGCCTATGATCTGTTCCCGGGACTGGGCCACGACCTGTCCGGGCTCCGCTGGGCCGATGTCGTCGCCGTCCTCCTGGCCGCCATCATGGTCTTCGCCAGCCTGGCGACGGCCATCCGCTCCCTCGACCGGAAAGGCCTGGGCAGGACGCTGAACCTCGAGGGGCCGGCCGGTGAGGGCGAGGTGCGCGAAGTCCGCCTGCAGGCGTCCATACTGGTCCTCTCGGGCCTCATCCTGCCCCTGCCGACGATCCTGTCGTCGGTCGGTGCGCCGGTCGCGCTTTCGCTGGCGGCCGTCGCGGCGCTGCTGATCCTGCACACCGTGCTGAACTTTCACCTCTACCGCACGGTCGACGAGCTGTTCCGCCGCGTGGTGGTCGAGGCCGGCGCAGCGACATTCTGGCTCGGCCAGGGTCTGCTTTTCCTCTGGGCTGCCGCCGAACGGCTGTCCGCCGTGCCGCCGGTCACCGCATGGGACGCCTATGTCGTCCTGATGGGTGTCTATCTGGTGGTCTCGATGATCGTGACCATGCGTCGCGGACTAGCGGCCTGACCCTTCCTCTCCCTGAAACCGCCTGAATCCCGACCAAGGAATCCTGCCATGATCTTCGCCCGCCGCCTGACCCACGCTGCCGCCTCCGCTGGCCGCACCGCTCTCGGAACCGTCCTCGGACTGACGCTTGCCGGGGCGATCGCCTTCCAGCCCAACGCCACCTGGGCCCAGGCCGCCGCTCCGGCCGCGGCCGCCCGCGAGGTTCCTCGCGCCGAGGGCGCCGGCCCCGCCCTGTGGGTGGTCCGCGACGCCGACTCGACCGTCTACCTGTTCGGCACCGTCCACGTCCTGCGCCCGACCACGGCATGGGGGACGGACCGGGTCGACCAGGCCTTCGAGAGCGCTGACGAGATCTGGTTCGAGATCTCCAATCCGGACGATGCCGCCGCCATGATGCCGCTGATCCAGCAATACGGCATCTCGCCCCAGCGCCCCCTGTCGTCGCTTCTGACGGCCGAGGAGATGACCGAGCTGAATGCCGCCGCGACCGGTATCGGAATGCCGGCCGGGCAGGTGGACATGCTGCGCCCGTGGTTCGCGGCCCTGACGCTCAGCATCGCTCCGCTGGTCAAGGCCGGCTACGATCCGCAGTCGGGCGTCGAGCTCGTCCTGAAGAGCCGCGCCCAGGCCGCCGGCAAGCCGATCAAGGCCTTCGAGACCATCGATTCCCAGATCCGCATCCTCGCCGAACTGCCGGAGCAGGAGCAGCTCGCCTTCCTGCGCAGCACGCTGGAAGATTACGAGAACGCCCACGTCATGGTGGACACCATGGTGAGTGACTGGTCGCGCGGCGACGTCGAGGCGCTCGATCGCACGATCGTTCAGGAGATGAAGACCGACAGCCAGGTCGTCTATGACGCCATGCTGACGAACCGGAACACCAACTGGGCGAACCAGATCCAGCAGATCCTCGCCGGTTCGGGCACCGCCTTTATCGCCGTGGGCGCCGCCCACCTCGCCGGCGACGACAGCGTCCAGTCCATCCTCGCCCAACGCGGCGTGACGGCGGAACGGGTGGAGTAGGGAAAGGCTGGAGCGGGCAGCGGGAATCGAACCCGCACGAAAAGCTTGGGAAGCTTTCAGGCTACCACTACATCATGCCCGCGGAGCCGGACGCAGCCTTACGGCGAACGGCTTCAGACCTCAAGACGGGGCGGTCGCAAGGCCGCCCCGTTTTTGCGTTCAGTCGACGCGATGGACGATCACGCCGTCCACCACGGTCAGTGTGGCCTTGCCGTTCGGGATGTCTGCGAACGGGGCCGTCATCAGGTCCACGTCGAAGGCGGTGAAATCGGCTCGTTTGCCGACCTCGATGGTTCCCAGCTCCGTCTCGCGGAAGCTGGCGTACGCCGGCCACAGGGTGAACATCTTCAGGGCGGTGGCGCGGTCGACCGCCTCCTGCGGCCGCCAGTCCGGTCCCTGGAAACCCTGCAGGTCGCGGCGGGCGACGGCGGCATAGAACTCGATCAGCGGCGCGCCGCGCTCGACCGGCGCATCCGAGCCGCCGACGACGATGACGCCCATGTCGGCCAGGCTGTGCCAGGCATAGGCCCCGTCCAGCCGCTGGTCGCCGAGGCGGGCCGGGGCGAAATGCAGGTCGCCGATGGCGTGGCTGGGCTGCATCGAGGCGATGATCGGCAGGTTGGCGAAGTAGGCATAGTCGGAGGGCCGAAGGATTTGCGCATGCTCGATCCGCCAGCGCACATCCTGTCCGTTCGGCCGCTCTGAGGCCGGCACATCCTCCAGCGCCGATGCGTACCAGCTGGCCACCGAGGCATTGCCCCGATCGCCGATCGCATGGGTCGCCACCTGGATGCCGCCGCGCAGCGCCGCTGCGTAGAGCGGTCCGATCTCCTCCGCCGTGATCTGCATCAGGCCGGTGGTGTCCGGCCGGTCCGAATAGGGGGCGAACAGCGCCGCGCCGCGTGAACCGAGCGCCCCGTCCGCATAGTACTTGATCGCCCGGGTGATGATCCGCCCGTCGGCGACATCCCTCGGCCCGCCGGCGATCAGCTCGGCCGCGCCATCGGGGGTGACGCTGTTGTAGATGCGCAGCGGCGCCTCGCCGTCGCGGGCCATCTGCTCGAGCAAGGGGATGTCCTTCCACGGCGCGCTCATGAAGTGGACGCCGGTCCAGCCATAGGCCGCCTCGACGCGAAAGCCCGCGCGATAGGCCTCGCGGGTCGCCTCCGGATCGGCCTGCGGCGTCAGACGCGCGACCAGCTGTTCGGCCGCATCGACCAGCAGCCCGGTCGGTCGGCCGTCCGGCCCCTTCAGGATCTCGCCGCCGGTCGGCGCCTCTGTCGCGCTGTCGATGCCTGCCGCGGCAAGGGCCGCGCTGGACACCACTACGGCATGGCCGTCTGCGCGGCTCAGAAGGACGATGCGTCCCGGGGCCGCGGCGTCCAGATCGGCGGCGGTCAGGAAGCGGCCCTCCGGCCAGTGGGTCTCGATCCAGCCGCGCCCGACGATAGGACCCTCGGGATTCGCCCGCGCCCACTCCGCCAGCTTCGCCATGGCGTCGGCGACCGAAGTCGAGCCCTCGAGATTCAGCGTCAGCTCCCGCCAGCCGATTCCGTCAAGATGAGCGTGGCCATCGGTGAAGCCAGGGAACAGGGCCGAGCCCTTCAGGTCCACGACCTCCAGACCGGCCGCGTCCGGCGCACCTGCCGCAGTCCCGACATAGACGATCCGCCCGGCACGGACCTGCACCATCTCCGCCGTCGGCGTGGCCTGCACCCCGGTGTAGATCGGCCCGCCCAGGATCAGCAGGTCTTGCGCCTGCGCGCTGAAGGCGGTTCCTGCGAGCAGCAGTGCGAGGGCGGCGGCGCGGATCATGGGGCGGCTCCGGTTGCGAAGTCCAAGGGGTGCGGCGCGGTCGGGCGCAGGTCAAGCCACAACGAAAAAGGGGGCGCCGCAGCGCCCCCTTCGTCCGTCCAATCGAGAGAGGCGACCTCAGGCCGCCGCCTTCTGCTTGCCGGCGAAGTTTCCGTAGAAGGTCTCGCCCTTGTCGGCCATGTCGCGCAGGAATTGCGGGACCTTGAAGCGCTCGCCATAGCGTTCGGCGTATTCGTCCGCCTTCGCCACGAAGGTCTTCAGGCCGGTCTGGTCGATGAAGGTGATCGGCCCGCCGGTCCAGGGCGCGAAGCCCCAGGCCAGAATGGCGCCGACGTCCGCCTCGCGCGGGTCGTTGATCACGCCCTCGTCCCAGCATTTCGCCACCTCGACGGCCTGACGGTACAGCAGACGTTGCTTCTGGTCGGCGACCAGTTCCGGCGTCGAGTCGTTGATCGTCACCGGGGCGAGGTCCGACAGGCCCTTCCACAGCGTCTTGGGCGTGGTCGAATAGTCGTAGAAGCCCATGCCGTTCTTGCGGCCGTAGCGACCCAGGTCCTCGACCATCTTGCGGACGATCTCGGCGCCCTGCAGCGGCACATACCTGTCGCCCAGGTCGATGGCGGTCTGTTTGGCGACCTTCACCGACAGGTCCAGCGCGACGTCATCGTGCATCTCCAGCGGGCCGCGCGGCATGCCGGTCATCCGGCCGATGTTGTCGATCAGCGCCGGCGCATAGCCTTCCTCCAGCATCGCCAGACCCTCGGCGACGTAGGTGGCGAAGCAGCGCGAGGTGTAGAAGCCGCGGCCGTCGTTCACGACGATGGGCGTCTTTCTGATCTTCTGGACATAGTCGAGCGACTTTGCGATCGCCGCCTCGCCCGTCTTCTCGCCAAGGATGATCTCGACCAGCATCATCTTGTCGACCGGCGAGAAGAAGTGGATGCCGATGAAGTCCTCGGGTCGCACCGAAGCCTCGGCCAGACCGGTGATCGGCAGGGTCGAGGTGTTGGAGCCGAAGATCGCGCCCGGCTCCAGCTGGGCCTCGGCGCGCTTCGTCACATCAGCCTTGATCTCGCGGTTCTCGAACACGGCCTCGATCACCAGGTCCGAGCCCTTGATCAGGTCGTAGTCGGTGGTCGCGGTGACCGAGCCGAGCAGGGCGTCGAATTTGTCCTGCGTCAGCTGACCGCGCGACAGGCGCTTCTTCAGCAGCTCCTCGACATGGGCCTTGCCCTTGTCGGCGGCGTCCTGGTCGCGGTCGATCAGGACGGTCTCGATGCCGGCCATGGCGTTCACATAGGCGATGCCGGCGCCCATCATGCCGGCGCCCAGGACGGTGACTTTCTTCGGGTCGGACTTCGGCACGCCTGCCGGACGCACGGCGCCCTTGTCCAGCTCCTGCTTGCTGAGGAACAGCGAGCGGATCATGGCCTGCGCCTGCGGAGTCATCAGGGTCTTGATGAAGTAGCGGGTCTCGATCCGCAGGGCCGCGTCCATCGGCGCCTGGATGCCTTCGTAGACGGCCTTCATCAGATTGGTGGCGGCCGGGTAGTTGCCGTAGGTCTGCTTGCGGATCATCGCATTGCCGACGATGAAGTTCTGCACGCCCACCGGATGGTATGGGCCGCCGCCGGGCAGTTTGAAGCCCTTGTCGTCCCACGGCTGCTGCGCCTTGCCGCCACCCTTGATCCAGGCCTTCGCGGCCTCGACCTCGGTCCCGACCGGCACGACCTCATGGATGAAGCCCGCACCCTTGGCGTCGTTCGGACGGAAGGACTTGCCCTCGGTCATGGCCATCATCGCGGCCTGCACGCCGATCAGGCGTGTCAGGCGCTGGGTGCCGCCGCCACCCGGGAACAGGCCGACCTTGATCTCCGGCAGGCCCAGCTGGATCTTGGGGCTGTCGCCGACCACGCGGTAGTGACAGGCCAGCGCCAGCTCGAGCCCGCCGCCCAGCGCCAGACCGTTGATGGCCGCAGCCACAGGCTTGCCGCAAGTCTCCAGCGCCCGCAGCGCGCCGTTCATCTTCCAGCCCGCGTCGAAGGCGTCCTGCAGGCTGGTCCCGCCGATCATGCCGCCGGCGATGTCGCCCAGATCTGCGCCGGCGCAGAAGCCCGAGCTCTTGCCCGAGGTCAGCACAGCGCCCTTGATGGCGTCGTCCGACTTGATGCGCTCGACCCACTGCGGGATCTCGTCCATGACCGACCCGGTCAGGGTGTTCATCGACCGTCCCGGGACGTCGAAGGTGATCAGGGCGATGCCGTCGGCGTCGACGTCGATCTTGAAGTTTTCCATCGGCCTAAGGCCCTTCATTCTGAAACGTCAGCGTGGAGGCTGACAGTTGCTGGTTCGTCACGACGACCACAACGGAGGCACAGGGAACACTACGAGAGCGAGGGCGGGGCGCCACAGGCATTCTTCCTTCCGGAGCGAAAGGCGCTGCGCGCGAAGCAGGCTCCAGCCCCGTCGTGTTCGTTGTGATCCCTTCGTGTTCGCTGTGATGAACCCCTCAAATACTCAGACGCGTTCAATGACGGTGGCGGTGCCCATGCCGCCGCCGATGCACAGGGTGATCAGGGCGGTTTCCTTGTTCGAGCGCTCCAGCTCGTCCAGCACCACGCCGGTGATCATCGCGCCGGTGGCGCCCAGCGGGTGGCCCATGGCGATGGCGCCGCCGCAGACGTTGATCTTGTCGTGCGGGATATCCAGCGCCTGCATGAAGCGCAGGACGACGGCGGCGAAGGCCTCGTTGAGCTCCCACAGGTCGATGTCGGTCTTCGACATGCCCAGCTTGCCCAGCAGCTTGTTGGCCACGAACTCCGGGCCGGTGAGCATGATCGACGGCTCCGAGCCGATCGAGGCGGCGCCACGGATCTTCGCGCGCGGCTTGAGGCCCAGGGCCTTGCCGGCTTCCAGCGAGCCGATCAGCACGCCGGCCGAACCGTCCACGATCCCCGAGCTGTTGCCCGGCGTGTGCACGTGATTGACGGCCTCGACCTCGGGGTATCGCTGGTTGATCACGGCGTCGAACGCCATGCCGCCCATGGCCGCGAACGAGGGGTTCAGCGCGCCGAGTGTCTGCATGTCCGTGTTCGGACGGATGGTCTCGTCATGGTCCAGACGGATCAGGCCCAGCTGATCCTTCACCGGCACGACCGAGTTCTTGAACCGGCCCTCGGCCCAGCTCCGCGCCGAACGCTTGTGGCTCTCGACAGAGTAGGCGTCCACGTCGTCGCGGCTGAAGCCCCACTTCGAGGCGATCATGTCGGCCGAGACGCCCTGCGGCACGAAATAGGTCGGGAAGGCCGAGTTCGGGTCGACGGGCCAGGCGCCGCCGTCCGAGCCCATTGGCACGCGGCTCATCGCCTCGACACCGCCGCCGACGGCGAAGTCGGCCTCGCCGGACTTCACCTTGGCGGCCGCCATGTTCACGGCTTCCAGACCCGAGGCGCAGAAGCGGTTGATCTGCACGCCGGCCGTGGTCTGGGCCCAGCCGGCGTTCAGCACGGCGGTGCGGGCGATGTCCGCGCCCTGCTCGCCCACCGGCGAGACGCAGCCCAGGATGACGTCGTCCACCTTTGAGGTGTCCAGATCGTTGCGGTCGCGCAGGGCTTCCAGAACCTGGGTGGCGAGCGACAGGGCGGTGATCTCGTGCAGCGAGCCGTCCTTCTTGCCCTTGCCGCGCGGGGTTCGCACGGCGTCGTAGATGTAGGCGTCGGCCATGGGACTCGGTCTCCAATAAGGACGGATCGTTGGATCGCCAGAAAGCGTACGTTTACGTCAACGTCAAGTATGGATGGTGTCACGTCTTCGCCAGAGACGCGCGCGGGGAGGGCTGCTGCGTCGCCACAGCGGACACGACGGAAGCCCTCACTCCGCCGCATGGCACACCGCCTCGATGTTGAAGCCGTCCGGCCCGACCACGAACGCCGCATAGTAGTTGGGCCCGTACTCGGGCCTCAGCCCCGGCCCGCCGTTATCGAGTCCTCCGGCCTCCAGCGCCGCAGCGTGGAAGGCGTCCACCTGGGTCCGGCTTTCGGCCCGGAAGGCGATATGCGCGGCTTCGCCCGGTCGATCCTTGTCCGAGATCACGAAGTCCGGTTCGTCACCGACGCCGAACATTACGACGGTGGTCCCGCCCTCGCGGATCTCCCGGACGATCCGGTATCCCAAGGGCTTGAGAGCCCGCTCATGAAACGCGCGTGACGCGGTGATATCCGACACGTCCAGGCCGATGTGATCCAGCATGTTGATCTCCGTCGATGATCGCTGACTAACGCCCGATCGAGGGACTTGTGTCGGCTCCCCGACGCCCGCAGAGCCGAATTCGAGCGAATGACTCTCACCTAGCTTGGCCTTTGGAACAGCCCGGTTCGCCGACGCTTGAGGACCCGAAGCCATTGCCCAAGGAGAAACGTCATGGCCCAGAGCTACGAGGAAATGGACGCGATCGCGATGCTGAAGGCCGACCACCGCAAGGTGGAGGAGATTTTCGAGCAATTCGAGAAGGCCCGCAGCCGCGATCGCAAGCAGGCGCTGGCCGAGCAGGCCTGTCTGGAACTGAAGGTCCATACGGTCATCGAGGAGGAAATTTTCTATCCGGCCTGCGAGGGCCAGATCGAGGAAGACCTGCTCAAGGAAGCCTATGTCGAGCACGACTCGGCCAAGCTGCTGATCAACGAGATCGAGGCCGGCGGTCCCGAAGACGACTTCTACGACGCAAAGGTCAAGGTGCTGTCCGAGATGATCGAGCACCACGTCAAGGAAGAGGAGCAACGCTCCGAGGGCATGTTCAGCCAGGCCCGCGCCGCCGGTCTGGATATGGACAAGCTCGCCGACGACATGCGCGCCCGCAAGCGCACGGCGATGGAGGAGTTCCAGGCCGGCAAGCCTGCGCAAACCCTGACCCTGGAAGGCGATCCCGGCGTGACGTCGGCTCCGGAAGAGCAGGCCAGCCGCCGCTAGGGAACGCGGACGCGCGATCAGGCGCTATAGTCGCCGCCATGCGCCTGATCGCCCTTCTTCTCTCATCGTCGCTTGCCCTCGTCCCTGGGCCTTCCGCCGCGGCTGAGCCCGAATATCAGGCGCGGGAAATCCGCCCGACCGCGCCGCCCGTGGACTCGCGCCCGTCCAACGCGACCGAGCGTCGCCTGCTCGACGCCCACAACGCCGAACGCCGCAGGGCGCGTACGCCGCCCCTGATCTGGGATGACCGGCTGGAGGGCGAGGCGCGGGCCTGGGCGCTCGAACTCCTGCGCACCGGCGAGTTCCGCCACGATCCGGCTCCGCATGGCCACGGCGAGAACCTCTGGACCGGCTGGAGCGGCACTATCGGCCGCACCTGGACGCCGGAGCAGATGGTCGGAGAATGGATCGCGGAGAGGCGCTTCTATCGCCACGCGGTCTTCCCGAACGTGAGCCGCACCGGCGACTGGACCGCCGTCGGCCATTACACCCAGATCGTCTGGCGCGGCACGACCCATGTCGGCTGCGCGGTGGTGAGGGAAGGGGAGCGCACGGTCCTCGCCTGCCGCTACTCCCCGCCCGGAAATATCGACGGGATGCGGGCGTTCTGACGCTTTCCTCCCCATGCTCTGCACGGGAAGGAGACTCACTCGTCTGCTGCAGGCCGGCGACGTGAGCGATGGTAACAGGCGGTCAGATCGAATCCCGCACGATACCAAAGCCCGTGGAGGTGGCGCCGCCATCGGCCGGTCGCAGTTCGACGTTGACGTGACCGTGCCAGTCCGTGTGGCGCTGCGTGATGCTGACCCGCTGCCCTGCGAACTCATGATTGGGGTTCACGACAACGCCCTCCCAGAAACCTGGTTCGGATCGAACGATCTTCATCCGGAATGGCGAGGGTACATCGGGTCGGGGCGTCTCTCCTGCGACCCAGCCCCATCCGAAGATGGGGTCGATGACGATCGTCTCCCCGCGCTCCATCTACCTACCCGACGTATCCCGCCTGCATCAGCTCTGCGATGTGCACGATCGCCAGCGGCCGGTCGGCCTCGACCACCAGCAGGGTGGCGATCTTGTTCTGGGTCATCAGGTCTATCGCGTCGCTCATGCGGGCGTCGGGGCTGATCGTCTTCGGCTTCGGGCTCATGACGTCGGCGGCGGTCAGGCCGGTCAGGTCGCGGGAGAAGGCGCGGCGGACGTCGCCGTCGGTGACGATCCCGGCCAGCGTCCCGTCCTCGTTCGTCACCACGGTCGCGCCCTTGCGGCCCTCCGTGATGGCCGAAACCACCTCGGCGAAGGTCCCGGTCAGCGGCACGGTCGCCGGCGCCGGTGGGCGATCGCCCATCCAGTCGCGCACGCTCTGCAGGCTCATGCCCAGCTTGCCGCCCGGGTGATGCAGGCCGAAATCCTCGGCGGTGAAGCCGCGGCGGTCCATCAGCACCATGGCCAGGGCGTCGCCCAGCGCCAGCGTCATCAGGGTCGAGGTCGTCGGCGCCAGCCCGTTCGGGCAGGCCTCGGCTACCTGAGGCATGGTCAGGCAGACCGTCGAGGATCGTCCGAGGAAGCTGTTCGGCCGCTGGGTGATGCCGATCACCGGAATGCCCTCGCGCTGGCAGTAGATCAGCGGATCGCGCAGTTCGCGGCTCTCTCCCGAGTTCGATATAGCCAGCAGGGTCACATCCTTGCGCAGCATCCCGAGGTCGCCGTGGCTCATCTCGGCCGGGTGCACGAAGAAACTGTTGGTGCCGGTCGAGGCGAGGGTGGCGGCGATCTTGCCGCCAATGTGGCCGGATTTGCCCATGCCGGTGACGACCAGATAGCCGGGCCGCGACAGGATGACCTCGACCGCCCTGGCGATGTCCTCGCCGATGGCGTCTTCCAGCGCCGTCAGGGCCTCGATGTTCAGCCGGGTCACCTCGCGGGCGCGGGCGATCATGGCGGCGGGATCGGCGGACAGCTTTTCGGTCATGCCGGGGAAATGGCCCATCCCTGCGTTTTTCTCAATCACCCCGACCGAACGCTCTCATGCTGCAACTGCGAAGAAAAATGCAGAGCCGAGGGACCCGGACGGGACTTGATGCGTTAGCGACGCCATGGGGACGTCTGACCTGACACTCGACGCCGCGCCCGCGGCCGCCGATGTGCGCCTACCCGCGCCGCCGACGCAGTTGATCCGCCCTGCGCTGTTTCTGGACCTCGACGGGGTGCTGGCCGAACTGGCCGACACGCCCGACGCCGTCGTTCCGGAACCGCATCGCACCGAAGTGCTGCGCGCTCTCGCGCCGCGTCTGGGCGGCAGGGTGGCGATCATCAGCGGCCGAACCATCGACGAAATTGACCGTATTTCCGACGGCAGCATGGCCGCGGCGTCCGGCATCCATGGTCTCGAACGCCGCCGCCCGGATGGCTCCCTGCTTCGGGCCGCGCCGGACGCCGGGGTTCGCGCCGCTGTCGAGGCCTTCGAGGCGTTCGCCAGCACCCGTCCCGGCGTTCTGGTCGAGGACAAGACCATCGCCGCCGGTCTGCATTTCCGCGGCGCACCTGAGGCCGCCGCCGATGCCGCCGTGCTCACCCGCGAGCTGGCCGACGAGACCGGCCTGACGATGCAGCCCGGGAATATGGTCATCGAGCTGAAAACGCCCGGCGCCAGCAAGGGCACGGCCCTGAAGGCCTTCATGGCCGAAGCGCCGTTCCTCGGCGCAACGCCGGTCATGCTGGGCGACGATCTGACCGATGAACACGGCTTTCGCGCGGCAGCTGAATTGGGCGGTTTCGGCGTTCTGGTCGGTCCACCCCGTGAAACGGCGGCAACCTTCGGCCTGCCGGACGTCTCGTCCGTGCTCGCCTGGCTTGAAGCGGTCGAGGAGAGCGCATGACCCCCAATCTCGATCTCGCCCCTGTCGGCAACTGCTCGATCAGCGCCCTGATCGACAGGCAAGGCCGGTATGTCTGGGCCTGCGCCCCCCGGGTCGACGGCGACCCGGTGTTTTCCGCCCTGATGGACGGTACGACGCCGGAGCACGGCTTCTGGGATGTCGAACTGGATGGCTTCAGGCGCGCCGAGCAGGAGTACATCCGCAACACGCCTGTGCTGCGTACGGTTCTGACCGCCGAGGACGGCTCGGCCGTCGAGATCATCGACTTCTGCCCGCGCCATCCCAAGCACAGCCGCACCTACCGCCCGCTCGCCTTCGGCCGCATCGTGCGACCGCTGGAGGGCTCTCCGCGCATCAGGGTGCGCCTGCGCCCCTCGGCAGACTGGGGCGCGCGTCCGGCCGACCGCACCAACGGCTCCAATCACATCCGTTTCCTCTGCACGGACGTGACCCTGCGCCTGACGACCGACTGCCCGGTCTCGCACATCATGAACGAGCGGGTGTTCAGGCTGGAGAAGACCCATGCCTTCTTCCTCGGCCCCGACGAGGGCTACGACCAGGACGTGGGCCCAGGCGTCTCCGCCGCCCTGGATCGCACCATCGCATACTGGCAGGACTGGGTCCGCAAGCTTTACCTGCCGCTGGACTATCAGGAGGCGGTGATCCGCGCGGCGATCACCCTGAAGCTCTGCGCCTATGAGGAAACCGGCGCGATCGTCGCCGCGATGACCACCTCGGTGCCCGAGTTCCCCGAGAGCGGGCGCAACTGGGACTACCGCTACTGCTGGATCCGTGACGCTTACTACGTCGTGCGCGCCCTGAACCGGCTCGGCGCGGTGGATTTGCTCGAAAACTATCTCGGCTACCTCCGCAACCTCGTCGACGCCTCGGGCGGCGGCCACGTCCAGCCCGTCTATGGCGTCGGTCTCGAGGAAAACATCGACGAGTGGATCACGGAGTCCGTCGAGGGCTACCGCGGCATGAAGCCCGTCCGCGTCGGCAACCAGGCCCGCGAGCATCTCCAGCACGACGTCTACGGCCAGATTGTCCTGCCGCTGGTCCAGAGTTTCTACGACCACCGCCTGCTGCGCCCCGGCACGATTGACGACTTCTACAGCCTGGAGAAGGTCGGCGAGCGCGCCTTCGCGATGCACGACCAGGTCGACGCCGGCCTCTGGGAGTTTCGCACCATCGCGCGGGTCCACACCTATTCCTCGGTGATGTGTTGGGCCGCCTGCGACCGCCTCGCCAAGGCCGGCGACTACCTCGGCCTGCACGAGCGGGCCGCCGTCTGGCGCGACCGCGCGGACCAGATCCGTACTCGCATCGAGGCCGAGACCTTCCTGCCGGACGAGGGCCGCTTCGCCGCCAGCTTCGGCAACCGTGAACTGGATGCCTCTCTCCTTCAGCTTACCGACCTCGGCTTCCTCGATGCCCGCGACCCCCGCCAGGTCGCCACTTTCGACGCCATTGAACGCGACCTGAAAAAGGGCCCCTACCTGTTCCGCTACGTCGAACCGGACGACTTCGGCGAACCCGAGACCGCGTTCAACTTCTGCACCTTCTGGTTCATCGAGGCGCTCCACCAGAATGGCCGCACCGAAGAGGCCCGCGAGATCTTCGAGGAGATGCTCAGCCGCCGGACCCACGCTGGTCTGCTGAGCGAGGACATCTCACTGGGCGACCACGAACTCTGGGGCAACTACCCGCAAACCTACTCGCTGGTCGGGATCATCAACTGCGCCGTCCTGCTCAGCCGGTCATGGACGGACGTGCGCTGATGAGGGGGATCACGAGAATGCGTTGCCACCATTCGCTGTCCAGCCCGGTTATGCGGCCATGAGCCGCCTGATCGTCGTCTCGAACCGGGTCTCCGCGCCCAAGGACCCCGCTGCCGGTTCCGCCGGCGGTCTGGCCATGGCCCTGTCCGCCGCCTTGCGGAAATATGACGGCCTCTGGTTCGGCTGGTCGGGCGAGACGGTCGACAGATTCACGGGCGAGCTGAAGATCGAGGACCGGGCGGGCGTCACCGTCGCCCTGGTCGATCTCGAGGCCCAGGACGTCGACGAGTATTATAACGGTTACGCCAACAAGACCCTTTGGCCCCTGCTGCACCACCGCACGGATCTCGCCGCCTATGAGCGGTCGTATGGCGAGGGATATGAGCGCACCAACGCGCGGTTCGCGGATGTCCTTGCCCCGCTGATCCAGCCGGACGACATCATCTGGATCCACGACTACCACATGCTGCCGATGGCCCGGGACCTGCGCCGGCGGGGGGTGAAGAACCGAATCGGCTTCTTCCTCCACACGCCTTGGCCCGCCCGACAGCTTCTCGTGACGCTGCCGCACCACCGTCGGCTGGTGGAGTCGATGTTCGACTATGACCTGATCGGCTTCCACACCCGCGAGTGGCTGGACCTGTTCCGGGATTATGTGGCGTCAGAGCCCGACGTCGCCGGCAAGCTGCTGCCCAACGACGGGTTGGAGGCCTTCGGCAGGACGGTTCAGACCGGGGTCTTCCCCATCGGCATCGATGTCGAGGGTTTCCTCGAGGCTCGCAACTCGGTGCTGGGTCGCCGAACCTACGACCGGATGGCCGCCTCGGCGGCCTTCCGGTCGATGATGGTCGGCGTCGACCGGCTCGACTACTCCAAGGGGCTGGAGGAGCGACTGACCGGCTATGAGCAGTTCCTGAAGGACAACCCCGACAAGCGCGGTGAGGTGTTCCTGCTTCAGGTCACGCCGATCAGCCGCGACGACGTGGACACCTACCAGGACATCCGCACCCGCCTTGACGCTCTTGCCGGCCGGATCAACGGCGAGTTCGCCGATATGGACTGGCAGCCGATCCGTTACCTGAACCGGACCTACCGCCGCGATCAGCTTGCCGGCATCTATCGCGCTTCCCGGGTCGGTCTGGTGACGCCCCTGCGGGACGGCATGAATCTGGTCGCCAAGGAGTACGTGGCTTCGCAGAATCCCGAGGATCCCGGCGTTCTGGTGCTTTCCCGCTTCGCCGGTGCGGCCGAGCAGATGCGCGAAGCCCTGCTGGTCAATCCGTTCAGCCGGGAGGAGCTGTCCGATGCGATCAAGAGAGCGCTGGATATGCCCCTGACCGAACGTCGCCAGCGCTGGGAGGCGCTGATGACGGTGGTGCGGGACACCGACGTGTCGATCTGGCGGGACGACTTCGTCAGCACCCTGCGCGCCGTCGAACGGCCCTCGAACGGCGGCGTGGACGCCGCCCCCGAGGCCGCCTGACCGATCAGGCCACGGCGGGCAGCGGCCAGGCGCCGTCCTTCGCCACGGCCGACTGGTTTGCGGGCCGGGCCGAGATGCGCTCCAGCCATGCGTCCATCAGGTCACTGCCCGGTCCGAATTCGCGCCCCCAGGCCATGGCCGAGCCCACCATGACGTCCACCGCCGTGAACCTGTGACCCATGAGATAAGGGCCGTGCTCCAGCGCGGTGAGGATGCGGGCGTTGACTGCGTCGTACCTCTTCCGGGCCAGCGGATCGCCGTCGGTCTGGCCGCTGATCCTGCCCCAATAGGCAGGCTCCATCTCGCCCGCCGTCCACGCCAGCCACGTGACATAGGCCGCTCGCTCGGGCGAGCCGACCGATGCGCCGAGGTCGGCATTGGGGAACAGGTCGGTGAGATAAAGGGCGATAGCGGCCGACTCAGTCACAAGCGCGCCGTCGTGCAGCAGGGCGGGGACCTTGCCGTCAGGATGCAGATTGGCGCGGTCGCGGGCGCCCGTCCCGGTCATGGCGCGGAAGATGTCGACGTATTCGATGTCGTAGGCCGCACCGATCTCCTCCATCAGCCAGACGATGCGGCCGGAACGCGATTGCGGGGCGTGGAACAGCGTCAGCATGATTTCCCTCCTTGCAGGCTATCGCTCGCGATATGGTCGCTCGCCGCCTGGCCATCCGGTCGGCCCCTCGCCGCCGGTGCGGATTGCTCTACTGCCATGCTGCTGCCAGCATGCTGTCAGCATCGCCAAGCCAGGGTGTCCGCATGAGACGCGCCGACCGCCTGTTCCAGATCATCCAGGTGCTTCGGCGCTCGTCAAAGCCCGTGACGGCGGACGCGATCGCCGCCGAACTGGAGACGTCAAGGCGGTCGGTCTATCGCGACATCGCCACCCTGATGGGGCAGCGGGTGCCGATCCGGGGCGAGGCGGGCGTCGGCTATGTGCTGGACGGCGGCTTCGACATGCCGCCCCTGATGCTGACCTCTGACGAGATCGAGGCGGCAGTGCTGGGCGCGCAATGGGTGGCGGGCAGGGGAGACCCGGCGCTGGCCCGGGCCGCGCGCGACCTGATCGCCAAGATCGCCGCCACCGTGCCCGAGCGTCTGCGCCCCGTGCTGCTGGAACCATCGGTCGCCGGTCCGCCGGTCTGGCACGACCCCAAGGTGGATGCGCTGGACATGGCGCAGGTGCGAAGCTGGATCCACGCCGGCCGGAAGCTCTCACTGCACTATCGGGACGAACGGGATCGAGAGAGCCATCGGACCATCTGGCCCTTTCTGGTCGGCTATCGCGAAACGGTCCGTCTGCTGGTGGGCTGGTGCGAGAGCCGTGAGGATTTCCGCACCTTCCGCACCGATCGCGTCATCGCCGCCGAATTTCTCGAGGACCGTTATCCGGGCCGCCCCGCCGTCCTGCGCGCCCGCTGGAGCGCGAAGATGGAGGCCGACCGCAAGGCGTGGGTCGAGGCCGGCAAGCCGGACCTCGAACCCCGCCCCTGAAGGTCAGTAGATCTCGGACAGGCCGGCGGCGCACAACCGAACCGCAAAGCGGTTCGGTCGCCTGGACCCGGGGAGCAGCTCTCCGGCCGTTCTCAGTAGATCTCGAACAGGCCGGCCGCGCCTTGGCCGCCGCCGATGCACATTGTGACGACGCCATACTTCGCACCGCGGCGCTTGCCTTCGATCAGGACATGGCCGGTCATGCGCGCGCCCGACATGCCGTAGGGGTGGCCGATCGAGATGGCGCCGCCCGACACGTTCAGGCGGTCGTTGGGAATGCCGAGAACGTCCTGACAGTAGAGAACCTGGGTCGCGAAGGCCTCGTTCAGCTCCCAGATGCCGATGTCGTCGACGGTCAGGCCGTGGCGCTTCAGCAGTTTGGGCACGGCGTAGATCGGACCGATGCCCATCTCGTCCGGCTCGCAGCCGGCGACGGCCATGCCGCGATAGGCGCCCAGCGGCTGCAGGCCGCGCTTGACCGCCTCTCCGGCCTCCATGATCACGCAGGCGGAGGCGCCGTCGGACAACTGCGAGGCATTGCCGGCGGTGATGTATTCGCCCTGCTGGATCTCCTCGCCGCCGCCGAACACCGGCTTCAGCGACTTCAGGCCTTCCAGCGTCGTGTCGGCGCGGTTGCCCTCGTCTTTCGACAGGGTGACCTCCTTCCTCGAGGTCTCGCCTGTGGCCTTGTCGACGACCAGCATGGTCGAGGTCATCGGCACGATCTCGGCGTCGAACCGGCCCTCGGCCTGGGCCTGCGCCGTGCGCTGCTGCGATTGCAGGGCGTATTCGTCCTGCCGGTCGCGCGAGATGCCGTAGCGCTTCGACACCACCTCGGCGGTTTCCAGCATGGACATGTAGATGTGGGGCGAGAGCTTCAGCAGTTCCTCGTCCTTCATCCGGTACAGGTTCATATGCTGGTTCTGAACCAGGGAGATGCTCTCCAGACCGCCGCCGACGGCGACCTTCTGCAGATCGAAGATCACCTGTTTGGCCGCCGTAGCGATGCCCATCAGGCCCGAAGCGCACTGACGGTCCAGGCTCATGCCCGGAACGGTGGCGGGCAGGCCTGCGGCAAGGGCGATCTGGCGCGCCACGTTCTGGCTGGTCGAGCCCTGCTGCAAGGCAGCGCCCATGACTACGTCCTCGACCTCGGCAGGATCGATCCCGGCGCGGGCGACGGCGTGCCTTACCGCATGGGCGCCGAGTTGCTGCGCCTGGGTGTCGTTGAAAGCCCCGCGATAGGCGCGGCCGATCGGCGTGCGGGCAGTGGAGACGATGACGGCTTCGCGGGACATCCTCGATGGTCCTTCTTCAGGGCGCTATCGCTCGCGACACGGTCGCTCGCTGCATGAGCGCGGGGAGGATGCAGGTTAGGCCCCTGCCGCCACGTCAACGCAAGCTCGACGCAGCGGCAGAAGGTGTATCAGGCCCCGTGCGCCGTCCGGGCCTTGGTCAGTTCGATCATGCCTTGCGCCGCCCCCATGTCGGGAACGATCTCGCCCTCGCGGTCCGAGATTTCCGCAAACCTAGCCTCGATCTGTTCCGGCGCGTCGTCGCCGGTGACCCGGATGCCCTGCGTCAGCGTCACATAGGCGCGCTCGAAGCCGCCGGCGCCGGCGGCGAGAATGCAGCGGCTCGGTGCGTTCTCGCTGACCAGATAGAGGACCCCTGGCGAAACCAGTTCCGGTCCCAGAGCCTCCAGAGGCAGGGCGGCGCCCAGATCCTCGGTCATGCGTGTGTGGGCCGTCGGCGCGAGACAGTTCACCCGGATGTCGTTCTTCTGACCCTCGATGGCGAGAGTCTGCATCAGGCCCACCAGCGCCATCTTGGCTGCGCCGTAGTTTGACTGCCCGAAATTCCCGTACAGGCCTGACGACGACGTGGTCATGACGATCCGGCCGTAGTTCTGATGGCGCATGATCTCCCACACGGCCTTGGTGCAGTTCACCGCGCCCATCAGATGGACGTCGACGACGAAGCGGAAGTCCTCCAGCTCCATCTTGGCGAACGTCTTGTCGCGCAGAACGCCTGCGTTATTCACGAGGATGTCGACACGACCCCACGTCTCCATCGCCGCCTTCACCATGGCCTCGACGGCGGCATGGTCGGTAACGGAGGCCGCATTGGCGATGGCCTGGCCGCCCAGAGCCTCGATCTCGGCGACCACGGCTTCTGCCGCCGTCGCGGAGCCGCCGGATCCGTCGCGTGCACCCCCGAGGTCGTTGACCACAACCCGGGCGCCGCGTTTCGCCAGAGCGAGCGCATGTTCGCGGCCCAGTCCGCCGCCTGCGCCTGTCACGATCGCCACCCGACCGTCGAATTTGATGCTCATATGTGTCTTCTCCCTGTCGCGCTCCTTGTCCTAACAGACCTTTTTCCGGCAGGGGAAGCGCGGCCATTGTGTTGAAACGGCGCCACAGTTGCCGCATTCGCCGCCAATTTGCGGAACCGGAAACCGACATTGTGGTTAGGTGCCGGGAACGCCTCGTGTAAGCGTAGGCATTCGGGCAACCTTGAGTGAGGGATAATGATGAAGGTGAAACTTCTCGCCGGCGTCGCCATGGCCGGGCTGTTTACAGCCGGCGTGGCCAACGCCGAGCCGAACGGCTGGTATGGCGCGATTGACGCGGGCTACCACAAGATTGGCGAGATCGAGACGATCTC
>JBQVQW010000031.1:0-24786 GCA_052441165.1 Caulobacteraceae bacterium | reverse complement strand
CTACAACCTGACGCAGCTACCCATCGACGCCGTCCCGGACATCACCAACCGGCAGGTCCAGATCAATACCATCGCCCCGGCGCTCGCGCCCGAGCAGATGGAACGCCAGGTCACCTATCCCCTCGAAACCGCCATGGCGGGCATTCCGGGGATCCAGACCACCCGGTCGCTGAGCCGAAACGGCTTCAGCCAGGTCACGGTCATCTTCTCCGACAGCACGGACATCTACTTCGCCCGCCAGCAGGTGGCCGAACGGATGGCCCAGGCGCGCGAGCGACTGCCCGAGGGTGTGGAGCCGGCGCTTGCGCCGATCACCACCGGCCTCGGCGAAGTCCTCATGTGGACGGTCGACTTCAAGCCGTTCAACAGCGCCAATCTCGCCAAACCGGGTGAGCCCGGCTGGCAGGCCGGCGGCGCCTATCTGACGCCCGAAGGCGAACTGCTGACCACGCCACAGGCCCGCGCGACCTATCTCCGCACGGTCCAGGACTGGATCATCGCCCCGCGCATGCGGACCGCGAAGGGCCTGGCCGGCGTCGATGTGAACGGCGGCTATGTGAAGGAGTATGCGGTTCGGCCCGACGCTGCGCGTCTGGCGGGATACGGCCTGAGCCTCAACGACCTCATCGTCGCTCTGGAGCGGGCCAACACCCAGGCCGGTGCGGGCTATGTTCAGCGGTCCGGTGAAGCCCTGACCGTCCGAACCGACGCCCTGGCGCAGACCATTCCGGATCTCGCCCAGGCCCCCGTGGTCAACCGCAACGGACTGGTCGTGCGGGTCGCCGATGTCGCCACCGTCGAAATCGGCCAGGCGCCGCGTCTCGGCGGCGCCAGCCGCGACGGCCACGAAGCGGTCGTCGGTACGGCGCTGATGCTGGCCGGCGGCAACAGCCGGACGGTGGCCCAGGCCGCCGCCGAACGTCTGGAGGAAGTCTCCGCGAGCCTGCCGCCGAGCGTCGTCGCCGAACCGGTCCTGAACCGGAGTTCGCTCGTCAACAAGACCATCTCGACGGTCGCCAAGAACCTGATCGAAGGCGCCCTGCTGGTGATCGTGGTACTGTTCCTGCTCCTGGGCAACATCCTGGCGGCCTCGATTACCGCCCTGATGATCCCGATCAGCTTCCTGTTCGCGGTCATCGGCATGAACCGCTTCGGCATCAGCGGAAACCTGATGAGCCTCGGCGCGCTGGACTTCGGCCTTCTGGTCGACGGCGCGGTCGTGGTGGTCGAGAACACCCTGCTGATGCTCAGCCAGAAGCGGGCCGAGGCCGGCCGGATGCTGACGCGTCGGGAACGTCTGGCGGTCGCCGGAGCCGCGGCGCGTCAGATGGTCAAGCCGGCCGCCTTCGGCCAGCTCATCATCCTGCTGGTCTTCACGCCCCTGCTCATGCTCGAGGGCGTGGAGGGCAAGACCTTCATCCCGATGGGCGCGACGGTCATGCTGGCCCTGGTCGGCGCCTTCATCTTCTCCTTCACCTTCGTGCCGGCGATGACGGCCCTGCTGGTGCGGGATCCGAAGAAGGTGGAGGTCGACGAGCACGGCCACGCGCACGAGCACGAGACCTTCATCCTCCGCTATGCGCGCCGATGGATCGAACCGGCCATCCGCGCGGCCGTCGATCGTCCGAAGATCGTCCTGGCGTCCGCGCTCGGCGCTCTCGTCATCGGCGGCATCGCCTTCAGCACCCTGGGGCGTGAGTTCATCCCGACCCTGGACGAAGGCGACATCGCCATGCAGGCGCTTCGCGTGCCGTCAGCATCGCTGGAGCAATCCCTGGCGATGCAAATGGCGCTCGAGCGCGTCATCAAGGCCCAGCCCGAGGTGAAGACCATCTTCGCCCGGACCGGGACGGCCGAGGCGGCTGTGGACCCGATGCCGCCGAACATCTCCGATGCGGTCATTGTCCTGAAGGACCGCAAGGAATGGCCCGATCCGAACCTCCCCAAGGAGGAACTGATCGCGCGCTTCGAAGAGCTCGCCGCCGGCCAGCTCGGCAACAGCTTCGAGTTCAGCCAGCCCATCGAACTGCGCTTCAATGAGCTGATCTCCGGCGTCCGGACTGACCTCGCGGTCATGGTCTACGGCGATGACTTCACCCAGCTGCAGGCCACGGCGGACCGGGTCGCCAACGCCCTTCGCGCGACGCCCGGGTCTGCGGACGTTCGCGTCGAGCAGGCGTCGGGGCTCCCAACCCTGACTGTCAGCGTGGATCGCTTCGCGGCCGCCAACTACGGCCTGTCCGCCGCCGATGTCTCCGAAGCGGTTTCGGCCGCGGTCGGGGGCGCCGAGGCCGGGCAGATCTTCGAGGGCGATCGCCGCTTCAGCGTCGTCGTTCGTCTCGCGGATGAAGCCCGGAACGATCCGGCGGCACTCGCGGCCCTGCCGATCACCACCGCTACGGGCGTGACGGTTCCGCTCTCCTCCGTCGCCCGCATCCAGGTGGCCGAGGGGCAGAACCAGATCAGCCGCAATGACGGCAGCCGGCGGATGGTGGTTCAAGCCAACGTTCGCGGGCGCGATCTGGGCGGCTTTGTCACCGAGGCCCAGGCGAAGGTGCAGTCTGAGGTCGATCTCCCCACCGGCTACTCCCTGACCTGGGGTGGGCAGTTCGAGAACCTGAAACGGGCCGAACAGCGTCTGGGCCTGGTCATTCCCATCGTCTTCATCCTGATCGGCGTCCTGCTGTTCATGGCGTTGGGATCCTTCGCGGAGGCGGGACTGGTGTTCGCCTGCGTGCCTCTGGCCCTGATCGGCGGCGCCTTGGCGCTCGTCCTCAGGGGGATGCCCTTCTCGGTTTCGGCGGCGGTCGGCTTCATCGCCGTATCCGGTGTCGCGACCCTGAACGGGCTGGTGCTGATGCAGGCCATTCGGGAACGCCTGACAGGCGGCGCCGACCCACGCCTCGCCGCCATCGAAGGGGCGACGAGCCGGCTGCGCGCCGTCCTGACCACGGCCCTGGTCGCCATCGTCGGCTTCATTCCGATGGCGTTCGCCCACGGTGCCGGGGCGGAGGTGCAGAAGCCTCTGGCCACCGTCGTAATCGGCGGCCTGCTGACGGCGACGGCCTTGACCCTGCTGGTCCTGCCGACCTTCGCGGCCAAGGCCGTGAAGCACCGCAAGGCTGAAGGGCTCGAGGAATGAGCGAGGCCCACGCAACGGAGCAGGTCCAGCGCCGCACCCTCCTCACGGTGCTGGTCCTGAACGCCCTGTTGTTCGTGGGCCTGGGAGTCGGCGGCATCGCCGCCGACTCCAGCGCCCTGCTGGCCAATGCGGTCGACAACGGTTCGGACGCGGCGGTCTATCTGATCAGCTTCCTGGCGGTCGGACGCGCCCTGGTCTGGAAGACGGGGGCGGCGCGAGCCTCAGGCGTCATGCTCCTGATTTTCGCCGTCCTCGTCCTGCTCGACGCGCTGCGGCGGACCCTCACCGCGACCGAGCCAGTCGGCCCGACCATGATGGTCCTCGCGGTTGTGGCCGCCGTCATCAACCTCGTCTGCCTGCTGCTGATCCGTCGGCAGCACAGCGGCGACGTCAACATGAAGGCCGCCGAGACCTTCAGTCTCAACGACTTCGCGTCCAACGGCGGCATCCTCGTCGCGGGCGGTCTCGTCATGTGGCTCGACCAGTCGTGGCCGGACCTTCTCGTCGGCGTTCTGGTCGCCGCAATCGCCGCCAAGGGCGGCATCGACATCCTGCGCGATGCGCGCAAGGCCTCTGACACAGGAGCGGCCCAGTGAGCCCGTTGCTGCCTCACGATCTCCACCCCGGTGGAGCCTCAGCTCCCGACCTCGCACGGGTCCAGCGCTGGCGGAAACTCTTCATCCTCGTCGGCCTGTTCGCCCTCATCACCTGGACGGCGCTGGTCGAACCCACGCCCGTTCTCGAACATCCGGTGGAGCATCTCGGTCTGATCGCCATCATGCTGTGCGTGATCGGGCGAGCCTGGTGCTCCCTCTATATCGGGGGCCGAAAGAAGCAGGAGATCGTTTCGGCGGGACCCTACTCCCTGTGCCGGAACCCCCTCTACCTGTTCAGCTTCATCGGGGCGTTCGGGATCGGCGCCCAGACAGGCAGCGCCACGGTCGGACTGGGCTTCGCCCTGGCCTGCTGGATCGTGTTCCGCACCGTCGTCGGGCGCGAAGAAGCCTATCTGAGCGAGACCTTCGGGGAGGTCTATGACGACTATCGCCGTCGTACGCCGCGCTTCTGGCCCGACCTGCGAGCCTGGCGCGACGAGCCCGAGCTCTCGGTGCGACCCGCCTTCTTCCTGCGCACCGTCCGCGACGGCCTCGTCTTCCTGCTGGCGATGCCGGTGTTCGAGTCCCTCGAGCGCCTGCAGCAGATCGGCTGGTTCGACGCCGTCCTGCGCCTGCCCTGACCGGAGGGCTTCGGATGACCCGCAAACGTCTCGTGACGCTCCTTTCGGCCGGCTTGGCAGCCGCAGCCTTCGCCGCCGGGGCGGCGGCGCGCCTCGCCTGGACGGGGCCGGAACCGCGTCGCCCGACCGAAGCCCCGCAACGCCCATCGCCTTCCGCTCCTGTGGAGTTCGACCATGCCTAAGACCGTCAAACTGGATCTGCCCGTTCTCCTTCCGGGTGCGCCCGACGCCTCCGACGCCTGTGTCGGCAGACTGATCAGTCTGTTGCGCATCACCGACGGAGTCGAAAAGGCGCACGTCGAGGAAACGGATGACGGACCGAAACTGTGTATCCACTACGATCCGGAGCGGCTTTCCCTCGCCCAGGTTCGCCGTGCGGCCACACAGGCCGGGGGATCGGTCAGCGATCGCTACGATCACCTGACCGGCTGGGTCGAAGGGGTGCGCCACGCGCGGCATGCGAGGACGCTGGAGGCGGCGCTGGCCGCAGAGCCCGGCGTGCTGCAGGCGGCGCTCGACGCTTCAGGAGCTATCCGGGTCGAGTTCGACCGGCAGAAACTGGAGCGCACAGACCTCGAGGCGCGGCTTCGGGGCCATGGTCTGCAACTCTCGGCGAAGCCCCAAGCCACGGTCTCCGTGGACAGCGGCCACGGTCAGGACGGCAAAGCCGGCGAGGCGGGGCATGAAGGGCACAATCACGCGGCCGGGGACAGGCACGACCATGCCCATGGTGGTTTGCTGGGGCCGAACACCGAGCTGTATTTCGCTCTCGCCAGCGGCGGCGCTCTCGCCGTCGGCTATCTGATCGAACGGTTCGCGCCCGGTGTTCCCGGGTGGGCTCCACTGGTCCTCTTCCTTGCGGCCTATCTGTTCGGAGGCTTCTTCACCGTCCGCGAGGCGGTCGAGAACCTGAAGCGACGCCGCTTCGAGATCGACACCCTCATGCTGGTCGCGGCGGCGGGTGCGGCCGCCTTGGGCGCATGGGCCGAGGGGGCCTTGCTGCTCTTCCTGTTCAGCTTGGGTCACGCTTTGGAGCATTACGCGCTCGGGCGGGCGAAGCGGGCGATCGAGGCGCTGGCCGCCCTGGCGCCTCGCACCGCGCATGTGCGTCGCGGCGAAGAGGTCGTGGAGCTTCCGGTCGAGGACCTGGAGATCGGCGATGTCGTCGTGGTGCGCCCGAACGAGCGCCTGCCGGCCGACGGCTTCGTGGTCGTCGGGACGACCAGCATCAATCAGGCCCCGGTCACCGGCGAAAGCATGCCGGTGGACAAGCAGCCTGTGTCGAACGCGGAAGAGGCGAGGGCGCGTCCAGCGGGCGTCATCGCCGCCTCGGTCGTGTTCGCGGGGACCATAAATGGCGCGGGCGCCATCGAGATCGAGACGACCAAACGATCGAGCGACACCACCCTCGCCAAGGTGGTGCGGATGGTCAGCGAAGCGGAGACGCAGAAGTCGCCGACGCAGAGGTTCACCGACCGGTTCGAAAGAATCTTCGTACCCCTCGTGCTGGCCCTGGCCTTCGTCCTGCTGTTCGCCTGGGTCGTCGTCGACGAGCCTTTCCGCGACAGCTTCTACCGGGCCATGGCCGTGCTCGTGGCGGCCAGCCCCTGTGCCCTGGCCATCGCAACGCCCAGCGCGGTTCTGTCGGGTGTCGCCCGCGCGGCCCGCGCCGGCGTGCTCATCAAGGGCGGCGCGCCGTTGGAGAATCTGGGTGCGCTCGACGCCATCGCCTTCGACAAGACCGGCACCCTGACCGAGGGGCGACCCCGGATCACCGACGTTGTTCCGCTCGGACGGACCTCGCAAACCGATCTCCTGACGGTCGCCGTCGCCGTCGAGCGGCTCAGTGACCATCCCCTCGCGGAGGCGATCGTCCGCGACGGGAGCCAGCGCCTGATCGCGGCTCCTGTGCAGACCGCGACGGATCTCCGCAGCCTGACGGGAAAGGGCGTCACCGCGACACTGAACGGCGAGACGATCTGGATCGGCAAGCCGGAGATGTTCGGGGCGGATGGCGTCGCGCCGCTGGGTCCCGACGCCGAGATCGCCGTCGCGGCCCTGCGCAACCAGGGCCGCACCCTCATGGTGGTTCGCCAGGGCTCACACGACTTGGGCGTGATCGGCCTGCTCGACACACCGCGTAAGAGGGCGCGCGAAACGCTCACGGCTCTGAGGGCCCTCGGCATCCGTCGGATGATCATGATCTCGGGCGACCATCAGAGGGCTGCCCAGGCCGTCGCCGGACAGGTCGGCTTGACCGAGGCTTGGGGCGACCTCCTGCCGGAAGACAAGGTCGAGGCGATCAGGAAGCTTCGGGCCGAAGCCCAGGTGGCCATGGTGGGAGATGGCGTCAACGACGCCCCCGCCATGGCCACGGCGACCGTCGGCGTCGCCATGGGAGCGGCGGGGTCGGACGTCGCGCTGGAAACGGCGGACGTGGCCCTGATGGCGGACGATCTGTCCAAGCTGCCCTTCACGGTCGGCCTCAGTCGGCAGACCCGCCGGATCATCCGCCAGAACCTCTTCGTCAGCCTCGGCGTCGTCGCCTTCCTCGTCCCGGCCACCATTCTCGGTCTCGGGATCGGGCCGGCCGTCGCCCTGCACGAAGGCTCGACGCTCCTCGTCGTCTTCAACGCCCTGCGGCTGCTGGCCTGGCGCGATCCGCGCGCAGAGCCCTGACCCTCAAATCCCAGAAAAGGAGACTTCCATGAAACGGTCCGGATGGGTCGGCGTGATTGCGCTGTTTCTTCTCATATCGGCCTTCGGCTTCGGGATGCTGTCCCGCCAGAACGCGACCCGACCTCAGGCGGGCACGCCCGTCGATGCGCGTCCGATCGACGCCCATGCGGGTCATGCCGACGCCGCGGCGGACAGTCCGGCCACCCGCTCCTTCAAGGAGGCCAACGAGCGCATGCACCTGGCCATGGAGATCGACTACAGCGGCGACGCCGATGTCGACTTCATGCGCGGGATGATCGCCCACCATGAGGGAGCGGTCGCGATGGCCCGGATCGCCCTGGAGCACGGGAAGGACGCCGAGGTTCGCGGGCTCGCCGAAGAGGTGATCCGCACCCAGGAAGCAGAGATCGTCCGCATGCGTGTGTGGCTCGCCAACCGCGCCGGGCGTCCCGTCGAGCCGGCGGTCTAGATCATGGGCGGAAAACGCTCCCCGATCCGTAGTCACGCCCCCCGATGGCGGCCAGGCCGGTATCGCCCTCGGGGGCGGACACAACGTCGGGTTCGGCCGTTCGATCCCGTTCCAGATACCCTGATCGCCCTCGCCGGCAGCCTCGTCGCAGGCCTGGTCGTCTGCGTCATCGCCGTGCCGCTCGCATCGCTCTACCGGATACCGATGTATCTCCCCTACGGGGCGCTGATGCTTTTGTTGACCTTCATGACCTACCGTGTCGCCGGACGAGACAAGGCGGGACGGGTTATGGCGGGGGTGATGGCGGTGGTCTGCGTTCTTGGGTCGGCTGCGCTCTTCCTCGGGCGCGACCAGATTGTCCTCGGGTCCCGTCACCACCACGATACCCCCGGCCCGGTCGCCGCAACGCGCGCGGACTGACGTTGGTCGAGGTCGCAGAACCCCGCAGGCCGGCCCGGATCGCGCGCGGCGGCTGGCTCGACGTTCTCCGGTTCGTCGCCGGCGCCCTGATCATCCTGTATCATTTTCGCGAGGCGGCTCCGACGCCGCTGGGCGAACTCCACCCGGTGTTTGACCGGGGGTTCCTGCTGACCAACTTCTTCATCATCGATTCCGGGTACATTCTGGCCCGGATCTATGGCGACGGCTTCGCCGCCCGCTCGCTCAACATCCTGGACTATATCCGCCAGCGCGTCCTCAGGGTCGTCCCGTCTCATCTCGTCGTGATCGGCGTACTTGCCGCAATGGTCGCCGTCGCCGCCGCGGTCGGCATTCGCCCGAGCAATCCCCAGTGGTTCGACTGGGCGCAGCTCCCGGCGCAGGCGGCTCTGCTTCAGGCCTATGGCGTTCCGGGGGGACAGGGCTGGAACGCGCCGACCTGGACGCTCTCGGCCCTGCTCGGATGTTATCTCCTGTTGCCGTGGATATGCCGACTGATCTGGCGTAGGCGGCCCTGGCTGATCGTGGCGGGCGCCGTAGGGCTTCTGATCCTCGCGGACTGCGCCAGCCGCGCCTGGCTCGGCGATCCGATCTATCGCCTGCCTTTCAGCCACGGCTTTCTGCGAGCCCTGCCTCTGTTCCTGCTCGGTGTTGCGGCGGCGCTGTTCGGGGCGCGCGTCTATATCCCGCCGAGGCTCGCCGCGATGGCGGGGATCGTCGCCCTCGGCGTCCTCGTTTGCGCGCAGGTGATCGGGACCACCGCCTTGCTCTCGCTTCTGTTGCTGACCGTGATGATCTGGGCTGCGGGCGCGACGCCGGTCGCGAGACCCTCACGCCTGATCGAGCATCTCGGCCTGATGTCGTTCGCGATCTTCCTGACCAATGAAGTGGTCCGGATCCTCTGGTTCGGGGTCTTCGATGCGATCGGACAGGCAGGCTGGTCCTCAGATGTTCGCTGGGCGATCTGGACTGCGGGTCTGGCGAGCGCCTTCATCGGAGCTGCAATCTTCCGGTACGCCTTCGACCGCCCTGTTCAGGCCCGTCTCAATCCGCCGCGAAGACCACCGCAGGCGCCCGGCGTCAGCGCCGAGCGGCCCATCGCCTGAGGGGCTCTCCCGGAAGGGTCGCCGTCAGGCGGGTTGGGGCGTTCTTGCGCGCTTGAGCCGGACAACATTGAGGAGGTGCGCGAGGACGAGACTCAACCCGCCGACGATGGTGGCGATCGGAGCGGTCTCCACCGTCGGGCGTTCGGCCGCGCCCGCCACAAGCGCCAGAATGGCGGCGATCGCGAGGCCCCGAAGCATCATGGGTGCGCCCACGCGAGGTGTGACGAGCGCGATCCAGGCCGCACAGGCCGCGACGCCGGCAAGCGTCCAGTGGAGCCACTCGCCGCCGGCGAGCCCCGCCAGGGGCAGAAGGCCAAGCACCCCCGCGCTCGACACACAATGGACGACGCAGAACACGGAAAGACCGGCGCCGAACAGGTCGATTGGCCGGGAACGACCGGTGTCTGTGGGGGCGGGAGGCATGTTGAGAATGTTATTGTGTAACGCGCCGTTGATCCAGTGAATTGTGGTCGCGGACGCGCCTCGGCGATGATGATTTCGTGACGACCCGCGGATTGGTTTGCGGTACTATGGGGGAGTATCTTTCCGATCGGGTCCGCAGATGTTTTCTCCGCTGTCCAATCCCGCCTACCGCAGGCTCTTCATCGCCCAGGTGTCGGCTCTGCTCGGTACGGGCATGGCGACCGTCGCCCTCGGCCTGCTTGCCCATGATCTGGCCGGCGCCAACGCCGGAGAAATTCTCGGCGCAGCGCTCTCGATCAAGATGGTGGCCTATATCGCCGTCGCGCCGTTCGCGAGCGCCATCGCCGCGCGCTTGCCGCGCAAGACCCTCCTCGTGTCGCTGGACGTCGTCAGGGCGGGCGTCGCCATCACCCTGCCGTTCGTGGGCGCCGCCTGGCAAGTCTATGCCCTGATGGCCGTGCTCTACACGGCCTCCGCCGCCTTCACCCCGGCGTTCCAGGCCATGATCCCGGACCTTCTGGAGGACGAGGGGGAGTATACCAAGGCGCTCTCGCTCTCCCGCCTCGCGGCGGACCTCGAAAGCGTGGCCAGTCCGGTGGTCGCCGCCGTTCTGCTGGCCTTCATCAGCTACAACAATCTGTTCGTGGGGACAGCTCTCGGCTTCGCGCTCTCGGCGGTCTTTGTCGTCCGGGCGATCCTGCCCCGGTCCGCCGGCGCAGCGCCCTTGCCCTTCATACGCCGGCTGACGGCTGGCGCCCGGCTGTTCGCCCTGACCCCGAGGCTGAGAGGCCTTCTGGCGGTCAGCCTGGCGACCGCCGCAGGCGGCGCGATGGTGTTCGTGAACACCGTCGTGCTTGTGCAGAGCAGCTTTGGCCTCTCTCAACAGGCGACGGCCTGGGCGCTCGCGGCCTTCGGCGCGGGGTCGATGACCGCCGCCCTGCTACTGCCGCGCGTCCTTCAAAGGATCCCCGACCGCTCCGCCATGATCGCGGGCGCTGGCGTCATGACGGGCGTGCTTCTGCTCGGCGCCTTTGTGGCGACGTCCTACCCCATCCTTTTGGGGCTCTGGATCGTCATGGGCTTCGGCTATTCGCTGACCATCACGCCGGCCGGTCGGGCGCTTCGACGGTCCTCGACCTCGCAAGACCGCCCCTCGCTGTTCGCCGCCCAGTTCGCCCTGTCCCACGCCTGCTGGCTGATCGCCTATCCGGTCGCGGGGCTCGTCTCCGCCGAGGCGGATCCCCGCGCGGCCTTCCTTGTGCTCGCGGGCCTCTGCGCGGTGGGTGTGGTTCTCGCGCTCGTGGTCTGGCCCCGCTACGACCCGGCCAATCTCGCGCACTCGCACTCGGACCTGGACGCCGATGACCCCCACCTGTCCGAAGGCGAGCGTCCGGACCGGCAGTCCAGTTGGCACGCCCATCCGGTCGTGATCGACGAGGCGCATCCGCGCTGGCCGCGACCGGACGAGAAATGATGGCGGGGCGCGTCAGGGGGTTCCAGCGCCCCGCCATCCGGTCGGCCGACTGGCGGCGGCCGACCCACAAGCGGGTCAGACCACCCGCTTGATCTCGGTGTAGGCGCCTTCGGTTTCGACCGTGATCGTCACGGTCTCTCCGGTCCGGTTGCGCCAGAACCAGCCATGGCTTCCGTCGAAGGCCGCCGTCAGCTCACCGGACTGCTGCAGATCGGTGCCCTTTCCGTAGCCGTGATAGCGGACGCCGGGGCGGTCAGCGTGGGTGTCGAAATTCACCGCACCTCCGCTGCTCCTCCAGGTGAAGCGGACCTTGGCGCCTTCGGCCATGTCCATCTTCAGCTCTGCGCCCTGGTTGGGGGCCAGTTCGATCACAGTCTCGTCCGAGCGGATGCCGGCTGCGGCGGCTTCAGCCGTGACCGGCCGGGCTGACGGCGCCACCGGACCGGTGGCTGCGGCCGGTGCTGCGGCAGGCGTCGGCGTGGAGGCGACGCCCGAGGTCTGGCCGGCGGCGGCGGCGTCCGCCGCAGCGTCAGCCTCGGCTTCCAGCGCGAGCTGGCGTTTCAGCTGGCCCATTTCCGTCAGGCCGAAGACCGAGCCGATACGCGTGGGATCGACGCCATATTCGGCTGGAAGGACCACAGTGACGAGGATCGCGCCGGCGACGACGGCGGCGATGCCGGTGGATTTCAGCAACTCCTGCGTGGTGGGCAGTTCGGAGCGGGCGGGGCGGTTTGCGTTAAACATGGAGGGGGGCTCCGATCACATGACGAAGAAGCCGACGAGCTGGTAGCCCGTCAGAATGAAGCCGAGGCACATGACCACGGCGTTGGTCAGGAAGGCGTGGTTCCAGAAGCTGTTCGAGCGGCGCCAGAAGCCCATCAGGATAAGGATGCCGCCGAGCGCCAGCAGCTGGCCGGCCTCGACGCCGATGTTGAAGGCGATCAGGTTGCCGATCAGGCCGTCCGGCGACATCTGGAAGTCCTGCAGCTTGGTCGCGAGACCGAAGCCGTGGAACAGACCGAAGATCAGGGTCGCCGCCTTGGTGGAGGGCTGGAAGCCGAACCAGCGCTGGAAGGCGCCCATGTTGTCCAGGGATTTGTAGACGACGGACAGGCCGATGATGGCGTCCACGATGTAGCTGGAGACGCTGATGTCGGTCAGCACGCCCAGCAGCAGGGTTGAGGAGTGGCCGATGGCGAACAGCGTCACATAGATGCTGATGTCCTTCATCCTGTAGAGGAAGAAGATCACGCCGAAGAGGAACAGCAGGTGGTCGTATCCGGTGACCATGTGCTTGGCGCCCAGATAGACGAAAGGCCAGAACAGGAAGCCGGTGGTCTCCTGGATGTAGCCCTTGTCGCCCTCGGCGACGCCGTGGGCGAGGGCCTGACTGAGGGCGCCGTCCAGAAGCATGAAACTGAGGATCAGCAGAAGCGCCGTCCAGGGCGATCGGAGCCACGACCAGGAGTCGCGGCGCAATGCAGAAGTCATGATTGACCTTTCGCGGAGTTGGGGGAGGGGGTGAGGAAAAGGCTGCGCACCAGGGTGCGGGCGGGCCGCTCCCAGAAGGCGTGCAGTGCGAAGGCGCTGGCCAAAGTCACGACCAGCAACAGAGCCGCTTCGGAAGCGGACATCCGGTAGGTGCTGTCGATGCCGCCCAGCATCGCCATCCCGTTCTTCCAGATGATCAGAAGCGGGAGATGGACGAGGTAGAGGGCATAGGAGGCTTCGCCCGCCTCCAGCAGCAGCGGATGGTTGAAGACGCTGTCATCCTCGGCGCGGTCCCAGAGGGCCAGCGCGAGGACGACGACGCCGGAGGCCGCCACGATCAGGCGCTCGTCGGCGCTGATCGCCATCAGGCAAATCAGGGCGAAAAGCGATCCGATGGCGGCGAGCGTCGCCGTCCGGCGACCGCAACGGATGCGGCAACCGAGCTGGTAAAGGCCGATCCCGAACAGGAATTCGGGAATGATCCTCAGCACGCCGAGCACGAGCTCGGCATGGGTGAGCTGGTCCTTGAAGATCCAGCGGTAGAGGCCGTCGATCACCAGGAACAGGCCCACCGACAGACCGATCACCATCCAGGGGCGGCGGCCCGACCTGAGCCCGATGAAGGCGAACACAGGGAAGGCCAGATAGGCGGCCCATTCCGCGGACAGGGACCAGGACGGGCCGTTCCACTCATTGGGAACGGTAGCCGGGAACCAGGCGTGGGTGAGGGCGAGGGCGGACGCGAACCCCGGCAGCGAGTAACTGTCGGCCGCGAACGGCTGACCCAGGGCGATAGCCGCCAGGACGATGAACGCCATCAGCACCATCATGGCGAGATGAGCCGGATAGATCCGGGCCAGCCGCGCGATGAGGAAGCGCTTGTGGTTGTAGGTCCCGTTCCGGATCTGACGCCCGTAGACGTGCGCCAGGATGAAACCCGACAGAATGAAGAAGAAATCGACCGCGAGGCGTGCGCGCTCGATCAGGGCGAGCCCCGTCCCGCCCTCGGGCGTCATGTTCAGCTGGTAGTGGAAGAGCACGACGCCGAGGGCGAGCCAGAACCGAATGCCGGTCAGGGCCGGCAAACGGTCCGGGAAGCCCGGCGCCGACGCGTTGGGGACCGCCTCGGCGCCGCCCCCGCTCTTCCTGCGAAGAGCGGAGTTCATCAGACGCTCCGTTTCCGGAACGGCAGACGATCCATCCAGCTGGCGCGCGGCGCGCCGTCCACGGTCCGTTCACGGCCGTGCACGAGGCTGTAGAGCGCCGGAAGGACCATGAGGGTCAGCACCGTGGAGGAGACGATGCCGCCGATAACGACCGTGGCCAGCGGACGCTGGACCTCGGCGCCCGCCCCCACGTTGATCGCCATCGGCACGAAGCCGAGGCTGGCGACCAGGGCTGTCATCAGAACCGGCCGCAGCCGGGTCAGGGCGCCCTCGTGGATGGCCTCCTGCACCGGCTTGCCCGACTGGATCAGGCTGCGGATGAAGGTCACCATCACCAGGCCGTTGAGCACGGCCACGCCGGACAGGGCGATGAAGCCGACCCCGGCCGAGATCGACAAGGGCAGATCGCGCAGCATCAGCGCAGCGACCCCACCGGTCAGCGCCAACGGCACCCCGGAGAAGACGATGGCGCTGTCCTTGACCGAGCGGAACAGGGCGAACAGCAGGCCAAAGATCAGCAGCAGAACCGCCGGAACGACGAGCTGCAGACGATTGGCGGCCGAGATGAGCTGCTCGAACGTCCCGCCGTAGGTGACCCAGTAGCCGGCCGGCAGATCGACCTCGCGCTCGATCCGGTCCTGGGCTTCTCCGACGAAGGAGCCCAGATCGCGGTTGCGCACGTTGGCGGTGACCACGATGCGGCGTTTGCCGTCCTCGCGGCTGATCTGGTTGGGTCCGGTCTCAAGTCCGATCGTTGCGATTTCGCTGAGCGGCACGAAGCCGCGCGGCGAGCCGTCCGCCGACGGCAGCGGCACCTGGATGCGACCGATGGCGTCGGTGTTGCTCCGAAGGTCTTCCGGCAGGCGAACGACGATGTCGAAGCGACGGTCGCCCTCGAAGATCTGGCCCGCCGTCGCGCCGCCCATGGAGGTGGCGATAACGGATTGCACGTCCTCGATGCTCAGGCCGAGGCGAGCGATAGCCGCCCGATTCGGCGTGATCTGCAGCATGGGCAGGCCGGTGACCGGGACGGACTGCGGTTCGGCCGCGGCGTCGAACGTGCGTAGGATTTCCTCGATATGGTAGCGGAGATGAACCAGGGTGTCCAGATCGTCACCGTGGACCTTGATGGCCACATCCGCCCGGACGCCCGAGAGCAGTTCGTTGAACCGCATCTGGATCGGCTGGGTGAACTCGTACTTGCTGCCCGGGATCTCGTTGACCGCTTCTTCCATCTCGCGAACGAGCTGCAGCTTCGGCTTGCGGGGATCGGGCCAGTCCTTGCGATCCTTGAGCAGGATGAAGGTGTCGGCAACCGACGGCGGCACGGGGTCGGTCGCGACCTCGGCCGTGCCGATCTTCGCGACCACGCGCTCCACTTCCGGGAACTCCGCCAGCCTCGCCTCGAGCGCGGTCTGCATCTCGATGGCCTGGCTCAGGCTGGTGCCCGGAATGCGCAGGGCGAGCATGGCGATGACGCCCTCGTCCAGGTTCGGCACGAACTCCGACCCCATTCGAGAGGCGCCGAAGGCGGCGAGGGCCACCAGGGCGATCGCCGCGCCGACCATCGCGGTGCGGAACTTCAGGGCGAAGTCCAGCGCCGGACGGTAGCCGACCCGCGCCCAACGCATCAGGAACGGGTCCTTCTCGGTCACTTTGCCCGAGACGAAGGTGGCGACGGCCGCCGGAACCAGGGTCAGGGACAGGACGAGCGCACACGTCAGGGCGATGACGACGGTGATCGCCATCGGGTGGAACATCTTTCCTTCGACACCGTCGAGGGCGAAGATCGGAATGTAGACGAGGGTGATGATCAGCACGCCGAAGAGGGACGGGCGGATCACTTCGCTGGACGCTTTGGATGCGAGGTCGAAGCGTTCCTGACGAGTCAGCAACCGACCGAGCTGGTGCTGGGCTTCGGAGAACCGCCGCAGGCAGTTCTCCACGATGATGACGGCGCCGTCGACGATCAGACCGAAGTCCAGCGCGCCGAGGCTCATCAGATTGCCCGAAGTCCCGGTGCGCACCATGCCCGTGATGGTCATCAGCATGGTGATCGGGATGACCGCGGCAGTGATCAGGGCGGCGCGGATGTTCCCGAGGAGCAGGAACAGCACCACGATGACCAGAAGCGCGCCTTCCAGCAGGTTCTTCTCGACCGTGCCGATGGCGCGCTCGACCAGATCGGTTCGGTCATAGACCGGGGAGGCGATCACCCCGGCGGGGAGGGCTTTGGCGGCCTCCTCCAGGCGGGCTGCGGCCGCCTGGGCGACGATCCGGCTGTTCTCACCGGCCAGCATCAGCACGGTGGCGAGCACGGTTTCCTTGCCGTTCTCGGTCGCCGCCCCGGTACGAAGTTCCTCGCCCAGACCGACCTCGGCCACTTCGGCCACCCGGATCGGCACGCCGCCCCGTGTGGTGATCACGACGTTGGAGAGGTCCTGCATCGACGAGGCCTGACCCGGCACGCGAATGAGCCATTGTTCGCCGTAGCGCTCGACGTAACCGGCGCCGACGTTGGCATTGTTCCGCTCCAGCGCCTGCACGACCTCGGCCATGGTCACGCCGTAGGCGGCGAGACGTTCCGGACGCGGGGTGACGTGATATTGCCGCTCGAAACCGCCGATGGTGTTGACCTCGGTGACGCCGGGCGTGTTGCGCATCTGCGGACGGATGACCCAGTCCTGCAGGGTGCGCAGATCCTCAGGCGTGTATGGCGTTCCGTCCGGCTTGCCCGCGTTCGGTTCGGCCTCGATCGTGTACATGAAGATCTCGCCCAGCCCGGTCGCGATCGGACCGAGCTCAGGCGACAGACCGGGCGGAAGCTGGCCGAGCGCGCTTTGCAGTCGCTCGTTGACCAGCTGACGCGCCCGATAGATGTCGGTGCCATCCTCGAACACCACCGTCACCTGGCTCAAACCGTAGCGTGAGACGGATCGGGTGTAGCTCAGGCCCGGCACCCCCGCGATGGCGGTCTCCACCGGGAAGGTGATGCGTTGTTCGGCTTCAAGGGGCGAGTAGCCCGGGGCCTCCGTGTTGATCTGAATCTGGACGTTGGTGATGTCGGGCGTCGCGTCGATCGGGAGCTTCTGGAAACTCCAGACCCCGACCGCGCAGGCCACAAGGACGAGCGCCATGACGACCCAGCGGAACCGGATCGACAGCGCGATGATGCGTTCAAGCATGATGCCGCGCCCCCACTAGTGGTCGTGGCTCGCGCCGGACTTGTCGATGTCCGCGCGAATGAGGAAGGCGCCGTCCACGACATAGGTCGTGTTTGGATCGATACCGCCCAGGACTTCGGTCCACTCGTCCGTCCGACGCCCAAGCTCGAGCATGCGGACCTCATAGGTGTTACCCACCTTGGCGTAGACGACGGTGAAGTCCCGGAAGGGCTGAAGCGCACGGGTGCGGACCGCGAGCGGCACTTCCCCGGTTCCGACCTGGACCGTCCCGTCGACGCCCAGGCCCGGGCGCCAGACGCCGCCTTGGGCCGGCAGGGCGACGTGGGCGACGAGCGTCTGACTGAGCACGTCATCAGCCGGGAGGATCGCCTCGATGGTGCCGGTGGTGGTGTTCTCGCCGGCGGTGCTGCGCACCTGGACGCGCTGGCCGACCCGCACCCGTTCGGCGTCACGCGGATAGAGGAAGAACTCCGCATGCAGACGGGTCGGATCGCCGATCATCAGCATGGGCGTCCCGTTGCCCGTGATGGCGCCCGGATTGATGTTCTTGGCGGTGATGACGCCCGAGATCGGGGCGGTGACCGAATAGGTCTGCAGGCTTTCGCTCGACTCCACCCGGGCGACGACCTGGCCGCGGGACACCCGTTGACCGAGCTGGACGTTCAGCGAGACCACACGGCCGGGGTAGCGGGCGTGGACCTCGGCTTGGGCTTCCGGAGCCAGCTCCACCCGGCCGGTAAGGGGCAGGGCTTCCGCCAGCGTGGCCGGCCCGACCTGTTCGGTCGTGACCCCGCCCGCCCGTGCGGCCTCCGCCGTGATCTGCGTACGGCCCTCGTAGGACTGGTAGGTCCACCTCGAGGTCTTTCCGCCCCGCACCGCGTTCACCGCGACGTCGAACGAGTGGGGCTCGGTGACGACGCCGGGGCTGGCGAGGTAGGCGCCCTCGGGGGTGAAGGTGAACCGATCAACCTGTGGCCCCAGACGCGTCAGCGCCATGGTGAGCTGAACCTGCCGGGGATCGAGCGGCTTGTCGTTCAGATACGGATAGATCCGGAAGAGAGGCTCAGGGCCTTCTTCGTAGATGGTGACTTCCAGCGAGAAGTCGCCGTCGCGGAGGAGGCGGCCATTGTTCGGGCCACGCTCGTAGTCCCCGGCGGCCGCCGCTTCGGCGCCCTCGGCCTTCTCGGCGCGCTCACCGCCGCCGCCGCAGGCGGCGAGCACCAGAGCAAGGCTGGTCAACGCCGCGCCGGAGGCGAGGCGCAGTGCATGTGTACGGGTCATGGTTGGGTCTCCAGGCCGAGCAGGTCGGCATGCGCGCCTGTCAGACGGTCCAGTCTGGCGCGGTCGGTGTGGAAGGCTTGCAGGATGGACACGCGCCTCGCCCGGGCCTGCAGCAAGGCTGTCTGCGCGGACATCACGTCGTTGTAGGTGAAGCCGCCGCGCCCGAAGCCCTCGCGGACAAGGGTGACGGCACGCTCCGCCTGAGGCAGGGTCTCCTCGGCGATGCGGCGCGCTTCGCTGGCCTTGGCGGCCAGCTGCACCTGAAGCCTGAGGATTTCGCGCTCGCGCTCGATCTCGAAAGCGCGGCGATCGGCCTGGGCGGCTACGCCCTCGGCCTGGGCGCGGGCGATTGCGCCTTCATTGCGGTCGTAGCGTTGAAGCGGCATCGATCCGCCGAACACCAGGGCAACTTCGTTGTCCCAGATGTGGCGGACGCCGAGGCTCACCGTCGGGTCGGGCACGGCGCGCGCCTGTTCGACCCGCACCTGGGCGTCGGCGATCAGACGGCGGGCATCGAAAGCCGCGAGATCGATCTGCGCCACCGGACCGGCTTCCCGGCGAGAGGCGCTCGTGTCCTCGAAGGCATCAGCCCCGAGGGTGAACTCTGATCTGCCGAACCAGAATTTGGCGAGGTTGACCCGCGCCATACGCGCGCCGACCTCGGCCTGGTCGAAGTCGATCTGCGCCTGGGCGAGCTCGGCCTCCGCCCGGGCCCCTGCGAACAGGGGATCTCGTGCGGCGTTGACCCGTCGGGAGACTTCACTCTGGAAGGCCTCGGCCAGATTGAGCCGCTCCCTGGCGATTTCGAGCAAGGCCTCCGAAGCGAGCGCTTCGGCCCACGCCGTCTGGACCAGCTCGAGCCGGTCGAGCTGCGCGGCCCTGGCGTCGGCGAGAAGCAGATCTCCCTCGGCCCGGGCGAGCGCCGTGCGGGCCGGACGATCGCCGCCCCGTTCCAGACGTTGCTCGTACGTCAGCGTGGTCTCGGTTCGCCCGAGAATATCGCCGCCGCCGAGCGTCGGCAGGTTCTCGACCATCAGTCCGACGTTCGGATTGGGTCGGACATCGGCCTGCCGCACGCCGGCTCCAGCGGCGCGACGACGAGCTTCGACACCGGCGAGCGCCGGGTCTGACGCGGCGGAAAGACTGAGGGCTTCGCGCAAGCTGAGTTGCGGGTAGCCGTTCACGTCGGCGGGGACCGGCGCCGCTTGGGCGAACACCGGGGCAGGGGCGAGCGACGCCCCAAGGGCGAGCGCGAGCGCAGACACGGCTGCGGCGCGCACCCGCCATCCGGCAGCGCCGGATGCAGGTAGTTTCAAGGAATTTCTCCAACAGGACGCGCACGGCCCGGAGGCCGCGCAGGATCAGCTTTTCAGGCGCTCAGGCGTTCTGTTTAGGAGGGTCGAGCGGGCTTTCCGGACGCGTTCCCGCCAAAGGCGGAGTCCGGGCCGGGTTGAGCGCGGGCGCAAGTCCGCTGGAGGGGGAGTTCGGCTGAGGCAGGCCTGCGAGCGCGATGTGCACGTCACCGCCGCCGCCATGGTGATGGTGCGGCAGCACCGGCATTTCGCTTTGGTCGGCGGTGTCGATCGCCGTGTCTGCGGCGGCAGAGGCTTCAGCGTCGACCTCGTGGGCGTGATCGTGCCCGTCGTCGTGATGATCATGGTCAGCCGCGGAATCGCTGAAAGCGACGCCGGGGAACTGGAGAGCATGTTCTATTCGATGTTGACCGTCACGTACCGCAAAGCCTTGCAGCGTGACCATAAGGGTCACGGCCAAGCCGATGCAGATCTGGCGGACAAGTCGCGACAAGAGAGTACCCCGTACTCCCCCGGACTATCTCGACACCCCTGATTCAAGCAACATCAAAAGTGTCGCAGTTCAGGCGGGGAGAGGCTCGGAGGGTTCGATTTCGATAGTGATATGCTTGAGCTCGTGCACCGGGACCAGCCGCGCTCGAAGCGCCTCCAAGGTCGCGCTGGAGGTCGCGACACTGATGATGGCGGCGTGAGCGTCCGGCCCAACCCGCCAGATGTGCAGATCGCGGATACGGGCATCGCCTGGCGTCTCGATCGCCTCGCGGGTTTCATCGGCGACGTGGGTGTCGGTTCGGTCCAGCAGGACGGCAGCCGTATCGCGCAGGAGACCCCATGACCATTTCGCGATTACCGCTGCGCCGACCAGGCCCATGATCGGGTCCAGCCATGTCCATCCGAGATAGTGACCTGACAGGAGCGCGACGATCGCAAGGACCGATGTCAGGGCATCGGCTAGGACATGGAGATACGCGGAACGCAGATTGTTGTCGCCGCCGTGCCCGTGGTCGTGGTGGCCATGATCGTGATGATCATGCTGGTGGCTGTGGTGATGCCCTCCCGAGAGCAGAAGAGCGCTCACGACATTCACGACAAGGCCGATGACGGCGACAATCGCCGCTTCGCCGAACAAGACCGTAGTCGGCTCGAACAGACGTCGGATGGATTCCACGCCGATGCCAATGGCGAAAAGGCCCAGAACGAGCGCGGATGCAAACCCTGCCAGATCGCCGACCTTGCCGGTGCCGAAGCTGTATCGGGGGTCGTTCGCGTGACGGCGTGCGTAGCTGTAGGCTGCGGCCGCGACCCCAAGGGCTCCGGCGTGGGTGAGCATATGTATGCCGTCCGCCAGCAAGGCCATTGATCCCGTCAGCACGCCGGCGACGATCTCTCCGACCATCATCACTGCGGTCAGGACGACCACGATCAATGTGCGGCGGGCGTTCTCGTCATGATTGGCGGCCAGAAAGACATGATCATGGGCCGGTGAAGCGGCAGGCTGGATGGTCATTTATAGCGTCCGATAATGGATATGAGCTCGTCGGCGCCCTTGCGACGCGCGGCTTCATCAAGATGAGGCGCAGCGACATGGTGCTCGAGATGCTGAAGGATCAGCGCTTCGACCAGGCCGCCAAGAGCGCCGCGCACGGCGGCGGCCTGCTGGAGGACGGCGATGCAATCGACATCATCATTGATGGCGCGCTCGAGAGCGCTGACCTGCCCATTGATGCGGCGGACCCTGGCCATAAGTTTGGGCTTGTCAGCGGCGATATGGGCCATGGTGGAATCCTTCTCGAGACGACGTGTTGGGTCTCATTAGTCACTCGCCCCGGCCTTCGCACCCAAGGCGGTCATTCGCCGGGGGAGCTCCCGCTCGATGGCCTTGCGGCGGAAGGGCGACAGCTTGCACCATTGAGCCACTTCCGGACGCGTTCGGCCGCACCCCACGCACCAGCCGGTCGCGGAATCGAAGATGCAGATGTCTATGCAGGGTGTCTTCACCGATCGGCCCGTCACCGAGCCGTGGCGCAAGCCGTCACGAACCGGTTGGGCTGATATACTCCCTACCAGTATAACATCAAGGTTTGCGTGAGTGATGTCGCTGTGCCGCCATCGCTGGCGGCGTCGTGCCTTCAGAGGGGGAAAGGCTGGGTTTCGAGCCGCATCAATCCTCGTCGCCCGCGACCGCCAGGACGGGCTGAACCCATCCGTCGTCTCCGAAGGCCGCGAGAACGCCCTCGAAGTGGTTCAGGTGGCGGACCTCGTTCAGCCCGTGAACGAAACGGTTTCGGGCGTCGATCGACGGTTGGCGCCCGGCGTTTCGAAGAAGACTGAGTAGCAACCCGCTTGTCGCCGCGGCGGCATAATTCTGACCGTTGCCGACTATGGCGTCGAGCACCTGATCGAGCTCGGCCTGCGTCAGAGAACCGGTGTAGGGAGCGATGAAGTCACTGAAGTTGGCTTCCGAGCCCCTGAAGCTGCCCGAGCCCGCATAGCGCGCGACAGCGGCCGGCCACAGGTCAGCAAGCGGAGTGGCAGCGATCGTGCGGGCGAAGGTCTCGCGGTCCAGTCGCGGTATCGCGGCAAGGAGGGGCGCCCGGAACCGCTCGAATGTGATCCCCATCATGATCCGGACATCGGCGACATTTGCGGGGTCGAGGTTGTTGACGGTCTCCTGCAGGGCGGTCTGCGTCGCCTCCTGGATCAGCGGCCAGAAGTTCGGGAAGGCGGCGATGAAGGCGATGGCCCGCGGCCGATCAAGGGGCGCCAGATTGTCGAGGAGCTGCACAATGGAAGGTGCGAGTTCGGGCCACGCCGCAGGGGTCCGCTCGCGGACCGCCACGAGGGCCGAAACGATTTTGCCGCGCACCCCGTCGAGATGAGGGGGAATGCCTTTGAGCAACGACTTGGCGAGAACAGTGCCGAAGTTGCGGATGTTCTGGGACCGGACGCGGGCGAGGTAGCGCTGCTCGACGTAGTCGAGAATCCTGGCGTGATCGCTCGGGAATCCGGGCGACTGAACATCGACATCGAAGACCTCGAAGATCGCTCGGCCCTGAAGAGGTTCCTGGGCCAGCACGAGATCGACGGCGTTGACCAGATGCATTCGCACCAGTTCTGGCGTGGGCTCGAACAGCAGGGCTTCGGCCGAGAAGGCAGGATGGGCGCACAGATGGCGGTCCTCGCGCAGTCTCTCCAGCTGTCGCCGGGCGATCTGGCTGATAGCCTGGGTGTTGTCCGCGGCGTCCTCGATGATCCGGCCCTCCAGCTGGAGGAGCTGGCGAATGTCACTGATCGCGGTCGCATTATCCCAGGATTGAAGGAAGGTCGTCGCGGCGGCATCGCCCATCGCGCCTAGCTCCCGGTACTTTGCGATCAGATCATAGGCGAGCGCGACCCATGCCGCCGTCAGCGATGCGCGAAGGGCGCCAGCTTTGTAGGCCTTCACCGCGTCGAGGAAGTAGATGCGTGACTGGGCGTTGCGCACCTTGGTCAGCAGGATGTCGAGATCTACGAAGCTGGAGTCCACAGGGCGTACCGAGGAAATGAGTGGGGGGGGGCGAAGGTCGGGCAGGCGACGTGGCCCGTCCATCCAACCGTGAGGGTCTACTCGTAGGGGAGCTCTCCGAAGAGGCCTATCATGAGATCTCCCTTCAGCTCGCGGAAAGGAATCTCGACAAAATGGTCGGGGTGTCTGGGCTTGGCCCGGCCATCCCCAGGACCGTTCTTTGTGTGGCCGCGAACCTGCTCGCCGCTTTCCTTGACATAGGGAAGGACAACGAGCCTACCGTGGTTGGTCGAGAGGATCGTGCCCTCGCGCCATAGCGTCGACCCATCCTCACCCTTGTCGCTGGTGGTCGCCTTGACCGTCCAGCCGAGTTGACCGTCCGGCTCGTACCAGAACACGATCCCATTGCTGACCAGAACATGCTCGCCACGGGCCAGAGCCTCGGCGAGGAGGCGTTGAACGCTGGCGAGCTGAAGAAGCTGATTGGCCCGCGGCAGCAGTTCGGCACGGATTTTGGCCTTCACCTGACCCCAGTGCTGATCGTGGTGAAACTTGAAGCCGTTGGCGATCCGGGCGCGCATGGCTTTCTCCGCCGATTTCTCGCCGGCGGGATAGGGTTTGCTCCAGACGTCGTCAGCGTTGCGATACAGAACGACCTGCCGTCCGCGGCCATCGAGAAGAGCCATCCAGAGATAGGGGTAGGTTTGTAGCTCTTGCGCCAACGCTTCCCGATAGGGCTCGGCCTCAGTGTGCAGCTTGATTTGATCGATCGGGATCCGGGGCGTGTCGGCGTGGCGTCGGATCGCCTCGGAAAGCATCAGGGCTTCCTCATCCGCCAGACGTTGCCGCGACTGAAGCGCCTTGCGGACCTTCAGGGTGAGAGAGGTCTTCTCTGTTGCGTCCATCTGCCTCGCCGCGAGCGCCGCCGCCAGCGAGGGATTCAAAGCCTCGGCTGCGGATACTGCGGCCTCCCGATCCGGATGGACGTCCATTCTGACCCATCCCTCCTCGGACGGGATTCGTCGGTCTCGCCAGCGAACGCCGCCGTCCTCGGTCTCGACCAGCTCCACCATGAACCAGCGCTCATGCAACGGGCGATAGCTCGGCCATATCGCGAGGATAGGATCATGATCCCTCCGACTGTCTCCCCACTTGATCATGCATGCCTCCCGACTCGGAGCTGATCTGATCGACAGGCGCATATTGACGCAATGCCTGATTGAAGCCTGGCTGTGCGCAACAAAACTTGAGATGGCGCCGCGTGGCACTGGCATGGGGCGAGGGGACTTCCCGACTCAACATCCCCAATCGATGGAGCGTGAGATCATGGTGAAGGTTGTCGGGTTTCCTGCCCCCGTAGATATCTCCGGCCTGAAGCCCGGGTCAGCGTTCCAGGTCGGTGATACAGTTCCGCCGCTCTATGGGATCACGGTGAAGGCGGGTGACCTGGTGACGGCCATCCTTCTGGGTCAGGTGAAGGGCCAGGCGGCTTCCCCTGGCTATCTGCAGAATCAGCACCTCCCCGGCGAGTGCTACGCCGTCGACGCCGAGCTCGTGATCGGCAGAACCGCGAAGACGGAGCGTCGCGAAGCGCTGACGCATGGCGCGCTCGTCTTCGACGGCGAGAACAAGCCGTTCCTCGTCATCGAGCAAGCCGATCCCTTCCCACGCCTGGACCTGTCGATGGAGACAGGCGAGGCAAAGACGGACGGACCAGCGGGCATGCTCCGAATCTACGGCAACTGGGTGCTGAGGCTTGAGGGGGAAGGGAAGACGCTGACCGAGCTCACACTCAATGGCTAGGCTCAGGACCCATTGATGTGAGGCGTTCGGTCTGATTCAGGCTCCTGAGGAGTCTGGATATGAGCGACCTGTAT
>JBQVQW010000030.1:0-27619 GCA_052441165.1 Caulobacteraceae bacterium | reverse complement strand
GGCCGAGGCCGGCGAGACCGGCCCGCTGTGGATCGCCGCGCGCCGGCAGACGGCGGGCCGCGGCCGTCGCGGCCGCACGTGGGAAGGCAATACGGGCAACCTGTTCAGCACCCTGCTGACCACCACCCGCAAGCCGCCGGCCGAGGCGGCGCAGGTGACCTTCATCGCGGCCCTCGCCGTGGCGGACCTGCTGGACCGTTACGCACCGCCGTCGGTCGTGACGATCAAATGGCCCAATGACGTGATGCTGGGCGGCCAGAAGGCCAGCGGAATCCTGGTCGAGTCCGGCGTCCATGCGAACGGTAGCCTGTGGCTGGCCGTCGGCATCGGCGTCAATCTGGCCGAGGCGCCGGAGGGCACCGAACGTCCCGCCACGGCTCTGTCGCACCATCTGTCCGCCGCTCATGTCGCCCCGCCGAAGGTGGAGCAGGCCGCGGAAGAACTGGCGCAGGCCTTCGACATCTGGCTGGAGCGCTGGGAGACGCTGGGCTTCCAGCCCGTCCTCGACGCCTGGGCCGCGCGCACCCCCGGTCTGGACGGGCCCGCCGTCGCCCGGCTGGGGCACGAGACGATAGAGGGCAGGGCGGAGGGCGTCGCCCTGGATGGCGCGCTGAAGCTGCGATTGGCGGATGGAAGCCTGAGGCTGATTTCCGCAGGCGATGTCTTCTTCGGCGAAGCGCGATGATTCGCCCTCACTCCACGCCCGTCATCCTCGGGCTTGACCCGAGGATCGGATGCAGGGACGAGCTGTCCGTCCGCCCGGCTGCACAGACTGGCGGAACGTCCGGCCCTCGGGTCAAGCCCGAGGGTGACGACTGCGGAAGAGAGGATGCCTGATGCTGCTGGCGATCGAGCAGGGCAATACAAACACGCTGTTCGCAGTGCATGACGGCGCGGACTGGATCGCCCAGTGGCGCACCGCGACCGAGAGCACACGCACCGCCGACGAATACGCCGTCTGGCTGAGCCAGCTGCTGACCATGCGCGGGCTGGAGATGAAAGCCCTGAGCGGCTGCATCATCTCGTCAGTGGTGCCGCAATCGATCTTCAACCTGCGCAACCTGTCGCGCCGCTATCTGTCGGTCGAGCCGCTGGTGATCGGCGACAACGTCGAGCTGGGCATCCCCGTGCGCATCCTGAAGCCGAGCGAGGCGGGAGCGGACCGGCTGGTCAACGCCATCGGGGCGCACCTGGAGTATTCCGGCGACCTGATCGTCATCGACAGCGGCACAGCGACCACCTTCGACATCGTCGCCTCGGACGGAGCGTTCGAGGGCGGCATCATCGCGCCGGGCGTGAACCTGAGTCTGCAGGCCCTGCACGAGGCCGCCGCAATGTTGCCCCGCATCGCCATCCAGAAGCCGGACAGGGTGATCGGCAAGGACACAGTCTCGAACATGCAGTCCGGCGTGTTCTGGGGCTACATCGCCCTGATCGAGGGGCTGGTGGCCCGCATCAAGGCCGAGTGGGGCAAGCCCATGACCGTCATCGGAACGGGGGGCGTGGTCTCCCTGTTCGAGGGGGCGACCGAAAGCATCGACCGGTTCGATCCGGACCTGACCATCCGCGGCCTGCTGGAGATCTGGCGGCGGAACAGCCATCTGAAGGCGTAATGACCAAATCCACAGACAACGAACTCGTTTTCCTGCCGCTGGGCGGGTCCAACGAGATCGGCATGAACCTGAACGCCTACGGCTACGGCCCTGCGGCGAACCGCCAGTGGGTGGTCGTCGACGTCGGCGTGACCTTCGGCGACAATTCGACCCCCGGCGTCGATGTGATCGTGCCCGATCCGACCTATCTCGAGGGCGAGGACATCCTCGGGATCGTGCTGACCCACGCCCACGAGGACCATATCGGCGCGCTGGGCTGGCTGTGGCCGCGCATCAAGGCGCCGCTGTACGCCACGCCGTTCACCGCCTTCCTGATCCGCGAGAAGCTGCGCGACGCCGGCCTGCTGGACCGAGTGACCCTGCACGAGGTGCCGCTGGGCGGGACGATCGATCTGGGGCCGTTCCAGATCGAGATGGTGACCATCACCCACTCGATCGCCGAGCCGAACGGTCTGGCGATCAAGACGCCGCTGGGCACGGTGCTGCATACCGGCGACTGGAAGATCGACAACGACCCTATCGTGGGCGAGCGCACCGACGTCGACACCATCAAGCGCCTCGGCGACGAGGGCGTGCTGGCCATGGTGTGCGACAGCACCAACGTCTTCCAGGAAGGCGTGGCGGGCTCCGAAGGCGAGGTGAAGACTGCGCTGGCCGAGCTGATCGGCGGGCTGAAGGGCAGGGTCGCCGTCGGCTGCTTCGCCTCGAACGTCGCCCGCATGGACAGCGTGATCCGCGCCGCCGAGGCGGCAGGGCGCCGCGTCGTGCTGGCCGGCCGCTCGATGCACCGCATCACCGCCGCCGCCAAATCGGTCGGCATGTTGTCGGACCTGCAGCCCTTCCTTTCCGAGGAGCAGGCGAAGCACTGGCCGGCAGACGAGATCCTGTACCTGTGCACCGGAAGCCAGGGCGAAAGCCGCGCGGCCCTGTCGCGCGTCGCCGAGGGAAATCATCCCTTCATCAAGCTGGGCGCGGGTGACCACTGCATCTTCTCGTCGCGGGTCATTCCGGGCAACGAGCTGGCTATCGGCCGGCTGCAGGACGCCCTGTCCGACAGGGGGGTGCGCATCTACACCGACAAGGATCATCCCGGCATCCACGTCTCGGGGCACCCGTGCCGCGAGGAACTCCGCGAGATGTACCGCTGGGCGCGGCCGAAGATCGCCGTGCCGACCCACGGGATGCGCCGCCATCTGGCCGAACACGCCCAGCTGGCCAAGGACATGCAGGTGCCGGAGGCGGTCACCCCGCGCAACGGCGACATGGTCCGGCTGGCGCCGGGTCCTGCGGCGATCATCGACGAGGTCCCGTCGGGCCGCCTGTTCGTCGATGGCGGCATGCTGGTCGAGGAGGCCGGCGAGGCCCTGCGCGAGCGTCGCCACGCGGCGTCGAACGGCGTCCTGATCGTCAGCTTCGCCATGGACCGCCGCGGCAAGATCGTTTCGGACATCGACGTGCGCGGCCTGGGCCTGCCCGGCGACGAGGACAGCCCGCTGGGCGACATCCTCGACACCCTGGCCGAACGGGTCGAGCAGGTCGTGCGCGGTCTGAAGGGCGATGCGCTGGAGGACGAGATAGTCGTCGAACAGGCCGTCGCCCGCGCGCTCAAGAAGGCGAGCCAGTCCGTCTGGGATCGCCGTCCGATCGTCGAGACCATCATCCTGCGGCTGTAGTTCTGGACTTTGAACCGGCGCGGCGGCTGCCTATAAGGAGCCGATTCCCCCCGCGCCCAAGGTCTGTCCCATGCCCGACGTTTCGTCCGAGTTCCGCTACAAACGCGTCCTGCTCAAGGTCTCGGGCGAAGTGCTGATGGGCGATCAGGGCTACGGCATCGACATGAAGACCGTGGCCGATGTGGCCAAGGCGGTGGCCGACGTCGCCCGCGAGGGCGTCGAGATCTGTCTGGTGATCGGCGGCGGCAACATCTTCCGTGGCCTGTCCAAGGCCGCCGGCGACATGGATCGCGCCTCGGCCGACTACATGGGCATGCTGGCCACGGTCATGAACGCGCTCGCCATGCAGGCGGCGCTGGAGAAGATCGGTGTTCAGACCCGGGTGCAGAGCGCCCTGACCATGAACGCCGTGGCCGAGCCCTATGTGCGCCGCCGCGCCCTGCGTCACCTCGAAAAGGGCCGCGTGGTGATCTTCGCCGCCGGCGTGGGCGCGCCGTTCTTCACGACCGACTCGGGCGCCGCCCTGCGCGCCGCCGAGATGGGCTGCGACGCCTTGCTGAAAGGCACCAGCGTGGACGGCGTCTATACCGCCGACCCGAAGAAGGACGCGACCGCCACCCGCTATGAGACCCTCAGCTATCAGGACGTGCTGGCCAAGGACCTCAAGGTCATGGACGCCTCGGCGGTGGCCCTGATGCGTGACTCCGGCATTCCGATCGTGGTCTTCTCCATCCGCGAGGAAGGCTCGTTCCGACGGACCCTGAGCGGTCAGGGCGCGTTCACCGTGATCAACTCCGACGGCAAGGCCGCCTGACAACACCATAGGAAGACGAGAGAAACGACCATGGCGAAGCCCGATCTCAAGACCTACCGCGACCGAATGGACAAGGCGGTCGGCGCCCTGAAGGAAGAGTTCAACGGCCTGCGCACCGGCCGGGCCAACGCCGGCCTGCTGGATCCGGTGCAGGTGGAGGCCTACGGGTCGAGCGCGCCGCTGAACACCGTCGCCGCCATCAGCGTACCCGAGCCCCGCATGATCTCGGTCAGCGTCTGGGACAAGGGCATGGTCGTGTCGGTCGAGAAGGCCATTCGCGCCGCCGGCCTTGGCCTGAACCCGATCGTCGACGGTCAGAACCTGCGCATTCCGATCCCGCCCCTGACCGAGGAGCGCCGTCGCGACCTCGCCAAGCTGGCCGGCAAGTACGCCGAGCAGCAGAAGATCGCCGTGCGCAACGTGCGCCGCGACGCCAACGATGATCTGAAGAAGGCCGAGAAGGCCTCGGAGATCAGCCAGGACGAGCAGAAGAAGATGGAGACCGAGGTCCAGAAGGACACGGACGCGGCCATCAAGCGCATCGACGAGGCCCTGAAGACCAAGGAAGCGGAAATCATGCAGGTCTGACGGCAATTTGCCGTTAGTGTATCGAGACATGAGCGCTGTTTCTTCCAACGTCAGCCAGACCGACGGCCCGCCTTCAGGCGGGCCGCTGCACGTCGCCATCATCATGGACGGCAACGGACGCTGGGCCGCTGCGCGCGGGCTCCCGCGGGCGGTCGGTCATCGGGAGGGCGTTCAGGCCCTGAAGCGGACCATCGAGGCCGCGCCCAAACTCGGTATCGGCTGCCTGACGGTGTTCGGCTTCTCCACCGAGAACTGGAACCGCTCGACCGAGGAGGTCTCGGACCTGATGGGGCTGGTCCGCAGCTATGTGGCCAGCGACCTGAAGCGCCTCGAGAAAGCCGGCGTGCGCCTGCGCGTGCTGGGCCGTCGTGAGGGCCTGCCGAAGGACATCGCCGACATCGCCGACCGCGCGGAGGTCCAGACCGGGCACAACTCGAAATTCCTGCTCCAGGTCGCGTTCAACTATGGCGGCCGGGCCGACATCGTCGATGCGGCCCGGGCCTATGTCGAAAAGCTGCAGGCCGGAGACGCCGTCGGTCCCCTCGACGAGGACGCTCTGGGCGCCGGCCTGTCGACAGCGGGCGGACCGCCGGTCGATGTGATCGTCCGCACCTCGGGCGAGCGGCGGCTGTCGAACTTCCTGCTGTGGGAAGCCGCCTACGCCGAGTTCGTCTACCAGGACATCCTGTGGCCCGACTACGGACCTGAGGCCCTGGCCGATGTCGTCACCCAGTTCCGACAGCGTGATCGACGCTATGGCGGCCGCCCGGCCGACGCGGTGGCCTGATGGCGGTGCGCGCCGCAGAGATCGGGATCCGGGCGGCGTCGGCGCTGGTGCTGGCGCCCGCCGCCGTTCTCGGCATCTGGGCCGGCGGCGTCTGGTTCCTCGGTCTCATGATGGCGGCCTGCGGCCTGCTGGCGGTCGAGTGGGCCATGATGAGCGCGCGACACGCCTGGCGCGTGATGGCCGGGGCCGTCGCCTTCGGCCTGTTTGCGGCGATGATCGCGGCCCACATCGAGCAACTGTCGCTCTCGCTGGTGATGCTGGTCTTCTGCGCCGCAGCCGCCGGCCTGTTCGCGCGCAGCCGCGGACAGGAGGCGCTCGATGCCTCCTACGGCGTGCTCTACCTCGGCTGGCCGGCAGTTCTGCTGATCTGGCTGCGCGACGGGTCAACCGATGTCGGCCTGTACTGGACGGTCTTCGCCTTCGTCATCGCCTGGTCTTCGGACATCATGGCCTATCTGGTCGGCTCGACGGTCGGCGGGCCCAAGCTGTGGCCGCGCTTCTCGCCCAACAAGACCTGGTCCGGGTTTATCGGCGGTCTGGCGGCCGGCATGGTCGCCGGAGCCCTGATGGCGACCTTCTTCGACATGGGGTTGGGCATGGTCTGGGGCGCGGGCCTCGGGCTGGCGACCGCCATCGCAACCATGGCGGGCGATCTGTGGGAGTCGGCGCTCAAGCGGCGGTATGGCGTGAAGGACGCCGGTAATCTGATTCCGGGCCACGGCGGCCTGCTGGACCGTGTGGACGGCCTGATGTTCGCCGCGGTCGTGGTCGCCTGCGGACGCCTGATCATGCTGCTGGCGGAGCGTGCGGGATGATCCGCCGCCGCGTCACCGTGCTGGGTTCGACCGGATCGGTCGGCTGTTCGACGCTGGCCCTGATGGACCAGACCGAGGCGAACGGGGCAGGAGCCTTCGAGGTCGAGGCCCTGACCGGCGGCGCCAACATCGCCCGTCTGGCCGAGCAGGCGCGCCGCTGGAAGCCGAAGGTCGCTGTGACCGCCGATCCGGCTCGCCTGAACGAGTTGCGTGACGCTCTCGCGGGTACAGGCGTCGAGGCCGCCGCCGGGGACGAGGCCATCGTCGAGGCGGCGCAGCGCCCGGTCGACTGGGTTATGGCCTCGATCGTGGGTTCGGCCGGCCTGCGCTCGGCCTGGGCCGCCGCCGGGACCGGCGCGACCCTGGCGCTTGCGAACAAGGAGAGCCTCGTCTGCTGCGGCCCGTCGCTGATCGAGCGGGTCAAACGGGCGGGCGGTCGGCTGCTGCCGGTGGATTCCGAGCATTCGGCCATCTTCCAGGTCTTCCCGCACGGTTCGCCCGAACAGGTGGCGAAACTGGTGCTGACCGCCTCGGGCGGTCCGTTCCGCACGACGCCCAAGGCCGCCATGGCTGCAATCACGCCCGAACAGGCCGTCGCCCATCCGAACTGGAGCATGGGCGCAAAGATCTCGGTCGACAGCGCGACCATGGCGAACAAGGGCCTTGAGATGATCGAGGCGGCCTATCTGTTCGACACGCCTGCAGAGCGGATCGACGTGGTGGTGCACCCGGAATCGATCATTCACAGCCTCGTCGAATACGTCGACGGCTCGACCTTGGCCCAGATGGGGCCGCCGGACATGAAGACGCCGATCGCCTGCGCCCTCGCCTGGCCGGACCGGATCGCCTGGCCGGCGCCGAAGCTGGACCTCGCCGCACTCGGCAAGCTGACGTTCGAGGCGCCCGACGAGAGCCGCTTCCCGCTTCTGACGCTCGCCCGTCAGGCCCTGCAGGCGGGCGGATCCGCGCCCATCGTCTTCAACGCGGCCAACGAGGTGGCGGCCCTGGCCTTCCTTGACCGGCGTCTGGCGTTTCTCAATATTGCCGCAGTCGTCGCCGACACCTTGTCGCGCGTGACCGCCCCGGGGGTGGATTCCTGTTCCGACAGTGCATGTGACGCGGCCCTGGCCGTGGACGCGAAAGCACGGCGGGCCGCGGAATCGATCGTCCAGGGCTTCGCGGCGGCGGCCTGAAACAGGCGTAGGGGACCCTTGGCGGAATGACGGGCTTTCTCGGCCAGGCGCTGATCTACATCGTGCCGTTCCTGCTGGTCCTGACGTTCATCGTCACGATCCATGAACTGGGCCACTTCTGGGTCGCGCGCGCCTTCAGGGTGAAGATCGACCGCTTCTCCATCGGCTTCGGCAAGACGATCGTCAGCCGGACCGACAAACATGGCGTGGAATGGCGCATCGCCTGGCTTCCGCTGGGCGGCTACGTCAAATTTTCCGGCGATCTGGACGCCTCCAGCGTGCCGGATCAGGCCGGTCTGGCCGAACTGAAATCGCGCGTGATCGCCGAACACGGCCCGGGCGCCGAGCGCGACTATTTCCATTTCAAGCCGGTCTGGCAGCGCGCGTTGATCGTGGCGGCCGGTCCGTTCGCCAACTTCCTGCTCGCCATCGCCCTGCTGACGGTGCTGTTCAGCGTGATCGGCGAGCAGGTCTTGGGGCCGAGGGTCTACAATGTCGTCGCCGGCTCTCCGGCGGCCGAGGCGGGCTTCCGCAGCGGCGACCTGATCACCGCCGTCAATGGCCGCGCGGTATCGGAGGCCGAGACCGTCACCAGCCAGGTCATGCTGAGCGCCGGGGATCCGCTGGTCTTTACGGTGGAAAGAGGCCCGCAGACCCTGACGCTGACCGCAACCCCTGAGCGGAGGATCGAGAACGATCCGATCGCCGGGCGGATTCGCGTGGCCCGTATCGGTCTGGAATTACGTCCGCTGCCACAGGACTATCACTTCAACCGTCTGAACCCGCTGGAGGCGGCCGGCAAGGGCATCGAGCGGATGAACATGATCGTCGGCAGCACCTTCCGGTACCTGGGCCGTATCTTCGTGGGCAAGGAATCCGGCGATCTGCTGAACGGTCCGGTCGGAATCGCCCGTGCCGCCGGCGGCATCACCAACGCGGCCGCTTCCGTCGAAGCGCCGCCGGCGGTGGTGGCCGCGAACGTCGCCCTGAATCTTCTTCAGTTCGCCGCCATAGTTTCGATCGGAATGGGTATTGTTAATCTGCTGCCGATTCCCGTTCTCGATGGGGGGCATCTGGTGTTCTACGGCTATGAAGCTGTGGCGCGCCGGCCAGTCCCCGCTCGTGTTCAGGAGCTCGGCTACCGGGTCGGTCTTGCTTTGCTGGCGGGATTGATGTTGTTCGCTACCTGGAACGACCTGCAGAAGCTGAGCCTGTTCAAATTCCTCGGCGGGCTCGCATGATGAGCCGACGCCAGCCCCCGATGGTTTCCCGTATGATCCAACACGACGCGTCCGCCCTCCGTTTCGCCCGGAACCTGAGCCCCAGTCTCGTGGTCCTGGCGCTCGCCGCCGCCCTGTCCGCTACGGCGCTGGCCCAGACCGCGCCCGCGCCCGCCATCCAGCCCGGCGCTCCCGTTGAGGCCCAGCCGGCTCCGGCCGCGGCGCCCGTCGAGGAAGAGCGCGCGGTCATCAGCCGCATCCGCGTGCGCGGCACTCAGCGCCTCGACCAGACCACCATCCTGTCCTATCTGCCGATCCAGCCGGGCGACACGGTCGACCCCCAGGTGCTGGACGTGGCTGTGCGCACCCTGACCCGCACCCAGCTGTTCGCCGACGTCCAGCTGGGCATCCAGCCTAACGGCGACCTGATCGTCGAGATCGTCGAGAACCCGATCATCAACCAGGTGGTCTTCGAGGGTAACAGCGCGATCGGCGACACCAAGCTGACCGAGGAAGTCACCCTGAAGCCGCGCGGCATCTACACCCGCGCCCGCATCCAGGAAGATGTCGGCAAGATCGTCGAGCTGTATCGTCTGTCGGGCCGGATCGGCGCCACCGTGACGCCGAAGATCGTCCAGCTGGACCAGAACCGCGTCGACGTGGTGTTCGAGATCAACGAGGGGCCGGAAACGGGCGTTCGTGCGATCACCTTCCTGGGCAACGAGGCCTTCTCGGACAACGAGCTGCGCGAGGTGATGGTCACCAAACAGAGCCAGTGGTGGCGTCTGTTCGGCACGACCGACAACTACGATCCCAATCGCGTCGATTACGACCGCGAACAGCTGCGGAAGTTCTACACGAACCGCGGCTACTACGACTTCCGCGTGATCTCGGCGATCAGCGAGCTGTCGCCGGACGACAGCGCCTTCGCCATCACCATGACCGTGGACGAGGGCGACCGGTACAACTTCGGCAATGTCGAGGTGGTGACCGAGAACGATCGTCTGAACCCGGACTTCCTGCGCGCCCTGCTGCCGATCCGCTCCGGCGACCTGTACGAGAGCGACAAGATCGAATCCGCGGTCGACGCCCTGACGTTCGCCGCGGGTTCGGCCGGCTATGCCTTCGTCGAGATCGACCCGGAATATACGGCGAACCCCGAAACTGACACCGTTGACGTGACCTTCCGGGTCCGCGAGGGCCAGCGGGTCTACGTCGACCGCATCAACATCATCGGCAACACCCGCACCCTCGACAACGTCGTGCGCCGCGAGATGATGCTGAGCGAGGGCGACGCCTTCAACCGCACCCTGCTGGAGCGGTCGCGCAACAACCTGCGCGGACTGGGCTTCTTCAAGGACGTGACCGTCGAGGAAGCGCGCGGTTCGGCGCCGGATCGCTCCGTCGTCAACGTGACGGTGCAGGAACAGCCGACCGGCGAACTGTCCGTCGGAGCGGGCTTCAGCTCGGTCGACTCCTTCGTGCTGAACCTCGGCATCACCGAGCGCAACTTCCGCGGCCGCGGCCAGAACGTGGTCGCCCGCGTCGAGTGGGGCTCGCTGCGTCAGCAGATCGACTTCCGCTTCACGGAGCCGAAATTCCTCGGCCGCGACCTGCGCGCGGGCTTCGACGCCTTCCACTCGCGGTATGATCTGTCCGAGTACTCGTCCTACGACTACCGCTCGACCGGAGGCGGTCTGCGTCTGTCGTACCCGCTGAACGGCTACACCCTGCTCAGCACCCGCTACTTCCTCAAGTCGGACGAGATCATCGTGCCGTCGAACTACTGCGCCGTCGGCGGCAGCGGCTCGACCGCCCTGTGCGACCAGGTCGGCTCGTTCCTGAACTCCTCGGCCGGCTACACCCTGCTGGTCGACCGCCGGAATGATCCGCTTCGCCCGACGCGCGGCTGGACCGGCTCCCTACGCCAGGACTTCGCCGGCATCGGCGGCGACGTGAACTACGTCAAGACCGAGGCGGACCTGTCGGCCTACTGGGGCATCTCGCCCGAGTGGATCGTCACTGCGACGGCCTCGACCGGCTATGTCACCGGCTGGGGCGGCGATCCCATCCGGATCAACGACCGCTTCTTCAAGGGCGGCAACAGCTTCCGCGGTTTCGAAACCGCCGGCATGGGTCCGCGCGATCTGCTGACGACGGATGCCCTCGGCGGCAACTTCTATGCGATCGGATCGCTGGAACTGACCGTCCCCAACTATCTGCCGGAAGAGTACGGCATCCGGACCTCGCTGTTCGCCGACGTTGGCACGCTGGGCGTCCTGGACGACCGCTATACCGTCACCTCGACGGGCGCGACCGATCCCAACATCGTCGATGAGCTGGCGCTGCGCGCGTCGGCCGGTGTGAGCATCCACTGGCGTTCGCCGATGGGGCCGATCCGCTTCGACATCAGTAAGGTTCTCGGCAAGGAAGACTACGACAAGACCGAGAGCTTCCGCTTCTCCACTTCCACTCAATTCTGATCGCGCGGCCCACGCCCGCACTTAAGGCCTGAACATGAAACTGCTTGCTCTCGGCGCCTTCGCCGCCACCGCCCTTATCGCCGGCGCCGCGTCGGCCCAGAACGCCCCGGCCCAGCCGACCGTCAACCACGGCCCGGCCCTGACCGGCGTCTGCATCTACGCCCCGCAGCGCGTGCTGGTGCAATCGACCGCCGGTCAGTCGCTCCAGACCGGCCTGCAGCGCCTCGCGGAGGAAGTCCGCGGCGAACTGCAGCCCTACGCCGCCAACATCCAGAGCGAAGCCCAACAGCTCCAGCAAGGCGGCCAGGCCGCTGATCCGGACGGCAGCCGTCGTCGCGCCTGGCAGCAGCGCCTGGAAGAGGCCCAGCAGCTGGAACAGACCCGCGAAGCCGAACTGCGCTACACCGAGGCGATGCAGACCCAGCAGATCGGCAACGCCGCCGGCCCGATCATCGCCGCCGTCTATCAGGAGCGTAACTGCAGCATCCTGCTGGACCGCAGCTCGGTCTTCCTGGGCAACCCGGCCATGGACATCACCGACGTTATCCTGCAGCGCCTGAACCAGGCTCTGCCGACCCTGCCGGCGTTCAACCGGATGCCGGTGCCGGCCCAGCCGCAGCAGTAAGGCGGCTGATGCCCGATCCGCGCTTTTTCGAGAGCCTTCCCGCGCTGGACGTCGCGGAGCTGGCGCGGCGGATCGGGGGCGAGGTTCTGCGCGGCGGAGATCGAAAGATCTCCGCCGTTGCGCCTCTGGGATCCGCAGGATCCGCTGACGTCGCCTTCATGGGCGATCGCAAATTCGTTCAGGCCCTGAAGGACACCGCCGCCGGCTGCGTGATCGTTCCGGCCGCTGCCTCGGACCACGCACCGGCCAGCGCCGCGGTCCTGATCTCGCCCACGCCACAGGCCAGCTGGGCCGAGGCCTCGATGCTGTTGCATCGCTCCATCCCGCTGACCGCCATCACCGCCGCCGAGGCCGCCGAGGATGACACGGTCGTCGTCGAGCCCGGCGTGGTGCTGGGCCAGGGCGTTCGTATCGGCCGCGGCTCCCGCATCGGCGCCAACAGCGTCATCGCACCGGGGGTGCAGATCGGCCGCGACTGCGTCATCGGTTCGAACGTCACCATCGGCTTCGCCCTGATCGGCGATAGCGTGAGGATCTACGCCGGAGTTCGGATCGGCGAGGCGGGATTCGGCGCCGCCGGCGGCCGGAGCGGTCCGATCGACGTGCCCCAGCTGGGCCGGGTGATCATCCAGGACAATGTGACGGTCGGGGCCAATACCTGCATCGACCGCGGCGCCTATGACGACACCGTCGTCGGCGAGAACACCAAGATCGATAATCTGGTCATGATCGCCCACAACTGCATGATCGGCCGCAACTGCCTGATCGCCGCCCACACGGGCATCTCAGGCTCGGTCATCGTTGGCGACGGCGTCATTTTCGGCGGCAAGGCGGGGATCGGCGACCATCTGAAGATCGGCGAGGGCGCCCGGGTCGCGGGTGGCGCGGGCCTGCTGGCCGACGTGCCGGCGGGCGAGACATGGTCAGGTTATCCCGCGAAACCCATTCGTCAATTCTTGCGTGAAACCGTCTGGGTGTCCAAACAGGCCGCGAAGAAGAGAGACGACAGGGAGTAGGCCCATGGCCGAGGATACGGGCAAGATCGACTACGCCGAGGTGATGCGGCGGCTGCCGCACCGTTATCCCTTCCTGCTTGTCGACAAGGCCGAGGATTTCGTTCCGGCGACCTCGATCACCGGGATCAAGAACGTCACTCACAACGAGCCTTTCTTCCCGGGCCACTTCCCGATCGATCCGGTCATGCCGGGGGTGTTGATCGTCGAGGCCATGGCCCAGACCGGCGCGCTGCTGATGTCCAAGACGATGGACGTCGCCGTGGCCGACAAGGTCATCATGTTCATGTCCATCGATGGCGTCCGCTTCCGCAAGCCGGCGCGGCCTGGGGACCAGTTGCGGATGGAGGTCAAGGTGACCCGCGCCCGCGGCGACGCCTACAAATTCCGAGGCGAGACGTTCATCGAAGGCAAGCTGGCGGCCGAGGCCGAGTTCATGGCCATGGTCGTGACCGTGGACCAGCCGGCGACCTGACATGGCCATCCATCCCACAGCCCAGGTCGACGCCAGCGCCCGACTTGCCGACGGCGTCGAGATCGGGCCGTGGAGCATCGTCGGCCCGAACGTCGTGCTGTCCGAGGGCGTCCGCGTCGCCAGCCACGTCGTGATCCAGCAGGACACCACGGTCGGCGCCGGCACCACCATCCATCCGTTCTGCGTCATGGGCGGGGATCCGCAACATGGCGGCTACAAGGGCGAGCCGGTGGCGCTGGAGATCGGCGTCAACAACACCATCCGTGAGCACTCGACCTTCAACCGGGGCACGCCGGGCGACCGCAAGCTGACCACCATCGGCGACAACTGCCTGTTCATGACCGGCGCCCACGTCGGACATGACTGCGTGGTCGGCAACAATGTCACCTTCGCCAACAACGCCACCCTCGGCGGCCATGCCCGGGTCGGGGACAAGGTCTTCCTCGGCGGTCTGGCGGCCGTGCACCAGTTCGGCCGGGTGGGGCAGGGCGCAATCGTCGGCGGGCTCTCGGCCGTGACGCGGGACGTCATTCCCTACGGCTCGGCCTGGGGAAACCACGTCCGCCTGCACGGGCTGAACCTGATCGGACTGAAGCGGAAGGGCTACGGCAAGGACGCCGTGCGCCGCCTGCTGGCCGCCTATCGCGATATCTTCGAGGCCGACGGCCTGTTCTCCGAGCGTCTGGACAAGGCCGCCGCAGCCTATGCCGATCTGCCGGAGATACTGGAGATCGTCGCCTTCATCCGCGAAGACACCCGGCGCCCGGTCGCCCTGCCGGAAAAATGAGCGGCAAGCTGGGCCTGATCGCCGGCGGCGGGGCTCTGCCCTTGTCGGTCGCGGCGCGCTGCGAGGCCGAGGGACGCCCGGTCTTCGTCGTGCGGCTGGCCGGTTTCGCCGACCCGCATCTGGCCCACTATCCCGGCATCGACGCAGGCATGGCCGAGATTGGCAAGGTGCTGACCGCCATGAAGAAGGCCGGCTGTCACGCCGTCTGCCTCGCCGGCACGGTCAGCCGCCCGGACTTCAAGACCCTGAAGCCCGACTTCAAGGGCGCAACGGTCCTTCCCGGCATCATCGCGGCGGCGACCAAGGGCGACGACGCCCTGCTTCGGAAGATCCTGTCGCTGTTCGAGGCCGAGGGCTTCGCCGTCGAAGGCGCCGACGACATTCTGGGCGGCGAGACCTTGCCTGCCGGGGCGCTGGGCAGGGTCCAGCCGACGGAAAGCCAACTGACCGACCTGCGCAAGGCGCTCCATGTTGCCGAAAAGTCCGGAGAGCTCGACATCGGCCAGGGCGCGGTCGTCTGCGACGGCCTTGTGCTGGCCGTCGAGGCTCAGGAGGGCACGGACGCCATGCTGATGCGCGTCGCCGGCCTGCCGGCCGACCTGCGCGGCTCGGCCGCCGACCGCAAGGGCGCCCTCGGCAAGGCGCCCAAGCCTATTCAGGATCTGCGCGTCGACATGCCCGTCATGGGCGCCCGGACCATCGAGATGGCCGCCGCCGCCGGTCTGGCGGGCGTGGGCGGGATCGAGGGCAAGCTGATCGTCATCGACCGCGCCGACCTGGTGGAGGCCGCCGACCGGCTGGGCCTGTTCGTCTGGGGCGAGACGCGATGAGCCGCCCGCTGAAGATCATGCTGGTCGCCGCCGAGGCCTCGGGCGACGCCCTGGGCGCCGGTCTGGCGAAGGCGCTCAGGTCCCGGCTGGGCGAGGATGTCGTCTTCGTCGGCGTCGGCGGGCCGAGGATGGCCGCCGAGGGCGTCGCCAGCCCGTTCGACATCGCCGAACTGTCCATTCTCGGCTGGCTGGAGGGGCTGAAGGCCTACGGTCTGGTCAAGCGCCGGGTCGCCGACACCGTCGCCCTGGCCGTGGCCGAGAAGCCGGACGCCGTCGTCCTGATCGACAGCTGGGGTTTCACCATCCGTGTGGCGAAGGCCCTCAAGGAGGCGCTGCCGGGCGTGCCGCTGATCAAGTACGTCGGGCCGCAGGTCTGGGCCTCGCGGCCCGGGCGGGCGAAGACGCTGGCGGCCTCGGTCGACCATCTTCTGGCGCTCTACAGCTTCGATGCGCCCTGGTTCGAGAAGGAGGGTCTGCCGACGACCGTCGTGGGCTCGCAGGCCCTGCACGTCGACATGTCCGGGGCCGACCCTGCCGCCTTCCGCGCCCGCCGAGGCATCGCGCCCGATGCCGACCTGCTGCTGGTCCTGCCGGGCAGCCGTCCGTCCGAAATCCGTCTGATGACGCCGGTGTTCGAGGGCGCGGTCGCCAGCCTGAAGCAGGAGGAGCCGGCGCTCGAGATCGCCGTCATCGCCGCCGGCACGGTGGCGGACGACGTCGCCGGCCGCGTCGCAACCTGGCCCTTCCGCGTGCATCTGGTCTCCGAGGCCGAGAAGTACGACGCGATGAAGGCCGCCACCGTCGCGCTTGCGACCAGCGGCACGGTCTCGACCGAACTGGCCCTGGCCGGCGCACCCATGATCATCGGCTACCGCTTCCAGCCGCTCAGCTATGCGATCATGAAGCCGTTCTTCACCGGCAAATACGCGACGCTGTTCAATCACGCGGCGGATGCAGAGATCGCCCGCGAGCTGATCCAGAACGACGCCACTCCGGCTCGCTTCGCCTCCGCCGTTCGCCGCCTTCTGTCCGACCCGGCCGTCCGCAGGGATCAGGCGCGGCGCCAGACCGAAGCGCTGGACCTCATGGGACGCGGCGGCCGCGATCCGTCTGAAATCGCCGCCGACGCCGTGCTGCGGGTGATCGCGGGCAGGGCCTCCAGGGCCTCAATCTGATATCCGGACTTGCCGTCGCCGCATTCTGCCGTCATAGGAGGGGCGTCGATATCTCTGCGTAACGCCATCTTCTCTGCGACGCATTGAGGTTTCCCGTTTCCATAGACCCGACAGGCACGAGGGAAATTCCTCCCCGGGCCGACACCAACGGAGTTCAGGAAATGGCTACCGGCACTGTAAAATGGTTTAACGGCACCAAGGGCTACGGCTTCATCCAGCCGGAAGACGGCGGCAAGGACGTGTTCGTCCACATCAGCGCTGTCGAGGCTGCTGGCCTGCGCGGCCTGGAAGATAACCAGAAGGTCTCGTACGAGCTGGAACGCGATCGCCGCAGCGGCAAGGAATCGGCCGTTCAGCTGCAAACGATCTAAGTCAGCCTCATCGCTGATCTGATTTCGGAAACGCCGGAGCGAAAGCTCCGGCGTTTTTGATTCAGGTCATTGTTGATAGAGCTTGGCGCTTGCTGCATCTAAGTGTTGAGCAGCGGCGAGCGGCCGGGTGTCTCTTAGCGATCAAGTCTCGGCATTGAATCCGGCCCTGACCGATCCAGTGCAGTGGATCGATATCCACTCCTCCGTCTGGCGAACCGGGGCGATATGCGCGGCCTTTGCGGTACTCGTTGTGATGACGATGCTTTACCAGGCTCCGAGCGACGGGGGACGGGCGATCCAGGCCCTGTATGCGTCCACGCCGTCGAAGGTGGTTCTCACGGCGGTGTGGTCGATTGCCCTGTTCGGCGGTATCGTTCAGCTCGTTCAGGCGATACTCAAACGCCCGAGGTACCGCGCACGTTTCGATGAGATACGTATCCTGCAACTGTCTGGATACAAAACCGTCGTGCGCGGTCGGTGGTGGCTCGCCGACGTAACAACGCCCGGGGCAGTCATCTCCATTCATAGTGATGCTGGCGGGACGTGCGTCCTCAACTGGGTATTGGTGCCAGGTGGGAAGGCCTCGCTGAGGACTCAGCTTCAGCGCGCCATGGCACACCAGGAAGCGGCCTGACCAAAGCGCCCGACGAAAAACGCCGGAGCTTTCGCCCCGGCGTTTCGCGTTTCAGCCTGTGGCCGATAATCAGCCGCGTTGCTGGATCGGCACGTAGTCGCGCTGCGTCGGGCCGGTGTACAGCTGACGCGGGCGGCCGATCTTCTGGCCCGGGTCGGCCATCATTTCCTGCCACTGGGCGATCCAGCCGACGGTGCGGGCCAGGGCGAACAGCACGGTAAACATCGAGGTGGGGAAGCCCATCGCCGACAGGGTGATGCCCGAATAGAAGTCCACGTTCGGGAACAGCTTGCGCGAGGTGAAGTACTCGTCGTTCAGCGCGACCTTCTCCAGCTCCTTGGCGACGACGAACAGCGGATCGTTCTCGCGGCCCGTGGCGGCCAGAACCTCGTAGGCCGACTGCTGCATGACCTTCGCGCGCGGGTCGTAGTTCTTGTACACGCGGTGGCCGAAGCCCATCAGCTTGTACTTGCGGTCCTTCACGCCCTGGATGAACTCCGGGATCTTGTCCGGGGTGCCGATCTCCTTGAGCATGTTCAGCGCCTCCTCGTTGGCGCCGCCGTGCGACGGGCCCCACAGGCAGGCGATGCCGGCGGCGATACAGGCGAACGGGTTGGCGCCCGACGAGCCGGCCAGACGGACGGTCGAGGTCGAGGCGTTCTGCTCGTGGTCGGCGTGCAGGGTGAAGATGCGGTCCATGGCGCGGACCAGGGCCGGATCGACCTGATAGTCCTCGGCCGGGACGGCGAAGCACATCCGCAGGAAGTTCTCGGCGTACGACAGGTCGTTGCGCGGCGAGATGAAGGGCTGGCCGATGTGGTACTTGTAGGCCCGCGCCGCGATGGTCGGCATCTTGGCGATCAGGCGGATGGCCGAGATGTTGCGCTGGACCGGATCATGGATGTCCAGGCTGTCGTGATAGAAGGCCGACAGGGCGCCGACGGTCCCGACCATGATCGCCATCGGGTGGGCGTCGCGACGGAAGCCCTCGAAGAAGCGGTCGAACTGGGCATGCAGCATGGTGTGCATGGTGATCGAGTTCTCGAACGCCGCGTACTGCGAGGCCGTGGGCAGTTCGCCGTGCAGCAGCAGGTGGCAGACCTCGATGAAGTTGGACTTCGAGGCCAGCTGGTCGATCGGGTAGCCGCGGTGCAGCAGGACGCCTTCGTCGCCGTCGATGAAAGTCAGGGCCGACTCACACGACGCCGTCGACGTGAAGCCGGGGTCGAAGGTGAAGGCATCGGTGCCGGCGTACAGTTTGCGGATGTCGATGACATCGGGGCCGGTCGAGCCCGACAGGACCGGCAAATCCACGGTCCTGTCGCCGTAGGTGAGTGTCGCCGTGCCGGCGGGTTTGGCTTGTTCGGTCATATCAGCCCCTTGTCAGCGGCGGCCTCACGCGGGGAGGCGACGGGCCGCGTTTTCGTGTGAAACTCAGATAGTCTGTTGCAGCGCGTCATCCAAGCGCCCCAAGGCTTCTTCCCGCCCCAAAGCCGCCAACGTTTTCGCGATGTCGGGTGACGCCGCGCCTCCGGTGAGGGCCGCGCGCATCGCCGGACCGATCTTGCCGAAGCCCACGCCTTCCTCCTCGGCGAAGGCTTTCAGTTCGGCGTCCAGGGCGAAAACGTCCCAGCTGGCGAACAGGTTCAGCCGGTCCCGCAGGCGGCCGATGCGCTCGCCGCTGTCGCCCGACAGCAGGCCGCGGCCCTTGTCGTCGATGGCGAGGGGGCGGGTCTTGAGCGCGAAGGCCGTCTGATCGGCCAGCTCCAGTGTTGTCTTCGCCCGGTCCTTCACGAAGGGGATGGCCCGCATCAGGCGCGCCTCGTCGTCGGGAGCCAGCGTGTGGCCGCGGGACAGGTGGGCGTCCAGGGTTATCTTGGCCAGGCGGTCATCGTCCGCCAGCCGGATCCAGTGGCTGTTGACGTGGGCCAGCTTGTCGAAGTCCAGCCGGGCCGGGGCCTTGCCGACCCCGTCCAGATCGAACCACTGGCGCGCCTGTTCGTCCGAGAACAGCTCGTCGTCTCCGTGCGCCCAGCCCAGACGGGTCAGGTAGTTGCGCATGGCCTCGGGCAGATAGCCCATCTCGGCGTACTCGTGCACGGCCTGCGCGCCATGGCGCTTGGACAGCTTGGCGCCGTCGGGGCCGTGGATCAGCGGGATGTGCGCGAAGGTCGGGCGCGTCCAGCCCAGGGAGTCATAGATCAGCGCCTGCCGGGCCGCATTGTTCAGATGGTCGTCGCCGCGGATGACGTGGGTCACGCCCATGTCGTGGTCGTCCACCACCACGGCGAGGTTGTAGGTCGGCGCGCCGTCCGAGCGCAGGATGACCAGATCGTCCAGCGCGGCGGAATCCCATTGCACCCTGCCCTGGACTGCGTCCTCGACCACCACGGCTGTGTCCAGCGGGCGGCGGAAGCGCACCGTATGCGGCTTCGAGAGGTCGTCGACGGTGGGCTCGCGGTCGCGCCACGGCGAGACGAACTGGACATTCTTCGCCTTGGCCTCGTCGCGCAGGGCGCCGGTCTCCTCGGCGGTCAGGAAGTCGCGATAGGCGTGACCGCTTTCCAGCAGCTGGTTGGCCGCCTCGCGGTGCCGTTCGGCCCGCGAGAACTGGAACACCGGCTCCTCGTCGGCGAACAGCTCAAGCCAGCTCATGCCGTCGAAAATCGCCTTCACCGCAGCGTCGGTGGAGCGCTCCCGGTCGGTGTCCTCGATGCGGACGAGAAACTTCCCGTTGTGTCGTCGTGCAAACAGAAAGTTGAAAAGCGCGGTCCGCGCGCCTCCTATGTGGAGGTAGCCGGTAGGCGAGGGGGCGAAGCGTGTGACGACTTCGGAGGCGGGGGAGGAGGGCGAGGTCATTTCAGGCGTGTCCGATCGGGCCGTCCTTATACCCCCGCATGCGGCAAAGCCCACCCCGGCGGCGCGGATCCGGGCATTCGTCCGGACCCAGATCGAAGCGCAGGAACTCCGTTGGCGGCTGTGGACTCCGGTGGCCTTCGGCGGAGGATGCGCGGCCTATTTCGCCCTGAAGACCGAACCGGCGCTCTGGCCTCTGGCGCTCGCCGCTTTCGTTGCGGTCGCCGTGTGGCTGGCGGCGAAAGCGCTCCACAGGCATCGGCCGCTGCGCCTGATCCTGATGCTGATCGTCTGTTTCGCCTTGGGTTTGTTGGCGGCCAAGGCCCGCGCCGTGGCGGTTTCAGGCCCGATCGCCCCGGTTGTGACCGCGCCGACGGTGATCGAGGGCTGGGTGGTGGATGTCGACAGTCCGGGTTCGTCGGGCTCCCGGATCGTCGTCGCGCCGGTGCGCATCCAGGGGCTGTCGCCGGAGGAAACGCCCGTGCGTCTGCGCGCGACGGTGCGGGGCGAGGCGCCGGAACCGGGTCAGTCGATCCGACTGTTCGCCATCCTGAATCCGCCGCCGGCGCCCGCCGCGCCTGGCGCCTACGACTTTGGTCGAGGGGCGTATTTCCAGCGGATGGGCGGTGTCGCCTTCGCTCTGGGCGAGACGCGCCCGGCCTGGCTGGAGCCGCCGCCGTGGTCCCTGCGATTCGTGATGGCGGTGAACGCCCTGCGCTACGATCTCGCGCAACGGATTGTGGCGCGGCAGGGCGAGCGCGCCGGCGGCATCGCTGCGGCCATGACCACAGGCCACGAGGCCTGGCTCGACCCGGAAGAGATGGAGGTGATGCGCGATTCCGGTCTGGCGCACATTCTGTCGATCTCGGGCCTGCACATGGCGGTGGTCGGCGGCTTCAGCTTCTTCCTGATCCGGCTGCTGGTCGCCTGCTGGCCGTGGCTGGCCCTGCGTGCGCCGGGCAAGAAGATCGCCGCCGTGGGCGGGCTGATCGCGGTGGGCGGCTATCTGATCCTGTCGGGCTCTCCGCCGCCCGCCGAGCGGGCCGCCGTAACGGCCTCCATCGCCTTCCTCGCCATCCTGCTGGACCGGCAGGCCATCACCATGCACGCATTGGCCGTCGCCGCCTTCGTCGTCCTGCTGCTCCAGCCCGAAGCCATCGTCACCCCGGGCTTCCAGATGTCCTTCGCCGCCACCGCAGCCCTCGTGGCCCTGGTCGAGGCCTGGCCGCGCCGCCCGCGCGAGATTACGGCGCCCATCGCCATCCTCGTCGTCCAGAAAACCGGGGCGTGGGTCGGAGCGGCCGTCATGGCAAGCCTCGTCGCCGGCGCTGCCACAGGGCCTTTCGCCATGCAGCATTTCAACCGGACGGCCATGTACGGCCTGATCGCCAACCTCGCGACCGCGCCGGTGTCCGACTTCGTCATCATGCCCGCCTTGGCGCTCGGCGCTTTGCTGGAGCCTCTCGGCTTCGGCGCGCCCTTCCTCTGGATCGCGGCGCAGGGCATCGACCTGCTGCTGGCCGTCGGCGAATGGGTCGCCGGCCTGCCCGGCGCGGTCCAGACGGTGGCCAGCGCCCCGGCCGCCGCCCTGCCGGTCGCCTTTCTCGGCGTTCTGTTCTGCTGTCTGTGGCGCGGGCCGGTGCGCTGGCTTGGCGTGCCGTTCGCCTGCGCCGTCCTGCTGTGGCCGCGCCCTGCGCCGCCGGATCTCTGGATCGGGGAAGGCGGAACGCAGGCCGCCTTCGTCTCGGACCGGCAGGCGACCGTCGTCCGTCCGGGCGTGCGCCAGTTCGCCGTCGACGTCTGGTCCCGCCGTCGCGGAGTGCGGCCCGTCGGGCGGGATCCGGAGGGCTGGACCTGCACCCGTTTCTCCTGCGCGCCTGCGACGCCGGACGCGGGCCCCGTCGCCCTGTGGTGGGGCCGCCGGGCGCCCTCGGAAGAACAGGTCGCCGCTCTGTGCCATTCCGCGCCCGTGATCGCTGTCCGCGCCCCGGTCAGCAATCTGCCGAAGGCCTGCTCAGCCCGCCTCGTCCTCGATGGCGTGGACTTCGCGCGCGGCGGGGCTGTGGAGCTGAAACGCGAAGGGCCCGCGGCGGCGAACCGCTGGCGGGCCCAATGGGTCTCGGAAGTGCGCGGCGACCGGCCCTGGAGCCGGTACGGCGACGCGAGCCTCAGTGATACCGGCGGATAAGCCCGACCAGCTTGCCCTGCACGGCCACCTGATCGGCGCCGTAGATCTTGGTTTCGTAATTGCGGTTGGCCGGCTCCAGCGCGATCGACTGGCCCTTCTTGCGCAGCCGCTTCAGCGTCGCCTGCTCGCCCTCGACCAGAGCCACGACGATCTCGCCCGAGTTCACGTTCCCGGTCGATTTGATGATCACCATGTCGCCGTTGAGGATGCCGGCCTCGATCATCGAGTCGCCCTCGATTTCGAGCAGATAGTGCTCGCCTGCGCCGAGCATGGCTTCCGGCACCGGATAACGGGCGGTCTCGTGCTCGATGGCGTCGATCGGGGTGCCCGCCGCGATCTTGCCCATCAGCGACAGTTCGCGTGTGTCATTGGCCGGCTCGGCGGCCTTCGGGCGTCCGCCGCCCTCGATCACGCCCGGCTTGAAGCCCGAGTGGCCACGCGGCGCGCCCTGCGTCGCCTGCTCCGGCAGCTTGGTCACCTCCAGCGCCCGCGCCCGGTGGGCCAGACGGCGGATGAAGCCGCGCTCCTCCAGCGCCGTGATCAGCCGGTGGATGCCCGACTTGGACGCCAGATCCAGCGCCTCCTTCATCTCGTCGAACGACGGAGACACGCCGGTCTCCTGAATCCGCTCGTGAATGAACATGAGCAGTTCGTGCTGTTTGCGCGTGAGCATGGAGACCTCGAGGCGAATCCCGTTTGGAGAACGCTAGCGGAACAAACCGCAAACGTCCACGACCTGTTCCTGAGGTGTTCCGGTTAAGGACCCGTTAGCGGTGCAGTCCGGCGTCCGGCAGGCCCACGGCCTCGCGCAGCGCGAGGGCGACCCGTCGGCGGTCCTTGTCGAGGAAGAAGGTCGGCACGCGCGCCCGCGGGCCGGCGTGGCGATAGACGATCACCCCGATCCAGTTCTCGATATCGGTTTCGGATGCCGCCAGCTGCACGTCGGCGATGTCGCCAAGCGGGACAGGCCGGGAAAGGCCCCATGCGCGCAGCCCTGCATCCGTGACCTCCACGGCCGGGCCTTTCCAGCGCAACAGCGACCAGCCGGTCCGCACTGCGACCAGCACCAGCACGACCGCCGCAGCGACGACGCCTGGGCCGCGCGTGGAGTCCCCGATCCAGCCCATGGCGATGATGACGCCGGCGATGATCGCGGCGAACAGGGCTCCGCCGAAGAACAGGGTCAGCCTGGCGGCCGAGAACCTCGCGATGATCATCCCGCCATCAACGCCCGCGTCGCCGCTTCCACATCGTCCTGACGCATCAGGCTTTCGCCCACCAGCACGGCCTGGGCGTGGGCGTCGGAGACCCGCTGCACGTCGTCCGGCGTGAAGATGCCGCTCTCGGCGACCAGCAGCGCCCGGACCGGGCTCAGCATGGCCAGACGTTCCGTGACCTCCAGATCGACCTCGAACGTCCGCAGACTGCGGTTGTTGATGCCTACCAGATCGCCGCCCAGCTTGCAGGCCCGCGCCATCTCGACCTCGTCGTGGGTCTCGATCAGGGCATCGATCCCGAAGCGCTCGGCCTCGGCCAGCAGTTCGGCCGCCAGTGCGTCGTCGACCATCGCCAGGATGATCAGAATGCAGTCGGCGCCCAAGGCCCGGCTCTCGGCCACCTGCCAGGGATCGACGAGGAAGTCCTTGCGCAGGCAGGGCAGGGCAACGGCCGCGCGGACGGCCGCCAGATAGGCGTCGTCGCCCTGGAAACTCGGTCCATCGGTCAGCACCGACAGACAGGTCGCCCCGCCGCGCTCGTAGGCCTGTGCGAGCGCCGAAGGATCGAAGTCCGGCCGGATCACACCCTTGGACGGGCTCGCTTTCTTGATCTCGGCGATCAGCGCAGGCCGGCCAGTGTCCTCGACATGCCTGTCCAACGCAGCCCGGAAGCCGCGCGGTGGCGAGGCCTCGCGGGCGCGCGCCTCGACGGCGTCCTGCGGCAGGGCGGCTTTCCGACCGGCGACGTCTTCGCGCTTGTAGGCTGCGATCCGTTCCAGCACGTCGGTCATGCCGTCTCCTCTTCGTCGTTGATGGGGGTATTTGTGGCCGCGACCAGCCCGGCGAGAGCGTTGGCGGCGCGTCCGTCATCGATCACTGCGGCGGCCAGGGCGGCGCCTTCCGCCAGAGTCTCCGCCCGGTCGGCCACAACCAGTGCGGCGGCCGCGTTCAGCAGCACGATGTCGCGATAGGCGCCCGTCTGTCCGTCCAGCAGGGCGGTCAGGGCCGCGGCGTTTGTCTCGGCGTCGCCGCCGCGAATGGCGTCCAGCGAGGCGCGCGGCAGACCGGCCTCTTCGGGCGTCACGGAGAAGCGGCATACCGCCCCGTCCTTCCACTCGGCGACCTCGGTCGGGCCGGTCGTGGTCAGCTCATCCAGCCCCTGACCGTGCACGGTCCAGGCCCTGACCGCGCCCAGTCGGCCCAGCACCTCGGCCAGCGGCTCAAGCAGGCGGGGATCGTAGACGCCCATCACCTGCCGTCTGGCGTGCGCGGGGTTGGAGAGCGGCCCCAGCAGGTTGAACACGGTGCGGAAGCCGATCTCGGCCCGCACCGGTCCGACGTGGCGCATGGCCCCATGATAGGACGGCGCGAACAGGAAGGCGATGCCGGCGGTCTCAAGCGCCCGCAACTGTTGCTTCTGGCTGGCCTGAAGGTTCACGCCCAGCACCGACAGCACGTCGGAGGAGCCGGACTTTGAGCTCAGCGCGCGGTTGCCGTGCTTGGCGACTTTCAGCCCCGCGCCCGCCAGCACCAGCGCAGCAGCCGTCGAGATGTTGAAGGTATGCTGCCCGTCCCCTCCGGTCCCGCAGGTGTCGATCACGTCCCACGGATGGTCCAGCGTCGCCGCCGCCTCGCGCATGGCAGTAGCGAAGGCGGCGATTTCACCCACGGTCTCACCGCGGATCCGCAGGGCGGTTACCGCGGCGGCCACCTGCGCCGGCGTCGGTTCGCCGCGCAGGCAGGCGGCAAAGAAGGCGTGCGCGTCGGCGTCCGACAGCACCTTGCCCTCGACCAGCGCGGCGAGCAGGGATTTGACGTCGCTCACTTCAGACCATCGCCCGGCGCTTGACGCCCGCCAGATCGAGGAAATTGGCCAGCAGGTCGTGACCATGTTCGGTAGCGATGGATTCCGGGTGGAACTGAACGCCGTGGATCGGCCGGGTCCGGTGCGACAATCCCATGATCTCCCCGTCAGCGGTCCAGGCAGTGACCTCCAGCACGTCCGGCAGGGTCTCCCGCTTCACAGCGAGGGAGTGGTAGCGAGTCGCCGTGAAGGGCGAGGGCAGGCCCGCGAAGACGCTCTTCCCGCCATGCTCGATCGGCGAAGTCTTGCCGTGCATCAGGGTCTTGGCGCGGATCACGTCTCCGCCGAACGCCTGGCCCATGGCCTGATGTCCCAGACAGACGCCGAAGATCGGCATATCGATCGGCGCGGTTTCCAGCAGGGAAAGGCAGATGCCCGCCTCGTTCGGCGAACAGGGACCGGGCGACAACAGCACTGCCGCGGGCTTCAGCGCCCAGGCTTCGTCCGCCGTCAGATCGTCGTTGCGCACCACGCGCGTCTCCGCGCCCAGCTCCGCGAGGTAGTGGACGAGGTTCCAAGTGAAGCTGTCGTAGTTATCGACGACGAGGATCATGGCGGAGTTCTAGGGGCTGGCGTCGGCCGCGCCAAGGCGACTGCGACGGTAAGTCTGCGTTAACCGTTCCGCTCCGAATTGGGACAGTCCGGATCGGGGGAGTGACGGGTGGCGAAAGCTCAGATCGAGAAAGCGAAGGTCCTGCTGGCTGAACCTGCGGTGGTGGTCAGTCCGTGGCCGGTGCTGGGCGCCGCCGCCATGGCCGCCACCGCCGCCATGCTGATGGCCGGGGTGATGGTTCTGGGGCCGGGAGTCCGGTTCGAGGAACCGGCTGCAGCTCAGCCCCTGTTTCCGAACGGATAGCGCCAGGACTCTCCGGCGGCGTTCATCGGCGCGCGGGCCTTGGCCTTCGTTTCTGCGTACTCGGCAGCCGGATCGCTGTCCGCCACCACGCCTGCGCCGGCCTGCACATGGATATGGCCGTCGCTGAACAGTGCGGTGCGCAGCACGATGCAGATGTCAGCCTCGCCGCCCGCCGAGATATAGCCCACGCCGCCGCCATAGCCGACGCCGCGCTTCACGCTTTCCAGCTCGTCGATGATCTCCATCGCCCGGACCTTGGGTGCACCGGACAGGGTGCCGGCGGGCAGGGCGGCCAGCAGGGCGTCCACGGCGTCCAGCTTCGGATCGGCCACGCCCTGCACGTCCGAGACGATGTGCATGACCGAGCTGTAGCGCTCGACCACGAAGCTCTCGGTCACCTCGACCGTGCCGGGAGCCGAGACCCGCCCCACGTCGTTGCGGCCCAGATCCAGCAGCATCAGGTGCTCGGCCCGTTCCTTGGGATCGGCCAGCAGTTCCTCCTCCAGCGCCCGGTCGGCCTCCGGCGTCTCGCCGCGCGGCCGCGTGCCGGCCAGCGGACGGATGGTCACGCGGCCGTCCTTCAGCCGCACGAGAATCTCGGGGCTGGAGCCGGCCAGCTGGAACTCGCCGAAGTTCAGGAAGAACAGATAGGGCGAGGGGTTCTGGCGGCGCAGGGCGCGATAGAAGGCGAACGGATCGGTGTCCGTCGACGCCGAGAATCGATGGCTGAGCACGACCTGGAAGATGTCGCCGGCGGCGATGTAGTCCTTGGCCCGGGCGACCATCTCGCCGAACCCGGCCTCGTCGACCGGGGACCGGAACTCGGGGCCCTCGGCGAAGACGGGCTCGGGCAGGGCGGGAAGAGGCGCGCGCAGATCGCGCTCGAACAGGTTCAGTTGTGTCTCGGCCCGGGCGAAGGCGCTCTCCGCATCATCCTCGCTGTCGGGCCAGGCGGGAGCGACCAGCACGATCTCGTGCTTCACGGAATCGAAGATCGCAACGACCGACGGGCGGGTCAGAACGGCGTCCGGCAGGTTCAGCGGATCCACATTGGGCGCGCCCAGCGGCTCCAGCAGCCGCACCATGTCATAGCCGAAAACCCCGAACAGGCCGGCGGCCATGGGCGGCAGGTCCTCGGGCAGGTCCAGCTTCGACGCAGCCATCAGGGCTCGCAACGAGGCCAGCGGATCCTCGCCGTCGGCGATGTAGCGCTCGGCCTGGATGTCCGAACCCCAGGCCAGTTCGGGCTTGCGGTCCCGGCAGCGCCAGACGACGTCAGGCTCCCGCGTGATGATCGAATAGCGGCCGTTGACCGCGCCGCCCTCGACGGACTCCAGCAGGAACGCGAAGGGCCGGCCGTGGCCGACCTTCAGGAAGGCCGAGACCGGGGTCTCCAGATCGTCCACCAGCCGGCGGACGACCACCTGGGGCCGACCGGCGGCCCAACCCTGCGAGAAGGCGGCGAAGACGGGGTCGTTCGCCTCCGGACTCATTGCGCGGGAGCGGGCGTCGCCGGAGCGGCGGCGCCCGGCGCGGCCGGGG
>JBQVQW010000029.1:0-31930 GCA_052441165.1 Caulobacteraceae bacterium | reverse complement strand
GTGCAGCAGCGGGGGCGGCGCGCGGGGCGGAGGCGGGTTCGGCGCCGCCGCGGCCTTCGTTGGTCAGCAGGACCTCGACCTCGGCCTTGCCCCGAAGTTGCTCCAGCAGCTGGCGCACGCCCTCATAGGTCAGATAACGCACGATCTGGGGCCGGGCCTGCTCCAGCGTGGGCGGCGTCTCGCGACGGCGATCCTCCACGCGCAGGACGGCCCAGCCACCCTCCGTCTGGAACGGTCCGACGGTCGAGCCGGCCGGACGATCGCGCAGGGCGTTGGCGTAGGCCTGAGGCATGACGTCCAGCGTCGAATAGCCCAGGTCGCCGCCCGAGAAGCGGGTCGCCTCGTCGACGGAGCGCTCCATGGCCACCGCCTCGAAGGCCGCGCCCTGGTTCAGGATGCCGACCACGGCGTCCGCCTGCTCCTTCGTCCGGGACAGGATCAGGCGCGTGCGGATTTCCTCGGAGGTGCGGGCGAGACGCAGCTGCTCCTGATAAAGCTGCTCGACCGAACGGTCGGTGATGGACCGGTTCACCTCGGTCTCGACCAGCATGTCGCCGAGGATGCGCTCGCGGGTCGCCTCCAGGCGTCGCTGGGCCAGGGCCGAGTTGTCCAGGCCGCGGCGCTCGGCCTCGCGGCCCAGCAGCTTCTGGTCGATCACCTCGTCGAGAACCCGACGGAACAGGTCGGAGGTGACGTCCAGCGGCTCCCCCTCGCCTACCAGACCCTGGGCGATCGCCTCACGCCGGACATCCGAGGCCCAGATGGTGTCGTCCTCGACCCTGGCCACGGCGCGGTCGCCGGGCTCCGGCGGACGGTCCGAACCGCCGCCGCCCGAGCAGGCGGCGACGAGCAGGGACAGGCCGAGGACGGCAGCGGTCAGGATCGGAAAACTGTTGCGGGAAGGCCTCATGCGGGCGCGCTCCGTCGGCGGGCGGCAATAGCCCTCGCGTTGACAGGGGTAAGGGCGGTGCTTAAGTCCCGGCTGCGCCCAAGTCGAGGGGTTTTCGTACGTTCGCGCGGCCCCGCGTGTTGCGCCTTCAAAGGGTGCTCAGGGTCGCCGCCGTCGGGACCTCTCCACGGCGTTCAGATCGCCGCCCTTCCGGGACCCCGTACCAGAGCCGCTCGTCGCTCGCCCGCCTTCGGATCACTCATGCTCGGCTTCGCCAAGAAGATTTTCGGTTCGTCCAATGATCGCAAGGTCAAGGACTTCATGAACCGCGTTCAGAAGATCAACGCGCTGGAGGCCAAATACGCGGCCCTGAGCGACGACGAACTGCGGATGATGACGGACCACTTCAAGGATCGGGTGGCCGGCGGCGAGTCGCTGGACAAGATCATGAACGAGGCCTTCGCCGTTGCGCGGGAAGCCTCCAAACGCGTGCTGGGCCAGCGCCAGTACGATGTGCAGCTGACCGGCGGCATGATCCTGCACGACGGCGGCATCGCCGAGATGCGCACCGGCGAGGGCAAGACCCTGGTGGCCATCGCGCCAGCCTATCTGAACGCCCTGTCGGGAAGGGGCGTACACGTCATCACCGTGAACGACTACCTGGCCCGCCGCGACGCCGAGTGGATGGGTCGCGTCTATCGCTTCCTGGGTCTAGAGGTTGGGGTGATCGTCAACGGCCTGTCGCAGGGCCAGCGTCAGGCGGCCTATGCGGCCGACATCACCTACGGCACCAACAACGAGTTCGGCTTCGACTATCTGCGCGACAACCTGGTCTACGACCGTCGCGAGATGGTGCAGCGCCCGCACCACTTCGCCATCGTCGACGAGGTCGACTCGATCCTGATCGACGAGGCCCGGACCCCGCTGATCATCTCGGGCCCGACGGAAGATCGTTCGGACCTGTACATCACGATCGACGCGATCGTGAAGGAGCTGATCCAGGACAAGGCGACCTTCGACCTGGACGAGAAACAGCGCCAGGCCCTGCTGTCCGAGGAAGGCTCGGAGCGCATGGAGCAGATGCTGACGGAGCGCGGTCTCCTCGCCCCGGACACCACCGACCTGTACGACGCCGCCAACGTCACCCTGGTGCACCACACCAACCAGGCCCTGCGCGCCAATACCCTGTACCAGCGCGACAAGGACTACATCATCAAGGCGGGCGAGATCGTCCTGATCGACGAGTTCACGGGCCGCATGATGTCGGGCCGCCGGCTCTCGGAAGGCCTGCACCAGGCGATCGAGGCCAAGGAAGGCGTCAAGATCCTGCCCGAGAACCAGACCCTGGCCTCGGTGACCATCCAGAACTATTTCCGCCTGTACGAAAAGCTCTCGGGCATGACCGGCACGGCCGCAACCGAGGCCCAGGAATTCATGGACATCTACAAGATGGATGTCCTGGAAGTGCCGACCCACCGTCCGGTTCAGCGCATCGACCACGACGACGAGATCTTCCGCACCGAGGCCGAAAAGAACCAGGCCATCGCCAAACTGATCGCTGATCGCCACGTCGCCGGCCAGCCGATCCTCGTCGGCACCGTCTCGATCGAGAAGTCGGAGACGCTGTCGAAGCTGCTCGACACCTTCGAGCACAAGGTCGAGGTGTCGCGGACCCTGAAGAAGGAGTTCGAAGGCAAGGCCAGGGAGGCCGAGAAGGCCGGGGATGCAGCTTACGACATCAGGTACGAGACGAAGCTGAAGGGCATCCCGCACAATGTGCTGAACGCCCGCCAGCACGAGCAGGAAGCCTATATCGTCGCCGACGCCGGCCTGCCGGGTGCAGTGACCATCGCGACCAACATGGCCGGTCGCGGCACCGACATCCAGCTGGGGGGCAACCTCGAGATGCGGATGCAGAAATGGCGTCAGGACCTGCGCAACATGGCGCAGGAGATCACGCCGGAGATGGAGGCCGCCGAGGAAGCCCGACTGAAGGCCGACATCGCCGTGCAGAAGGAGGCCTCACTGGCCGCGGGCGGCCTGTTCGTCCTGGGCACCGAGCGCCACGAGAGCCGCCGGATCGACAACCAGCTGCGCGGCCGGACGGGCCGTCAGGGCGACCCGGGCACGTCCAAATTCTTCCTGTCCTGCGAGGACGACCTGTTGCGCATCTTCGCCGGCGACCGCCTGGACGCCATCATGCGCCAGTTCGGCGTGGCCGAGGGCGAGGCGATCAGCCATCCGTGGCTGAACCGCGCCGTCGAGACCGCCCAGAAGCGCGTCGAGACTCGCAACTACGACATCCGCAAGAATCTGCTGAAGTACGACGACGTCGTGAACGACCAGCGCAAGGCGGTGTTCGAGCAGCGTCAGGAGTTCATGGACTCCGAGGACCTGTCCGAACTGGTCGGCGAGTTCCGCAACGACGTGATCGCCGACCTGGTCGAGCGCCACATGCCGCCCAAGGCCTATGCCGAGCAGTGGGACATCGTCGGCCTGGACGAGAAGGTCCGCTCGACCCTCGGCCTGGAGCTGCCGCTGGCGGACTGGGCCGCCGAGGAAGGCGTGTCGAACGAGGAGATCGAGGAACGCATCGTGACGGCCGCGGACGCCCGCGCCGCCGAGCGTCTCGAACTTGTCGGCGCCCAGCAGACCCGCAACGTCGAGAAGCAGTTCATGCTGCAGATGATCGATATGCAGTGGCGCGAACACCTGGTCCATCTGGACCACCTGCGCGGCGTGATCGGACTGCGTGGCTACGGCCAGCGCGATCCGCTCAACGAGTACAAGACCGAAGCCTTCAACCTGTTCGAGACCCTGCTCTACGAACTGCGTCACAATGTGACGCGCTGGCTGATGACGGTGGAGTTCCGCTTCCAGGACGCCGCGCCGCCGCCGATGGAGATGCCGGAGTTCCAGGAAATCCACCTGAACCCGGGGACCGGCGAGAACGAGATGGCCAATCCGTCTGCCCAGCTGCCGGAAGGCGCGCTGCAGGGCGAGGATCGCGCCCGCCTGCCGGTCGAGGCCCTGCCCGTCGGCTGGGAACGCACACCCCGCAACTCGGATTGCCCCTGCGGTTCGGGTCGCAAGTTCAAACACTGCCACGGCGCGCTGGTCTGACGACTGCGTTCGGACGCGGCGACCGTCCGAAAACCAAGGGTATCGGAACGTTCTTCCGCCCGATATAGTGGGGCCTCGCACAATCAGCGGGGTCCCATGCTCTCGCTTCTGCTTCTTCTGGTCGTCGCCCCCCAGCAGTCCGAACAGGCCTTTCTGAGGTCCTGCGAGATGACGGACGGGGGCTGGGTGTGCCGCTACACCATTCCCACCGTCACGGCGGTTCCGGCGCCCTCGACGGCTCCGGCCGCGGATATGGCCGTGACGCCGGCCGCAGCCGACCAGCCACGGATCCTGCCCCCTTCCCCTCCGCCCTCCGAAGCCGGTCCACCGGCTGTAGCCATGCTGGCGCCGGAGCCGGGGGCGGAGGCCGAGGCCCGACTGATCCTGCGCTGCGCCGACGCCTCCTGGCTGTCCCTGTGCCTGCCCGGCGACCGGCGACGGGCGCGAGCCCTGAAGGAAGCGGCCGACGCCCGGACGGCCCGGCGCCTTGAAGTGACCCGTCTTCTCAGCGAAGGCCAGTGCGACGCCGCCGTGCGGGCGGCCCTGGTCGCCGGGGACATGAATCTGGCGCGCGAGGCCCGGGCCTTCTGCGCTCCCCAAACCAACTGAACCCCGAAACGAAAGAACCCCGGCGATCGCTCGCCGGGGTCCCTGTTCTGTCTGTCTCGGGGATCAGCCTCCGCCGGCCGGGGTGCAGGGACGGCCGTCCTCGCAACCCACGTAGTGGACCTCGGGCGGCTCGACCGTGACTTCCGACGGGCGAACGTGGACGTCCGGAGCGTGCAGATAGATCTGCGGCGCCTGGATGCGGATCGGCGGGGCCTCGACATAGACGGGCGGGCCCTGGATATCCACGCGGCCCGACGGAATCAGGATCGGACGGCCGCGAACGCGGATGCCCGGGCCACCCGGACGCGAGATGTTCCACGGGGCGACGGGCGCATAGAAGTCGGCGACATGATCGCAGACGCAGTAATCACCCGGATGGTGCCGGTGCTCGTCGCACGTCGCGGTCGGCGGCGGCGGGGGACCGTAGCGGGCGCTCTGGGCGCTGACCGTGCCCGGCGCGGCGAGGGCGAGGCCCGACAAGATAATGGCGCACTGTTTGAACATGCATCCCTCCAGGATTTCGACGCGGCGTCGGCCTGTTTTTCGCCGGATTTGGCAAACCACTGTTAGCTGCCGTTAACCAAATGGCAAGGCTTGAGTATCGGCTACGACATTCGCCTGACAGGCGAGCACCCGGCTTTCCAAACTGCCTGACATGTGCTGATCGATAAGCGTCGAGCCACCACCGGAGAGTTCCTGATGACCGCACGCAAGGACCTGTTTTCGCGAGCGTTGTCGCTGTCTCCCGGGCGGCTGCATTTCGCCGCCCACAGTCACCATCTGTGGCCCGACGCCACCTTCGATGCGCAGGTGCGGGCATGGACCGAGGCCAACGCCTTCGCCGACCGCAAGTGGGACCTGATCTTCGGCGAGGTCATCCCCCAGGCGCAGGCGCATGTGGCGAAGGAGCTGTCCCTGCCCTCGCCGGACTCGATCATCTTCGCGCCAAACACCCACGAACTGCTTCTGCGGGTCGTGTCGGGGATCGAGGGAAAGCCGGTCCGCATCCTGTCGACCGACGCGGAGTTCCACTCGTTCAGGCGGCAGGGGCAGCGCTGGGAGGAAGCCGGAGAAGCGGTCATCACCCACGTGCCGCTTCATCCCTTCGACACCTTCGAAACCCGCTTCGTCGAGGCAGCGCAGAGCGGAGACTTCGATCTGGTCTTCATCAGCCAGGTCTTCTTCCGGACGGGGCAGGTCTTCAACCGGCTCGAGGATCTGGCGGCGCTGGCGAGACCGGAAGGACCATGGGTCGTGGTGGACGGCTACCACGGCTTCATGGCGACCCCGACCGACCTGTCTGCCGTGGCGGACCGGATCTTCTACATCTCGGGCGGGTACAAATACGCCATGTCCGGCGAAGGCGTCTGCTTCCTGCACGCGCCGGACGGCTTCTGCCCACGCCCGACCATCACCGGCTGGTTCGCCGAGTTCGGCGATCTGGCCGGACCGCCCGGGGGCGTCGGCTATCGCACCGACGGCGGCCGGTTCTGGGGCGCGACCTTCGACGCATCGGCCCTGTACCGCTTCAACGCCGTGCGGACGGTGCTCGACGAGGCGGGACTGGGGACCGCCGAGATCGCCGCGCATGCGCGAAGCCTGATGCTGACGTTCCAGACGGCGATCGCCGACGGCCGCGCCGGAAAGCTGGGTGAGGCCGGGTTGCTGAACCCGGTCGAAGGCGAAGGTCCCCGTGCCCGCTACCTCGCGTTCCGCAGTCCGAAGGCGGCGGAATGGAAGGCGCGGCTTATGGACGGCGACGTCATCACAGACGTGCGCGACAACGTGATCCGTTTCGGCTTCGGCCTCTACCAGGACGAAGCGGATGTGGAGCGGTTGATCGCCGCCTGTGCGGAGCGCCTCTGACCTAGAAGAAGGTGGTGTCGTCCTGCCGCTTCGCCTCGGGCGCCTTGCGCGGCGTGGGAGTCGTGGCTGGCGGCGGGGCCTGACGCGGAGCGGGCGTCACGCCGGGCGCGGCCGCATCCGGAGCCGGCTGACCGGCGACCGGCGGGATGGTCGGATACGGCAGGGTTGCGGGCTGGCCGGGCTGGGGCGCCGGGGCGCCGTCGCCCGGATAGGCCAGGGCGCCGTCGTCCGCACCCAGCGGCGCCACCGGAGCCGGATCGACACTCTCGGGAGCGTCCAGATCGTCGCGGATGAAAGCCCAGGAGCGGCTGTCCGAACAGGCGCAGGCTTTCATGAAGCCCTCGCGGTCGCGCCAGATCACCAGCGGATAGCGGGTCGACAGACCGGTCTCGCGCAGATCGGCGGTCAGCCGGGCTATGAACTGCCGCCCGGCCTCGACCACGGCGCCGCGCGCCAGGTTGTTGTCCGACGAGGGAATGCCCGCCGCGGTCCAGTTGCGAACGGGTGTGGCGGTCCAGCGCAGGTACAGCGACCAGTCGCGGGTCAGCCAGAGCTCGGCGACGGTCGCGCGCTCGGCGGCGGTCGATTGGGCGAGGCCCTCGCGATCCGGGCGGGCGAAGACGATGACGCGCACCTCGGCGCCGGCGGCCCTCAGCTTGGGGGCCTCCTCCCGCTCGTAGCGCTGCATGGCGGCGGAGTCGCGATAACCGATGATGTAGACCGGCTCGCCGCCGCCGCCCGCGGAGATCCACGAGCTTTCGTCCAGCAGCCGCTGGATTTCGGCCTGGTTGCGCGTCACCGTCACCGGCTGGAAGCGGGCGTAGAAATTCCAGTAGGCCCAGTATCCACCGCCCGCGAGCGCGAGACCGATGACGGCGGCGAGGGCGGACCAGACGAAAAAGCGACGCATGCGGGGGAGCACTCCAGCTTCACAGTGCGAAGAGGTTAACGCCTATCATCGAAAAACGCTTCTGCGAACGCCGTATGGACGAACGATCAATCTCGGGGCATGGCAGAGGTGTTCCAGCGGGCAATGAACTTGCCCTCCAGCTCGGCCCCGAGCCGGATATAGAAACGCTGCGCGGCGTGATTGTCCGACGCGACTTCCCAGCGGCCCGACAGGCCGTCCCGGCCCGCCTCGTTTGCGAAAGCGCGCATCAGCGCCTCGCCGACGCCGGCGCCGCGTGCCTCATTCACCACGAACAGGTCGTCCAGGTTCAGATAGTCCTGACCGCGCCAGATGCTGTAGCAGCGGGTCCACGACGCATAGCCGACGGGCCGGCCTTCGAGCTCCGCGATGAGAAAGGCAGCGCGGGGCGGCGAGGCCGACAAGGCCTCGCCCAGGCTGGCCGGGGTGACAGAGACAAAGGCCGTCAGACCTTCATGCTCCGCCAGCCCCAGCATCAGGCGGTGCAGGACCCCGGCGTCCGCGGCAGACGCCGGCCGGACGACGAGATCCATGACCTCAGCCCATTGTCGGGATGACGAAGGAGCTGTCGGCATGCTCCAGGGCGCTGTCGGGCCAACGGGCCGTGACGGTCTTGACCTTGGTCCAGAACTTCAGACCTTCCATGCCGTGCTGGTTGGTGTCGCCGAAGGCCGAGCGCTTCCAGCCGCCGAAGGTGTGGTAGGCGACCGGCACCGGGATCGGCACATTGATGCCGACCATGCCGACGTTCACTCGGGCGGCGAAGTCACGGGCCGCGCGGCCGTTCTGGGTGAAGATGGCGACGCCGTTGCCGTACTGGTGCTTCGACGGCAGCGACAGGGCTTCCTCGAAGCTTGCGGCGCGCATGATCTGCAGAACCGGCCCGAAGATCTCTTCCTTGTAGGATTCCATCTCCGGCTTCACGTGGTCGAACAGCGACGGGCCGACGAAGTAGCCGTTCTCGTGGCCTTGCAGGGTGAAGCCGCGGCCGTCGACGACCAACTCGGCGCCGTCCCTGACGCCCTGGTCGATCCAGCCCTCGACGCGCGCCTTGTGAGCGGCGGTGACGACCGGGCCGTAGTGGGCGCCGGCGTCCGTCGAGACGCCCACGCGAAGGGTCTCGATCTCGGCGACCATACGCTCGCGCAGTTCATCCGCGGTCTTCTGGCCGACCGGCACCACCACCGGCAGAGCCATGCAGCGCTCGCCGGCCGAGCCGAAGGCCGCGCCGGACAGGTCCTTGATGACCTGATCCATGTCGGCGTCGGGCAGGACGATGCCGTGGTTCTTGGCGCCGCCCATCGCCTGGACGCGTTTCCCGTGGGCCGCACCCAGTTGGTAGACGTAGTGGGCGATGTCGGACGAACCGACGAAGCTGACGGCGTGCACCTGCGGATGGGTCAGGATGGCGTCGACCGCGGTCTTGTCGCCGTGCACGACGTTGAGCACGCCGGCGGGAGCGCCCGCCTCCATCATCAGCTCGCCCAGACGAACCGGGACGGACGGATCACGCTCGGATGGCTTCAGCACGAAGGTGTTGCCGACGGCGATGGCCACCCCGAACATCCACATCGGGATCATGCCGGGGAAGTTGAACGGGGTGATGCCCGAGACGACGCCCAGCGGCTGGCGCATGGAATAGACGTCGATTCCCGGACCGGCGCCCCAGGTGTACTCGCCCTTCAGGGCGTGCGGGATGCCGCAGGCGAACTCGATGACTTCCAGACCCCGCTGGATGTCGCCCTTCGAGTCCGCGATGACCTTGCCGTGCTCCGACGACAGCATCTCGGCCAGCTCGTTCATGTTTGCCTCGACCAGGCGCTTGAACTCGAACATCACGCGGGCGCGGCGTTGCGGGTTGGTCGAGGACCAGCCGTCGAAGGCGGCCTGGGCGGCCTGCACGGCGCGATCGACCTCGCCTTCGGTCGCCAGCTGCACGCGGGCCTGGACCTCGCCGGTGTTCGGGTTGAACACGTCCGAGAAGCGGCCCGAGGCGCCGACGAACGAGGCGCCGCCGATGAAGTGGTTGATGTCGCGCATATGCGGCGTTTCCCTGAAACTGAAGGCTTGTTCTTGTGGCGGCGGTTTAGCGCCTGCCCGGCCCGGGCGCCAGCGTCGCCGCGCCGGGATCAGACGGCGGCGTCGAACAGGGCGTCGCGGGCGACGTCGGCGCGCAGCATCGGGAAGAAGTGATTGCCGCCCTCGACGATCTCGACAGAGACATTCGGCAGATCCCGGGCTTTGGAGGGCACGTGGCAGGTCGAACCGGTTTCGGCCTTCAGGATGCGCACCGGACCGCCATAGCGTTTGAGCGCGCGCCACGGATCGTGGCTCTGGGCGCCATAGTTGGCCGCTTCCCATTCCGGGCGGCAGGAGAGGGCGAAGCCCGTGTCCATCGGGGTCAGGCCGTCGACCAGATAATCGGCCAGCATCATCTCGGGCCAGCCCCGGAACGCGCCGCGGCCGGTGTAGCCGGTCATGGCCTGTTCGCGATTGTCGAAAAGGGCGCGGCGTTTGAGGGCGTTTTTCACCAGCGGGATGCGCGAGGACAGCCGGTCAAACAGCGGCAACTGAAACGCGGCGACGGTCAGACGCGACCAGATGACAGGGTCCAGCAGCACCAGACCCGAGATCTTGTCCCGCCGCTCGGCGGCGGTGAGCAGGGAGGCGGTGCCGCCCATGGAATGGCCGGCCATGATCACCGGCGGTCCATCCAACGTGTCAAGCAAGGCCGTGAGATCGTCGCGATGGTCGTGCCAGCTCCGGCGCCCTTCCAGCCGTGTCGGCAGGGTCGACCGGCCATGACCGCGCAGGTCAGGAGCCCAGATGCGCAGCGAGTTTGCGAGCGGGGCCAGCAGACTGCGGTAGGTCATGGCGTTGAAGCCGTTGGCGTGGACGAAGACGAGATCCACAGGGCGCTTCGGATCGCCGAAGTCGAGCACAGCCATATCGCCGTCCCCCCACCGGTTGGAGATCGGCAGGGTCAGGCGTCGGGGCGGAGAGAGCCGGATGGCGTCCATGGAACCCACACTAGCCTCGGACGCCTAAGTTTTCCAGAAAAACGGACTTCGGGTGTGCTTCAGCGACAGGCCGGGCAGCGGCCGTGCGCCTCGATGGTGGTCCGCTCGATGACGTAGCCGGCCTTCGCCGCCGCGCCGTCCAGGCTGTCGACGACCGAGGCCGCCACCTCTTCGGTCGCACCGCAGCAGTCACAGATGAGGAATGCGGCGGCATGGGCGCTTTCGCCGCCCGTGCAGGCGACATAGGCGCTGATCGAGGCGATGCGATGCACCAGCCCCTTGCGCTCAAGGAACTCCAGCGCGCGATAGACGGTCGGCGGCTTCGCCGGTTGGCCGTCCTCGCCGAAGCGCGCGATCAGGTCATAGGCCTTAACCGGCTCGCCGGCGGCCAGCAGCAGTTCCAGCACACGCAGCCGCGCGACGGTCATGCGCTCGCCCTCGGCCGTCAGCCGCGTCTCGGCGGCGCCGAGCGCGCGGGAGACGTCGGCCGCCTCGGGCGGACCGTCGTGATGGTGGTGATCGCAGGCTGAGCCCATGTGGCAGAGCTAGTCCTTCGTCCGGTTGATCGCAATGCCGTGAGGGGCTTGCGCCATGTAACAGTATAACATACTGGGGCAAGCCTGACCTTTGTTCGGATGTCCCATGCGCGTTTCCCTACTTCTCACCGCCGCCAGCGGCCTTGCTCTCGTCGCCGGTTCGGCGTCGGCCCAGTCAGCACCTGCCGGATCGCAGCAGGCGACCGAGCTGGACGAGGTCATCGTGACCGCGGTGCCGCTGGGTCGCGGGGCCGATGACATCGTCAGCAGCGTGGCTGTGCTGGATGGCGACGAACTGGTTCACCGGCGTCAGGCGACGCTGGGCGAGACTTTGGCGGGCATTCCGGGCGTGTCTTCGGACACCTTCGGCGGCGGGGCCAGCCGACCGGTGATCCGGGGTCAGACCTCGCCGCGGGTGAAGGTGCTGAACAACGGCGCGGCCATGCTCGACGCCTCGGAGATTTCGCCGGACCACGCTGTCAGCGTCGAGCCGCTGCTGGTGGACAGCATCGAGATCCTGCGCGGCCCGAGCGCCCTGCTGTACGGCGGCGGGGCCATCGGCGGGGCTGTGAACGTCGTTGATCGGCGCATCCCGACACGCGCGGTCGAAGGCGTCACCGGAGCGGTCGAGGCCCGCGCCGGCACAGCCGATGATGAACGCACGGTCGTCGCGGGCGTGACCGCCGGTCTCGGCGCATTCGCCCTGCGACTCGAGGCCCTTAATCGCGAGTCGGACGACTACGATGTTCCTCGCTTCGAGACTCCTCATGAGGATCACGACGGCGAGGAAGGCGAGGAACACGACCACGATCACGGACCGTTCGACACCCTTGAGGGCTCTTTCAACGACACCTCGACCGTGACCGTCGGCGGTTCGTGGATCGGCCAGAACGGCTATTTCGGCGTGGCCTACACCGATCAGCGAAGCACCTACGGGCTGCCGGGGCACAGCGAGGAGTATGTCGACTGCCATCCCCATGGCCTGACCCTGCACTGTGGCGGGCACGACGATGGCGAGGATGATCACGACCACGATCATGACCATGGCGAGCACGGGGCGCCGGTGGTCGAGCTGCGCAGCAAGCGCGTCGATGTGCGCGGGGAAATCCGTCAGCCGTTTTCCGGCGTCGAACGGATCAGCCTGCGTGGCGGCTTCACCGACTACGCGCATGACGAGGTCGAGGGGGGAGAGGTCTCCACCACCTTCACCAACGAAGGTTATGACGCCCGCGTCGAGCTCGAACATTCGCCGATCGGGATGATGCGGGGCGTTGTGGGTCTGCAGACGACCCGCAGCGATTTCGCCGCCATCGGCGAGGAGGCTTTCCTGCCCGAGACGCAGACCACCGCCAATGCCCTGTTCGCCATGGAAGAGTTCGATCTGGGCGACCTTCGACTCGAACTCGCGGCGCGGCAGGAGTGGCAGGAAGTCGAGGCCATCGGGCGTCCGACGGCGAAACACGAACCCTTCTCGATCTCGGGCGGAGCCGTCTGGTCGGTGTCCCCGGAATGGTCGATCGCCGGCTCGCTGTCGCGTTCGCAGCGCGCGCCCGCCGCGCAGGAGCTGTTCGCCCGTGGGGTCCACCTTGCCACCAATACGTTCGAGATCGGCACGCCGACGCTGGACGTCGAGACGGTGAACGCCGCGGAGGTCTCGCTGCGCCGGACGCGGGGCGACACGACGGTGACCGCAAGCCTGTATCGCTACGGCTACGACGGCTATATTTTCGCCGACACCCTGGACGCCTTCGAGGCCTTCCGCCTGATCCGCTACGACCAGGCCGATGCCGTGTTCACCGGGTTCGAGGGCGAGATAAAGCACCGCTTCACCCCCTGGTTCACGGGCGAGGTGTTCGGCGATCTGGTGCGGGCGAAGTTCGACAACGGCGGCGGGGCGGTCCCCCGCATTCCTGCGGCCCGACTGGGTGCGCGCGGCGAGTTCCTCTGGAACGCCTGGTCAGGCGAACTCGAGTACACCCACGCCTTCGAGCAGGACCGCATCTCCGCCTTCGAGACGGTCACGCCGGGCTACGACATGGTCAACGCGACGGTGGCCTACGACTTCACCGTCGGGGGTGTCGGAGCCCAGATCTATCTGCGTGGCAACAACCTGCTGGACGAACTGGCGTTGAACCATGCGTCCTATCTGGCGAATGTCGCTCCCCTGCGCGGCCGGAACCTGGTGCTCGGCTTCCGTGCGACATTCTGATTGCCTGACGGGGCCGTTCCGTAATGGAGCGGCCCTGTTTGCCGCACGCTGGTGTCTGGGCTAGAAGGCTCGACCGTTTTTCCTCCAGAGCCAACTGCGTCCATGACCGACACCACTGCTTCCGCCGGCCTGACCGGCAACGTCCTCTTCTACAGCCAGCCGGAGCCCCTGTCGGTTGACCTGCACGGCAAGCTGGGCGCCAACCCGGTCGACAAGCCCTACGCCTTCGTCGCCGGCACCCACCTGATCCCGCTGACGGTCACCGAGTTCGCGCCGGCGGCGCTGTCCTATCCGGTGATCTTCGTGGGCGACAACAAGCAGCCGGTCGCCGTGATGGGCCTGCGGCAGGAAGACAACCTGTTCGTCAGCGCCGAGGGCGACTTCCGTCCGGAGGCCTACATCCCGGCCTATATCCGTCGCTATCCGTTCGTCTTCGCCAACGACGAGGAGCAGAACCGCATGATCCTGTGCATCGACCGCGGCGCGCCCTTCATCACCGAAGGCGGCGAGACCCCGCTGTTTGATGGCGATCAGCCGTCGGCTTACGTCCAGCAGGCGATGGAGTTCTGCAACAACTTCGAGCAGGAACGTCTGCGCACCGAGTCCTTCGTCACCCTGCTGAAGGACATGGACCTGTTCGAGACCCGCGAGTCGGTCTTCACCCCGCGCAACCCGGACGGCAGCGCCGGTCCGCAGCAGAAGATCGCCGAGTATTTCGCCATCTCGGAAGACAAGCTGAAAGCCCTGCCGGCGGAGAAGTTCGCCGAGCTGCGCGACAACGGCGCCCTGGGCCAGATCTACGCCCATCTGGTGTCGCTGCTGGGATGGGACCGCCTGATCGCCATGGCCTTCGCCAAGGCTGCCGCCCAGCCGGCCGCCGCCAACGCCTGATCCGGCCTCAGCACTGAAATGATGAAGCCCCGTCCGGTTCGCCGGGCGGGGCTTTTGTCATCTTCGCGCCACCAGCGACCGGGTGAGGCATGAGAAGACCAGACGTCCGGCTTCGTCGAGCACATCCTGCTGGGCGATGACGATGCCCTTGTCGTCGCCGACCGGATCCTTGCCCATGACCGTCATGCGGCCGCGCAGCAGTTCGCCTGCCGGCGGGTTGCGCATGTAGCGAAGGCCGTCGACCGCCAGAATCTTGGACTGGGCCCAGCCCGAAATCCTGTCGGCGAACAGGCGGCTCCACAGGGCATAGACCATGGCGTCGGGCGCGCCGTAGCCGGCGTCCCAGCCCGGGATAAACCGCTCGACGAACAACTCCAGCGCGGTCTGGTCGACCGCGCAGGCGCCGAGGGGCACGACCTCGCCCACGCCCAGATCCTCGAAATGGACGTGAAGCGGTTCGGTCATCGGATTTCCTGGTCGGCCGGTTCTTCGGACACGCGAACGAGCAGCTTGCCGTCATGGTCGCCGGTGAACAAGCGGTTCAGCGAGTCCAGCGCGCCTTCCAGGCCGTCGTCGACGTGGACCTTCCACTTCACCCGGCCGTCCGCGAGCATGGGTCCGAGACCGGCCACCATCTCCTTCGCGCGGGGCGCATAATCCAGCACGAGGAAGCCCTGCATCCGGATACGGTGGGTGATCAGCCGCGCCAGATTGGGGGATGGCGGCATTCGGGTGGCGTTATAGGCCGAGATCATGCCGCAAACGGCCATGCGGGCATGGACCTTGAGGCGGTTGAACACGGCGATCATGATGTCGCCGCCCACATTCTCGAAATTCATCTCCACGCCGTCCGGCGCGAGCCGGTCCAGAGCCTCGCCGACGTCCTCGTTCTTGTAGTCGATGGCGGCGTCGAACCCGAGTTCGTCCGTCAGCCAGCGGCATTTGTCGGGCCCTCCCGCGATGCCGATGACGCGGGCGCCATGCGCCTTCGCCACCTGACCCGCGATCGAGCCGACCGCGCCGGCCGCCGCCGAGATCACGATCGTCTCGCCGGCCTTGGGCTGCAGGACGTCGGTAACCCCGAACCAGGCCGTCATGCCGGTCATGCCCATGACCGACATGTTGGCGGTCAACGGCAAACCGGGCACGCGATGGACCCGCGAGACGGCGGCGTCCGGCACGACCGCGTAGTGCGACCAGCCGCCGGCGGCGGTGGTGACGATGTCGCCGGCCTGGAAACGCCCGGACCGGCTCTCCTCCACCACGCCGAGGGTCAGGCCACGCATCACGGCCCCCAGTTGCACGGCGGGGAGATAGCCCTCGGCGTCATTCATCCAGGTCCGGTTGGTCGGGTCCAGTGACAGGTAGATGGTGCGGATCAGGACCTCGCCGTCCTTCAGATCCGGAATGGCCGCATCGACCAGCTCCAGATCGCCGTCCTGGATCAGGCCCTTCGGACGCTGGCGAAGCACCCACTGACGATTGACGCGATCCATGATCCGGCTCCGGGTTTTCTTTGAAGACCCGCATAGTGGCGGCTGCCGCCGCGGTGTCCAGACCGGACAAAGAAAAAGGCGGATCCGAACGGGATCCGCCTATCAAGTGGCATCATCGAGAATGAGGCGCGGAGGCGACAGACCGGCGGTAGCCGGTCTCAAGTCGGGGGGGCGTCGCCGCCTCCGCAGACCGATAACGGAGTCTGGCGAGACCGGTTCCGCGGCTTTCCGGATTTTTTCGCCTCTACCGCGAACCGGAACGGCCGCGCTGGCGGGCGCGTTGTGGGACCATGGAACTTTCACCGCCCGGGAGGCTCTCGCGATGACCCAACAATCTCCTCATGACAAGGCCGCCGACGCGGTCCACGAAGGCCGCCCCGTCGAGGCGCAGTATGTTCGCGGAGGCCGAGGCGGCGTACGAATCCTCACCCTGCTGGTCATATCCGCCGGCGCGGCGGCGGTCCTGCTGCTGGGCATGTGGTTTGTCAGCCAGGGCGGCTTCGCCCGCACGAACGCCAACAATGGTGACCAGGCCGTCGACGCCCGGGCCTTCCAGAACGAAGGCGAACCCACGCCGCCGACCGCGGACGCCCCGACCACCGCCACCGGGGAGCCCACCTCGCCGCCGACGGGCGACGCACCCAACGTCAACGCGCCGACAGTGAACGTCGCCCCGGCGCAGTAGGATTGATCCCGGAAGACAAAAAAGCCCCGGTCGACCGACCGGGGCTTTCTTTTGTGCGACGTCCGAAAGCGCCTAGGCGGCTTCCTTCTGGCGCGAGGGGTGGAAGAACAGCGCCTGGCTGATGGCCGCCTTCACGGTCTCGGGCTGGAACGGCTTGGTGATCAGGAACGTCGGCTCCGGACGCTCGCCGGTCAGCAGACGCTCCGGGAAGGCGGTGATGAAGATCACCGGCACATCGATCCGCTTGAGGATGTCCTTGACCGCGTCAATGCCGGACGAGCCATCGGCCAGCTGGATATCGGCCAGCACCAGACCTGGCCGGTGACGCGCGACGGCGTCGACAGCCTCGTCGTGGGTGGTGGCCGTTCCGGTCACACGGTGACCGAGTTCCTTCACCAGGCTTTCGATGTCGGCCGAGATGATGGCCTCGTCCTCGATGATCAGGACGTCGGTAGCCAGTTCGGCGTCGATGTCCGACTGGGCTTCGGAGATCAGTTTCTCGACGTCGAAGGCGTCGGCGTCGAGGATCTGGGCGGCTTCGGAGGGCGTGAACCCTTCGAGGGCCGTCAGCAGGAAGGCCTGACGCGAGCGCGGGGCGATGCGCATGAGGCGGCTGGACGGATCGCCACGGTTTTCGATGCCGCTCTTGTCCTCGAGCTGGGCGCCGGTCGAGGCCCAGATGGCGTGGAACACATGATAGAGCGCCACACGGGGCGTCATCTCCGCCGGCAGCTGGCGTTCGCCGGCGGCGAGCGCCTCGAGCGCGACACGGACATAGTTGTCGCCAGTCGTTTGGTCGCCGGTCAATGCACGGGCGTAGCGACGGACATACGGGAGGTGCGGCGCAAGGCGGGCCAGCAGGCTCATACAGATATTCCCCGACAATCAGGCCACCGAGATGTGACCTCTGCAGTTCCGGCTCAACGTATCAAATCGGTCACGGTTCCGCGCCTGTGCAAACAAGCTTGAGCATATTTTCCGCGTGAGGCCGGAACCGTCGGCCCGGGCTGGCGTTCCCGGCTTTCAGATTATGCGTCAGGGTGGCGATCGTTCTTTCAATGACAGACAAAACCAATCCACCGGGCAAGCCGGCCAGAGGCGGTGCGGGCCTGGAGGAGGCGCGCCTTCGCCAACAGGCCATCGGCGTGAAACTCCGGCACATGTTCGATGAAGTCGTGAACGAGCCCGTTCCGGACGAATTCCTCGACATCCTCCGCCGCGCCGACCAGCGCGACGAAGGGACGGGTGGCGCATGAGCGGCGCGAGCAACCCGCCCCCGAAGCCGCCCTCAGCTGACGACAACGCCTTCAAGAAGGAGTTGGTGACCCTGATCCCTCACCTGCGGGCGTTCGCACGAACCCTGACGGGCGACCCCACGGCCGCAGATGATCTGGCGCAGGACGCCATGATGAAGGCGTGGGATGCGCGGGCCAGCTACCAGATGGGTACCAACATGAAGGCCTGGACCTTCATGATCCTGCGGAACCAGTTCTACTCCGAGAAGCGCCGTTCGTGGCGTCAGTCCCAGCTGGATCAGGAAGCCGCCGAACGGACGCTGGTCGCCGTCGACGACCCGGAATCGCCGGTGGCGCTGGACGAGTTGCGCCTGGCTCTGGCGACCCTGCCCGAGGAACAGCGTGAAGCCCTGATCCTGGTGGGCGCCGGTGGCTTCGCCTACGAGGAGGCGGCCGAGATCTGTCAGTGCGCGGTCGGTACGGTGAAGAGCCGGGTCTCGCGAGCACGCAAGGCGCTGCAGGCCACGCTTGAGAAGGGCGGCTACGAGCGCGACGGCCGCGCGGCGGGCGATGCCATGCGATCCATTCTGGCTGCTGCAGATCGCCTGAGCGGCGTCCGGAACTAGGCCGATGGTGCGACTTGGGCGCACCCTGGGCCGAGGACTGGCGCCGCCACGATTCCAGGGCATCCGCTTCCGCCTTGGCGTTGCGATGGCTCTGGCGCTGTTGCCCGTGCTCGTGTTGGGCATCTTCTCCGCCCAGTCGCAGTTCCGCCTTCAGGACGATGACCGCAGAGCCGATCTGCAGCTGGCGGCCGAGCGGACGGCGGCCAACGCCAAATCGCGGCTCGACAGCACCAACGTCCTGCTGCAGGCGCTGCGACCCGAGGCGCTGGAGATGTTCTGCGAGCCCCGACTCACCGCTCTGGCCAGTCAGGTGGAAAGCGTCGACGCACTGGCCCGCCTGACCCCGACGGGGGTGACGACCTGCGCCTCAAGCGACCTGAGCCGGTCACCACCGGCCTGGCTGTCACAGGCCCGTCAGAGCGCTTGGTTCCAGCGCCTGCGGTCCGGAGAGCAGACCGTGCTTGCGCGCGCGCCAGCCGTCGCCGGCCAGCCGCCGCAACTGGTCGTCGCCATCCGCCTTGAGCGTCCCCTCGGGTCTTTCGACGGCGCAATGATCGCGCTGGTTCCCCTCTCCGCCCTGCAGCCCGACGCCGACGATCCGAGCCTGCCGGAAGGCTCTGAAGCCGCGCTGACGGACAGCGAGGGCCGCATCCTGACGGCGACGCGGATGGATGTCTTCCGGCTCGAGCGCGGCCCGCCGCTGACCGGTTGGGTCGATCGCGCGCGGGAAAGCGGGTCATCGATCTTCGAGGCCGACTCCGACGGGCGGCACCGCGTCTTTGCTGGCGCTGCGCTGGCGGGACGGGACGTCTACGCCCTGCTGTCGGCTCCTGCGCCCGGACTGCTGTCGTGGGCGCGACTGAACCCGGTCGGCGCCCTGTTGATGCCGCTGGCGGCCTGGTTCGCCGCATTCGTCTGCGTGATGCTGGTCAGCGACCGGATCGTCGTGCGCTGGCTGGAGTATCTGGAGCGGATCGCCGCCATCTACGCCCGGGGAAAATTCTCGGTGCGCCCGGTGCAGGCGGTCAATGCGCCGTCCGAGATCCGAGTACTCGCGACGACGCTGGACGAACTGGCCGAGACGATCACCACCCGGGACGCCGCCCTTCTGGCTTCAATCGCGGAGAAGGACGCGCTGATGCGCGAGATCCATCACCGGGTGAAGAACAATCTTCAGATCATCTCCTCCCTGCTGTCGATGCAGCAGCGCGCCCTCACGGATGCGCCGGCCAAGGCCGCCGTCGGCGACACGCGCCAGCGCATCGCGGCGCTCGCCCTGATCTATCGCACGCTCTACCAGAGCGACGACCTGCGTTACGCGGATGCGCGGATATTCCTGACCGAGTTGGTCGGCCAGTTGATCGCCAGCGAGAGCGGTCGGGGACACCTGGTCACCTCCTCGGTCGAGGCGGACTCGCTGGTGGTCGACCCTGACAAGCTGGCCCCGCTGGCCCTGTGGCTGGTCGAGGCCGTCACCAACGCCCAGAAGCACGCCTTCGCCGGACGCGGCGGCGATCTGAAGGTGCGTTTCAAGGTCGACGGCGAGGTCAGCATACTGGAAGTGCAGGACAACGGGCCGGGCCCTTCGGACACCATGAGCGCGGGCGTGGGTCGGACCCTGATGGGCGCCTTCGCCAAACAGCTGCGCGGCGAGGCAGAGATGGTCGAGGCCGAAGGCGGAGGGACGATCGCCCGGATGAGGTTTGCGACACCCGAAGCGATCATTCCGACAGATCCCGCAGACGTGGGAACCGCTCCGGAAGCGCGACGTTGATACGCCAGACGCCTCCCCGGCAGATGGAGTAAATGAGATGCGCAAGATTTTCGTACTGGTCGCCGCCGCCGCCGCCCTGACCACCGCCGCCTGCAACACCGTTTCCGGCGTGGGCCGTGACGCTTCGGCCGCGGGCAATGCCGTAACCACGGCGGCGGAAGACGCCAAGAACTAGAGTTCACAAGTTCCCGGTTCGCGTTCCCCCCGACGCGCGACCCGGATGATAAAGGCCCGCCGATCCCCCCGTCGGCGGGCCTTTTTTGCGCCTGCCCCTCCCCTTGCGCCCCGTGAGCCTGGGTCTAGCATGCCACCCTTCGAGGCGCCCGGGAGAGGCGCCCGTCTGCATCGCGGGGAGGCGATCAATGACTGAGGGAACCGACGCCCGGAACGGGCCCGGATTGAAAACCGTGGTGGGCGCTTCGTCCGCAGGCACGGCGTTCGAGTGGTATGACTTCTTCGTCTTTGGATCGCTGACGACCATCATCGCCCGGCACTTCTTCGCGGACGCCGGCGAGACTGTCAGCTACATCATGGCCTTGCTGACCTTTGGTCTGGGCTTCGTCGTTCGCCCCCTGGGCGCGCTGGTGTTCGGCTGGTTTGGCGACCGGACCGGACGCAAGACCACCTTCCTCGTCACCATCACCCTGATGGGGCTCGCCACCGTGGCGATCGGCCTCCTGCCCGACTACGGCCAGATCGGCATCGCGGCGCCCATCCTGCTTCTGATCATGCGGATGCTGCAGGGCTTCGCACTGGGTGGCGAGTACGGCGGCGCGGCCATCTATGTCGCGGAACATTCGCCGCGTGAAAAGCGCGGCCTGCTGACCGGCTGGATCCAGACGACGGCGGCGATGGGCCTGATCGGGGCGCTGACGGTGATCCTGACAACCCGCGCGATCCTTGGCGTCGAGGCCTTCGACGAATGGGGCTGGCGCATCCCCTTCCTGCTGTCGGCCCTGCTGCTGGCGATCTCGCTGTGGATCCGACTGAAGCTGAACGAGAGCCCGGCCTACCAGCAGATGGAAGCCGAAGGCGGCGAGCGACGCGCGCCCTACCGCGAGGCGTTCCTCACCTGGAAGAACGGCCGCTTCGTGCTGATCGCCCTGTTCGGGATCATGATCGCCCAGGGAGCCGTCTGGTACTGCGGATATTTCTATACCCGCTTCTTCATGGAGCGGGTCCTGAAGGTCGACACCAATACGGTCGACCAGCTGGTGCTGATGGTCACCGTGGCCTCGGCCTTCCTCTACATCTTCTTCGGGTGGCTTTCGGACAAGGTCGGCCGCAAGCCGGTCATGCTGTTCGGGATGATCCTGGCGCTGGTAGCCTTCTTCCCCGGCTTCCACGCGCTGACGAAGGCGGCCAATCCGGCGCTGGCGGAAGCCCAGGTCTCGGCGCCGGTGACCGTCATCGCCGATCCGGCGACCTGCGCCCTGCAGTTCGATCCGATCGGAAAGGCCAGCTTCTCCAGCTCATGCGACATCGCCAAGAGCGTCCTGTCCAACGCCGGCGTCTCATACAACAATGAGGCGGGCGGGCGCGGCTCGGTCGCCATGGTCCGCATCGGATCGGTCGAGGTCGCCTCGGCGGAAGGCGCCGGGATGGATGCTGCGGCGCTCAAGGCCCTGCGCACCGACGTCGAGACCCGGGTCAGGGCGGCGCTGGTCGCGGCCGGCTATCCCGAGAGGGCAGACCCGGCCCGGATCAACATGCCGCTGGTCTTCGCCATCCTGATGATCTTCATGATCGGGGCCACGGCCCTGTATGGCCCGCAGGCGGCGGCTCTGGTCGAACTGTTCCCGACGCGGGTCCGCTACACGGCGATGAGCCTGCCCTATAACATCGGCACCGGCTGGGTGGGGGGCCTGTTGCCCGCAGCCAGCTTCGCTCTGGTGGCGGCGTCGGGGAATATCTATTTCGGGCTCTGGTACTCCGTGGCCTTCACCCTGGTCGCCGTGATCGTCAGCCTGATCTGGCTGCCGGAAACGAAAGGCCGGGACCTCAACACCATGGCCGACTGACGCGTTACCCGTTCCTCTCCGAACAGGACCGATACCATGACGAACTCCGCCCGCGACGCCGGCCTTAAGCTGATGCGTGAACACGCCCTGATCGCGGGGGAGGCCGTCACGGGATCGGAGCGGATCGCAGTGGACGACCCGGCGACCGGTGAGGTCATCGGCCACGTGCCGGATCTCGGCGTCGGAGAGACGGAGCGGGCGATCCGCGCGGCGGTCGACGCCTTCCCCGACTGGTCGCGGTCGGATCCGCACAAGCGGGCGGCTTTTCTGCGCGAGTGGGCGCGGCTGATCGACGAGAACACCGAAGGCCTCGGCGCGCTGATGGCGCTGGAGAACGGCAAGCCGTTCGAGGAGGCCATGGGCGAGGTCGCCTACGCCAACGGCTTCATCAAATGGTTCGCAGGCGAGGCCGAGCGGCTGCTGGGTGAGACGCAGGACAGTCCGCTCGGCCACGTCATCGTCACCTTCCGCGAGGCTGTGGGACCCTGCGCCCTGATCACGCCGTGGAACTTCCCGGCGGCAATGCTGACCCGCAAGCTCGGGCCAGCGTTTGCGGCGGGCTGCACCGCCGTGGTCAAGCCGGCCAGCCAGACCCCCTTCACCGCCATCGCCCTGGCCGAGCTGGCGTATCAGGCCGGCTTGCCGAAAGGCGCGCTGAGCGTGATCACCGGCGACGCCGCCACGATCGGCGGGGTGCTGACCGCCTCGCCGGAGATTCGCAAACTGTCCTTCACGGGCTCGACGCCCGTGGGCCGTAAACTGGCCAAGCAATGCGCGCCGACCCTGAAGCGGGTCTCGATGGAGCTGGGCGGGGCCGCGCCCCTGATCGTGTTCGCCGACGCCGATCTGGACCTGGCTGTGGCCGAGACCATCAAGGGCAAGTTCCGCAACTCGGGCCAGACCTGCGTCTGTCCGAACCGCGTCTACGTAGAGGCGTCGGTCGCCGGGGCCTATGCGCAGAGGCTGGCGGCCGAGGTGGCGAAGATCCCGGTCGGGCCCGCCTTCGAGGCCGGGGTGAAGGTCGGACCGCTGATCGAGGACAAGGCGATCGCCAAGGTCGAGGACCATCTGGCGAAGGTGCAGGCCGCGGGCGGCAAGGTGCTGACCGGCGGCGCGCGCCACGCCCTGGGCGGCCGCTTCTTCCAGCCGACCGTGACCCTGGGCGGAGACGACAGGCTGTTCCGCGACGAGGAGACTTTCGGCCCGGTGATCCCGGTCTTCCCATTCGAGACGGAAGCGGAGGTGCTGGAGAAGGCCAACGACAGCGAGTTCGGCCTGGCCTCGTATCTGTTCACCCGCGACCTCGACCGCGCCTTCCGCATCGGCCGGAAGATCGAGGCGGGCATGTGCGGGATCAACACCGGCCTTATGTCGACGGCGGTCGCTCCGTTCGGCGGGGTGAAGTCCTCCGGCTACGGCAAGGAAGGTTCGACCCACGGGATCAACGAGTACGTGGACATCAAGGCCCTGACGCTGGCGCTGAAGTAGTCAGCCCTCCAGGTCGATCTTCAGCCGGTCAAGCACCTCGACGGCCCGCGCGGCGTGCGGGCCGATCCAGCGGTCGTTGATCTGTTTGATGGGCAGGGGGTTCAGGTGGTTCCACCGCTCCCGCCCCTTGCGCTGGACGATGATCAGATCCGCGCCCTCCAGCACCTTCAGATGCTGCATCACCGTGCAGCGATCCAGAGGGGCGAAGCGCTCGCACAGGTCACCCGTGGTGCGCGGCTGGTCCTTCAGCGCGTCCAGCAGGGCGCGGCGCACGCCAGCCGACAGAGCCTTGAAAACCCGGTCCTGATTCGCCTCGGTTGACATGTTATAAGATTATAACATTATGGCCTGCGGACAAGGAGCAAGACCGATGGAACTGAAGTTCAAGGTGTCCGGCCGCATCGCCCGCCCGATCGAGGAGGTCTTCGAGGCCGTCGCCGATCCGGCGAAGCTGTCGGCCTATTTCACCACCGGCGGCGCCGTCGGGCGGATGGAGAGCGGCAAGACCGTGCAATGGGAGTTCGCCGACTTCCCCGGCGCCTTCCCGGTCGAGATCGTGAAGGTCGAGAAAAACCGGCGGATCGAATTGAGATGGGAAGCCAACGAGGGCCCGCCCGAGGCGGGCGATCCGGTCGTGCGCACCGCCTACATGACCACGGTCGTTTTCTTCTTCGACGCTCTGGACGACGGACGGACGCTGGTGACGATCGAGGAAGGCGGCTGGCACGAAACGCCGAACGGACTGAAGGCCGCTTTCGGCAACTGTCAGGGCTGGTCGCAGATGCTTGCGGCCCTGAAGGTCTGGGTCGAGCACGGCATCAATCTACGTGAAGGCTTCTACGCCTGACGTCGCGCCTCATGCAAAGATCCATGCCGGGTCGTCCGGATCGGCGGATGAAGCCGATTTCGGGTGCTGCGGCCGTGGCTGGCGTCGCCGCCAGACAGGCCCGGGCCGCAGGCTGTTCACCAGTTCGACGCTTTGCGCGGCTATCGACTGAACCCATGGTCCGAGGCGGGTGTTCGCCGCGATGAAACTCATGACGGCCAAGGCCTCGACATAGGCCAGAACCTCGCCGGCCATCAGCAGGGCCAGTTCGACCGGGACGAGCTGGATCAACATGAGCGCGCCCCCCACGATCAGGGCCGAGCGCCATGCCGGGACCGAAAACGTCCACTCGAGGACCCGGATCACCCGGCGCCGCGCCGGCGTATCGACCGCGCAGATCGCGCAAAGGCCAATGACGAGGGTCGGGATCAACAGTCCGGTCCCCGCGACCGCGGCCGCGCTGGCCCATGCCGACGCTGCGACCGCCATTCCGAACCAGACCCATCCCTCGCGCGTCATCACAATCTCCTGAACCGCCACGCTTGAAGTGGGACTTCGGACGACCCGCGCAAGGTCAAACGGGCAACGCCCCCCGCTTCACCACCGTCCGCATCGCGACGCTGGAGGAGACGCGGGTGACGCCGGGGATACGGGTGAGCTCGCGCGAGTGGATCCGCTCGAGGTCATCGACGTCGCGGACCACGAGGCGCAGCAGATAGTCCGAACCGCCCGTCATCAGATAGCATTCGACCACCTCGGGCACGGTCGAGATCGCCGTCTCGAACGCGGTCAGGGAAGCCTCGGCCTGTGAGGACAGGGTCACAGTGACGAAGACGCTGATCGGGAGGCCGACGGCGCGTTCGTTGATGATGGCGGCGTAGCGGCTGATGACGCCCTCGGCCTCCAACGCCCGGAGGCGACGCAGGCAGGCGCTCTCGGACAGGTTCACGGCCCTGGCCAGGTCGGCGTTGGTCATGCGCCCGTCACCCTGCAAAGCGCGGATCATCTTTCGGTCGGTGTCATCCAGTGCAACGGCGGAAATTGTCTTCAAGAGCGGCCTCGTTCGCAGATTCTGCGACTGTATGGTGTTCAGTTGGAGAAAAGAACAGGAACCTTCGTCCGCTCCATCGCTAGATTGCGCGCGAAACGGAGCCGTCGCAGAGCGCGCCCGTCTATCGGTCTGGCAGAGGAAACTCCCATGCGCGTCGGCGTCCCCAAGGAAATCAAGAAGAACGAGCACCGGATCGGCCTGACGCCGACCGCCGTGCGCGAATATGTGGCTCACGGCCACGCTGTCTCGATCGAGAAGGGCGCCGGTCTGGGCGCCGGCTTCACCGACGCCGACTACACGAAGGCCGGCGCGAAGATCGTCGCCACCGCCGCCGAAATCTTCGCGAACAACGACATGATCGTGAAGGTGAAGGAGCCGCAGAAGGTCGAGTGGGAAATGCTCCGCGAGGACCAGATCCTGTTCACCTACCTGCACCTTGCGCCGGATCCGGAGCAGACGAAGGGCCTGATCGCGTCGAAATGCGCCGCCGTGGCCTATGAGACGGTGACCAACGCCCAGGGCGGCCTGCCGCTGCTGGCCCCGATGTCGGAAGTGGCCGGCCGGATCGCCGTCTTCTCGGCGGCCGAAACCCTGCTGAAGCACAACGGCGGCATGGGTCTGCTGTTCTGCGGCGTCCCGGGCGTGGCCCCGGCCCGCGTGCTGGTGCTGGGCGGCGGCGTCGTCGGGCTGAACGCGGCGCGCATGGCCATGGGCCTCGGCGCCGAGGTGGTGGTGCTGGAACGCTCGATCCCGCGAATGGCGTACATCGACGAAGTGACCAACGGCCGCGTCATCACCCGCTACTCCTCGATCGGCGCGATCGAGGAAGAGATCGTCAAGGCGGACGTCGTCATCGGCGCCGTCCTCGTTCCGGGCGCCGAGGCCCCGACCCTGATCAGCAAGGAACAGCTGAAATCGATGAAGCCGGGCTCGGTTCTGGTCGACGTCGCCATCGATCAGGGCGGCTGCTTCGAGACCAGCCACGCCACCACCCACGAAGACCCGACCTATGTCGTCGAGAACGTGGTCCACTACTGCGTGGCGAACATGCCGGGCGCCGCCCCGCGCACGTCGTCGGAGGCGCTGAACAACGCGACCCTGCCCTTCGGCCTGGCTCTCGCCGACCACGGTCTGGAAGCGCTGAAGAAGAACCCGCACCTCGCGCGCGGCCTGAACGTCCTCAAGGGCGAGATCACCTATCCGGCGGTGGCCGAAGCCATGGGGCTGCCGTGGTCGGATCCCTTCGGCGTCTGGGCCAAGGGCTGAGCGCCGGTCTGATCTAGACGAGGATCGATATGGAGCCGCCCAGGTCGCCCTGGGCGGTGTCTATCTGTCGGTCCATGTCCGAGACGGCGGCCTTGAGCTCGCGCGCCTCCTCCGGCGACAGCGCGCCCGCCTCGCCGGGCGAGCGGTCGGCGGCGTTGCGGACCAGAGCCTTGATCTGGGCCGCCAGCTTGCGCGCCTCGCCGATGAACTCCTGATCGGCCTGCGCCTCGGCGGTGCGGCGGTTGAACTCGGCTGCGCGCGCCTGCTGCTGGTCGATCGCCTGCTGGTAGGGGTTCGCGGCCTTGCCGGCCTCGTCGCCGCCTTTGCCCCCTTCCGACGCATCTCCCTCGGCGTCCGATCCCGAGGCTGTCGTCGTGGGGGCCGGCGCCGGGGTCGCTGCCGGCGCTGCGACCTCGGCCGGGGCGGCTGCATCCGCCGCGGGCGCCGCCTCCGAGGTCGGAGCCTGCATGGCGGTGTCGGGGCCGCCGCCGATCGATCCGAAGCCACCCCCGCCGCCCGAGTATTCCTTCACCGCTGCCTTGAGCTCGCGCGCCAGTTGGGCGGCGAGGCGCGCCGTTCCCCTCGGATCGGCCGCGGCCATCGACTGCAACGCCTGCAGTCGGGCCTTGAGCTGTTCGATCTTCTGTTTCGCCGCCGCCTTGCGTTCGTCCGAAGCCTGGGTCCGCCGCTGCTGCAGCGCCTCCATGGCTGCGCGTGCGTCGCGCACCCTGGCCTCGGCTTGCGCCGCGAGCCGGTCCTCGCGCGCCTGGTCCGACGCCTTGAGCGGCGTCAGAAGGTTCATCAGGCTGGAAGCATCGATCTTCACAGGCCGGGAGGGTGGGCTGAGCCGCGGATTCCGGCAATAGCGGCGTTCGATGGCGCTGCGACGCCTGTAAATCGCCGCGCTCTTGCGGCATAAGCCCGCGATGAAGTTCCTCGATCAGGCCAAGATCTATATCCGCAGCGGCAACGGCGGCGGCGGCTCCGTGTCGTTCCGACGCGAGAAATTCATCCCCAACGGCGGGCCGGACGGCGGTGACGGCGGCAAGGGCGGCGATGTCTGGATCACGGCCATGGACGGCCTGAACACCCTGATCGACTATCGCTACCAGCAACATTTCAAGGCCCAGACCGGTCACCACGGACAGGGTCGCCAGATGCACGGTGGCAAGGGCGAGGACATCATCCTGAAAGTTCCGGTCGGCACACAGGTGCTGGATGAGGACAAGGAGACGGTGCTGCTGGACATGGACCGCGCCGGCATGACGGAGCTGCTGCTTCGCGGCGGCAACGGCGGCTGGGGCAACACACGGTTCAAGGGCCCGCAGAACCAGGCGCCGACCTATGCCAACCCCGGCCAGGAAGGGCAGGAACGCTGGATCTGGCTGCGCCTCAAGCTGATCGCCGACATCGGTCTGGCGGGTCTCCCGAACGCAGGCAAGTCGACCTTCCTGTCGGCGGCGTCGGCGGCGAAGCCGAAGATCGCCGACTATCCCTTCACCACCCTGACACCCAACCTCGGCATGGTGGACCTGAGCCCGTCCGAACGGTTCGTGATCGCCGACATTCCCGGCCTGATCGAGGGCGCCTCCGAAGGCGCCGGGCTGGGCACCCGCTTCCTCGGCCACGTCGAGCGGTCGGCGTCGCTGATCCATCTGATCGACGGCACCCAGGAGGATGTGGCGGAAGCCTACCGCATTATCCGCGGCGAGCTGGACGCCTATGGCGAGGGCCTGTCGGACAAGACCGAGATCCTGGCGCTGAACAAGATCGACGCCCTGTCCGAGGAAGAGCGGGCGGAAAAGGCCGCCGCGCTGGAAGCCGCATCGGGCAAGACGCCCATGCTGGTCTCGGGCGTGTCGGGCGAGGGCGTGACAGAGCTGCTGCGCGCCGCCTGGAACGAGGTCCGCAAAACGCGCGGCGAGCTGTCGCCGTTCGAGCAGTCGGACGATGACGACGGCGTGGAGACGCCGGGCGGCTGGCAGCCTTGATTTCGACGCGAAGCGGAACATTTACTCCCGTGTAGCGGGAGGATTTCCAATGTTTCGCGTCGCCATGATCGCCGTAGTCGCAATGATGACTGCAGGTTTCCAATCCCTTCCTGCCGGTGCGCAGCTGCCCCCCGGGTTGATCCCCCTGACGGAAGACGTCCGGGCGGCCGGCGAATTCGATTACATGGCGCTGAAGGCGTCCGGCGCAGATCTCGCGGCGCTTTCGGGCGCCCTGTATCGGCGCACCATGGTGGAAGGCGGCCCGCGGCGCTGCCTGACGGAAGCCGAAGCTGTGCTTCAGGAGAACCTCGCCGCTGCGGCTGAAGCCGCGGATCAGGCCGCCTTCGACGACGACCGCGCCGCAGCCTCGGAGGCCTGGGGCAGGTGGTTGCTGTTCGTCGAAGGGATGCAGAACGGTCAGGTCGCGACTGAAGAGCCGTTCAAATGGGCTTCGGATCGCTACGCCCGCGCCGCCGCCGAAACCAATCCCCGGGCGAAGGAACTCGAGTACCGGACGGCGGGAGATCAGCTACACCGCTACGCCTTCACGGGCGGGGCGCAGGTCTGGGGCGAGGTCAGCCCGGCCGCCAATGCGCGCCTGATGAGCCGCCTGGGTCGCGCGACCTGCATGATGGACAAGGACAATACCGAATGGCTGAAGGCGGACGTCGCGGCCAACGGCTGGTTCACGCGCAGCGCGACGGGTGAGCGGGCCTCGAGCTCCGCCTGGCTGATGGCCCAGCACGCCGATAATGACCGCGACTTCCAGCGCCATGTGCTGGCCCTGATGGAGCCGCTGGTGGAGCAGGGCGAGGTGTCGCGCAACAACTACGGCTATCTGTTCGATCGTATCGCCGTCGCCGAGCACCGGCCGCAGCGCTACGGCACCCAAGGCGAGTGCAAGGCTCCCGGCAGATGGGAGCCGAACACGCTGGAAGACCCGGAGCGGGTCGACGTCCTCAGGGCCGAGGCGGAGATCCACGGTACGCTCGCCGAGTATCAGGCCCTCATGCATCGCCACTGCCCAGGCTGACGGAACGCTCTGCCCTCACCGCGACTTGCTCTGTCAGAGGAGTTTCCCATGACAGAGCGAGAACAGACCGACGGCCGAAAAGACAACGGCGCCAGTCCGGGCGGCAAGCCTGATGCGACGACCTCGGACGCCGATGTGAAACGCGTCGGTGAGGCATCACGGAGAAAGGCGGGTCCGGACGGTCCCGACGCGTCCGAGATCGGCGAAACCTTCAAACGGAAGCCGGACTGAAGGCAGGCGACACCACAGCAACACCGTGTTAGGGCACGGATGAGCAAAAGTCGCGCGAGCCCGCCTTGTCCTTCTTCCACGCCGGTCCCGCGCCGAGAGCCTTCGGACCCCGCCCGGGCGCCCTGCGCGACGGTCTGGGCCTGGCGCCGGGCATGGCGGTCGGCCTGTTCGGCGGCTCCTTCAACCCCGCCCACGATGGCCATGCCCATGTGGCGGAAACGGCCATGCGGCGGCTGGGGCTCGACCGGGTCGTCTGGCTGGTATCCCCGCAGAATCCGCTGAAGGACGCCCGCGAAAGTGCGCCGCTGGCCGAGCGGATGGCCTCGGCCAAGCAGGCGGCGCGGCTGGCGGCTTCGGGCCCGGCCATGATCATCTCGGACGTCGAGACGCGAATGGGCACCCGGTGGACCATCGACACCCTCAGGACGCTGGTGGCCCGTCACCCTGGCGTACGGTTCGTCTGGCTGATGGGATCGGACAATCTGGCCAGCTTCCACCGCTGGAGGGGCTGGACCGACATCATGCGGCTGATGCCGGTGGCGGTGGTAGCCCGACCGGGCTCCCTGCTGGACAGCCGGACCGCGCCTGCGGCTGCCCGGTTCGCGGGCGCCCGGGTGTCGGCCGACAAGGCGAAACTGCTCCCCGACCTGGAGGCGCCGGCCTGGACCTATCTGACGGCGCCGCTGAACCCCCGCTCCTCGACGGCCCTGCGACAGACGACCCGAAAGGGCGCTACGTGACGACAGGGCCCGTTTGTGGTAGGTTGCCGCTTTAGTAGCCTCTCTGGAGCCCTCCGCTGACCCCCTCTACCGCGTACGACGCGCAAGACGACGCCGTTTCGAACACCGCCCACGAGATGGAAGAGTTCGAACCGATCCGCTCTGAAGACGGTCCGCAGGCTCCCCTCCCCGTCGGCTCCACCGATCTCGAAAACGCCATCCTGGCCAAGCTCGACGACGACAAGGCCCAGGACATTGTCCTGATCGACCTGCGCGGCAAGAGCCCCATGTCGGACGCCATGATCGTGGCCTCGGGCCGCTCCCACCGTCACGTGGGTGCACTCGCCGATCACCTGCAGCGCCTGATGAAGGAAAAGGGTCTGGGCCGCGTGAAGGTCTCGGGCCTGCCGCACTGCGACTGGGTTCTGCTGGATGCGGGTGACGTGATCGTCCACCTGTTCCGCCCTGAAGTGCGCACCTTCTACAACATCGAGAAGATCTGGTCGGTCGAGAGCGGTCACCGCACCGACAGCCGCGCCTGATCCGCTGATCGCGGGATGAAGCTGGGCGTCATCGCCATCGGGAAGCCGGGGCGAGGGCCCGAGGCGACGCTGGCCGCCGACTATGCCGAGCGCGCGACCCTCGCCGGGCGGGCGCTCGGGCTTGGCCCGCTCGAACTGATCGATCTTGACCCACGCAAGCCGGGCAAGGCGCCGGAGGCCGAGCTGATCCTGAAGGCCGCCGAGGGCGCACATCTGATCGCCTGCGACGAGCGGGGCAGAACCTACTCAAGCCGCGCGTTCGCCGACCACATCGCCCTGCTGCGGGACCGGGGCGAGCGGAAGCTGGTCTTCGCCATCGGCGGCGCTGACGGGCTGGACGAGAGCGTACGGACGGCGGCCTCCTCGACCCTGGCGTTCGGACCACAGACCTGGCCGCACGCCCTGGCCCGCGCGATGCTGGCCGAGCAATTGTATCGGGCCGTGACCATTCTGGCCGGATCGCCCTATCATCGGGACTGAATGCGTCCCCTCGTCCTTGTGTTCGCCCTGTCCGCCCTTGCGCTTCCCGTCGCCGCCGCTGCGCCGCAGGAGCGTGACGTCGCGCGCCTGCAGGCCGAATACCGCGACGAGAGCGCGCGCGCCCGACGCCTGAGGGCGGAGGCGGATCAGGCCGCGCAGGAGATCGCCGATCTGGACCGCCAGCTCGCGTCGCTGCGCACCGCAGTGGGCCAGGACGACGCCGTCATCGCCGGCCAACGCGCCCGTCTGCGCGAGCTGGGCCAGCGGGAGGCGCGGCTCGTGGCCGAGATGTCCCGCAACCAGGGCAAGCAGTCACGGCTGCTGTCGGCTCTGCAGATGATGTCGCGCAAGCCGCCGCCGCCCCTGCTCGTGCCCTCGGACAAGGCGGTGGACAC
>JBQVQW010000028.1:0-32105 GCA_052441165.1 Caulobacteraceae bacterium | reverse complement strand
GTCGGCGGCCTTGCGCGCGTCCTCGGCGGCGGCGAGGGCGGCGTCCAGTTGCGGACCGCGCGCCGGCGCGGCGGCGATTTCCGCCGAAAGGGCCTCGAACGCCTCGGTCAGGCGCGCCAGCTCGCTTTCGGCGTCCCCGGCCATGCCGGTCTCGCGCTCGATGTCGGCGGCGATGCGCTGGCCCTCGGACTTCAGCCGGTCGACCTCGGCGCGGGCCTGCTGCTCGGCCATGTCCAGCCGGTCGCGCTCCAGCGAGGCCCGGTGCAGCAGGGCGCCGGCCACGGCGTCCTCCTCACGCGCCGGCTTCAGCGCCTCCTGAGCGTTCAACGCCGCCGTCTGCGCCCGGCCCGATGCGGTGGTGGCCTCCAGCACGGCGCGGTCGGCCTCGGCCAGTTCGGCCTTGGCCCCCTCGGCCGCCATGCGCGCGTCGTTCCAGCGCACATAGACCAGTGAGGCCTGCAGCGCCCGGATCTCGGCCGAGATCTTCTTGTACTTTTCCGCCTGCCGCGCCTCGCGCTTCAGCCGGGCAAGTGTCGTCTCCAGCTCGCGGCCGATATCGTCGAGGCGTTCCAGATTGGTCTCGGCCGCCTTCAGTCGCAGTTCGGCCTCATGCCGCCGGGTGTGCAGACCGGCGACGCCGCCAGCCTCCTCAAGGATGCGCCGACGGTTCTGCGGCTTGGCGGCGATCAGTTCGCTGATCTGGCCCTGCCGGACGAGGGCCGGGGAGTTGGCGCCGGTCGAGGCGTCGGCGAAAAGCAGCTGGACATCGCGCGCGCGAACCTCCTTGCCGTTGATCCGGTAGGTCGAGCCCTGGCCCCGGTCGATCCGGCGGCTCACCTCGATGATGGCGCTGTCGGTAAAGGGCTGGGGCGCGCGGCGCTGGGCGTTATCGATCGTAAGCTGGACTTCGGCATGGCTGCGCGGCGGGCGGTTGGCGGCCCCGGCGAAGATGACGTCGTCCATGCCCTGGCCGCGCATGGCCTTGGCCGAGTTGGCGCCCATGACCCAGCGCAGGCTTTCCAGCACGTTCGACTTGCCGCAGCCGTTGGGCCCCACGATCCCGGTCAGGCCCGGCTCGATGTGGAACTCCGACGGATCGACGAAGGACTTGAAGCCGACGAGCCTGAGGCGCTGGAACTGCACCGGGGCTGCGCCTCTACCGGCGCTCGGCCTGGGCCGCGCGAACCGCGACCTCCAGTCCGCCCAGCGAACGATCGGTCACCCGCCGTCCGTTGACGAAGAAGGCCGGAGTGCTGTTGGCTCCCGCGGCGTGCGCTGACTCGATGTCGCGGTTGATGGCGGCGCGGGTGGCGGGCGTCGCGGCGCAGGCGTCGATCTGGGCCCTCGTCCGCCCGCTGGCGGCGACGGCGGGCGCCCACCAGTCGTCCAGCGTGCCGCCGCGCAACACCGCCTCCTGACCCCGCATCAGGGTCGAGGCGACGTCGAAGAACCGCTCAGGAGCCGCGCAGCGGGCCAGCGCCGCAGCCGGCAGGGACATCTGCTCCGGCGCCGTCGGCAGGTTGCGGAACACGAACCGGACCTGCCCGGTATCGATCAGCCTTTGCTTGAAGACCGGAAAGACGAACTGGTGCCAGTCCGCGCACAGGTGACAGGAGAAGGAGGCGTACTCGATCACTGTCACCGGCGCATCGGCGCGTCCCAGCACCCGGTCGGCGACGGTCACGGGCGCGACCTGCTCCACCGCCGAGGCTGGCGCGGAGGCGACCGTCAGCGGCGCCAGCAGGGCCAGCGCCGCCAAAATCATCAGTGGCCGACGTCCCCCGACCATCGGGGCCTACTTGGCCAGTTCGGCGTCGATGGCGGTGGACAGGTCGGCGAGGCTCGCGCCTTCACCGCCGGGCGTGATGACCTGCGTCCCGTTGACGTAGAAGGCCGGGGTGCCCGAGACGCCGGCCTTGAAAGCGGCCTGCGCCCGGGCGTCGGCGGCCTTCAGCGCATCCTCGTTGGTGATGCACTCCTGGATTTGCTGGTTGCTGAGACCGGCTCCGTTGCCCACGCGGAACAGGAAGTCGCGCGGGGTCACCGAACCCGAACGCCATTCGTTCTGGCCCGCCATCAGCGTGTGGACGACGTCGAAATACTTGTCCTCGCCGGCGCAGCGCGCAATGGCGAAGCCGGCCACGGCCACTTCGTTGGGCGGTGTCGGCAGTTCGCGGAAGACGTAGCGCACCTTGTTGGTGTCGACATATTTGGCCTTGAAGTCGGACCAGACGTTCTCCTGCCAGGCGGCGCAGTGCGGGCAGGTGACCGAGGCGTATTCGACCACGGTGACCTTGGCGCCTTCCGGCGCTCCCAGACCCATGTCGCCCTCGGCGGCCCCGCCGGCGCCGCCGCCTCCGCTGCAGGCGCCCAGGGTCGCCATCGCGGCCATTGCGGCTGCGGTCAGTGCCGCGCGGCGGTTCATGGCGGCGTAGTTGATCTTGGACATGGTCATCCTCAGGGAACAGAACTCGTCAGCATCGCGCGATTCCCGGAAACGCGCGCATTCCAGCGTTTTCGAGAACAGGTGCGGCGAAGGTTTGTCAACGCTGCGCGAGTCCGATCACGCGAAGGTCGGTGGATCAGCCCTTCGCCAGTTCGGCCTCGATGGCCGCCGAGATGTCCGCCAGGCTCGGACCGCTCCGGGATCCGGGCGTGACGATCGGCTGGCCGTTGACGAAGAAACCCGGCGTGCCGGTCACCCCGGCCTTTCGCGCCGCCTCGGCCCGCGCCTCGATGGCGGCGATGCCCTCGGGGTCGGTGATGCAGGCCTGGATGCGGTCGTTGCTCAGGCCTGCGCCGTTGCCGATGCGGAACAGGGTATCGCGCGGATCGCCGCCGTTCTGCCACTCGCCCTGGGTGCTCATCAGGGCGTGGACCACGTCGAAATATTTGTCCTCGCCGGCGCAGCGGGCGATCTGGAAGCCTGCCACGGCGACCGGCACGGGCGGGGTCGGGATCTCGCGGAAGACGTAGCGGACCTTGTTCGTGTCGACATAACGGGTCTTGAACTCGGCCCAGTGCTCGTTCTGCCAGGCGGCGCAGACGTGGCAGGTTACCGAGGCGTATTCGACTACCGTGACCTTGGCGCCCTCCGGCGCTCCGAGCGCCATGTCGCCCTCGGCGGCATTGCCCGCGCCTCCGCTTCCGCTGCAGCCCACCAGGAGAGCAGCGGCGCCCAGGGCGGCCATGGATGCCCGGCGGGTCAGGACGGTGGAGAAGGCGCGCATGGGAAACCTCGGCTGGACGAAGGCCCGCATGGGTCCCGTCCCGCTCCCTGTTGTCAACGGCTCAGGTGTCGCGCCGGCCGAGCACCGCCCGGCCGAGGCGCTCCAGCGGGCCCCTGAGCGCGTCGGCCGCATCGCCGACCGAGGCCTTAAGCTCGGCCTCCGCCGCCGCCGACAGGGGCGCGGCCTTCGGCGCCCGCTTCACCGGCGTCTGGGCGTCAGCCAGCGGCTTCACCGGCCCCTGCGCGATCCTCAGCTTCGTCACCGAGCCCGGGCCGAGGAACAGGTTCACGCGTTGCAGGATGTCCTCCGACTGATGCTGCACCAGCAGGGCCGCCGGGCCGGCCACCCTCAGCTCCAGCGTCCCGCCCGAGCCATCACGGTTCTTCGTCAGCTTCTGCGGCCGCGTCACCTTGGCCAGCCGTTCGCCGACGATCTCGCGCCAGCGCGGCTCCAGCCCCCCGGCTCCGCGTCCGAACTTCTGGTCCAGTTCCCTGATCAGCCCCTGCAGGGCCCGACCCGCCTTTGGCGCCGGACGCGGCGCAGGGCGCGTGCGTTTGCGCGACAGGATTTCGCGGACTTCGGCGTCTGTGGGCAGCGGACGGCGCATTTCCGGTCTATAGCGCGATCAATGCCATCCGTCCCTTCCGACGTCCCCGCCCTGCGCGCCGCCCTGCTGGACTGGTACGACGTCCATGCCCGCCCGCTTGTCTGGCGGACCCTTCCGGGCGTCGGAACGCCGTCCGATCCCTATCGGGTCTGGTTGTCCGAGGTGATGCTTCAGCAGACCACCACGCCTCACGCCACACCCTATTTCCTTGAGTTCACCCGACGCTGGCCGACCGTGAGTGATCTGGCGGCGGTCCAGGACAGCGAGTTGATGGCCGCCTGGGCGGGCCTTGGCTATTACGCCCGCGCCCGAAACCTGCTGGCGTGCGCCCGCGCCGTCGCCCGCGATCACGACGGCGTCTTCCCGGATACGGAGGAGGGGCTGCTGGCCCTGCCGGGGGTTGGCGCATACACCGCCGCCGCCGTGGCCGCCATCGCCTTCGGCCGGGCCGCCAACGTCGTCGACGGCAATGTCGAGCGTGTCGTGTCCCGGCTGTTCGCGGTCGAGACCCCGGTCCCCGCGGCCCGGCCCGAACTACGCCGCCTTGCCGGCTCCCTGATCCGCGAAGATCGACCGGGCGACTGGGCGCAGGCCCTGATGGACCTCGGCGCCACCGTCTGCCGCCCGAAGTCACCATTGTGCGGCGACTGCCCGATTACCCGCTGGTGCGCCGGCTACGCCTCTGGCCAACCCGAACGCTATCCGCTGAAGACAAGGAAGGCCGAGCGCCCGCATCGGCACGGTTTCGCCTGGGTGTTGCGCGACGATCAGGGCCGCGTCGGTCTCGTCCGCCGCCCGGACAAGGGTCTCCTCGGAGGCATGGTCGGCCTTCCCACCTCGGACTGGAGCTCAACCCCCGACGCTGCGCCGCCCGTCCCTGCCGACTGGCGCGAGGCCGGCGCCATCGAGCACGTCTTCACCCACTTCAGCCTGACGCTGACGGTTCGAGAGGCGACCGGACAGGGGGAGTTCATCTGGGCGCCGGTCGAGGAGGCGCTTTCCGCGCTGCCGACGGTGTTTCGGAAAGCCCTCGAACGCGCGCTCGGCTGACCCCTCCGTGTCGTCGTGCCAGCGCGCCGGGTCGCCTCGCCACCTCGTTGAGAGGTGAATCTGTGTCTACTCACCTCTCCGGCGAAGCTGGGGAGGGGTAACCTACATGCCTGCCCGGATCTCGGCCCTCAGGGCGTCGATCGGGCGCAGGCCCTGATCGGACTTGAAGCGCCAGTAGGTCCAGCCGTTGCAGGCCGGTGCGTTCTCGAACAGGGCCCCCATCTTGTGGATCGAGCCGCTCAGCGTGCCGGCGACCAGCGAACCGTCCGCCCGCACCCGCGCCTCGCGCTCGCCCCTGGGGCAGTACAGGCGGTCGCCCGGCTGCAGCAGGCCCGCCTCAACCAGGGCCCCGAACGGCACCTTGGGTTCGGCCCGCTTGGATCCGGTGACGATCAGGTCCTCCGGCGAGGCCGGTATCACCGCCTTGATGCGCGTCTCGGCGACCTTCACATAGCCTTCGTCGCGCTCGATGCCGATGAAGCGGCGCCCCAGACGTTTGGCGGCCGCGCCCGTGGTGCCGGTGCCGAAGAACGGGTCCAGCACCACGTCGCCCGGCTTGCTGGCGGCCAGAAGCACGCGGTGCAGCAGGGCCTCGGGCTTCTGCGTCGGATGGGCCTTCTTGCCGTCAGCGTCCTTGATCCGCTCCTCGCCCGTGCACAGGGCAAAGGTCCAGTCGGACCGCATCTGGGTGTCCTCGTTGAAGGCCTTCAGGGCGTCGTAGTTGAAGGTGTACCGCTTTTGCTCGCGCGATTTCGCGGCCCAGATCAGGGTCTCGTGGGCGTTGGTGAACCGCGTGCCCTTGAAGTTCGGCATCGGGTTGGACTTGCGCCAGATGATGTCGTTCAGCACCCAGAAGCCGAGATCCTGGATCGCCGTGCCGAGGCGGAAGACGTTGTGATAGCTGCCGATCACCCAGATCGAGCCTTCCGGCTTCAGTACACGCCGGCACTCCTTCAGCCAGTCGCGCGTGAAGGCGTCATAGGCCGCGAAACTGTCGAACTTGTCCCAGTCGTCGTCGACCGCATCGACCACGCTGTTGTCCGGACGCAGCAGGTCGCCACCCAGCTGAAGGTTATAGGGCGGATCGGCAAAGACCATGTCCACTGACGCGTCGGGCAGGGTGCGCAGCATCTCGATGCAGTCGCCCTTCAGGATGACGTCGGTCTTCAGCTCGGACATGGAAACGCGGCCCCGCACAGATGAGAGCCGACATGGTGAATCCTTACGGTTAAGGCGGGGTTAGGAGCGCGGCTTCTGTCGCCCCCTCGCGCCCGGCCACGCAGCGGCCGATTTGCCGAGGAACGACACATCACTTCACGGTTTGTTACACGCTCAGCCTCGCCTTCGCTGTCGCAGCACGGTAAGCGGGGCCCATGCACCGCGAGCGGAGCGAACCGCGGCGGACGGACAACGGCTCAGGGGCTGATTGATGACTCAGTGGGTGTACGGCTTCGGCGGCGGCTCGGCCGACGGCGACGCATCGATGAAGAACCTTCTCGGCGGCAAGGGCGCGAACCTGGCCGAGATGTCCTCGCTCGGCCTGCCGGTGCCGCCAGGCTTCACCATCACCACCGAGGCCTGCGTCCATTATTATTCGAACGGTCAGGCCTACCCCGCCGATCTGAAAGCCCAGGTCGAGGGCGGGCTGAAGAAGGTCGAGGGCATCGTCGGCAAGACTTTCGGCGACGCGGAGAACCCGCTGCTGGTGTCGGTCCGCTCCGGCGCCCGCGCCTCCATGCCGGGCATGATGGACACCGTCCTGAACCTCGGCCTCAACGACGAGACGGTCGAGGGGCTGGCCGCCCTGTCGGGCGACCGACGCTTCGCCTTCGACAGCTACCGCCGCTTCATCACCATGTACTCGAACGTCGTGCTGGGCCTCGGTCACGACGACTTCGAGGAAGTGCTGGACGACCACAAGGATCGCCTCGGCGTCACCGTCGATACCGACCTGTCCGCGAAGGATTGGGAGAAGGTCGTCGCAGACTACAAGCGTGTCGTCGAGGAGCGCCTCGGCCATGCCTTCCCGCAGGACCCGCACGACCAGCTGTGGGGCGCGGTCGGGGCCGTCTTCGCCAGCTGGATGAATGACCGGGCGAAATTCTATCGCCGCATGCACGACATACCCGAGAGCTGGGGGACGGCCGTGAACATCCAGTCGATGGTGTTCGGCAACATGGGCGAGACCTCGGCCACCGGCGTGGCCTTCACCCGCAACCCGTCGACTGGCGAAGCCCGGCTCTATGGCGAATTCCTGATCAACGCCCAGGGCGAGGACGTCGTGGCCGGCATCCGCACGCCGCAATCGCTGACGAAGGCCGGCCGCGAGGAGATGGGCGAGACCGCCCCCTCGATGGAAGAGGCAATGCCGGATGTCTTCGGCCAGTTCGTCGAGGTCGTGAACCGGCTGGAAACCCACTACCGCGACATGCAGGACATCGAGTTCACGGTCGAACAGGGCCGGCTCTGGATGTTGCAGACCCGCAATGGCAAGCGCACCGCCAGGTCGGCGTTGAAGATCGCCGTCGATCTGGCCAATGAGGGCGTGATCTCGCAGGACGAGGCCGTCAGCCGCGTCGAGCCCGCCGCGCTGGACCAGCTTCTCCACCCGACCCTTGACCCGAACGCGGCCCGAACCGTCGTGGCCGCGGGGCTGCCCGCATCGCCGGGCGCCGCCACCGGCAAGGTCGTGTTCGATGCCGACGAGGCCGAACGCCTCGCCGGTATGGGCGAAGCCGTCATCCTTGTCCGTGAGGAGACATCGCCCGAGGACATCCATGGCATGCACGCGGCGCGTGGGATCGTCACCGCCCGCGGCGGCATGACCAGTCACGCTGCCGTTGTCGCTCGCGGCATGGGACGCCCCTGCGTCTGCGGCATCAACGAGCTGTCCATCAACGACAAGGCGGGAACCTTCACAGCCCGCGGCCGCACCTTCAAGGCGGGCGAGGTCATCACCATCGACGGGTCGAAGGGCGAGGTCCTGGATGGCGCCGTGCCGATGATCGAGCCCGAACTGACCGGCGACTTCCAGACCTTGATGGGCTGGGCCGACGGGGTGCGACGTCTGAAGGTCCGCGCCAACGCCGAGACCCCGCTGGACGCGAGGACCGCCCGCGGCTTCGGCGCCGAGGGCATCGGCCTGTGCCGGACCGAGCACATGTTCTTCGACGATACCCGGATCGCCGCCGTGCGCGAGATGATCCTCGCAGACGACGAGAACGGCCGTCGTGCGGCTTTGGCGAAGATTGCGCCGTTCCAGAAGGCGGATTTCGTCGAGCTGTTCACCATCATGTCCGGCCTGCCGGTCACGGTGCGGCTACTCGATCCGCCGCTGCACGAGTTCATTCCGCATTCGGAAGCCGACATCGACGCCCTGGCCGCCGGGTCGGGTCTGGACGCGGCGAAGCTGAAGCGGCGCGCGAAGGAGTTGCACGAAACCAACCCGATGCTGGGCCACCGCGGCTGCCGTCTGGGCGTGGCCTATCCCGAAATCTACGAAATGCAGGTCCGGGCCGTGATCGAAGCTGCGCTGGAGGTGAAGAAGGCCTCGGGCGTCGCGCCAATACCGGAGATCATGCATCCGCTCGTCGCCCTCGGCCTCGAGATGAAGTATCTGCGCGAGCTGACCGATCGCACGGCGAATGCCGTGTTTGACGAGGCCGGTGACAGCGTCGAGTATCTGGTGGGCACCATGATCGAACTGCCCCGCGCCGCCCTGCGCGCGGCCGATCTTGCCGAGAACGCCCAGTTCTTCAGCTTCGGCACCAACGACCTGACCCAGACGACGTTCGGCATCAGCCGCGACGACGCAGGCCGCTTCCTGCAGGCCTACCTCGACAAGGGCATCTTCGAGACCGACCCGTTCGTCCGTCTGGACCAGGACGGTGTCGGGGATCTGATCCGCATCGCCAAGGAGCGGGGAGGAGCTGCGCGTCCGGACATCAAGACCGGCATCTGCGGAGAGCATGGTGGCGATCCCTCGTCGATCGCCTTCTGCGAGGCGGTCGGCCTCGACTACGTCAGTTGCTCGCCATACCGCGTGCCGATCGCCCGTCTCGCCGCTGCGCAAGCCGCCCTGCATGCCCGTGCGGGGACAGAGCGCGAGAAGGATCGATAGAAGTCGGCTCGCCAGAATAAGAACACGATGAGGTCAACATTGGCATATCGCCGTCTGTGCCTCATCGCTCACAGTCGACAATGAGTGCAGGGCCGCATCTGGAACTGAGCCTGACGCGACCCATTTGTATCCCGCTGGATGGGGCCGGTGACCGTAGAAGTCACCGCATCTAGAGGATACAGAAACAATGCGTAACGTTCTTCTCGCGACTGCTGCTCTTACTTTGATCGCCGCGCCGGCCATGGCGCAAACCGTGCCGACCAACCCGGTGACGGGCTCGGTGGGCTACACCCATCTCGACACCGATGGCGGGGACCTCGGCGCGATCACCGGTCGCGTCGGATATGACTTCACCCGCAACTTCGGCATCGAGGGCGAAGCCTCGATTGGTGTGAAAGACGACGACGTCACCATCGCCGGCGTCAGCGGCAAGGTCGAGCATGACTGGGATGCGGCCGCCTATGGCGTCGCCAAGCTGCCGATCAACGAGAACCTCGAACTGTTCGGCCGCGTCGGCTACGGCACGACCCGCGTCTCCGCCGATGTGGCGGGCGTCAGCGCATCGGCTGATGGCGAGAGCGTGAACTACGGCGTCGGAGCCAACTACTTCATCGACGGCCGCAACGGCATTCGCGCCGACTGGACCCGTCGCGACTTCCGGGACGACGGCGCCGGTGAGGCCGACACCTATGGCCTGAGCTTCGTCCGTCGCTTCTAACGACGCCGACGCTTCCCAATGAAGAAGGCCCGCAGCACCCGCTGCGGGCCTTTCTTTCATCGTGCGGATCGGATCAGGCCAGACCGGGCTGCAGAGCCCACCGCTGGGAGCCCTCCCCGAACGGGCGGAAGAACAGGTCGCGGTAATGCTCGAACACCTCGACGATCTTCGCCGCGAGATCCTGCGCAACCATCTCGCCGCGCTGCCGCTTCATCGCAGCGACGCGTTCGACGACATCCTTCTGATGAGCGGATCCGCCCATGCGTTTCAGCACGGCGGCCACATCCTCAGCCAGAGGGTCGAGCTTTCTGCCCCACGGATTGGTGTTCTGAGCCATACGGGACGCCCCCTTGTTCTCGACACTGGCGAACCGGTCGCAAAATCTCGCAGGGGATGCAAGCGTCACCGCGAATTCGTGATCAGGGATGTAATGGAGCCTGTGGAGGAGAGCAGCGTTACGGGTGGATGACCCGCAAACTGTCCATCGCCGCGCTCCTGATCCTGCTGTCCGCGTGCAACCGGGAGGCGGTCAATCCGCCGACGGAGCCGGCCGATCCCGTGACGGAGGCCGGTTCGGAAGCGCCGCCGCCGACGCAGCCGCCGGGGGTGGGAGGGTTGATGCCGGGAGCCGGGCCGGCGACTTTCGTCGGCCGCTGGGCTGCGCAGCCGTCCTGGTGCGCCAACACCACGGGTGCAGAGCAGGCGATCACCATCTCCACGACCCGCTTCGAGGGCTACGAGAACAGCTGCGCCATCACATCGCTGGATCAGGTGGCCGATGGCTACGAAGCGACCCTCGCCTGCCAGGCAGAGGGTGTGAGCAACCGCGAACGTGTTCGCATGTCCGCGGTCGGGGACGCCCTGCGGCTGACCTGGATCAACCGTGAGGGCGCAGTCGTCCAACTGGTCCGTTGTCCCAGCGCCACGCCGGAACCGGCGACCGAAGAAAAGCGGCCTAGTTGAACAGGAAGTTCATCACGTCGCCGTCCTTGACGACGTAGGCCTTGCCTTCTGCGCGCAGCTTGCCCGCTTCCCTCGCCCTGGCCTCGCCCTTGAACGCGACATAGTCGTCGTAGGCGATGGTTTCGGCGCGAATGAAACCCTTTTCGAAATCGGTGTGGATCACGCCCGCGGCCTGCGGAGCGGTGTCGCCGATGTGGATCGTCCAGGCGCGCGCCTCCTTCGGCCCCACGGTGAAGTAGGACTGCAGGCCCAGCAGGGCGTACGCCTCGCGGATCAGCCGGTTCAGGCCGGGCTCGGCGAGGCCGAGGGTCTCCAGAAACTCCGCCTGCTCCTCGGCGTCCAGTACGGCCAGCTCGGAGTCGATCTTCGCCGAGATGACGACGGACTTGGCATTGTCGGCGGCGGCGCGTCTGGCGACCAGATCCGACAGTTCATTGCCCTTGTCCGCCGAACCCTCGTCAACGTTGGCGACGTAAAGGGCGGGCAGGGAAGTCAGGAGCTGCAGCATGTGCCACGCCTTCTGGTCTTCCTTCGAGATCTCGGCGAGGCGCGCGGGCTTGCCGGCGCGCAGCTGCTCCAGTGCGAGGTTGATCAGGCGCAGCGTGCCCTGCATCTCCTTGTCGCCCGTTTTTGCGCGCTTCTCGACGTTGGCGTAGCGCTTCTCGAGGCTTTCGAGGTCGGCCAGCATCAGTTCCGTCTCGATGATCTCGAGGTCCGAGATCGGGTCGATGCGGTTCTCGACGTGGGTGATGTCGTCATCGACGAAGCAGCGGGCGACGAAAGCCACGGCGTCACAGTCGCGGATGTTCGCCAGGAACTGGTTGCCCAGACCCTCGCCCTTCGACGCGCCGCGGACCAGGCCGGCGATGTCGACGAAGGTGATGCGCGACGGGATGATCTCCTTCGACCCGGCGATCTCCGCCAGAACGTTCAGCCGCGGCTCCGGCACGGCCACGTCGCCGGTGTTCGGTTCGATGGTACAGAACGGATAGTTGGCCGCCTGGGCCGCCGCCGTCTTGGTCAGGGCGTTGAACAGGGTGGACTTGCCGACATTGGGCAGGCCGACGATCGCGACTTTCAGGGCCATGAGGCTGGGTATTCCTTGGTGAGCGCGAGCCTTTAGCGGGTCGCGACCCGTTTGTCAGGCTCGCGCTTCACCACCGAAGCTACTCGGCCGCTGGCTGACGCACCTCGGCCACGACCTCGACCGGATCGGCGACCTCGAAGCGAAGGGTGAGCGGCACCGTCTGGCCGGTGGTCAGAGGCTCGGTGACGCCCAGGAGCATGATGTGATTGCCGCCGGGCTTCAGCTCGATCGGCTGGCCGGCGGGGAGAGGCAGGCCCTCTGTCAGCTCGGCCATCATCATCATGCCGCCTTCCATCCTGCTCTCGTGGATTTCTACCCGGCCGGCGATCGGGGAGCTCACCGAAACCAGCCGGTCGTCTCCTGTGGCGCGGACGGTGAGATAGCATCCGGTCATCTGCCGCCCGTTGGGTGTCGGTCGGCAGAAGGCTTCGGAAGCCTCGGCGGTCGACACCCGCTCGGGACCACCGGAAGGGCTCTGGCCACAGGCGGCGAGAGCGAGCGCGGCGAGCAGGGTGGAAGCGGGAATGCGTTTCATGGAACGCTCCTTTCAGGACGCGGCGGGCTTGAACCGCATGGCCGCCCTGGCTGCCTGATCCAGCAGAAGGGCGACGAGGAGGCTCAGTCCCGTCAGGGGATAGAGGATGCAGAACGGAATGACGATGCCGAGCACCGCGGCACGGAGGCGCGGCCCGGGAGGAACCGAAGGCGCGCCGAGACGCGTGGACGGCCGCCTCCGCCACCACATCACCAGCCCGCTGATTGCGAGGATCCACACCGCGATGCAGCCCATCAGCATGACGATGCGGTTGACCTGCCCGTACTGTGTGCCCTGGTGGGTGGCGATGCCCCATTCGAAAGCCTTCGCGCCCCAGCCGAATTGACCGTAGCGAATGTCGGCTCTGGTCTCACCGGAGACACCATCGACGTAGAGGGTGCGCGTGTCCTCGACCCGCGTGACCTGCCTCGTCACGCTGAAGGCGAGTTCCGGGCTGTCGGGCACTGAGATCACCCACGGCAAGCTCAGATCCGCCGCGCGCGCCGTGCTGACGACGCGGGCGAGGCCGGGCGTCGCGGCATGATGTGCGCCGCCCAGGGTTGCCCCCTCCATGGTCCAGCCGACGCCGACAGGCGCATCCGCCTTGTGTTTGGCATGGCCCCACGCGGAGGCGGCTGCAGGCGCAGGGGGGCGCCCGAGCTGGCTTGCGCGCATCTGTCCCAGGATCGCGTCGCCCCAGACGGCAGACCATGGCATGCCGGTGAAGGCGAGGAAGAAGATGACGGCGCCGGCGTAGAGCCCGGTCACGGCGTGGAGGTCGCGCCAGAACGGGCGACCGGCGCGTGCCCGCACGGTCACGACGCCCGCGTCACGCCTGCGCGGCCACCAGAGAAACAGGCCGGTCGCCACCAGGATCATGGCCCAGCCGGCGACGATCTCCACAAGCAGGTTGCCCCATCGCCCGACGATTTCCAGGCTGTGCAGCCGCTTGATGGTTTCGGTCACGCCGCCAGCCGGCATCTGACCCGTGACCCGTCCGGTCGCCGGATCCACGAAGACGAAGACCTGACTGTCGTCCGGTTTCCTGACCGTGAAGCGGATGGCCCGGTCGTCGCGCTCCGGCACCAGTATGGATGCGACTTTCCCGCCGCCGGCCGCACGCGCCGACGCCAGCCAGACATCGGGTGAAACCTCGACTGATGCGGGCGTGATGGAGGACATGGGCCGCTCGACAACGTCCTCGATCTCGGCGCGGAACAGATAGATGGCTCCGGTCAACGCCATCAGCATCAGCACCGGCAGGACGAGCAGGCCGGCGTAGAAATGCCAGCGCCACACCGCGCGATAGGCGCCGCTGACGGGTGAGGGTTTTGAGGCGGAAATGGTGTTTTCACTCATGGAGATCGCTCCGGAACGGGCGGGAGGCGGCTTGAAAGCCGCCTCCCGCGCACCTCAGTAGGCCAACCGCAGGCCGACGAAGGCCGAGCGGCCTTCCCCGGGGAAGAACACCGCGCGAGCGGTCTCCGGCGTACGCGGATCCGCCACGGTTGGCCGCGCGTCGGTGACGGCGCCGAACTCGCCGACGTAGCGTTCGTCGGTGAGATTCCGCAGATCGGCGTAGAGCGATACCGCCGGTGTGAGATCCAGCTTCGCGTTCAGACCCAGCAGGGCGTAACCCGGGGCCTTGAACGTGTTCTGGTAGTCGACCCAGACGTCCTTGGGCCGCCATTCGACGGACGGCGTCAGGCTCACGCCCGACGGATGACGCCATGTCAGCTCAGCACGGTACTGATGCTCTGGAACGACGGGCAGGGTGTTGTCCCCCCAGCGCGGATCGTTGACGAAATGGAAGTCTGACCAGGCCCAGGTCTGCCGCAGCATGAGGGAACCGCCCATCGGCTCGACCGGCAGCCGCCAGTCGAGACCGGCCTCGATCCCCTGGTGCACCGTTTGGCCGGCGTTGAAGGTCGCGGCCGGAATGTCCGGCCCGACGATGAAATTCAGGATCTCGCCGTCGATCTCACTGCGGTAGATCGCAACGTCCCAGGCCAGCGCGCCCCGTCGGCCGCGCGCGCCAACCTCGCCGGTCCAAGCGTCCTGGACCTCGATGGGCGTAAACCCGGTCAACGGCGCCTGAACGAGCGCACCGTACACCGGCGGTTCGACGGAGCGGGTGATGTTGGCGAACACCTGAAGTCCCGTTTCGTCTTCCCACAACAGGCCGAGCCGGGGCGAGAACCAGTCATAGTCGACGGAGTCGTTGTTGGCGGGCGCGATCCTGTCGACATAGTCGCGCGTGGCCCTGCCGTATGAGCCGCCGGCCACCACAGCCAGCCGTTCGGTTACGAACAGGCGGCCTTCGGCGAACACATCCAGGCCCGCCGCGTCCTGCACTCCGCTGGCCGTGAGCGCGCCACGGAAGCCGCCGACGTTGACGTACCGCTTGGCGTCGTTGTCGCCGTCCCGATAGCTGAAGCCGTAAAAGGCATCGGCTCGCATCCCGCCCAGAGACCCGTTCCAGTCGACCCGGGCGAAGGCCCCGAAGGTGTCGGTCTGGTTGTCGACCACCTGGAAGATCGGGTGGTACAGATCCTTGGTCCAGCCCCAGACGGCGCCCTCGACCAGCGTGCTCTCGTCGAACCGCCAGCGCCCCTGCAGGGTGAGGCGTTTCAGCGTCAGATCGCGGGCGTAGTCGTTGGCGATCGTCACCGGTGTGGTGGCGCGCGGGTTGTTCAGGGCGTCATTCAGGCTGACGGCGGCCGGGATCGATTGCTGGATGTCGGCAGCCTGCGCGATGACGCGGATTTCACGGTCCTCGCCGAAGCTGTAGCCGGCGCTGGCGGCTATCCGCGCCTGACTCTGGTCTGAGTGTTGCCGGTAGCCGTCCGCCTCCATGGCGGTGACCCCCACGAAGGCGTCCCATGGACCCCGCTCGGCGGCGAGTTGCCCATGCAGACGGCGGAAGCCCCAGGATCCTGCCTCGGCCTGGACGACGACATCGTTCGCGGCCGTACGACCCGTGGGAGTGACCAGATTGATCGCGCCGCCGAGTTGGGCTCCTCCGAACCGCAGGGTGTTCGACCCCTTGTAGATCTCGATGTAGCGGGCGCTCAGCTGATCGACGCCCTGGAAGTCGGAGAAGCCATCTGCGTCGGCGAACGGCACGCCATCCTGGGCGAACAGGACGCCGCGCTGGTGGAAGCCCTGCGCGATGCCCGAACCGCGGATCGACACGCGGCTCTCTTCCCCGTAGCGCTTCTGCGCCAGCACGCCCGGCACATTCCTCAGGGAATCGAAGAAGCCTTGGGCGAACCGGTTCTCGAAGCTTTCCGCCGAGACGACAGCCACCGCGCCAGGGGTACGGGACAGAAGGCTGCGGGCGTCGGCGACGACAGCCGGATCCTCGGGGTCGCGACGACCTGTAACGATGACGCTGTCGAGCACGGTCGGGTCGTCGGACACGATCCGGTCCTGGGCGAGGGAGAGGGTTGGAGCGGCCATAGCCGCGAGCAGCAGCGCGCAAGGCGCCACGCGGGTCATGAGAGACATGTAGAATAGTCCTGAAACAGGGAAGGGCGCCCGCAGCCGACGGCTGCGGAGTGCGACGCGTGGGCGCGTCAGGGCTGTTTCAGGCGCGGGGTGGTGCGGTGGACGGCGGACGCGGCGGCGCGCGCGCCGGGGGCGGAGCGCTGACGTCAGCAACGACCCAACGGCTCTCCGGACTCAGGCGAACCGGCTCCACGGGTTCAGGAACAGGCGGAACGGGAAGAGCCGCCAGTAGCGGAATCACGCAGGCGGCGCATTTCGCGGGCTCGGCCTTGCCGCCCGGGCCATCGACATCGCCACCGACCTGAACGGTTTGCGGTCCCTGCGACGAGCAGAGGACGAGGGTCTCACCGGGACGCGCCGCAGCCATGGCGCCGAAAGGCAGCAGTGTTCCGAGCACGATGGCGAACGTCGCGGCCAGGAAGGCCAGCGAGCGGGATATCGACCAGTGATCAGCGGAGTTGCGGTTCACCGGTTCCCCTCTAGAGGTGCGGGCCCATGATGCAAGGCGCGATCGTGTCGCGCCTCAATTCCTGCTGTCCTGCGCGGCCTGACGGGGGCTGAACTTGGGCGCGGGCGCCAAGCGCATGACCTCGCCCTGATACCGCTCGTCGTCGCCGGCGAGGGCGAAGGGCAGGGCGTCGGCGCAGGCGTCCAGCATGGCCTGAAGCCAGACCTGATCCGCCTTGGCGAAGTCGCCCAGCACGTGGTGGTGCACCAGCTGCGGATCGCCGGGGTGGCCCACGCCCATGCGGGCTCGGCGGAACTCGGCGCCAAGCTGGCTGATCATCGAGCGGACGCCGTTCTGACCGGCGGCCCCGCCACCCTTTTTCATCCGGAAGCGGCCCGGGGCCAGGTCGATCTCGTCGTGGAAGACGATGACGTCCTCGGGCTTCACCTTGTAGAAGCGCGCGGCCTCGCCGACCGCCCGGCCGCTCTCGTTCATATAGGTCTGCGGCTTCATCAGCAGGATCTTCACCGGCCCGTTCGCGGTCTGGACCTCGCCCTCGCGGATTACCGACTGGAACTTCGCCCGCTCGGGCCCGAAGTTCCAGCGGCGGGCGATCTCGTCGGCCGCCATGAAGCCGATATTGTGGCGGTTCTTCTCATACTTCGGGCCCGGATTGCCGAGGCCGGCGACGATGATCATGGCTTGCTCCGGACAAGGAAACGGCCCCATCCGTAACCGGAAGGGGCCGCTCCAGAAACAGTCGATCGAAGGGTTTATCCCTCGGTCGTTTCGCCCTCGGCGGCTTCGTCGCCTTCGGCCGATTGCTCGGTCGCCGGCACTTCGTCGGCTGCAGCGGCCTCGGCGGCGGCGGTTTCCTCGGCGATGGCCTCTTCGATCTCGTCAGCGGCCTTGGCGGCCGAAGAGGTCTTGATCGAGGCGATCACGAAGTCGCGGTCGGTGATGGTCGGCTCGACGCCCTTGGGGATCTTCAGGTCCGACCAGCGGATGGTGTCGCCCAGCTTGTGGCCGGCCAGATCGACGATCAGGTCTTCCGGAATGTGATCGGCGCGAACGGCGATCTCGACCGTGTGACGAACGATCTCCAGCGAACCGCCCTGACGGAAGGCCTTGCACTGGTCTTCGTTGATGAAGTGCACCGGCACCTCGATCTTGATGGTCTGCTTTTCATCGACGCGCATCAGATCGAAGTGCAGCGGACGGTCCGACACCGGGTCGAACTGCACGTCGCGGGCGATGACCGGCTGGGTCTCTTCACCGTACTTCAGGGTCACCAGGTGGCCCAGCAGCTTGCCGGTGTAGAGCGACTTGCGGAAGTCCTTCTCGTTCACCGAGATGGCGACGGGGGCCTTGTCGCCGCCGTACAGGATGCCCGGCACCATGCCGGCGCGACGCGCGGCGCGGGCGCCACCAGTGCCCACGCCTTCACGGACGTCGACGTTCAGAATGATCTCAGCCATCTGGCTCGCCTCAACAGAAACAGAAACGCCGCGCCAACCTTGGCCCGCGCGGCGGGGGGTAAACCCTCGAATTCAAGAGCGCGGGCTATTACACGCAAGCGCCGGTGGACGCAACCGCCCACCGGCGCCAATCGCGTATTAACGGACTCAGCGACCCGCGTTCAGCGCCGTGGTGGTGGACACGGAGGCTGCTGCTGCGGCGGCGTCGGCCGCGACCGGAGACTGCGTCGGAGCATCAGCGACCGCCGTGGCGGGGATTTCAGCCGGAGCCGGCGTGATGTTCTGGGCCGTGCAGGTCGACAGGTCGCGAGCGATGTGGCGGCCCACGCAGAACATGTCCTCATAGCTCGGGCGCGAGGCCGCCAGGCACTGGAACAGCATCAGCTTGGACATGTTGAGGCAGAACTCGCTGTTCTGGTCGACCGTCATGGCTTCGGTGCTGGCGCGCGACTCCTCGCCGCCGGCGCCGAGCGCCGCGATCGCGGCGAGCGCCAGTGCACGGGTCACAGCCGGAGTGTAGGGCGGACCCGCACGGCCGCCCGAGAGCTCCAGCCCGGCGCCCGAATGCGCCGCCGCGAACAGCCGGGCCGACTCCTCGGCGGAAGGCAGCATGGCGGCGGCCGACAGGGTCTTGGCGCCCTGCAACCTGACCTCGCGGTTCGGAATGGGTGTGACGGCCCACCGACGACGGGGATCCCGGCGTTCCTGGATCGTGTAGGCATCGGCCTCGACAGCCTCGGCGATCCGGTGCATGGCGGCGACGTCGCGGCCCAGAATGTCGACGATCAGGCCGGCGGCGGCCTCGGCCCCGGGCAGGGTCGCGGCGGTCGCGGGGTCGGCGATGAGACGGGCGACCAGTTCCTGACGGATGGCCGGGTCGACTGCAAAGGTCCGCACGCCGGCGACGAACTCGGGCGATTGCAACGCCAGGATCGAGCCGTAGGCGATCATGCCCCGCGACAACTGCGCCGGCTCATACGCTGCGCCCTTGCGGATCGCAGCCTGGATCGACTCGGCGTCCTGGAAGCCGCCGGCCGGAATGGTGCCGACATCGCGCATGAACGAGACGTAGATGGACGCGGCCTGCGCGACGCCTTCATTCAGGGTCAGGGCCGGAGGCGGCGGCGGCGGCGGCGGGGGAGGTGCAGGAGGCGCTTCATCGGTGGCGCAGCTTGCGAGCACGGCCGCAGCGGCGACGGCGGCCAGCGCAAGGCCGCGGCGCATATGAGCTTGAAGCATTACAGAACCCCCGTCGACCGCGCCGCCAGACGGCGCAGCGCCCCCCAAGATTGTTTGAGGGGCTTATATCGCGCCAAAACCGGTTCTCCGAGCGTTAATCCAAGCGTTGCCGCGCGCTCGCGATCACGTGATCGCCTCTAACCGCCGGGCGAACTGTTGAGGCGCTCGGTCGGCGTCAGGGTCCGCTGGGGCGCCGGAGCCGGGGGCGGCGTAATTGTCACCGGCGTTCGAGTGGGCGCCCCGGTCGCGGTCGCGACAGGGTCAAGCGTGGTCGGTTCGACGCGTGGCGCGGGCGGGGGCGCCGCGACCGAAAGGTTGGAGACCGACACGACCGCGGCCGGCTGGGACGCGCCCCGCGTGCAGGTCGCCAGATCGCGTACGATGTGGCGGCCGACGCAGAACATGTCCTCGTACGCCGGGCGCGACGCGGCGAGGCACTGATACAGGTTCAACTTCGACTCGGTGAGACAGGTCTGGCTGACTGTTTCCGTCTGCAGGGCGGTGGTGCGCGCGACGTCGGCGTTGCCCGCCTCGCCGAGGGCCGCCAGCGCGGCGAGGGCGAGGGCGCGCTCCACGACCGGAGGGAAGGGCCCTTCGCGCCGTCTGTCGGTGCTGACGCCAAGCCCCTGACCGGACCGTGCGGCGGAGAGCAGGCGAGCGGAGTCTTCAGCCGAGGGAAGCATCACGCGGGTCGCGGCCGCCTTGACGTTGTCCAGCCTCTGCTGACGGTCCGCGACATGCGCCACCGCCCAGCTGCGACGTGGGTCCCACCGGTTCTGGATGGTGTAGGCGTCGTTCTCGATCGAATCGGCGGCGTCGTTGAGGGCGTCGATGTCCTGTCTCAGCACCGACATGACCAGACCGGCAGCGGAATCCGCGCCCGGCAGGGTGAGCACCCATCGCGGGTCGTTGCTGATGTTGTTCGCAAGCTCCTCGCGGACGCCCGCATGAGAGGCGTACTGACGGACGCCCGCCACAAACTCCGGAGACTGCAGGGCGACGATCGCGCCATAGGCGACCATCCCCTGTGAAAGCTGGGCGGGATCGTAGGCGGCGCCACGTTGCAGGGCGGCCTGGATCGAGGCCGCATCCGCGAAGCCGCCGCGAATGGTCGCCATGTCGCGCGTGAAGCTCAGATAGATGGATGCCGACTCTGCGACGCTGTCGGCAAGGGCGACCGGCGGAGGGGTGCGCGCGGCGAGCTCCGCGGCGATGCGGGCCGCCTCGGCCTCGGCGGCCTTTTCCGCAGCGGTTGTTCCGCAGCTGACCAGCAGCAGGGCGGCGGCTGCGACGCACAGGCCGCGTACCGGAACTCTAGCCATGAACACTCCTCGATCCGCCCCCGGAAGCGCCGATGCTAGATCGACGGTTCTGGCGTGAATGAGGCGAGGCCGAAGCGGTTCCCTCGATCAGTCGAAAAGCTTCGAGACCGATTCCTCGTTTGCGATCCGGCGGATGGCCTCGCCGATCAGCGGTGCGACCGACACGCTGCGGATCTTGTCGCACTTCAGGACTTCGTGAGGCTGCTCGATCGAGTCGGTGATCACCAGTTCCTTCAGCGGGCCGTCCTGCACACGCTGCACCGCCGGTCCCGAAAGAACGCCGTGGCTGATGTAGGCCGAAACCTCGGTTGCGCCCTGGTCAATGAGGGCCTTGGCGGCGTTCACCAGTGTGCCGCCCGAATCGACGATGTCGTCGAAAAGGATGCAGCGCCGGCCCTCGACATCACCGATGATGTTCATGACCTCGCTCTCACCGGCCTTGGCGCGTCGTTTGTCGACAATGGCCAGGTCGGCGTCGAGACGGCTGGCCAGCGAGCGGGCGCGCACCACGCCGCCGACGTCGGGCGAGACGATCATCAGGTCAGCGCCGCGCGGGTAGTTCTCCTTGATGTCCTGCGCCAGCACCGGCGTGGCCACAAGATTGTCGGTCGGGATGTCGAAGAAGCCCTGAATCTGGCCCGCGTGCAGGTCCATCGTCAGCACCCGGTCGGCGCCGGCCCGGGTGATCAGGTTGGCGACCAGCTTGGCCGAGATCGGCGTGCGTCCGCCGGTCTTCCGGTCCTGCCGGGCATAGCCGAAATAGGGCATGACGGCCGTGATCCGCTTCGCCGACGCGCGCACCAGCGCGTCGGTCATGATCAGCAGCTCCATCAGGTTGTCGTTCGCCGGGTAGCTGGTGGATTGCAGGATGAAGACGTCCTCGCCGCGGACGTTTTCCTCGATGACCGCGAAGACCTCATTATCTGCGAACCGCTTCACCTGGGCCTTGGTCAGGGGCATGTCCAGGTGGGTGGCGATGGCCTGGGACAGCGTCCGGTTCGAGTTGCCAGCCAGCAGCTTCATGTCCGGTCATCCTTTCGGCGCAATCGCCCGGCTGACAATGCCGCCGCGCGTTGGCGCGCTTCATATCAGCGCATCGCCGGGCCACAAGGCATGGGGACGTCTTTTTCAGCGTCTCTTCATGCATTGGCGCAGGGTTGTTCGCTGGTGTAGAGATCGCGTCACGTTCGGGGCGCCGCGGGTCGTGGCCCACGGCATTTCATGTTCAGGGGCCTGAAAAAGGCCAGAGGGCCGCAGGGCCAAGCACAGAGGTTGTCCTTGTCCGCTACGAAGTTTCGCTCCGGCCTGATGCTTGCGGTCGCCGCCGTGTCTGTCCTGTCGATCACGGCCTGCTCCAATACGCGCCAACGTCCCCGGCTGGCGTATGAAGAGCGTCCGGTCGAGCAACTGTACAACACCGGCTACCAGCGCCTGGAATCGCGCCGCTGGGCGGACGCCGTCGACTACTTCCAGGAGGTCGAGCGTCAGCATCCGTATTCCGAGTGGTCGCGTCGCGCGATCCTGATGCAGATCTACGCCTACTATCAGAACAACAATTACATCGAGGCGATCGCGGCTGCCGACCGCTTCATCGCCCTGTTCCCTGGCAATCCCAGCGCGCCCTACGCCTTCTACATGAAGGCCATCTGCAACTTCGAGCAGATCACAGACGTCGGCCGCGATCAGGGCTATGCCCAGGCGGCGCTGGACGGCCTGCGCGATGTCGCGCGCCGCTATCCGGGGACACCCTACGCCATCGACGCCACGGTCAAGATCGACATGGTCAACGACCAGTTGGCGGGCAAGGAAATGGCCATCGGCCGTTATTACCAGCGCGCCAACCAGCCGCTGGCGGCGATCAATCGCTACAAGGCGGTGATCGACAACGAGGCTTATCAGCGGACCTCGCACACGCCGGAAGCCCTCTACCGTCTCGTCGAGGTCTATACCCAGCTGGGCCTGAAGGACGAGGCGAACCGCAACGGTTCGGTGCTCGGCTACAACTACCCGGGTAGCCCCTGGTACACCGAAGCCTATGATCTGCTGACCCGCGAGGGCGAAACGCCAGACGTCCAGCCGACCGGCCAGCGCGAGAGCTGGCTGCGTCGCATCATCCCGGGCTGACGTTTTCGATATGTTCCGCTAGCTTCGGGCTTCCCCGAGGCGGCGGCGCACCGCAATCTCGGGCCTCGTCCCCGGAGATCGATTCGTCTTGCTGACCGCGCTTTCCATCCGCGACATCGTTCTGGTCGATGCGCTGGATCTCGATGTCCGCGACGGCCTGACCGTGCTGACCGGCGAGACCGGGGCGGGGAAGTCGATCATTCTGGATGCCCTCGGGCTTGCACTGGGCGCCCGCGGGGACGCAGGACTGGTGCGCGCCGGCGCCAAACAGGCCAGCGCCACCGCCGTATTCACCGCTCCCGACGACGCAGCGCTGCTGGAACTGATCGGCGAGAAGGGCTTCGACGTCGCGCCGGGCGAGGACCTGATCCTGCGCCGGGTGGTCGGCAGCGACGGCCGCAGCCGCGCCTTCGTCAACGACCAGCCCGCGGGTGTCACGGCCCTGCGCGAGATCGGCCAGGCGCTGGTCGAGGTCCACGGCCAGCACGAAACCGTCGGCCTGCTGGACTGGAAAACCCACCGCGCCCTGCTGGACAACTACGGCGGCCTCCAGCCTCAGCTGTCAGGGGTGCACGCCGCGTCCGAGCGCCTGAAGATAGCCGACCGGGAGGTCGCAGACCTGATCGCCGCGGCCGCGGACGCCGCCGCCCACGCGGAGGAGCTAACCCACAATCTCGCCGACCTCGACGAACTGGACCCACGTCCGGACGAGGAGACCGAACTGGCGGGCGAGCGCGCCGTGCTGGGCGCGGCCGAGAAGGCGATGGGCGATCTCACCGACGCGCGCGCCTCGCTGGGCGGGGACAAGCTTTCGCGCAACCTCGCCGCTGCCCTGCGCGCTGTCGAGCACGCCCGGACGCGTGCCGGCCAGTCGGGCGTCGAGGCCGACCATCCGCTGATGCAGAAGCTGGGAGCCGCGGCAGAAGCCATCGACCGCACCTTGGTCGAGGCGGAGGAGGCTCTGGCCTGCGTCGACGCCGCCGCCGGCGCTTTCGACTTCGAGCCTGGCCGACTGGACAAGACCGAGGAGCGGCTGTTCGCCCTGCGCGCCGCGGCTCGCAAGCTGAACACCTCCGTCGAACTGCTTCCGGTCCTGCGCGAGCGCTTCCGCGAGCAACTGAGGATGATCGAAAGCGGCGCCGACGCGATCGCCGAGGCCGAGCGACGCGCCGCCGAGGCGCGGGAGGGCTACGATCTGGCGGCCACCCTGCTGACCTCCGCTCGCGAGGCCGCCGCCGAGCGACTGACGACCTCGGTCATGGAAGAACTGGGCCCGTTGAAGCTTGAGCGGGCGCGGTTCCGCGTAGCCTTCGAGCCGGTGTCCGACGGCCGTCGCGGTCCGCTGGGCGTCGAGACCGTCCGTTTCGAGATCGCGACCAACGCCGGTACGCCGTTCGGCCCGCTGGACGCCATCGCGTCGGGCGGCGAACTGGCCCGCTTCGCCCTGGCGATGAAAGCCGCTCTGGCGGGGCGGGAGGATCAGCGCCAACCCGTGATGATCTTCGACGAGGTGGATCAGGGCGTGGGCGGCGCGGTCGCCGAGGCTGTAGGCACGCGTCTGGAGCGTCTGTCGCGCGGCGCCCAGGTTCTGGTCGTGACCCACAGTCCGCAGGTCGCCGCTCGCGGCCACGCGCACTGGAAGGTCCGCAAGGCCGACGCCGGGGGCATGACGACCACCACGGTCGATACGCTGGACGACGACCAGCGGCGCGAGGAGATCGCCCGCATGCTGTCCGGCGCGACCGTGACGGACGAGGCCCGCGCCGCCGCCCGGGCGCTTATCGGCCCATGACCCTCGCGGCCTCGACGGCGATCGCGGGCTGATCGGCGAAGACGGCGTCTACGCCCAGCCACAGGAAGCGTTCGACCATCTCGTCCACCCGGCCGTGCGCGGCGGGATCCGCGCCGACCCGGTCTGCTTCGGCCAGGAAGGCGTTCTCCGCCCGGAAGGTCCAGGCCGCGACCTTTAGCCCGGTGGCCTGCGCGTCGTTGATCAACATCGTCGGCGCGCAGGGCCGGGGCTCGATCAGCCGGGTGTTCACGCCCACCCAGTCGGCATACTCGCGGATCGCCAGCAGGCCGTCGGGCGTGATCATCGCCGCATAGCTCTGGTCCGGCAGGTCCGCCGGGCCGCCCGTTGCGTCGATCAACTGCACCAGTGGTGTCTCGACCATACCGTTCAGGGTCTTCAGCGTTCCGACCTCGAAACACTGCACCAAGGCCGCCGCATCCGCTCCCGTCAGGCCGTGGTCCTGCAGAACGGCGACCAACGCGCTTTCCATCGGCAGTCCCCGACCGGCGAAGTAGGTCGGATGTTTCAGTTCCGGCGCGATGCCGATCGTCCGGCCGGCTCGTTCCGAGCCTGCGCGGGCAATGGCGATGACCTCCTCAAAGGTCAGGATGGGCTCCTGCCCGTCATAGGCTGTATTGGCCGGCCGCAACTGCGGCAGCCGCTCGCGGGCTAGCAGCGTCTTCAGCTCGGCCAGGGTGAAGTCCTCGGTGAACCAGCCCGTCACCTCGCGCCCGTCGATAGTGCGGGTTGCGCGTCGGTCGGCGAACTCAGGCCGGTCGCCGACGTCGGTGGTTTCGCCGATTTCATTCTCGTGGCGGACGACAAGCACGCCGTCCCGGCTCATCACCAGATCCGGCTCGATCACATCCGCACCTTGGTCGATGGCCAGATCGTAGGCCATGCGGGAGTGCTCCGGGCGCTCGCCCGAGGCGCCACGGTGGGCGATGATCAGCGGTTCGGCGACGACGGGCGAGGCGGTCATCAGGGTGAGGGCGGTCAACAATTTCCCGAGCATGCGCCGACGCTAGCGGCGGCGCATGACAGGGGTATCAAGGAAGCCTTACGCCGCCTGCAACACCTTGCGCAGGGCTCCGTGTATCTCCGGGTTGGCCGCGATGATCTGCTTGCCGTTTTTCGGATCGCCATCGACGTCGATCGACGTGACCAGGCCCCCCGCCTCGGTAACGAACAGGATGCCCGCCGCCACGTCCCAGGCCTGCAGATTGCGCTCATAATAGGCGTCGTACCGGCCGGCGGCGACCCAGGCGAAGTCGAGGGCCGCCGAGCCGAGACGGCGGATGCCCGCCACGCGCTGACCGACGGCATGGATATCCTTGATGGCCTGGGCGTGGCCGGTCTTGCCGATGAACGGCAGGCCGGTGGCGATCAGGCTGTCGGCCAAATCACGGCGCGCGGCGACACGGATACGGCCGTCGTTGAGGTAGCAGCCCTTGCCCTTCTCCGCCCAGAACATCTCGTTCATGACCGGGTTGTAGGTCACGCCGGCGACGATCTCGGATGAGCCGTCCGGAGCGAAACGCTCCAGACCCACGGTGATGGCGAAGTGCGGCATCGCGTGGATGAAGTTGGTCGTGCCGTCGATCGGATCGACGATCCAGCGGTGCGATTTGTCGGTCCCCTCGACCATCCCGCGCTCCTCGCCGAGGAATCCGTAGCCGGGACGCGCCTTCATCAGCAGCTCGAACAGGGTCTCCTCGGCCTTGATGTCGGCGGCGGTGACGAAGTCGCCGGGCCCCTTCCGCGAGGTCTGAAGCTGGCTGACTTCACCGAAGTCGCGCAGCATCGGCCGGGCGGTCTTGCGGACCGCGTCCATCATGACGGTGAGAAGGGCGGAGGCGAGGGCCATGGGGAATCTCCTGATCCGCATGTCCTGAAAAGGCGCATCGGCCCGGACATGCGGAGAAGTTCAAACGCTGCTCGGCCCCGGATGGAGCCGATGAAAACTCAGTCCGCGCGGCGGACGTATTCGCCGGTCGCGGTGTCGACGACGATCTTTTCGCCGGCCGACATGTAGGGCGGGATCATGATGCGGACGCCATTGGAAGCGATGGCCGGCTTGTAAGACGACGAGGCGGTCTGACCCTTCACCGTCGGCTCGGTCTCGGCAACCTCAAGCGTGACCTGATCCGGCAGCGACAGGCCGATCGGGCGGTCCTCGTGCGACTCGATCACGACCTTCATGCCTTCCTGCAGGTAGGGAATCCGCTCTTCGCCGACCCATTCCTTCTGCAGTTCGATCTGTTCGTAGTTCTCGTCGTTCATGAAGACGAGGGTCTCGCCGCCGTCATAGAGGTACGAGTAGTCCTTTTGCTCGAGCGTGACGCGCTCGACCTTGTCCTCGGAGCGGAAGCGCTCGTTGAGCTTGTTGCCGGTCTCGAGGTTCTTGGCCTCGACGTTGGCGAAAGCGCCGCCCTTGCCCGGCTTGACGTGGCTGGCCTTGGTAACGACCCACAGGCCGCCGTTGTGCTGCAGAACCATGCCGGGCTTGATGGTGTTGCCGTTGATCTTGGCCATGATGTCTCGGAAGTGTTGAGGCGCAGCCCTTGCGGCGCGCGCGAGCGGCCGCAGTCCCTAAAGGAAGCCGGGGTCTTCGGCAAGCTGCGGCGCGTCAGTGCACGGTCGGCCGGATCTCATCCACCTTGCGATCGATCGCGTTCATCAAGCGGGTGCCGCCGCCGATCGGCGCCGCCATCTTCCCGGCGTCCGGATCCAGTCGACGCGCTTCATGGGCGAAGGCGGCGGCGAGGCCGGCGGAAGCCATCGCCGCTCCGATCTGGAGCGCACGACCGGCAGGGCGGGCCGCCAACCACAGTGCGTTGACCGCCTGGGTCGCCGCCCAAAGGCCAAGTGCCGCATTGCGCCTCGGCTGGGCCGGCGCGTTCCAGACGCGCACCGCGGACAGGCTTGTCGCCGAGAAGACGGCCGGAACGATCATGCTCATCGCGCCGCGCGGGCGCTCCGTGACGGGCCGGGCCCCATTGCGAAGATCGGTCGCGGAGATCCTCGGGCTCAGCGCCTTCTGCGCGAGGAAGGTGGCGGCGAGCGCGAAGCCGGCAGTCACGGCGACGCCCAGCAGGACGTGGCCGATGCTTCGATCCTCGCCGTTGACGAAATCCAATGCGGCATCCCGCGCGTCGTCGAAAACGTCATCGATGTCGGTCATTCCAGCCTTCTCCCGTCTGATCGCCTGAAAACAATGACAGGGAAGGGCGCCGGTTCCGCAGGAAACCATCCGACACTTTTTGGTTGCGAGCTTCACGGCAAAGCTACAATCAGAGTGCGAGACCGGGGAGGGCGACAAATGACATCGCGCAGACTGGCGCAACTATGCGCCGTTGGCCTGTTCGCGTTGACTTACTGGACGATCGTTTCCCGACCGGGCGTCGTCGGCGACGAGTTCGTCGGCATGATCTACGGCGTCTTCTTCGTCTTGACGCTGATGCTGTTTGGTGTGGCCTTTCTCTTGTTGCGTCTGGGGGCGGGAGGACAAACCGTCTTCTGGAGCACGGGGCGAACCGATCAGGTGCGGCCGGCGATAGGGATGGAGCTGGCGATCGCCGCTGTAATGATCGCTGCCGCCGCAGGCCTTCATCTGGCCGGCGGCCGTAGCCCGCTTGCCGCGGAAATCACTTACCTTCTCGCCGGAACCCTCATACCTGCGGCGTGTCTGCAGTTCGGCATTCTGGCCTGGCCCTCCCGCCGGCATCGACCGTCCTGGCTCAGGCTGGTCCTCATCGGCGGGCCGGCTATCGGCATCGCGACGATGTGGGCGTGGGGCGCCTACCTCATGGCTCCCGGCAAAGTGGCGCTGCCGGCGGTTCCCGAGAGCGTTGTCAGCATTGCTGCGGTATTTGTCGGAGCGACCTTGGAGGAGGTGGTTTTCCGGGTTCTGCTTCTGACAGCCATTCTCGACCGAACCGGCTCCCGCTTCCACGCGGTGTTCCTCTCCAGCGTCGCGTTCGGCCTCATGCATGTGCCGGGAGCGCTGACGGACCCCGTGCTTCACTCGGATTGGGCAGGCTTGCAGCAGATAGCCTTCGAGTACGCGCCCATATTCCTGATGCAGACGTTTATCGGTCTGCTGCTGGGCGTTCTCTGGCTACGAACCGGATCGATCACACTGATCGCGCTGACCCATGCGGTTCTCAACCTAGGCCATGTGTTCGCCTACGGCCTGTTGGCCTATGGCTAGTTCCCCGTCGCGCTCTTGTCCGGGGCGATCTCGGTCATGGCGGACTGCAGGTAGTTCTGCTCGCCCAGCTGTTCGATCAGCTTGTGCTGGGCCTCGAGGAAGTCGATGTGCTCCTCGGTGTCCGACAGGATGCGCATGACCAGATCGCGGCTGACGAAATCCCTCGCGGCCTCGAACTGGGCGACGGCGGCCACGACCGTGTCACGCGAGCCGAGCTCAAGCTGCAGGTCGGCGCCGAGGCACTCGAACACGTTCTCGCCGATCTTCAGCTTGTGCAGGTCCTGCAGGTTCGGCAGGCCGTCCAGAAACAGGATGCGCTTGATCAGCATGTCGGCGTGACGCATCTCGCCGATCGACTCGTCATAAATGATCTGGCCGAGATGCTTCAGGCCCCAGCTCTCGAACATGCGGGCGTGCATGAAGTACTGGTTCACCGCCGTCAGTTCGTTAGTCAGGATCGCATTCAGCGTCCGGATGATCGCGGGGTCGCCCTTCATGGTCGTGTTCCTTGCAGCGCCGGCGACTCCTGACCGGAGCCGTCCTGTTCGACGCCGTTCATAACACGCCAGAACGCCTTGTGTTCACTTGCGAACACTTATCACGATATTGATTTTGCGAGTAAAAATCGCCTGCAAGCGGTTCTGCGAGTGCTACTCAGCCGCCAAGGCGAAGGCCTGCTGCGATTGCTGGATCATCTCACGCATTTCGCAAACGCATTTGGCGCACTGGGCTTGGCACTGGTGCCGGGCGAAGACCTCGCGCGGACGCGTCGCGCCGGCCTCGATGGCCGAGGCGACGTCACGTTTGCGAAGGCCGTTGCAGTTGCAGACGTACAAGGACGCGAACCCATTGACTGAGAATGGTTCGCTATAGCAGGTCGATTGCGGCAAATGCAAGTCGTTCGCAGCCCTGTGACATGTTGACCTCGCCGCCGGTTCGTCGCACCTCCCGCACATGGCCAGAGAACCCGTCGTCCCGCCGCGTCCGCCCTGTGCGCTGTATCTGATCACGCCGCCGGCGATCCCCGACCTGCCCGCATTCGCGAAGACCCTGGGCGAGGCGCTGGACGCCGGGTCGGTGGCGGCCCTGCAGATCCGGCTGAAGGACGTTCCCGACGATACGATCCTCGCCGCCGTCGAGGCGCTCAAGCCCGTTGCCCAGGCGCGCGGCGTCGCCGTCATCCTGAACGATCGCCCGGACCTCGCCAGCCGCTCGGGCTGCGACGGCGTGCACGTCGGCCAGTCGGACGCCTCCTACGCCGAGGCGCGCCGGGCGATGGGGCCCAACGCCATGATCGGCGTGACCTGCCATGACAGTCGCGAACTGGCGATGGATGCAGCTGAAGCGGGCGCCGACTATGTCGCCTTCGGCGCCTTCTTCCCGACCTCGACCAAGGAGACCACGCACCGGCCCGGAGTCGACATCCTGACCATCTGGCAGGAGACCGTGGAAACGCCTTGCGTGGCCATCGGAGGGATCACGGCGCAGAATGCCGCGGAACTGGCGCGTGCGGGGGCGGACTTCGTGGCCGTGTCGGCGGCGATCTGGGCGCATCCGGACGGACCCGCCGCTGCCGTTCGCGAGTTCGATCAGGTGCTTGCGACAGCCTTCTGACCTTCAGGGGATGTTAGGAAGCCGGGCGTTAGGAAACCGAAAGACATTTCGCGTTCCCGGATCCGACGATGATGATGAGCCGCGCGCTCGACCCCAGGCCGACCGCCCAGACGACCGGCGCCCCGATGGCGGCGCGCGCGGGCGTGGCGACGCCGTCGGGTTTCGGTCAGCCCTTTGCGCCGGTCTTCACCGCCATGGCGGTCATGGTTCTCGTCGTCCTGTCGCTGACCTACGCGCGCTCTGCTGACGCCGTCGCGGCTCTCTGGGGGGCGGGAGGCGTTGCCGTCGCGGTCTGGCTGAGGACGTCGCGCGGTCCGCTCTATGACCTGAGTTTCGGCGCCCTGGTTGCACTCGGGGTCGCCGCCGGAAATCTGCTGGCAGGCAACTCGACCACCCTGACCGCGATGTTCACGGTCGCCAATCTGATCGACATCTATCTGGCGGTCCTGCTGGCGCGGCGCTTCGCGCCAACGCTCAATCTGGCGACGGTCGAGGGAGCCTGTCGCTTCCTCATCAGTGCGGCGCTCGTGGCGCCCCTGCCTGCCGCGGCCCTCGTCGGCGGCTTCCTCTGGTACATAAATGGGGCCAACTTCCTGCAGACGGCCCAGACCTGGTGGTTCGGACATGCGCTGAGCATAGCCGTTGTCGGCAGCTTCGGCCTGGCGATGACCAGGCGGGAACTGATCCGGTTCAGAGCCCCGGCCCGGGCGATCGAAGCCCTGGTGCTCATCGGGCTTCTGACCGCTGCGTCCGCTGCGATTTTCCTGAATCAGGCGCTCCCGATCACCTTCGTCACCCTTCCGCTTCTGCTGATCGTGGCGGTCCGGCTACGAATGCTGGGCGTTACGGCCGCGCTGGTGATCATGACGGTACTGTCCGTCGGCGGCGCCATGGCCGGCAAGGGGCCGTATTCGGCATCCTTCGATGGTCCCGACCGGGCGATGATGGCGCAGCTGCTGGTTCTGTTCGGCTACATGCCGATCATGCTCGTCGCCGCCCTGCTGGAAGAGCGCGACCGGCTTTCGGAGCGGGCCCGCCAGGGTCAGGTTCGCGCCGAGAGAGCCTCGGAAGCCAAGTCCCGTCTGCTGGCCAACGTGGCGCACGAGATCAAGAGCCCGGTCGGCGGCATCATCGGCATCGGCGAGCTGTGGAAGTCCGGCCAACTCGGGGCGACTACCGCGACGCAGACCGAGATGGCGGACATGCTCGTCAAGACCGCGCGCCAGATCGAGGCGCTGTCTCACGACCTGCTCGACGTGGCGCGGGCCGAGTCCGGCGCCGTGAAGGTCGAGCTCAGGCCAACCGACGTTCCGGGCGTGCTTGAAGACGTGCGTCGCTCTACCGCCCTCCGGCCCGAGGCCGCCGGGGTGCGTATCGAAGTGGTCAGCGAAGGCGACGGCCTCGTGGCGCTCGCCGACTCGCAACGCCTGTCGCAGGTCGTCGCAAACCTGGCTTCCAACGCTGTGAAGTAGGGCGCCGAGGGCGGTTCGGTGACCCTTCGGGCTTTCCGGATTCACGACGGCGTTCGGATCGAGGTGATCGATCGTGGTCCGGGCCTGACCGCCGAGAAACAGGCGCAACTGTTCGAGCCCTTCAACCGCCTGGGCCTGGAACGCTCTGCTGTCGAGGGGCACGGCATCGGTCTCGCCATTGCGCGGCGGCTGGTCGAACTGCAGCACGGGACGATCGGCGTCTCTTCCGCGCCGGGCGAGGGCGCGACGTTCTGGGTCGAACTGCCGGCCGCGTGACGACACAGGTCTTGCCGTCCCGGAGCCGAGAGGCGAAGGTCGCGGCCATGAAAGTCACACTCCTCGGCGCCGCCTTCCTTCTCGCCGCCGGCTCTGCCGCGGCCCAGACCCCGCCTGCTGCGCCCCAGGCCGACACCGGGGCCAGTGTGACCCGCGATCTGAACAGCGGTCCGCCGCGACCGGCGACCTATCTCGCGCCGGCGCCTTCGCTCACGAGCCCGGCGCCGGCAGTGACCGCCCCTGCGCCACGAACGACGCCCGAGCCGAGCAACACGCCTGCGCCTGCTTCAGTGGCCCCTGCGCCGTC
>JBQVQW010000027.1:0-36035 GCA_052441165.1 Caulobacteraceae bacterium | reverse complement strand
GCCGAACGCATAGCGCAGGCCCAGCGACAGGGTGTGGCTGTCGTCGTAACGGCCCTGGTACGGACCGATGGCCGAGGCGGCCGTCGACGTGAACGTGTTGTGCTCGAAGTTCGAGACCAGGTAGCGGTAGGTCAGGTCGAGGTTGGCACGCTCGCTGATCGCCCAGGCCAGGCCGGCGATGGCTTGCGCCGCCAGCTTGGTCGAGCTGTCGTCGGCGCCCACGCCCGGACGGCCCGCGATGTTGCGGACGCCCACGTACTGGGTGTCGACCATGTTCACGCCGGCGCCAAGGCCGATGAACGGACGCAGCGACCACGACGCGTCGCCGAAGTCGTAGATCACATTGGCCATCAGCGTGGTCGACGAGATATCGCCTTCCGGAGCCGCACAGCCCGTGGCCGGCGTCACGTTGCAGACCGCCGGAGCGCCCGTCGCCGTGGCGACGACCGACTCGATCTCGCCGGCAGCGCGGTGGCCGCCTTCGAGTTCAACGCGCCAGTTCTCGTTGAAACGGTAGCCCAGACGCGCAAAGCCCGCCCAGTTGTCTTCGATGCGGGTCGTCAGACCCGGACCCGTCGTCGTCGAGATCGTCTCGATCTCGCCAATCTTGTGGTAGCCCGCGTCAATCGCGCCATACCAGCCGTTCGGCTCGGCGTTGGCGATGCCAGCCGACAGGGCGACGGCCCCGGCGGCGGTGGTCGCCAGAATGAGTGACTTCATGCGCATAGGGTGGATGCCTCCGCAGCCCAATGGATAGGTTAGACGGCGCGCTAACGGCTCCGCTTCTCCTGACATAACAGGGCCAAATGCCAAGGTCGAGCCGCGGTTCCCTGTTGGTTGAGTTTAAACGGTTACCACTGAGGCAAGGTTGTTACAGGTCAGACAGGGTTGAATGGACGTGACAGGGACGGACCCAGGCATTAGGGACCCGCTCAATATGGATGAGTTCGAACGCCAATCCGAAGAGCGCGGCTGGGACACGGCGAAGACCCTCGCCGAGGCCCTGCCCTACATTCAGGTTTATGACCGCGAGACCGTGGTCATCAAGTACGGCGGCCACGCCATGGGCGAAAGCGCGGTCGCCAGACAGTTTGCGGCCGATGTGGTGCTGCTGAAGCTGATGGGCGTCAATCCCGTCGTCGTCCACGGCGGCGGCCCGCAGATCAGCGCCATGCTGGACAAGGCCGGGGTGAAGTCGAGCTTCGTCGATGGCCTGCGCGTCACCGACGGCGACACCATGGCCGTGGCTGAAATGGTCCTGTCCGGCGCCGTGAACAAGGAGATCGCCCACTGGATCACCATGGCCGGCAAGGAAGCGGACGTCCGCGGGGTCGGCCTGTCGGGCAAGGACGCCGGCCTGCTGACCGTCGAGAAGACCCGTCGCACCAAGCGCGACCCCGACAGCATGATCGAGCACGAGGTTGATCTCGGCTTCGTCGGCGAACCGACGAGGGTGGACGCCAAGCTGATCCGCGGCCTGATCGCCTCCGAAACGGACGACTGGGTTCCGGTCATCGCCCCCATCGGCGTCGCCGCAGACGGTCAGACGTTCAACGTCAACGCCGACACGGTCGCCGGCGCCATGGCCGGCGAGCTGCGCGCAAAGCGGATGCTGCTTCTGACCGACGTGCCCGGCGTCAAGGGCGCGGATGGCGAGATCATCCGCCAGATGACGCTGGAGCAGGCCCGGGAGCTGATCGACACCGGCGTCGCCAACGGCGGCATGATCCCCAAGCTGGAGACCGCCATGGCTGCGATCCGCGCCGGGGTCGAGGCCGTGGTCATCCTCGACGGCCGTCGCCCGCACGCCATGCTGGTCGAGCTGTTCACCGAGCACGGCGCCGGCACCCTGGTGAAGGCGTCTTGATCGAGCTGTCCCACGTCCGCGCCTGGGTGTTCGACATGGACGACACCCTGTACCCGCGGGAGCAGGGCCTGATGCAACTGGTCCAGGCCCGGATCAACGCCTACGTCGTCGAGGCCGTCGGAATGAACCCCGACGAGGCGCGCGTTCTGCAGCGCCAGTTTCTGGACGAGCACGGCACGACCCTGGCCGGGCTGATGGCCAATTACACGATCGACGCCGACCACTTCCTGCATGACGTCCATGATGTCCCGATGGACAGTCTGGAGCCCAACCCCCGGCTGGCCGAACAGCTTCGCCGCCTGCCGGGCCGCTGCTTCGTCTTCACCAACGGCGCCCGCGAGTACGCGGGCCGGGTGCTGGACAGGCTGGGCGTCGCCGACTGCTTCGACGGGGTCTTCGCGATCGAGGACGCCGATCTTACGCCCAAGCCCGCGCCCTCGACCTTCCGCCGGGTGATCGAGCGCTTCGGATTCGAGCCGCGCAGCGCCGCCTTCTTCGAGGACACCCCCCGCAATCTGGAGCCGGCCAAGGCGCTGGGCATGGCGACCGTCCTGATCGGCGACGGCCACGGCAAGCCGCTGGGCGACCATATCGACTGGATCGCCCCCGACCTGACAGACTTCCTGACCGACCTCTCCTTCAAGGACGCCGCCGCATGACCGACCTGGCCCATCTGGAATCCGTCATCGAAGCCGCCTGGGACGACCGGGCCAGTGTCTCGACCTCGACCCACGGCGAGATCCGCAAGTCGGTCGAGGCCGCCCTGTCCCTGCTGGACTCGGGTCAGGCCCGCGTCGCCTCGCGCGGCGAGGACGGCGTCTGGATGACGCACCAGTGGCTGAAAAAGGCGGTGCTGCTGTCGTTCCGACTGAACCCGAACACCCGCATGGGCGCTCCGGTCGGCGCCACCATGGGACTGAGCGACCCGACGCCGGGGCCATACTGGGACAAGGTGCCGGTGAAGTGGGCCCACTGGACGGACACCCATTTTGAACAGGCCGGTTTCCGCGCCGTGCCGGGGGCCGTGGCGCGTCAGGGCGCCTACATCGCGAAGAACGTCGTCCTGATGCCATCGTTCGTGAACATCGGCGCCTATGTGGACGAAGGGTCGATGGTCGACGCCTGGGCCACGGTCGGCTCCTGCGCCCAGATCGGCAGGAATGTGCACCTGTCGGGCGGCGCGGGCATCGGCGGGGTGCTGGAGCCCCTCCAGGCCAATCCCACCATCATCGAGGACGGCTGCTTCATCGGCGCCCGCGCCGAGGTCGCCGAGGGCGTGATCGTCCGCGAGGGCGCCGTGCTGGCCATGGGCGTCTACCTGTCGGCCTCGACGAAGATCGTCGACCGGGCGACCGGCGAGGTCTTCCGCGGCGAGGTGCCGGCATATTCGGTCGTGGTGCCGGGCAGTCTGCCCGACCCGAACGGCGGCCCGTCGCTCTACTGCGCCGTCATCGTCAAGCGCGTGGACGCGCAGACCCGGGCGAAGACGGGCGTGAACGAACTGCTGAGGGACTGACCCGTCCAGCACCGGCTGCGCCGGCGGTCACCCCCCGCCATCGGCGGGGAGGTGAGGGGCCTCACTGAGCCGCCAGCCGGACCAGTTTGCCGTTCTCCTCGTCAGTGATGGCCCAGACCGCGCCATCGGCCGCCACAGCTACGTCGCGCACCCGCTCTCCCAGATCTGTCAGCAGATACTCCTCGCCGACGACGCGGTTGTTGTCGAGGACCAGCCGCGAGATGCGCTTCTCCTTCAGGCCTGCGACCAGCAGGTTGCCGCGCCAGCCGGGGAACATGGCGCCGTCGTAGAAGGTCATGCCGCCCGGTGCGATGACCGGATCCCAGTAATAGTTCGGCTGCTCGGTGCCTTCGGCCGTGGTCGCGCCCGAGTTGATCGGCGTCCCGCGGTACTCGACGCCATAGGCCGCATTCGGCCAGCCGTAGTTCAGGCCGGCGCGGTCGAGGTTGATCTCGTCACCGCCGCGTGTGCCGTGCTCATTGGTCCAGATATCGCCGTTCGGGGCGACGGCGACGCCCTGCATGTTGCGGTGGCCGATCGACCAGATTTCCGGCAGTGCGCCCGCGCGACCGACGAACGGGTTGTCCTGCGGGACCGAGCCGTCGGCGTTGATCCGGATGGTTTTTCCCATGTGCGAGGCCAGATCCTGGGCCTGCGGGCGCATCGGCGCGTCCGAGCGATCCCCCAGGGTGATGAACAGGTGTCCCTGACGATCGAAGGCCAGCGCCGAGCCGAAATGCTTGTCGCCATCGTAGGTCGGCTGCGCCTCGAAGATCACCTGGACGTTCTCGACCCGCGTCCCGTCGTCCGACAGCCGGCCCCGCGCCACAGCCGTGGCGTTGCCGCCCTCGCGAGGCTGGGCGTAGCTCCAGTAGATCAGGCGATCCTGCGCGAAGGTCGGGCCGACGGCGACGTCCAGCAGCCCGCCCTGCCCACGCGCGGCGACCGCCGGCAGCCCGGCGATCGGTTCGCCGACACGGCCCTCTGCGGTGACGATGCGCAGCCGGCCCGGACGTTCGGTCACCAGCCAGCGGTTGTCCGGTAGCAGGGCCAGCCCCCACGGATGCTCCAGCCCCGAAGCCACGACCGAATGGGCGAGCGCCACCTGGGTGCGCACGCCCGGCGCGCGGGTCTGGCCCTCGAAGGCCGGCGTCTGGGTCGGAGCGTTGGCGGGACGGGTCTCCAGCGAACCGCCGGCGGCCGGGGCGTCCTGACCGTTCGCGCCACAGGCGGCGGCGAGCGTCAGGGTGGATACAGTAGCGGCGAGGGCGAGCAGGCGCATGGTCGGACTCCTTCGAAACGGTCGGGCGCGAAACGGCGCCGCCATCGTTACCGTTCCCCGGATCGTCCGTCACCGGGATGCGGCGGATCGACCCGTCGATTAGCCGCTTGATCCCCGTCCCCGACGCCTCTATAGGCACGCCTCTTCGGCGGTCAGACCAGTTCCCGCCGGACCCCTCGCGGACACGCACCGGGGCTGGGTAGCTCAGCTGGTTAGAGCGGTGGATTCATAACCCACAGGTCGGCGGTTCGAGCCCGCCCCCAGCCACCACTTTCCTCCCGCAAAGTCCGAAAGGCTACGGAACAGTCAGACGTCTGCGGCAGTTCCGGAGGCATGATCGCCTACGCCATGCTCCGCTCCCGCAGCGTCAGAACCCGCGACCTTCGCACCATAGCCTGGTGGGAGTGCGAACTGCACGACGCGCACGGCGGCGTGCGGACGCCGATGAGGCCGTTCTGGTCTGCCGTGGAGGCCCGATCGTGGGCGACCGAGGCCGGCTATGAGGTCCGACATGACGGCTGAGCCGCAGGAGGCTCGCCGGGAGAGCGACGCGAGCGAACTCTATGACCGGCCGCTGCAGGCCCGGGACTTCGGCGCTCCGGCCATCCTGCTCGCCGGAGATATTGATTACGAGATGTACGCTCGCTTCAGACAGCAGCTCGACGCAGCGCCCGTCAACGGCCTGATCGTCGTCGAACTGTCGACCCTGGGGGGCGATCCCGAGGTGGCGCGGATGATGGGCGAGGACGTCCGTTTCCACAGCGACCTCGATCGGCAGCGGCGCTTTGTCTTCCTCGGCAAGGCTGCGATCTATTCCGCCGGCTCGACATTCATGAGCTTCTTCGCCCGGCAAAATCGCTATCTCACCCGCGGCGCCCGCGTGATGATTCATGAGCGCAACATGGACAAGGGCCTGCAGGTCACGGGACCTCTGACCACCTGCACAGCCTCGGTCCGGGCGTTGCTGCACGAGCTTGAGCATTCGATCACCATCCAGAATGAAGGCTTCGAGAATCTCATCAGAGGGTCGGACATCACGATGGAGGAGGTGTTGGAGAAAGCGCCTTCCAACTGGTACCTGGAAGCCGGCGAGGCCAAGGCCCGGGGTCTGGTTCAGGACGTGATCTGACGCCCGGCAGACGATGCGCGACGCCCTGATTTACGCTTCGGGAACCACCGTCATGTCAGAATGCAGACGAAATCCCGCTTGATAGGGGGATCAGGATGCAGGTCATGAACGGTTCGACTTCCGATACCCGGCCTATCGACAAGAATGACGGCCCGCGCGCGTCCTTCCGCCCGGCCGGCAGTCCTCGCCCCTTCGGCTGGTGGGCGGCGCGCCAGAGCGGCTGCGGAGCTCCGGCCAAGGACTGATCAACGGCCTGACGTCGCTTCGCGCAGTTCCAGCGCCAGCAGCTTGTCCGGCGTCATCCGCTCGACCTCCGACAGGACCTTCAGCCGGGCCGCCTCGAGCATGCCGGCGTAAACGGCCCGTCCCTGCTCCATGAACTGTGCCAGGCTGGCCAGTTCCGGGCGGGTCAGCCGCTCCGGGCGACGCGCCCGTGTCGTCAGGCCGACTACGCCCACACGATCCCCCGCGCGCCTGAGCAGGACGACCGCCTCTGTCTGGCCGACGACCCGCGCGTGGGACCCGCTGAGCTGACCGGCGAATTCGGCGACGTGGTCGAAGAATTTCACGCCCGAGGCGTCGAAAGCTTTGGAGGGCGCCAGGCGGACCGAGCCCTTTCGGGCGACGAAGCAGTCCACGAACTGGACCATGGCGAACCGCAACAACGCCAGGTCGGCCACCGGGTCGGTCGACACCCTCGACTGCATCCTGTCGCTCTCCAGCCGACGCATCGCCGCGATCGCCTGATCCAGCGAAGCGACGATGCCCGCCAGCTCGGCCATCCTGCGAGCGCCGGCGGTCTGCAGCAGCCGGATTTCATCAACGCCCGGCGGCATCGCGCGAGCTGGCGCAGGGCCTCGTCCGAGGCGGCGCCCGACCCATGCCCTGATTGCCTCGATCACCGTCGCCTCTCGCCTGACCAGAGCCAAGGTTTCCCCGCGTCGCCCGGGATGTCCAGCCGTCGCACCCCGCAACCGCATGCGGACGGCCGCGTTAACAGCCAAGGTTCACCGCTGGAAGGAGGCATTCCCATGCGCACCCGTATCATCACCCTCGCCGCCGTCGCCGCCCTGTCGATGGGCGCCGTCGCCTGCACCGAGGCCGAGACCGAACAGGCCGAGGCCGACGCCGCCGTGGCCGCCGACCAGGCCGGCGACGTGGCCGCCCAGGCTGGCGAGGTCATCGAGGCCGGCGCCATGAAGGCGGCCCGGGCGGTCGAGGACGGCGCAGGCGCCGCCGCCGACAAGCTTGAGGAAAACCAGGCCGAGGCGGCGGCCGAGGGTCGCCCGGGCGCCGTCAACCCGGCCACGGACCAGCGCGTCCCGGCCAACTAGAACCTCAGCCGGCCGGCTCCGCGAGCAGCGCGTCGACGAGGGCGCGCGCTTCGGGGCTGGCCCAGTCCGCTTCGCCCGAGAAATGGGCGCGGATCCGCCCTTGGCGGTCCAGCAGGACCGTCTGGGGCATCTTGCCCTTGCCCGGCAGCTCGAAGGGCAGCTGGAATTTCGGGTCGCTGTACATCGGCAACGGCTCATGCACGTCGATGAAGCTGGTTGCGTCGGCGATCGCATCCTCGGTCGCATCGACATTGATCGGCAGGACTACCACGTCCCGGCCCTGATAGGCCTGCGAGAGAGCGGCCAGTGTCGGCATCTCGGTGCGGCACGGGGCGCACCACATGGCCCACAGGTTCACCACCACCACCTTGCCGCGGAAATCCTGCAGGCGCGCGTCGGCGCCGTCGCGGGTCTTGAAGACATAGCCGGGCGCGGCGACCAGCTCGGCCGGGGTCTCCAGCCGGGCTATCGAACCGGTCGCGAAGCGGGCCAGTTGGCTCTTCGCCGCCGGCTCGGCCACGTCGCCTTTGTTCATCAGGCCGGGATTGGCGTATAGCAGCGCCGCGCCGCCGATCACGCCGATCAGCAGCACGCCCGCGGCGATGCCGAATACTGCCTTCGAGATGCTCATGCCCGACCAGACGCCTTCCGATCCCGCGACCAAAGCCGAGCAGACGGTGAAAGGTCAAGACATGTGGGGCGGACGCTTCTCCGCGCAGCCGGCCGAAATCATGCAGGCGATCAACGTCTCCATCGGCGTGGACCAGCGTCTGTGGGCCCAGGATCTGGCCGGCTCGCGGGCTCACTGCCGGATGCTTGCGGCGAAAGGCATCATCGAACAGGCCGACGCCGACGCCATCCTGGGGGGGCTGGACTCCATCGAGGCCGAGATCCGCTCGGGCGTCTTCCCGTTCCGCGACCGGTTCGAGGACATCCACATGAATGTAGAGGCGCGCCTCAACGAACTGATCGGCGAACCCTCCGGCCGCCTGCACACGGCGCGCAGCCGCAACGACCAGGTCGCCACCGACTTCCGCCTCTGGGTCCGCGACGCCTGCGACCGCCAGATCGTCCAGCTTCGGGGGCTGCAACGCGCCTTGCTGGCCCGCGCCGAACAGCACGCCGGCGACCTGATGCCGGGCTTCACCCACCTTCAGACCGCCCAGCCGGTGACGCTGGGCCACCATCTCATGGCCTACGTCGAGATGTTCGGTCGCGACGCCGGGCGCTTCGCCGACGCACGCACCCGGATGAACGAAAACCCGCTGGGCGCCGCGGCGCTCGCCGGCTCGCCCTTCCCGATCGACCGCCACATGACGGCGCAGACGCTGGGCTTCGACCGGCCGATGGGCAACTCTCTGGACGCCGTCTCGGATCGCGACTTCGCCCTTGAGAGCCTGGCCGCCGCCTCGATTTGCGCCGGGCACCTGTCGCGTCTGGCCGAGGAGATCGTGGTGTGGATGACGCCGATGTTCGGCTTCGTGACCCTGCCGGACGACCTGACCACGGGCTCTTCGATCATGCCGCAGAAGCGGAACCCCGACGCTGCAGAACTGGTCCGCGCCAAGACAGGCCGGATCATGGGCTCGTTCGTCGCCCTGTCGACCGTGATGAAGGGCCTGCCGCTGGCCTATTCAAAGGACATGCAGGAGGACAAGCCTCCGGTATTCGAGGCTTTCGACGCGCTGGATCTGGCGCTGGGCGCCATGACCGCCATGGTCGCCGCCCTGCAGCCGAACACGCAGCGAATGGCCGCCGCCGCCGGCGCGGGCTTCTCGACGGCCACCGATCTGGCCGACTGGCTGGTGCGGGAGCTCAATCTGCCGTTCCGCAAGGCGCACCACGTCACGGGCGCGGCGGTGAAGAAGGCGGAAGCCTTGGGCGTGGATTTGTCGCAACTGCCGCTGGCGGAACTGCAAGCTCTGCACCCCGGCGTCACCGAGGCTGTTTACAAGGTGCTCACGCCTGAGGCCTCCTGCGCCAGTCGCCAGAGCTTCGGCGGCACGGCGCCGGAACAGGTCCGGGCGCGCATCGCCGACTGGAAGACGCGTCTCGCGTAAGGGGATTGGGATGAAAAAGCTGATTGTTGCGGGCGCGCTCGCCCTGATCGCCGCCTCGACGGCCGCCTGCGGTCGCATGGCCGACCTCGACGCCCCGCCTGCTCGCGAGACGGAGCGCGGCATGCGCCCTTCCACTGCGCCGAGCCTGCCGGAGCCGAGCACAGTCAACCGTCCCAACCGGACCCAGCCGATCGACGGCGGCCCGTCGTCCAACCCCTATGACGGCCCCGGCAACCGCCCGGGCTGATCCTCCCCGGATCTCCAGTGAACCATTTCGACCTGATCGACGGCGCGCTCCACGCAGAGGGCGTGCCGCTTGAGCACATCGCGACGACCGTCGGCACGCCGACCTACGTGTATTCCAGCGCGACACTGACGCGTCACTACAGCCTGCTGCGTCAGGCGGTCGACCGGCATCCCGGGGCGCTGGGCCGTGGTGCGTTGATCGCCTTCGCGGTGAAGGCCAACTCGAACCTGTCGGTGCTGGCGACGTTGGCGAAGCTGGGCTGCGGCGCCGACACGGTGTCCGAGGGAGAGATCCGCCGCGCACTCGCCGCCGGCATCCCCGCTGACCGGATCATCTTCTCGGGCGTGGGCAAGACCGATGCGGAACTGGCCTTCGCCGTCGAAACCGGCGTGCGCCAGATCAACATCGAGAGCGGCGCCGAACTGGACCGGCTGATCGCGGTGGCGGCCTCGAAAGGCGCCGCGCCGGCTATCGCCATCCGGGTCAATCCGAAAATCGGGGCCGGGGGCCATGCCCGCATCACCACCGGCGGCGAGACCGACAAGTTCGGCGTGCCGATCGAGGAAGCCATCCCGCTCTACGCCCGCGCCGTCGCCTCGCCCCATCTGACCCCGGTCGGACTGGCCTGCCACATCGGCAGCCAGATCACCGCGCTGGAGCCTATGGAGGCCGCCTTCCGCACCGTTCGCGAGGTCGCAGAAACCCTGCGCGCGCAGGGCCATGCGGTCGAGCGCCTCGACTTGGGCGGCGGACTGGGCGTGCCCTATCACGGCCAGACGGACCTGCCGTCGATCGACGATTACGTCGCGATGTGCGCCCGGGTGCTGGACGGTCTGGACGTCGAGGCCGCCTTCGAGCCCGGCCGCCTGCTGGCCGCCAACGCCGGCGTGCTGCTGAGCCGCGTCATCCAGGTGAACGAGCGCGCCGACGGCCGGCGCTTCCTCGTGCTGGACGCCGGGATGAACGACCTGATGCGCCCGGCTCTGTACGATGCCTTCCACGACCTCGTGCCCGTCACTCCGCGGGCGGGCGAGGCTGGTCCCTACGACCTCGTCGGCCCGATCTGCGAATCCACCGACATCTTCGCTCGCGACCGCCAGCTGCCGCCCCTGCAGGCCGGAGACCTCGTCGCCTTCCTCAGCGCCGGAGCTTATGGGGCGGTCCTGTCGAGCGAATACAACTCCCGACCTCTCGTGGCGGAGGTTCTCGTCGACGGCGACCGCTGGGCGGTCGTTCGTCCGCGTCCGTCTTACGACGAGATGTGGGCGCGCGAACCGAAGGCGGACTGGCTGTGACTCTCTTCCCCGTCGCATCACGATGGGGAGGACAGGATCAATCCAGCGCACACACGTCCGGCAGGCCGCGCAGCGCGCCGGCATGGTCCAGGCCATAGCCGACGAGGAAGCGGTTCGGGGCCTCCCAGCCGACGAAGTCGGGCTCGGGCGCGCGCGGAAGCGGCCAGGGCTTTTTGGCGAAGACGACGGTCAAAACCTCCGACGCACCCTTCTCCTTGGCGATCCGAACGGCCTCGGCCAGCGACAGGCCGGTGTCGAAGACGTCGTCGATGATCAGAACCCGGCGGCCCTCGATGGGGCGCTGGAAGTCGGCATAGACGTCGATCTTGCCCCTGCTGGACTGTTCGTCGCCATAGGAGGCCAGCCACAGCGCATCGAAGCGGACATGACGGCCGATCCGCGAGAGGGCTCGCGTCAGGTCGGCGGCGAACCACAGACCGCCGGTCAGCAGGACCGCAGCGACGGTCTCGTCATCGATGACGGGCGCGATCTGCGCGGCGAGGTCGGCGACGATGCGCTGGACCTCGGATTCGGGAAGCAGGACGGTGGGCGTGGGGGTCGCGTCAGCCATGTCCCGCCGATACAGCGGCGGGGGCGTGTGAGTCCACCGGCACAGCGTCGATCGGCGCCAGACTGACCGGCGTCACCGGTCCGGGCGTGATCGCGGGGCGCAGACCGTCGGCGGCCTGGACCGTGGCGACAGGGGCATGCAGGACGGCGGGTGCCGGTGAAGGCGGGCGGCGCATCGGCGCCGGCGCCGGTGTCGTTGCCGGAGCCGGAGCCGGAGCCGGGGCAAGCGAGGCGTCCAGCACGAAATCCACGCCAATTCCCTGACCGCGCGCACCCGGATCGGGGATTACGGTGGCGAAGCCCTGCACCTTGCCCGGAAGGACCGGGGCGGCGTCGATGCGCACCACGGAATGGCCGATCTCGGCGCCGTGGGAATCCAGCAGGGCGACGCGGATCGGCGGAGCGATCCGTTCGTTGTCGCGCACGTTCCGCAGCGCGCCCGAGACAAGCACCTTGCCCGGGTCGTTCGGCAGCGGACGGGCCGTGATGGCCTCGAAATCCAGTCCGGTCGGGTTCACCGTCAGCCCGACGGCGGCATAGGCGGCCGCCGTGCGCGGGGCCATCTCGACCACCTCGACCCGGAACAGCCAGGCCGCGCCGATCAGGGCGGCGAAGCCGGAGGCGATGCCGGCCCAGACCACGCCATGCGTCGCCGCGCGCCGGATGCGACGCTGCTGCTCGGCGCGCGCGCGGAAGGCCTTGGGCAGTTCAGGCGCGGGGGTTTCGGCCAGTGATTCGGCGACGACCGGCTCATCCCGCGTCGCAAAGCTGGTCGGCTCGACGGGCGCGGTCGTGGCCGACAGTTCGAGCGGCTCGTCGAGGGTCGCGCGCCAGGTGTGCTGGCACGACTTGCAGCGCACGGTGCGGCCGCCGGGACCGATCGCCTCATCGGGGGTGAAATAGCTGGTGGCGCAGGACGGGCAGGTCAGTATCATGTCGCTGACTGCGAGGCTCTTCGCCCCCTCCCGTCGCGGCGCTCGCGCCGCGTCCTGACCCAAAAACAATGCCGACCTCGACCCGCCGCGCCGCCGATGCCGCCTCCGTGCCCGACACCGTCCGCCTTCAGGGCGTCGGTTTCGGCTACGCGGAAGCGCCTCGCGTGCTGCGGGACGTTAACCTCACATTGCCCGCGGGCTCTTTCCACTTTCTTACCGGCCCGTCGGGGGCCGGGAAGTCGACCCTGCTGAAGCTCCTGACTCTGGCCGAACGGCCACAGTCCGGGACGGTCGAGGTGTTCGGCCAAGACGCCGGAGCCGCACCGCGCTCGGCCATCCCCCTGTTCCGACGCCGGATGGGGCTGATCTTTCAGGACTTCCGCCTGCTGGACCACCTGACCGCCTTCGACAACGCCGGCCTGCCGCTGCGGCTGGCCGGGGTGAAGGACGAGGTCTGGGGGCCGGATGCCAAGGAAATGCTGACCTGGGTCGGGCTGGGCCAGAAGATGGATGTCCATCCGCCTGCCCTGTCCGGCGGCGAAAAACAGCGGCTGGCCATCGCCCGCGCCGTGGTGACGCGACCCGACCTGATCCTTGCGGACGAGCCGACCGGAAACGTGGACGCGCGCATGGCCGAACGGCTGCTCAAACTGTTCCAGGCCTTGAACAGGCTGGGCGCCACCGTTCTGATCGCCAGCCATGACGAGGCCTTGGCCGAGCGATCCGGCGCGCGCGTGCTTCGCCTCGAAAGCGGCCGTCTGATGGGAGGCGACGCATGATCGGCCGCCTGCTGAACCGCCGTGATCCGATCCTGCCTCGCGAGGCCGGGGGAGAGCCCTGGCTGGCGGCGGTGATCGCCGTTCTGTGCTTCCTCGCCTGCCTCTCGGCCGTCGGCGCCCTGTCGGCGGATCGGGCTGCCCACGGCTGGGCCCGCTCGTTGCGAGCCGAGGCGACCGTGCAGGTGCGGCCGCGCGTTGGAGAGACCGGCGCCGCCGCTGCCGCGCGCGCCGCCGAGACCCTGGGCGGCGTCACAGGTGTGGCTGAGGCGGAGGTGCTGGACCGCAAGGAGGCCGAGGCCCTTCTGCGGCCCTGGATCGGCGACGCCGTCCTGCCCGACCTCCCCCTGCCCTGGCTGGTGACCGTGAGGCTGGACCGCGACCAGCCGGCCAGCGCCGTCAGCCTCAGCCGGGCCCTGGCGACCGCCGGGGTGGACGCCACGGTCGACGATCACAGCCTGTGGCGCGGCGAGGTGGAGCGATCCGCGGGTTTGATCACCGCCCTGGCCATCGCCGCCTTCCTGCTGACCGGCGGGGCGGCCGGCGCGGCGGTCGTCTATGCGACCCGGGCGGGGATGGCGGCGCAGGGCGAGGTGATCGAAACCCTGAGTCTGAACGGTGCTTCCGACAGCCGGATCGCGGGACTGTACCAGCGCCGCTACGCCCTGCTGGCGGCGGGCGCCGGAGCCGCGGGTGCTATCGCCGCTATGGGACTGGTTGCCCTGCTGCGGTTTCTGGGCGGATCGGACGGGGTCACGCCGGCCCTGCCTGTGGCCTGGACGGACATTCTGATCCTCTCGCCTTGCCCCCTGATCGTCGCTACGGTGGCGCTTGTTGCGGCGCGGTTTACGGCTCTGGCGCGGCTCAAGGGGCGTGGTTAAGACAAGACCATGAAGTTTCTGACCTTTATCGCCATTCTGGCGCTGATCTGGCTGATCGGCCTGTTCGTGTTCGCAGACCGGGTGCGCGGTTACGCGCCCTCGCAGGAGCCTGCTCGCGCCGACGCGATCGTCGCCCTGACCGGTCCCTCGCCCGAACGGATCAACGCCGCCATCCGCCTGCTGGAGCAGGACAAGGGCGAACGGCTGTTGATCTCGGGCGTGAACCGCGAGGTTCGCCGGCAGGAACTGCGCGCCCTGACCCCGGGCTCCAGCCGCCTGTTCAACTGCTGCGTCGACCTCGGATTCGAGGCTCTCGACACCATCGGCAATGCACAGGAAATCGCAGCCTGGGCCGACGCCAAGAACTACGACAGTCTGATCGTGGTGACTTCGGACTACCACATGCCCCGCGCCCTGACCGAAATCCGCGCCGCCGCGCCGGGCGTCGAGCTGACGCCCTATGCCGTCGAGACGCCCTCGCTGGACAACTCGCGCTGGTGGCGCGCCGCCGTCACTGCACGCCGGATGACGCTGGAGTATGTGAAATACCTCGCCGCCCTGGGCCGCGCGGCCCTGAACCGCATTTCCAGCGACGCCCCGGCCGCGGCCGACGCGCCTGAGGAACAGCCGGCCTGACATGACGACGGTCCGTTCCCTGCTGTTCGTCGTCTGGCTCTATCTGTCGATGGCGTTGTTCGCCGTCGGTCTGTCGCCGGCGCTGCTGCTGCCCTATCGCCCGGCCATGTGGGTGATCCGGGGCTGGGCCAAATTCGTTCTCTTCGGCCTGCGCTGGATCGCCGGGGTGAAAGTGGAGTTCCGCGGCCTCGAGCATCGTCCCGAGGGCGCGACCCTGATGGCGGCGAAGCATCAGGGCATGCTGGATGTCATCGCGCCCTTCGCGGTGCTGCCGGACAACTGCTTCATCATGAAAAAGGAGCTGATGCCCCTGCCCTTCTTCGGCTGGTTCGCCTGGAAGTCGAAGATGATCGCGGTAGACCGTTCGGCGCATTCGAAGGCGCTGAAGGACATGGTCAAGCAGGCCCGCGCCCGCCACGCCGAGGGGCGTCAGATCCTGATCTTCCCGGAGGGCACCCGCGCCGAGGTCGGCGCCGCGCCGGACTACAAGCCCGGCATCGCGGCCCTGTACCGGGACCTCGACGTCGCCTGCACGCCCATCGCCACCAACTCCGGCGTCCACTGGCCGGCGCACGGCTTCCGCCGCTACCCGGGCACGGTCGTGTTCGAGTTCCTGCCGGCCATCCCCGCCGGCCTGAAGCGGGCGGAATTCATGGCGCTTCTGGAAGAACGCATCGAAACGGCTTCGACGGCGCTGTTGTCGCCCCGAGGGGCCTGACGTGACCGTCGCGCATCACCTGGACCGAATGTAATCCGTCGGGGAGCCGGTCGCGTATCCGGGCATTCCCGATGCGCAGTTCATTCAAGGCTCCCCATGCTCGTTCGCTTTCTCCTCTCCGGCGCCGCCTTCGCGGCCCTGACGCTGACCGCTTCGGCCGCCTTGGCCCAGAGCCAGCCGTATGAGCGCATGGGTCCGCAGCAGGAATGGACCGTCGATGTCGGCGTCGGCGCGCTTTACAGCCAGGACTCGAACGGCGACACCGGCGGCCAGGCCAACGCCGTGCCCTACATCGCCGCCAACTGGCGCGACCGGGTCTACTTCAGCCCGTTCGAGGGCCTTGGCTGGAATGTCGTCAGCACGGACACCTTCCGCGCCGGCCTTCAGCTCAGGCCGCGCTTCAGCCCGGATGATATCGAGGGCCTCACGCTGGACAGACCGGACTTCGGAGCCGACGCCGCCGTCTATGCCTACCAGCGCCTGCCGGGGAATATCGTCGTCGGCGGCCGCGTCAGCCGCGATGTCACCGACGTCAGCGAAGGCACGGAGTATCACGCATCCCTCGGCCACCAGCGTGTGACGCCGCTCGGCGCCCTCAACGTCAGCGCCTATGTCCGCGGCGGCGACCGCAAGCTGGCCGACGCCTATTACGGCGTTTCCCCGGCGGAGGCGCTGGCCAATGGCATTCCGGCCTATGCGCCCGATGGCGGTCTTCAGGGCGCAGGCGCGACCGCCATGCTCATCACGCCCCTGAGCCCCCGCTGGGCCGCCGGAGGACTGCTCGGCTACGAACGCCGGCTGGGCGACATCGCCGACAGCCCCCTGTCGCAGAACGACGACTCATGGCGCGTCGCCGCATTCGTGGTTCGCCGGTTCGGCAACTAGCGCAGCGCGTCCCAGCTCAGGGCGTGGACCTTGTCCCGCCCGAGGGCGGCGACCATCGGCGGTGCGGCGAACAGGCCTGCGACCGCCACATCGCGCACGTCCAGCCCACCGGTGAAGGCGCCGAAGGCGGGCATGATCAGACGACGGCCGTCCGTGACGAAACAGGGACGCCGTACGCCGCGGCCGTATGCGGCGACACGGGCGGCCGGATGCAGATGGCCCGCGACCTCGCCGGTTGCGTCACCCAACTGCGGCTCATGGATCAGGCTCACGGCGCCCAGCGTCATCGTCGTCACAACGCGTCCGAGCAAGGTGTCCAGCGCCCCGGAGAGCGCGACCAGATCATGGTTGCCCTCAAGCCATATCCAGTCCCGGCCGGCTGCCAGTCGCATCAGTCGCGCCAGATCGTCCGCAGACAGACGATCGACCGCCTTCGCATCATGGAAACTGTCGCCCAGCAGGACCACCGCCGCCGGATTCAGCGCCTCGATCTCGGCTTCCAGCTTCGCCAGCGTCGCAGGGCTGTCGTAGGGCGGCAGCATCTGGCCCCGCACGGCGAAGGCCGAGCCCTTTTCGAGGTGCAGGTCCGAAGCGATCAGGGTGCGTTGTCCGGGCACCCACAGCGCGCCGGAGCAGCGCATCACGCAGGCCTCGCCGTTCACCCGCACCTTCAGCCCGCCGCAGGGATGGCGGAACGGCGTCAGGGTTTCGCGCAGGGCCGCGTTCACGCTGCGCCCTCCAGCTCGGGCGGCGCGTCGGCCATGACCTCGGCGATCAGGGTATCCTCGGCGAAATCCATGGCGGTTTCGGACAGGATCATCTCCGCCGCCCCGCCGCCGACCCGCTCGCGCCCGATCTGCACCAGAACCGGAACACTGAAGGGCGACGGCCGCTCCAGCGGCTGGTGAGTGATGTTGCCCTGAATCCGCCCCAGCATCTGGCCCAGCCGGCCGACGTCCAGCAGGCCGGACGCCGCATCGGCGCGGGCGGTTCGGAGCAGCAGGTGGTCGGGCTGGTGGCGGCGGAGCACGTCGTAGATCAGGTCGGTCGAGAAGGTCACTTGCCGGCCGGTCTTCTCGGCGCCCGGCTGGCGTTGCTCGATCAAGCCCGAGATGAGGGCGCAATTGCGGAAGGTCCGCTTCATCATGAAGCTCTCCTCCAGCCAGGCTTCCAGATCGTCGCCCAGCATGTCCGGCTCGAACAGGGCGTCAAGGTCCAGCGTATCCATCGGTTTGATCGACCAGATGGCCAGCGAATAGTCGGTCACCACGAAGCCCAGCGGCCCCACATTGAGCCGGTCCAGACGCCGGGTCAGCAGCATGGCCAGGGTCGTGTGCGCCAACCGTCCCTCGAAGGGATAGGCGACCATGAAGTTGCGCGTCCCCCGCGGGAACGTCTCGACCAGCATGGCCCCGGCCTTCGGAATGACCGAGCGGATCTCCTGCAGCTCCAGCCACTCCTGCACGTCGTTAGGCAGGACGCGCCAGTGGTCGCGATCGTGGATCATGTCGCGCACCCGCTCGGCCAGCGAGGTGCCCAGCGGGAATTTCGAGCCGCCGTAGGAGGGGATGCGCGGATCCTTGTCGATAGCCGCCGTCACCAGCGCGTCGGTTCCCGAGATGCCCTGGAACGCCCAGACCTGTCCGGCGAAGACGAAGGTGTCGCCCGGCGACATCTGCTCGAAATACCACTCCTCGGCCTCGCCGATCTTGCGGCCGCCGACCATGGCCTTGCCGCCCGCCCTGCGCGAGCCGACGCGGACGTTCAGATTGGCGGCCGAAACGATGGCGCCGACGTTCATCCGGTGCCGCTGGGCCGTCTGGGCGTTGCGGACCTTCCAGCGACCGTCCTGCGTCCGCACGATCCGCGCGAACCGCTCGTAGGTTCGCAGCGCGTACCCGCCGGTCGCCACCAGATCAACGACCTCCTCGAACCGCTCGTAGCCGAGATCGCGATAGGGATAGCAACCGACAACCTCCGTATACAGATCATCCAGGACGAAAGGCTCGGAACAGGCGCAACCCATGACGTGTTGGGCGAGGGTGTCGAGCGTGCCGGTATGCACCGGCTCCCAGTCGAAGGCGTTCTCGGCCACCGCCTCGCGAGCAGCCTGGCACTCCAGCATCTCGAACCGGCTGGCCGGCACCATCAGGGCGCGCGAGGGCTCGTCCAGCCGGTGGTTCGCCCGGCCGATCCGCTGAACCAGCCGGCTCGCGCCCTTCGGCGCCGCCAGCTGGATGACCAGATCCACATCGCCCCAGTCGATGCCCAGATCCAGCGTCGAGGTGCAGACCACGGCGTTCAGATCGCCCCGCGCCATCGCCGCCTCGACCTTACGTCGCTGTTCGGGCGCCAGAGAGCCGTGGTGAAGGGCGATGGCGAGGTCATCCTCGTTGATCCGCCACAGCTCCTGAAAGACAAACTCCGCCTGCCAGCGCGTATTGACGAAGATCAGCGCCATCCCGGCTCGTTTGATGGCGTCGTAGACCTCGGGGATGGCGTGCACGCCGGTATGCCCGGCCCACGGCACCCGGCCCTCGCTGACGAGCACATCCACCACCGGCGGCGCACCGGGGTCACCGAGGACGATGGCGACTTCGCCGCCCTTGGGCTTCAGCCAGGCCGCGATCATCTCCGGGTCGTCGACCGTCGCCGAGAGCGCCACGCGGCGCAGCTCCGGGGCGAACTGCTGCAGCCGGCCGAGACCAAGGTTCAGAAGGTCACCCCGCTTGCCGCTCCAGATCGCGTGCACCTCGTCCAGCACCACGCATTTCAGATCCGCGAACCACGCCCGCGCCCCGTCCCAGGCGCACAGCAGGGCCAGCTGCTCCGGCGTCGTCAGCAGGATGTCCGGCGGAAAGTCCCGTTGTCGCTGGCGCTTTGATTGCTTCGTGTCGCCCGTTCGGCTTTCGACATGGATGTTGAGTCCGATCTCGCGGATCGGCGTCATCAGGTTGCGCTCGACGTCCGTCGTCAGCGCCTTCAGCGGCGACAGGTACAGGGTATGAACGCCCGAGCCGGGCCCGGCCTCCGGCTTGGGCCCGCGCTCCGCCAGCTCGACCAGCGAGGGCAGGAAACCCGCCAGCGTCTTGCCGCCGCCGGTCGGCGCGACCAGCAGGGCGTGCGACCCGGCCTGCGCCGCCGCGACCATCTCCAGTTGATGCCGACGCGGCGCCCAGCCGCGCGAGGCGAACCAGTCGGCGAACAGCGGCGGAAGCGTTGCGGGAACGGCGGGCGGCGTCACCTCGCGGCTATAGCATGTTCCCGTTCCGTTTCACGTGTTTCCTCGCTATCTATCGAGGGTGCCCGCCGACTCGATCACCGCAACCTCCAGCGACCTGACCGGAGCCGAGCCCTGGCTGGCTCTCCCGCCGGCTCTGGCCGTGCCGCCGGGCGCAGGGGCGATCTGCGACAGGGACGGGACCCGAAAGATCGGACGCGGCGCGGCGGAGGGCGCCTTCACCTCGGCTCCGGTTCTTGTCGCCCACGCCAGCCTGACGGCCCGCCGCCTGGGAATCGCCCCGCCATCGCGATCCAACGACCTGCTGGACGTGCTCGAGCTGTTCGCCTTCGTCCGCCCGGCCCGCTTCTGTGCGCCCTCGCCGACCGGCCTCGCCCTCGCCCTCGGCCAGGCCGAGCCGAAAGGCGCCGAAGCGCAGGCCGCCGCCCTTCGCGCCGCCGCCGACTCCCTGCTGCGCGAACTGGCGGACCCCGCCTATCCGCTGCGCGAGGACGCCTTCACCCTGAACGAAACGCTGGGCCGCGCCGGATGGGCGTGGTCGTGGCGGGTCGCGGGCGCTTTGCAGCACCAGCCCCTGCGCGCCCGACAGCACCGGGGCTCGGGCCTGGACGTCTGGTCGCGACTGGCGGAGTGGGAGGACGAGGCGCCGCGCGGCGAGGCCGGTTCGGCGCCCGTCGACAGCGAAAGCGCCCGCATCCGGCTGGAGAAGCTGTTGCAGGCCTCGGGCCTGGATGAAACCCGCCCGGCCCAGTCCGACTATGCCGCCGAGGTCGCCTACGCCTTCTCGCCCCGCAACGAGGAGGGCCGGCCGCGCATGCTGCTGGCCGAGGCGGGCACCGGCACCGGAAAGACCCTCGGCTATCTCGCCCCCGCCAGCCTGTGGGCGGAACGAAACGCCGGCGCGGCCTGGGTCTCGACCTACACCCGCGCCCTGCAACGCCAGATCGACCGCGAAAGCGCCGCCCTGTGGCCGGACCCGGCCGAGCGAAAGCGCAAGGCCGTCGTCCGCAAGGGTCGCGAGAACTATCTGTGCCTGCTGAACCTGCAGGAGATGGTTCAGGCGGCGCAGCTGGGGAATGGCGACCTGATCGGCGTGGCGCTCGCAGCGCGCTGGGCCCTGCACAGCCGAGACGGAGACATGACCGGCGGCGACTTCCCGGGCTGGCTGCCGGGCCTGTTCGCCGTCGCCCCAAGCCAGCAGGCCAGCGCCGGCAACCTTGTCGACCGGCGCGGCGAATGCGTCCACGCCGCCTGCCCCCACTACCGCACCTGTTTCGTCGAGAAGACCATCCGCGCCAGCCGCAAGGCCGATCTCGTCGTCGCCAACCACGCCCTGGTCATGACCCAGGCCGCCTTCGACGGCGCCCGCTCGGCCCGGGGCCTGAAGCAGGACGGCGAGACGGCGGCGCTGAAACGGATCGTCTTCGACGAGGGCCACCACCTGTTCGACGCCGCCGACAGCGCCTTCTCGGCCTGCCTGTCCGGTCAGGAGTCCGCCGAACTGCGCCGCTGGATACGGGGACCGGAGGGCCGGGGCCGGCGCGGTCGGGGGCTGGAGCAGAGGCTAGGCGACCTGTGCGCCGACAATGAGGCGGCGCGGAAGGCGTTGCAGGACGCCATGCACGCGGCGGCCCAGCTGCCGGGCGAAGGCGTGTCGGGCCGGATCGCTTCGGCCTCCGGCGAGGTCAATCCGATCGGTCCGGTCGAACGCTTCCTGGTCGCCGCGCTGGAGCAGCTGCGCGCCCGGACGAGCGAGGGCGGTGGTCCCGGCGGCGTCGAGTTCGGCATGGAATGCAGCCTGCGCCCGGTCACCGATCCCGTGCTGGAGACCGCCCGGGAGGCGGCGAAGGCCCTGGCTGCCGTCGAGGCGCCGCTGCTGGCCCTGTCGCGGCATCTGGAAGACATCCTCGACGATGAGGCGGTCGAGCTGGACGGGGCGTCACGGGCGCGGATCGAGGGCGCCCTGCGTGGGCTGGATCGCCGGGCCCGCATGACCCTGCCCGGCTGGCGCTCGATGCTGGCGGCGCTGGACGTGGACACCGGTGAGCCGGATCCCGACTTCGTCGACTGGCTGTCGGCCGAGGCCGCCTTCGGCCGCATTCACGACGTCGCCCTGCGTCGCCACTGGATCGACCCGACCGTGCCGCTGGAGGCCGCGGTGGTCATGCCCTCGCACGGCGTTCTGGTAACCTCGGCCACCCTGTCCGATCCGATGGCGGACGATCCCTTCGACCTCGCCCGCCTTCGCACCGGCGCGGCCCGCCTGATCGAGCCGGCGCGGACGTTGAAGGTCGAAAGCCCGTTCGACTATGCGCAGAACAGCCGTGTCATCGTCATCAACGATCTGGTCAAGGACGACGCCCGCCAGACCGCCGCGGCCATGCGCGAACTCTTCCTCGCCGCCGGTGGCGGCGGCGTGGGGCTGTTCACCGCCATCCGCAGGCTGAAGGCGGTCTACGAGCGGCTGGGTCCCGACCTCGCGAAACAGGGCCTTCCGCTCTATGCCCAGCACGTCGACCCGCTGGAAGTCGGAGCGCTGGTCGACATCTTCCGGGCCGAGCAGGACAGCTGCCTGCTGGGCACGGATGCGGTGCGTGACGGCGTCGACGTACCCGGCCGATCCCTTCGCATCCTCGCCTTCGACCGCGTTCCGTGGCCCCGTCCCGACCTGCTGCACAAGGCCCGGCGCGAGCGCTTTGGCGGCTCTTCGGCTCAGGGGCGCGCCTATGACGACGCCCTGGCTCGCGCCCGCATGGCCCAGGCCTTCGGTCGTCTGATCCGGCGGGCCGATGACAAGGGCGTCTTCGTCATGCTGGACGCCGCCTGCCCCACCCGCCTGTTCGCCAGCCTGCCGCCTGGAACCGAGGTCCTGCGCATGGGGCTGGCCGAGGCCGTGGAGCTGGTGGGCGGCTTCCTCGGCAGGGATCCGGGATAGGGGGGATAAGGTCGATGAAGCGGCCAAAGCGGGTGCCCCGTTTCCTCCCGCGCACGCTTGTCACCCGATGACGGCTTCACCATAGAAAAGCGTCCGGAGCGGCTATCTCCACGGCTCCGGTTCGCGCTTTGGACGTTTCGAACAGTCAGACCCAGTTTCGCCGGACCCTGAATGACCACCGACAATCTCCACCATTCCCGCCGCGGCATCATCGTGCCCTTCACCATCGCCGGCGTCGTTCTCGTCGTATGGACGGCGTGGTGGTTCTATCTGGTCCAGCAGATCGAGACGCGGCTGGACGCCCAGGTCGAGGCGCTGAAACAGAATGGCTGGACGATAAGCCACGCCGGAGTGACCACGACCGGCTGGCCCTTTCGCGCCCGCGTCGCCATCCCTCATGCCGAGATCGTTGCCCCGTCCGGGCACGGACTTTCGGCCCCCGAGCTGGTGGCCGAGGCCAACGCCTGGAACCCCGACCATTGGGTCGTCGTGGCCACCGACGGCCTGACCCTCGCTCGTGCGGCCAAGGGCCGGGTCGGAGTGCGCGGTGATGGCTTGCGCTTCAGCGTCAGTCATTTGCGCGAGCGGTTCCCGGATCTGCGCGTCGAAATGATCCGTCCGGTCTTCACGGCCCACGAGGCTGCCGAACCCTTCCCGATCGCATCCGCCGAGCGCATCCAGTTCGAGGCCCGTCCCCACCGCGAGAACGAGGACGCCGACGCGGTCGATGTCCTGTTCAGCCTTCAGGATGCCCGCGGGCGTCCGGGCGGACCGGTCGAGGGCGCGACGCGGCAGGGCCAGCTGACCCTCCGACTGGAGGGCGTGGTCCAGGAAGCGAGCCGGCTGGGCGGACCCAATGCGGCGGGGGTCTTCTCCGCCTGGACCGAAGCCGGCGGCCGCCTGACCGATGTGCGGGGCGAGTTGATCGCCGGCGAGAGCCGCGCCCGGATCCTCAGCGAGGGCCTGTCCGCCGGCCCGGACGGCCGCTTGCAGGGCGATCTGGCCCTGAATGCGGAAGCGCCGGGGGCCGCGATCTCGGGCCTCGCGGGTGCACAGGAAGGCGCGGTCAATCGCGTCGGCGCCGCCGGCGCCGCGGCCGCAACGGCGATCCAGGGCGACCGCCCGGTTGATCTGATGATCCGCTTCCGCGATGGCCGGACCTGGCTGGGGCCGTTCGCCCTGGCGCCGGCGCCGCGGCTCTTCTGATGCTGAGAGAACCGCCTCGCGACAATGAGCGTCTGGCGCTGGATCGCGCGATCGCAGAAGCCGTGAAAGCCCGCATCGCCGCCGGTCGGCGCGACACCGTCGACGCGGATGCCATCGCACTTCGCGAGACGTTGGCGGGTCTGACCCCGCCGCAGATCGCCGCCATCCGCTCGTTGCTGGGCCGCATCGATGCCGCTTCGGGCGCGCCGCTGGTTGTGTGGGGGCCTGCGAGCCAGGTGCTTGCCGCCGACCGCTACGGTCTGGTGGCACGGCTCGCAGCCAGACCCGACGCCGCGCTCGCCGCCGTGCGCGACGGCGCCCGGGCCCTGTTGGACCTGAGCCCCTCCTTGAGCTGGTGGAGCCGCTTGCTGGCCGAGCCGGACATCCGGGTCACCGCCGCCCTTCCGGATCACGGCGCCGGTCATCCGCGCGCTCTGTTGATCCAGCGCGCGCAGCCGGGGCCGACCGGAAACGACCGGACCTTCTGGGTCACCGACAGCACCCTTGCCGACGACCGGATCCTGACGGCCCTGTCGGCTTCCGGCCTGGCAGCGACGCTGCTCATGGCGGGCGGCGGCTTGAAGCTGTTCGTGCTGGCGGGCTATGTGCAGCCCGAAGACAGCCGGCTCGCAGATGCGCCCGGCGCCCTCTCCGGCGTGATCGGCGCCGCCCCCCTGTTCTGAGAGCCCGCATGACCGACACGATCCAGCCCAAGCCCGGCATCCTCGACATCGCGCCCTACGTCGGCGGCAAGTCGAAGATCGAGGGCGTGGCCGAGCCGATGAAGCTCTCGTCCAACGAGAACGCCTTGGGCGCCGGGCAAAAGGCTCGCGATGCCTATCAGGCGGCGGTCAACAACATCCACGTCTATCCCGACGGCCGCGCCGGCAAGCTGCGCGACGCCGTCGCCGACCACCACGGTCTGGAGCCCGAGCGCCTGATCTTCGGCAATGGCTCGGACGAGGTCTTCGCCCTGCTCAACCAGACCTATCTGCAGCCGGGCGACAACATCGTCACCGGTCAGTATGGCTTCCTCGCCTACCGGATTTCAGCCCTCGCCAACCAGGCGTCGGTCAAGCTGGCGCCCGAACCCGGCTTCAAGGCCGAGGTCGATGCGATCCTGGAGCAGGTCGATGACCGGACCCGGATCGTCTACATCTCCAGCCCGTCCAACCCGACCGGCAGCTACAACACGGCGGAGGAGACCCGCCGCCTGCACGCCGCCCTGCCGTCCAACGTGCTGCTGGTCATCGACGAGGCCTATGCCGAGTTCGTCACCGCGCCGGACTGGGAAACCAGCTTCCCGCTGGCGAAGGACGCCGAAAACATCGTCGTTACCCGCACCTTCTCCAAGATCCACGGTCTGGGCGGCCTGCGCGTCGGCTTCGGCTATGCGCCGCTGAAGGTGGCTGAGGCTGTCGACCGTATCCGCCTGCCGTTCAACGTCTCGATCCCTGGCCTTGAGGCCGCGGTCGCCGCTCTCGGCGACGAGGCGCATCAAAAGGCGTCCCGCGATCTGGTCGAGACCTGGCGTCCGCGTCTGACGCAGGCGATCAAGGGTTTTGGCTTCGAGGTCTTTCCGTCCGCCGGCAACTTCGTTCTGGTTCGATTCCCCGACGCGGGGCGCTGCGCCGCCGCCAACGATTACCTGAACACAAGGGGCATCATCGTTCGTCCTGTCGGAGGGTACGGCCTGCCAGACTGCCTCCGGATCACCATCGGGACGGATGATCAGAACCGCGCCGTCCTTGATGCGCTGAGCGAGTTCGCTGCGGCCTGACGAAACCTGATTCAACTCTGGAATCTCTCATTGATTCCCAGAGTTGTGTCATTAACGACACGCAACCCGTCTTGCCTCTTCGCAAATGCGAATGTATGGACGTCTCGAACTCTTGGAGGACTACCATCATGAAGAAGATCATCGCCGCTTCGGTGGTTGGTCTGGCGCTCGTCGCCGGTCAAGCCGCTGCTGCTAACCAGGCCGCTCCGCGCATCGCCGACCGCGTCGGCGCTACCGCTGGCGCTTCGGAAGAATTCGCCGCCATCCCGGCTCCGCTGATCTTCATCGGCGCTGCTGTTCTGGCCGCCGTGGCCATCGACGCCGTTGTCGACGACGGCGACAGCGACTGATCGCTGTAAAAAGCTGATTTGCGGAGGCCCGTCGCGAAAGCGGCGGGCCTTTTGCTTTTGGCGCTGCGTGTCACGCACGCTGTTGCCGCCCGGTCAGCCTCAGGTTCTCCTGAAGACCCGGCTCGCCGCCCAGCCGGTCAGTGCGGCCAGCAGGACGCACAGCACGCCATAGCTCCACGGCCGCCGATGCGCGAACTCGAAGATATCGCGCTCGATGCCGACTTTCTCGACCGTCAGCGTGAGATTGCTGACCGACACCGGCTCCCCCTCCTGGAACAGCCAGACCTCGGCGAAATACTGCCCCGTCGGCGCGACGGCGGGCAGTTCGACCTCGGCCCGAAACAGACCCCGATCCACGAACCGGACACCCTCGGGGTCGGTATCGTACAGCGCGGCCGCCTCGCGCAGGCGGATCACCGCGCGGCGCCAGTCGAGGTAGTCCTCGCCAAGACGGCTGACCACCACGTCCCGCACGCCGTAGCGCGTGACCGTCCGGCTCTCCTCCGGCGCATTGATCCGCAGGTGATCCACGCCCACACCCAGCCGTCTCAGTTGGCCGAACTCGGCGATGTCCGGCAGAGGGCGGGTCGAGGCCGTCATGTAGAAGCCCGGAGCGCCCTCGAACAGCACGGGACGGCTGTTCAGCCAGACGCCCATGTTGCGGGTCTTCTTGACCAGACGGACCGGCGAGTCCGGGCCGCGCACCACGACCACCACATCGGCCGGGGCGTCCGTCGGGTTGAAGACAGCCCCGAACAGCACGATCGACGCGCCGCGGAAACTGGAGTCGACCTGCACGCGCGCATCTGTCAGCGCCGCGGCGACGCGCACGCGTTCGGCGGTGCTGACCGACTGAGCAGGAGCCGGGGCGACGACGGCCGGTGGTTCGGGCGGGAGGGCCTGGATCATTCCGACACCCCCGGGGCGAAGGAGAACAGATCGCCGGGTCGGACAAACAGCTCCAGCCCCATGTAGATTCCGACGAGGAGAACGATCACGCCAAGGGCCGCTCTGAGTTCCTCGGCCCGGAAGCGTCCCGACAGTCTCGCCCCGTACTGCGCCCCCACCACACCGCCCAGCAGCAGGATGATCGACAGCACGATGTCTACCGTCTGGTTCCGGCCGGCCTGAAGGATGGTCGTCATCGCGGTGACGATGATGATCTGGAACAGGCTGGTGCCCACGACCACGCTGGCCTTCATTCGAAGGATATAGAGCATGGCCGGAACAAGGATGAAGCCGCCGCCGACGCCCATGATCGCTGAGAGAATACCGACGAAGACGCCGAGGGCGGTCGGCGGGATGACGCTGATGTAAAGGCCCGAGCGGGGGAAACGCATTCGCAGCGGCAGGCCATACAGCCACAGCGGACGGCGACGTTCCTTGTGCGGAACAATTTCGCCGCGGACGCGCCGAAGGATCTGGCCGAGGCTCTCGTAGAGCATCAGGGTGCCGATCGCGCCGAGGAAAAGCAGGTAGGCCAGGGCGACCGCCAGATCGGCCTGGCCCAGCAGGCGCAGATATCGGAACAGCTCGACGCCCAGCAGCGCCCCGACGACACCGCCGGCGGCCATGATCCCGCCGATGCGGTAATCGACCATCTTCTGGCTGGTGTAGGTGATCACGCCCGAGGTCGAGGACGCGACCACGTGGCTGGCCTGGCTGGCGACCGCCACGGAGGGCGGGATCCCAAGGAAGATCAGAATCGGGGCCATCAGGAAGCCGCCGCCGATACCGAACAGGCCCGAGACAAAGCCGACCGTCGCTCCCAGCAGAACCAGGAACGGCCAGTTCACCGAAACCTCGGCGATCGGCAGATAGATATCCAAAGGACGCGCCTTCGGCTGGAACAGAGATCAGACGCCGGAAGGCGGCGGGTGGAAACGGGTCTGAACGCCCCGGGCGCGCGAAGCAACCCGTTGCGCGTCAGAAGTCGAAGATGCGCCCGTCAGGCGAGAGGTTCGACCGTGAACCGCTCGGCGTCGGCGAGCCCCTTGTCGCGATCCGCCGGCGACAGCGAGGCCTGCAAACGGTCCGCCGCCGCCCGGGCGTCGCCATCCCCGGCGCGCGCGGCGATCAGATACCAGGCGTAGGCCTGCGCAGGGTCCGCTGCGATGCCTTCATCGCCGGACTCATACAGCCTGGCGACATTGTACTGACTGTCCACCAGACCCAGTTCGGCCGCGCGGGTCAGCCATGTCAGGGCCTCCGCCCTGTTTCGGGCGCCGCCGACACCGTCGAACAGATACATGCCGTAGGCGTGCATCCCACGGGGATCGCCACCGTCCGCGGCGCGGCGCGCCCAGGTACGGGCTTCCGGCGCACTCTTCTGCACGCCGTTCTGGCCCTCCTGATACAGGCCGGCCAGATGCAGCTGCGCGGGCGCGTAGCCGAGCGTAGCCGCCGCCTTCAGCGTTTCCGGCCCGGCGGTATCCTCGGCATCCAGCTGGGCCACGGCCTGCTCGTACAGTTCTGCGCCCCTCGCCAGATCCGCCTCGCTCGGGGCGGCCGCCACCGCCAGAGCCGCCACCGGCTGGACCTCTTCGGCGCCCAGGCCGGGCAGGACAATGCCGCCATCCGTCAGTTCGCTGAAGGCGAGCGCGCCCGAAGCGGTCAGCACCACGGCCACGGCCGAAGCCCCCAGGGCCTTGCGGACGGTCCCGCCATCGCGGGAGGCCTGTTTGTCCAGGCGCTCCTGGAGACGGGACTTGCCGCCCTTCTTCAGGCCGAAGCCCGACCGGGCCGGCGCGTCCGGCTCAGGCGCCGCCATTGCGGCGCGAGCGGCCTCGATAGTGTTGCGGGTGGTGGATGCGCGGCCATGGGCTGCGGCCGCTCGCAGGGCGCGCGGATCGACGAATTCGGTCTCTCCGGCGAAATCGTCGCCGTCGAAACCGCCCGGCTCCGTCGCGGCCAGCGCGTCGGAGACATCAGCGCCGCCAAATCCGGAGCCCGATCCGAATGGCCCCGCCGAAACCGACGCGGTCGTGGCGGGCTGCGGTGTGGTGGCGAACACCGGCACGTGCGGCGCTTCCTCGGGCGCGGCCGGCGTTTCAATCGCAGCCCGGCTGCCGAACGGCGCGGAAGGCGGCCCCGCGTCTGCGAGCGGGCCGCGCATGACGGCGTCGAACACCGTGTCGGCGGTCAGGGCCTCGTTGCGAAGGCCCGACGTCGATACCGCGGCCGCGGGCTCGGGCGGAGCGAGATCGGCCGACCAGGCCTGCTGCTCGGTATAGACCGGATCCGGATCATCGAACGCAGTCGGCGCGAACGGCGAGTCCGGGAAGGCCGCGTCCGGGAAGGCGGCAGCGCGCCAGTCGGGCTGATCATCGACCGCCGGCGCGGCTTCCACCGGTGAGGCCACGGCTTCCGGCGCGGTCTTTGTCTCGCCGCGCCTGTCGATGTTTTCGCGCGCCTCGGCGATCAGGGCGGCCGTCCGCTCCTCTGACAGACGCATGCGCTCGGCCAGTTCGCCGGACGCGCGATCGTAGCGCTGCTCGATCCGCGACGAGCTATCCGACAGCCGGCGACCGATGTCTTCCAGCGCCTGCTGCGAACGCCGCTCCGACTGGGCGATGCGCTCGCTCAGGCGATCCGAAATGCGGGTGATTTCGCCGCCCAGCTTCTCGAGCGCGAGGGCATGGCGGTCGTCGGCGGCAGTCAGCCTCTGGTCCAGCCCCTGCGCCAGACGGTTCATATCGCCGTCGATGCGGCGCGACAGAGCTTCGCCCAGACGCTCGACGCGGACCTCGCCGTCGCTTTCGATCCGCCCGACGCGACCGTTGAGATTCTCGGCGATCCGCAGAACCTCGCGCCCCATGGCCTCGACGGCCTGGGCGGAGCGGCTTTCCGACGCCTTCAGCTGGTCGCCCAGCGCAGCCACCGCGCGTTCGATCCGCTCCATGCGGTTTTCGGACTCGGCCGTGTCCAGCCGACGCATCATCTCGGCGCGGTTGGCGTCCATCTGGCGCGCGAGCGTCTCGGCCAGTTTCTCGAAGCGGGCCGCTTCGCGCGCGCCTTCCGGCTCCATACGCGTCTCGGCGGCGCGCATCCGCTGGTCCAGCGTAGCGAAGGATCGCTCAAGTCCACGCAGCGCTTCGGTCGTACGGGCCTGGGCCTGATCCAGCCGGGCGCCGACCTGCGAGAGCAGCTCTGACCCCGCCCCCGGCCCGGCCACCTTTTCGACCGCGTCCATGCGTTGACGCAGTTCGTTCACGCCCGAGCGCTGACGCTCCTCGATGTCGTACAGACGGCCGGCAAGGGCGCCGAGGCCGGCTTCAACCTTGCCGAAGGCTTCCGTCGTGCGCGGACCGGTCTCCTGCTCGAATTTGCGCAGGCGACGGTGGCCCTCGCGCAGTTCCTCGGAGATGTCGTCGATACGCCGCCCCCAGGCGCGGCCTTCCTGATCGTGACTTTCCAGCCGACGGACAACGCCCGAAACGGCCTGATCCACACCCTGGATGGCCACGGTTGAGCGACGCTCGGCCGCCTCAAGTCGGGCGGCGATGGCGTCGATGGAGGCTTCCAGTCGCTGCCAGGCTTCGCCGCCGGAACCATAGGCATCGTCCAGACGCCGACTGCGGCCGCGGCGTTCGAAGGTGTCCGCGGCATGGGCGCGGCGCGGCAACGGCGTATAGCCGTCATCCGCGTCGCCATCCTCGATGATCATGGAGTTGAGCCACTCGCCCAGGGTCATGCCTGAGCGACGCGCAAGGTCCTTGGCGATCTCGCGAGCCTTGGGATCAATCCCTTTCACGCTCCACGGCGCGGCTGCGCTCACTGATTCGCCTCCCGACCTTCGATTCGAACGCTATCCGCCCAGATCAAGGGTGTAAACGCGTGGTTAACCCCAAGATGTAGGGGCGCCGACAGCTTCCTGTGGAAAGTCGCGACGCCCGCCGGATATGTCGGTCCGACGCGGTTAACACCTCGTAAAGATTAACCTCCCGGAAAGGTCCGGCCCTCTTGCGCGCCACCCCCGTTCGGGCCACCTCGCGGCCATGACGCTGAGCACGACCCTGATCCTCGCCGCGGCCGTTCTGGCGCTCGCCGTCTTCGCCGGCTGGCGGGGCGCCCTGCCGAGCAATCCCGCCAAGGGCGTGCGCATGATCCCCTGGCGGTTCATCATGGTGATGTCCGGCGCCGCGCTGATGCTGCTCCTGATTCACGTCGCCACGCTGCTCGGTATGCCGCAGCGCCCCTACTGAGGCGGAACTCCTCGCCGTCGCAACGATTTCCCTGACCGACACCCCCCCCGATCAGGAGAGACCGACATGGGCGACAAGACCCTCACCGCCGCTGAAGCCGAACAGCATTTCTGGGACAGCCTGAAGAAGTCCAACACCGGACTTCTGGGCCTTGACCAGCCGGGCTACCATGCCCAGCCGATGACCGCCTTCCGCGAGGAAGAGACCGGGACGATCTGGTTCTTCACCCGCGACGACACGGATCTGGCGAAGGACGCGGCGCTGCCCGGCGGTCAGAGCGCCATGTTCCACTATGGCTCGAAAGACCAGAACGTCTGGGCCTGCATTCACGGCGACCTGTCCGTCCATGGCCCGGACCGTGAGATCATCGACCGCCACTGGAACCCGGTGCTGGCGGCCTGGTACCCCGAAGGCAAGGAAGATCCGCACCTGACCCTCCTGCGCTTCGACGCCGATGACGGTCGCGTCTGGGTCAATGAGGGCGGCTTCTTCAAGTTCGCCTACGAGGTCGCCAAGGCGAACCTCACCAAGACGATCCCCGATGCCGGCGGCGTCGCGGACGTGAACCTGAACTAGGGCTCAGCCGGCAAAGCACCAGGCGAGGACCGCCTTCTGGGCGTGAATGCGGTTCTCCGCCTCGTCCCAGACCAGCGAACGCGGGCCGTCGATGACGGCGTCCGTCACCTCCTCGCCGCGGTGCGCCGGCAGGCAGTGCAGGAAGACCGCACCGGGGTTGGCGGCGTCCATCAGGGCGTCGTCGACGCCGTATCCGTCGAAGGCCTCAAGGCGCGCCTCGTAGTCCTGATCGCCCATCGACACCCAGGTGTCGGTGACGACCACGTCCGCGCCGGCGACGGCCTCGCGCGGATCGCTGGTCAGGACGACATGGTCGCCGCCCTTGGCCAGATCGTGCAGGTCGGGATGGTATTCCGCCGGACAGGCGACCTGCAGACGGAAGCCGAACTTCGGCGCGGCGTGCATGAAGCTGTGGCAGACGTTGTTGCCGTCACCGACCCAAGCGATCGTCTTGCCGGCGATCGGGCCCTGATGCTCCTCGATCGTCAGCAGGTCGGCCAGGATCTGGCACGGGTGCGAACGGTCGGTCAGGCCGTTGATGACCGGTACGGTCGAGACCCGGGCGAAGCGCTCGACGTCCTCGTGATCGTTGGCCCGGATCATGACGGCGTCGACCATTCGCGACAGGACGCGGGCCGTGTCCTCGACCGGCTCGCCGCGACCCAGCTGCATGTCGCCGGCGTTGGCGATAATGCCCGTGCCGCCCAGCTGGCGGATGGCGGCGTCGAAGCTGAAGCGGGTGCGGGTCGAGTTCTTCTCGAACACCATGGCGAGCACCCGATCCTTCGCCGGCGCATCGGTGTCGACCTTGCCCTTCGGCCAGTCCTTGCGGGCCTGCTTGCGGGCGTGGGCGTCATCCAGAATGCCGCGCAGGTCCTCGGCGCCCAGCCGATGGATATCGAGGAAGTGACGGACCATCGGCCCCTCCAGATCTAGACGGTCAGGCCAGCTTGGTCCGCGCGAATTCGCAGGTCTTCTCGAAGCGCGCGACGGCCTCGCGAGCCTCGTCCAGCGTCAGCACCAGCGGCGGCAGGATGCGCACGCAGTTGTCGCCGCCGCCGGCGACCAGCAGTTGCTGCTCGTCGCGGGCCCAGCCCATGAACTCGCGATTGTTCGGCACCAGCTTCACGCCGATCAGCAGCCCCTTGCCGCGCACGTCGACGATCACGTCCGGGAAGCGCTCCTTCAGGCCGTGCAGTTGCTGCTTCAGATAGCCGGCGATCTCGTTGACGTGGGCGAGCGTCTCCGGCTTCGACAGCTCGCCGAAGGCCGCGCGTCCGACGGCCATCGCCAGCGGATTGCCGCCGAAGGTCGAGCCGTGCACGCCGACGGTCATGCCTTTTGCTGCGTTCGCGGTAGCCAGGCAGGCGCCGATCGGGAAGCCGCCGCCCAGAGCCTTGGCGATGGCCATGATGTCCGGCGTCATCCCGGCCCATTCGTGCGCCCACAGCTTGCCGGTGCGGCCCATGCCGCACTGGACCTCATCAAAGATGATCAGGACGCCGTGGGCGTCGCACAGCTCCCGCAGGCCGCGCAGGCACTGCTCGGGCATGGCGCGGCAGCCGCCCTCGCCCTGGACCGGCTCGACGATGATCGCTGCGGTCGTGGGCCTGGCGATCGCGGCCTTGATCGCATCGTGGTCGCCCCAGATCAGCTGGTGGAAGCCCTCCATCTTCGGGCCGAAGCCCTCGGTGTAGGACGGGTTGGCGGCCGCGTTGATCGCGCCATAGGTCCGCCCATGGAACGAGCCGTCGAAGCCGTAGATGTCGATCCGCTCAGGCTGGCCGTTGGCGACGTGATGCTTGCGCGCGGTCTTGATCGCGCACTCCACCGCCTCGGTGCCGGAGTTGGTGAAGAAGACGACGTCCGCGAACGATTTCTCGCACAGCTCGTCCGCCAGGGCTTCCTGGCCGGGAATGCGGAAGATGTTCGAGACGTGCCAGAGCTTTTGCGCCTGCTCGGTCACCGCGGCGACGAGCTTCGGATGCGCATGGCCCAGTCCGTTGGTCGAGATGCCGGCGACGCAATCCAGATACTCGGTCCCGTCCGTCGACCACAGTCGCGCGCCCAGACCACGCTCCACTTCCAGCGGCGCGCGATTGTAGACACCCATCAGATGGTCTTGGGACACGGAATGGACCTCCAGAAGAGAGACGGCCCCGTCGCGGGTGCGACGGAGCCGGAAAAAGGGTCAGGTCTTGTCGGCCGGAGGGACCGCTTAGTCAACACCAGCCGGCGTCACTCGTCCCGCGCCAGACGCAGCGCGAGGTCGGCGATGAAGCGGGCGGTGCGCAGGACCTCGTCGCCCTCGACCCATTCCATCGTGTCCTGCGCCGAGTGGATGCGCTGGAAGACCGGCGGGACGAAGCCCTCGGCCAGGCCGTTCGCCTGCCCGCCGTTGAAAGCCAGCCACATCTGGTGGGCCCCGACCGCGTCCTGCGAGCCGATCGAGATCACCGGCACCCCGGCGGCGGAGAAGACCCGGTCATCGCTGGGCGGATACATCGGGAAGGCCATGCAGTCGAAGGCCATCTCTGCGCACTGGGTCCGCATGGCGCGCAGCACGAAGGCCGACTGGTCGCCGACGTTCTCGCCGTACATCAGCGTCTCGCCGTAGCCATTGACATCCATGTTCACGACGGCGGCGATGCGGCTCTTGTCCTGCGCCTCCAGCCATTTGCGCGCACCGATCAGGCCCAGCTCTTCCTGGTCGGTGAAGACGAAGATGTAGCGGAACGGCCCCGGCGCCTGCTCGACCTGCTCCTTCACCAGCCCCGCGACCTCCATCAGGGCGACGACCGAGCCGGCGTTGTCCATCACGCCCTGCGACATGGTCCCGTCCGCCAGAGGCACGGCGTCGAAATGGCCGGTCAGGACGATATCCTTCGCGCCCTCGCCGATCGTGACCACCACATTGGCGCCCGCGCGCGGACCGGTGCGCGGGTTGCCCCCCTCGAACGGAACGAGCTGCGGCGCAAAGCCCTGTGCGCGCAGCTGGCTGACGACCACCTGGCGGCGATCGTCATTGGTCTTGCCGGCATAGGCCTGGATCGCCGTCTCGATCGCCTGTCCCTCGGGCGTCAGCGTCGGAGAGGCCGCGGCGGGCGCATCCTGCGACACGGCCAGCAGGGAAAGCGCGAAAATCGACTGTATCAGCATGGGGGTCCCCTCCCGAAGGTTCGCCCCTTGCTAGCGGCTCAGCTCTTCAGCCGCCAGCCCGACCGGAACACGGCCCAACAGGCGATCGACAGGATCAGGGTCAGGCCGGCGCTCATCGCGACGCCGATCCAGATGTTGCTCTCCGCGTGGCCGATGAAGCCGAAGCGGAAGCCGTCGATCATGTAGAAGATCGGGTTCCAGTGACTGATCGCAGCGAACGGCGCAGGCAGGTTCTCCACCAGGTAGAAGGTGCCGGACAGGAAGGTCATCGGCATGATCAGGAAGTTCTGCACGGCCGCCAGCTGATCGAACTTCTCCGCCCACAGTCCGGCGAAGACGCCGACCATGCCCATCATCAGCGAGGCCGACAGCGAGAACCAGAGGATCGCCGCGATATTGGCGATGCCCAGCCTGGCGAACGGCAGCACGCAGACCGCCGTCACCAGCCCGACCACGATGCCCCGCGTCGCTGCGCCAAGGGAGAAGCCAATGGTCAGTTCCAGCGGGCTGAGCGGCGGGGTCAGGAAGTCCGTCGCCGTGCCCATGATCTTGGCCTGGATCAGGCTCGACGAGGCATTGGCGAAGCTGTTGTTCAGCACCGCCATCATGATCAGGCCCGGCGCCACGAACTCCGCGAAGGGCGTGCCGTGCAGCGGCGGCCGGGCGTCCTTCAGGGCCACCACGAAGACCAGCATATAAAGCAGGGTCGTCACCACCGGCGCGGCCACCGTCTGGGCGCCCACCTTCCAGAACCGCCGGACCTCCTTTAGGTACAGGGTCTTCACCCCCTCCCAGTTGACGCCGTTGTAGCGGCGCGGTTGCGGCAGGCCCGAGGGCCGGGTCGAGGCAAGATCGGTCATAGGTGCGCAGATGCGGCGGACTCGCGTGCGACGCAAGGGGCAGAGACGGCGTGAAGTGGTTGGTGGTTAGCGATTGGTGGTTGGCCGGCAACGCGCGCGCCGAACCTGGTCGCTGAAACGCCAGGGCTGAGCCAGGACGCGATCAACCACCAATCACTGACCACCAACCACTTCGCAAGCTCCTCCAGCGAAGCTGCGCATCCCCGGTCCCACAACCGCGACCATTTTAACCATACCAGATGTAGTTCCTGTGGACGGACCAATTCCCACATATTGCGCGTTTTAAGGGCTGGTTTACGATTAGGAGTAGGTCGAGCCCGGCGATGGGACATCTCGACCCCATATGTTGAATCCCGGAGGGCGAAATGACCGCAGGCTGGACCGAAGATCGTGTCGGCGCGCTGAAGAAGCTCTGGCTTGAAGGCCAGTCGGCCAGCCAGATCGCCAAGCAGCTGGGCGGCGGCGTCACCCGCAACGCCGTGATCGGCAAGGTTCACCGTCTGGGCCTGTCGGGCCGCGCGGCCCCGTCGCAGCCGGCGCGCGCCACCTTCCGGCCCAGCCGCCCGCGTCCGGCCGCCCAGCCGACCCAGGCC
>JBQVQW010000026.1:0-36225 GCA_052441165.1 Caulobacteraceae bacterium | reverse complement strand
TGACTATCCTGTGGATAACCCGCTCAGATGCTGCGCCGCACAACGCAGATTGGGTCGGACACGTATATATGTCCCCCTTCTTCTCGCTCTCGCAATGCAGCATATAGGCGCGATGAGCGATCCCATCGAAGCCGCGATTTTCGAAAAATTGGCGAAGGCCGACCCCAAGGGCGTCGGCGGCAAGAGCATTGAACCCTCGGACGTGGCCAAGGCGCTTCAGCCCGAACAGTGGCAACGCATGCTGCCCAAGGTGAAGGCGACAGCCCTGCACCTGATGCGTCAGGGGAAGCTGACCATCACCAAAAAGGGCAAGGCCGTCGATCCGAACGACTTCAAGGGCGTGACGCGGCTGCGTCTGCCCACGCCGGAGGAAACCGCCGCGGCCCTCGCTGCGCTTCCGCCGAAGGCGGACGAAGACGAGGACTGAGCGGTTCACGGAATGAGCCTTGAGGCCGTTCTCGCCGACATTCGCGCCTGCCGGGCCTGCCTCGGCCAGTTGCCACACACGCCGCGCCCGGTCGTCCGCGTCTTTCCCGAGACGCGGCTGCTGATCTGCGGTCAGGCGCCCGGCCGGCGCGTGCATGAGACCGGCCTGCCGTTCACGGATCCGTCGGGCGATCGCCTGCGCGACTGGATGGGTGTGGACTATGAGACCTTCTACGCCGACCGCCGCCTCGGCGTGGCGGCGCAGGCCTTCTGCTATCCCGGCACTGCTCCGAAGGGCGGTGACTACCCGCCGCCCCGGAAATGCGCCGAGCTTTGGCGGCCGCAGCTGCTGGCCGAATTGCCGAACGTCGAACTGACCCTGCTGGTCGGCGGCTATGCCCAGGTCTGGGCTCTCGGCGACCGGGCGAAGGTCAACATGACGGAGACCGTCCGCGCCTGGCGCGAGTTGGCTCCCGGAATCCTGCCCATGCCGCATCCCTCATGGCGTAATACGGCCTGGCTCAGGAAGAACCCGTGGTTCGAGTCGGAGGTGGTCCCTTACCTTCGCGCCCGGGTTCGGGGCATTCTGGCCTGATGCTGCGCGCGCTCGCCCTCCTGCTGACGACCTTCGCACTGTCTGCCTGCGTGACGCCGGCCGTCCAGCCGCTTCTGATACCGCCCGCAGGCTTCGCGGGACCCTCCCTTCAGGACGACGCCCTGATCATGGACGACGGCGCCCGCCTGCCGCTGGCCCGGTGGGCTCCGGAGACGGGTGAGCCCTGGGCCGTCATCGTCGCCCTGCACGGGATGAACGACAGCCGCGCCTCCTTCCGTCTCGCCGGCCCCTGGTGGGCCGAGCGGGGCATCGAGACCTGGGCGATCGACCAGCGCGGCTTCGGCCAGGCGCCCGGCCGCGGCGTCTGGGCCGGCGAGGCGCGCATGACCGGGGACCTGCGCACCGCGGTCGCACTGGCCCGCGCCCGTCACCCGCACGCGATCATCGCCGTGGCGGGCGAGAGCATGGGGGGGGCGGTCACCGTCGCCGCCTTCGGCTCGGACCGTCCGCCCGCCGCCGACCGTGTCATCCTGCTGGCCCCGGCCGTCTGGGGCTGGACCGCGCAGGGTCCGGTGAACTCCGCCGGTCTGTGGGTCGCCGCCCGGACGATCGGGCCCCGGGCGGTCGATGCGCCCGAATGGGCGATCCGGGACAATCCCGCATCGGACAACATGCCCGAACTGTTCCGCAACGGCCGGGACCCGAACAGCATCATCTCGACCCGGTTCGATACGCTGTATGGCCTTGTCGATCTGATGGAGAGCGCTTCGCTGAAGCTGGGCGACATGCGCGCGCCGACCCTGCTGCTCTATGGCGCCAACGACAATGTGATCCGGAAGCCCGCGATGCGGCTGGCGCTGCAGCGCGCCGGTGACCGCCCCGGCCTGCGCACCGCCTGGTACCCTTCCGGCTGGCACATCCTGAACCGGGACTATCAGGCGGAGACGGTCTACCGCGATGTCGAGGCCTGGCTGCGCAACGCCGACGCGCCGCTGCCGTCCGGCGCGGGTCCGGTGCTGCCGGCGCTGGAAAGACACGCCGACTGACGCCAAAGCGCCACGCTTGCGGTGTTGACCCGGTGCGCGTACACGCCGCGCAACAAAAAATACCCGGGAGTAGCCGCTTATGGGCATGACCCTCTTCGATTCTCCGTCCTTCGCGAACCACGAGGGCGTCCACGCTGTCTTTGACGAAAAGACCGGCCTTCGCGCGATTATCGCTGTTCACTCGACTGCCCGCGGCCCGGCCGTCGGCGGCACGCGGATGTGGAACTACGCCTCCTCGGCCGAGGCTCTGGAAGACGTCCTGCGGCTGTCAAAGGGCATGAGCTACAAGAACGCCGTCGCGGATCTGGAGATGGGCGGCGGCAAGTCGGTCATCATCGGCGACAGCCGCACCCAGAAGACGCCGGAGCTGTTCGCCGCCTTCGGTCGCGCCGTCGACACCCTGGGCGGCATCTATTACGCGGCCGAGGACGTCGGCGTGTCGGTCGCCGACATCGCCGAAGCCCGCAAGGTCACCCCCTATGTGCTGGGCCTGTTGGACGGTCCGGAAGCCTCTGGCGATCCGTCGCCGGTGACCGCCGAAGGCGTCTTCCGCTCGACTCTGCTGGCCGCCCGACGCCTGTGGAAGCAGGACGACCTGACCGGCCTGACGATCGCGGTGCAGGGCATCGGCCATGTCGGCGGCTATCTGGCCGACAAGCTGCACGCCGCCGGCGCGAAACTGGTGATGACGGACGTCAACACCGCCCTGCTGTCGGAAGTGGCGGCCCGCACCAACGCCGAAATCGTCGCGCCGGACGCCATCTATGACGTCAAGGCCGACATCTATGCGCCGTGCGCCCTGGGCGCCACGCTGAACCCGCAGACCCTGGACCGCCTGACGGTCAAGGCCGTGGTCGGCGCCGCCAACAACCAGCTGGCGACCCCCGACATCGGCCAGACGCTGTTCGACCGCGGCATCCTGTATGCTCCGGATTATGTCGTGAACGGCGGCGGCATCATCAACGTCGCGTCCGAGCTCAACGCCCGCAACAGCGGCGGCGCCTATGACCCCGCCTGGGTCGAGGCCAAGCTCTCGCGCCTGATGGAAACGCTGGAAGAGGTCCTCGATCGCTCGGCCGTCGAGAAGCGCCCGACCCACGAGATCGCCGACTCCATCGCCGAAGCCCGCATCAACGCCGCCCGCGACCTGAAGGCGGAGCAGCGCAAGGCCGCCTGACCGGTCCTGCGACAGGATTTGACGCAGATTCGGCCATCCTGTTCGCAGGGTGGCCGTTTCGGTTTGCGCGCCTATATCCCTGCGACGCCCCGTGGCGCCGGTTTCAGCCGATGCATCAATTGCATCTGTTGCATCAGATTCGCGCCGGCCCCTCTTCCGGCCCACTATCGCCGGAACTGCCCCTTCTGATTCGGGCCGAGGCGTCATGACCGCAACAACCCGCAAGGCTTTCGACCCCCTGCTGATCGTGATGGCGATCGGCTTCGTGGTGGCGATCGGAGCCTTGGCCTACCCTGCCTTCCGCGCCGATCCGATGAGCGCGCCGGGGCTGGTGCTGATCTTCACGGTTGGGGCTGTGGCCCTGATCGGCCTGTTCACCTTCGCCCGGGGCGAGCCGAAACAGCCGCTTGCGGACTCCGTCATCGACCTGCTGGACGCCATGGCCGAGCCCGCCGCGCTGGTCTGGTCGACCGGTCAGGTCCTGGCCTTCAATGCGGCCTGGGCCGAGGCGGGCGGGGCGACGGCCGCCCTTCCGCCGGCCCGCTCGGGCGGCAAGTCGGCCTCGGCCCTCTACATGGCTTTCGCCCAGGCCCGCGCGGGGGAGCAGGGCCGCGCCATCGTCGAGATCGGCGCCCGCGAATATGAAGTCCTGATCGGTCAGGCCGGGGAGGGGCGCTTCCTCCTGCGCGCCGCGCCCGAAGCCGTGCTGCCCGTAGCGGCCGCCCCGACCGAACGCCCGCAGGGCGCAGGCAACGCAGCCGGCAGCCGCGCGATGGCGGCCGGAGCGCCCTTCGGCTCCGCGGTCATCGGGGGAGAGGACCTGTTTTCCGGCAAGGTCGAGGAGCCTAACGCGGCGCTCGCCCTGCTGACCGGACCCGCGGCGGCCCGCGACGCCGCCTTCGGTCACCTGTTCGATCCGACAGGCGTTCAGGACGCGCGCGCCCGGCTGGCGGCGGGGTCTTCGGGGCCCATCGAACTGGTCGCCCGCGCTCACCCCGACAAGATGCTTCATCTCTATGTCGCGCCCGAGGGCGACCGCAGCCGCATCTGGCTGTTCGACGTCTCGACCCAGAAGTCGATGGAGCTCCAGCTGTCGCAGGCCCAGAAGATGCAGGCCGTCGGCCAGCTCGCCGGGGGCGTGGCGCACGACTTCAACAATCTGCTGACCGCCATCCAGCTGCAGCTGTCCGGCCTGCTCGAACGGCATCCGGTCGGAGACCCCTCCTACGAGGGTCTGAACGAAATCCGGCAGACGGCCATCCGTGCGGCTGATCTGGTGCGCAAGCTGCTGGCCTTCTCGCGCAAGTCGACGGTTCGTCGCGAGCGGCTGGACCTTGGCGAACTGGTCGGCGAGTTCGCCGTCCTGCTGCGCCGCCTGCTGCGCGAGGACGTGCGTCTGGAAACCGACTACGGCCGCGACCTGCCGGTGGTTCTGGCGGACAAGAGCCAGCTCGAGACGGCGGTCATGAACCTGGCGGTTAACGCGCGTGACGCCATGCGCGGCGTGGTCGAGCCGGGCGATGCGGTGGTCACCATCCGGACCGCCCGGCTGTCCGCCGATGAGGCGCGGGCCATGGGCTGGGCCAGCCCGTCGACCGACGCTGTCGCCCTGATCGAGGTGTCGGACACCGGCCCCGGCGTCCCGCCCGAGCTGCTGGACAAGATTTTCGAGCCCTTCTTCACCACCAAGGCCGTGAACGAGGGCACGGGCATGGGCCTGGCCACCGTTTACGGCATCGTCGAGCAGGCCGGCGGCCATATCAACGTCGCGAATCTGGAGGGGGCGGGAGCCGCCTTCCGCATCTTCCTCCCCGAGGCCGCCGAAGCCGAACTGGCCGAGACCCCGGTGGTCGAAAAGGTGGCCAAGGCTCCCCGCGATCTCTCTGGCGCCGGCCGCATCCTGTTCGTCGAGGACGAGGCCGCCGTGCGCGGCATCGCCGCACGTCTGCTGCGCCAGCGCGGCTATGAGGTCATCGAGGCCGAGGACGGCGAACAGGCGCTGGAGCTGGCCGAGGAACACGCCGGCCAGATCGACATGATGATCTCTGACGTCATCATGCCGGGCCTCGACGGCCCCTCGCTGCTCAAGAAGGCCCGGCCTTTCCTCGGCGACGCGCCGGTCATGTTCATCTCCGGCTATGCCGAGAGCGACTTCTCGGACCTGCTTCAGGACGAGGTCGGCGTGTCCTTCCTGCCCAAGCCGCTGGACATCAAGACCCTCGCCGAGCGGGTGAAGCAGGAGCTGCACGCGGGTTGATGCGAACGGCGGTATTGCCGCCCGACCAAAGCCCGGCCTAGCCTCCGGCTTTCAGTATCGGAGACGCGCCATGATCGATCGCCGCAGCCTGCTTGCCGCCACTGCAGCCGGAGCCGCGCTCGCCGCCGGCGGGCGCGCCTTCGCCGCCCCGCAGGACGCCTCGACCTCCGACCCGGCCGTCGCCGCCGAGCTCAATACCTGGATGGACCGCACCTTCGAGCGGACGCTGGACGCCTCGCCCGAGGCGGTGACCGGCTTCGGCCTCGACAAGGGCGCCCGAGCTGCGGCGAAGTCCCGGATGACCATTCCGACGCTGGCCGAGGAAGAGGCCAGCCGCCAGCTCACCCGCGACTTCCGGACCGAGCTCGGCAGGATCGACCGGTCGAAGCTGCATGGCGTCGACGCCATCCGGCATGACACCTTGACGACCTATTACGACAGCGTCATCGCCACCTATGACGTGCCCTATGGCCAGGGCGGCTGGCCGTCGATCTACCGGGTCAGCCAGCAGAGCGGGACCTATCAGTCCGCGCCGGACTTCCTGGACAATCAGCACACGATCGAGACGGCCGCCGATGCAGACGCCTATGTCGCCCGGATCGCGCAACTGGGCGACGTCCTGACCGCGGAAACCGAGCGGATGCAGGAGGACTTCGCCCGCGGCGTCATTCCGCCGGACTTCATCCTGGCCAAGACCATTGGCCAGCAGGAAGGTATGGCTCGCATCGCGCCTGGCCAGTCGCCCATGACAAACTCTGTCGTCCGCCGCACGGCGGAAAGGGGTCTGACCGGCGACTGGGGCGCGCAGGTCGAGCGCCTGCTGACCGAGCGCGTCTACCCGGCTCTCGCGGCGCAGACTGCGGCGCTGAAGGCGTTCCAGCCCCGCGCCGGCCACGATCCGGCCGTCAGCCGCCTGCCGCAGGGCGAGCAGTTCTACGCCAATGCCCTTCGCCTGATGACCACGACGGACATGACCGCGGACCAGATCCATGACGTCGGTCTGGCCCAGGTCGCGGAACTGACCGCCCGGGCCGACCAGGTGCTGAGGGGGCAGGGCATGACGCAGGGTACGGTCGCCGAGCGCATCACCGCCATCGGCGAGGACCCGGCGCAGGTTTATCCCGACACTGACGCCGCCAAGCTCGAGCTGATCGAACATCTGAACGGCCAGATGGCGGCCATGGCCCGGAAGCTGCCCAACGCGTTCGGCCGCCTCCCGCGCGCCACGGTGGAGATCAAGCGTGTGCCTCCGGAGATCCAGGACGGGGCCGCACTCGGCTACTACAATTCGCCCAGCCTCGATGGCTCGCGCCCGGGCATCTACTGGATCAATCTGAAGGATACCGGCAACTGGCCGAAGTGGTCCTTGCCGACCCTGACCTATCACGAAGCCTCGCCGGGCCATCACCTGCAGATCGCCCTGCAGCAGGAAAGCCCGTCAGCGCCGATGCTGATGAACACCATCTTCTTCTCCGCCCATGGCGAGGGCTGGGGCCTTTACGCCGAGCAGTTGGCCGACGAGCTGGGAGCCTATGAGGGCGATCCGCTGGGGCAGGTCGGTTACCTCCAGTCCCTCATGTTCCGCGCGGTCCGGCTGGTGGTCGACACCGGCCTGCACGCCAGGGGTTGGAGTCGCGAGCGGGCCATCCAGTATATGGTCGACACCTGCGGCCGGGCCGGTGACGCGGCGACGTCAGAGATTGATCGCTATTGCGGCTGGCCGGGTCAGGCGACCTCCTACAAGGTCGGCCACAACGAATGGGTCCGCCTGCGCGAGAATGCGCGCCAGACGCTCGGCGCACGCTTCGACATCAAGGGCTTCCATGACACCACGCTTGCCGCCGGCGGGGTGCCGCTGTCGGTGCTGGGTCGTCTCGTGGACGACTGGGTCGCCTCCCAGCGCGGCTGAACCGGCAACAATCCCGAGAGGAAAGTCCCATGATCGACCGCCGCAGCCTTATGACCACCGCCGCAGCCGCCGGTGCGGGTCTCGCCCTCGCAGGCCCCGCCTTCGCCCGGCGGGACGCCGATGCCGAGCTCGACGCCATGCTTCAGGCCTGGTTTGATCAGGACATCGACAGCGCGCCGGAGACCGCGACCAATCTCGGTCTCGACCGCGGCGCCCGGTCCGGCCTGTCCTCGAAACTCAGCGATCTGAGCGAAGCCGCCTGGCAGGCAGACCGGGTCAAGGCTGTCGAGCGCTGGCGGGTCTTCCGCGCCTTCGGCGACACCCACGGTCTGTCGGACGCCGGCAAGGTCAACCACGCCGTCGCGGCGTTCCGGACCGAAACAGCGGCCACCGGCGCGAGCTTCGACTATGGCTCGGTCATGGGCGGCGGCCGCATGGGGCCCTATGTCGTCAACCAGCTCAGCGGCGCCTACTTCTCCGTTCCCGACTTCCTCGACAATCAGCACAGGGTTGAGGACGCGGCAGGCGCAGACGCCTTCCTCGCCCGGCTGTCGGCCTTCGGCCCGACCCTGGATGACGAGACGGGCCGCATCCGCAGCGACGCCGACAAGGGCGTTATCCCGCCCGACTTCATCATCGATCTGACCACCCGCCAGCTGTCGGCCCTCGCCGCCCAGCCCGGCGCCGGGATGGCGATGGTCCGATCGCTGGAGCGCAAGGCCGCCGCCTTGGGCATTTCCGGCTATGGCGACCGGGCCGCGCGGATCGTCGAGACCGAGGTCAAGCCGGCGCTGGCCCGCCAGATCGCCGCTTTGGAGGCCCTTCGTCCGCAAGCGGTGCATGAGGCCGGCGTTGTCCGGCGGCTGCCCGATGGCGAGGCCTTCTACGCCCACGTGCTCAAGCACTGGACCACCACGACCCTGACCGCCGACGAGATCCACGCCATTGGCGTCGAGCAGGTGGCGGAGATTTCGGCCAGCATCGACACCATCCTGAAGTCTCAGGGCATGACGCAGGGTTCGGTCGGTGAACGGATCGACGCGCTGAACAAGGACCCGGCCCAACTGTGGGGAGAGACCGACGCCGACAAGATCGAGTTGATCGCCTCGCTGAACCGGCAGGTACAGGCGCTCCAGCCCTTGCTGCCCCGCGTCTTCGGCCGCCTGCCGCGCGCTGCCGTCGAGGTCCGCCGCGTGCCGCCCGCCATCGAGGCAGGCGCGCCGGGCGGCTACTATCAGGGACCGCCGCTGGATGGCTCGCGACCGGGCGCCTACTACATCAATCTGCGCGAGACGAAGAACTGGCCGAAATTCTCGCTGCCGACCCTGACCTATCACGAGGCCTCCCCGGGCCATCACCTGCAGGTCGCCCTGCAACGCGAGACCGAGAGCCTGCCCCAGTACCGCCGCGCCAACGGCTTCTCGGCCTACAACGAGGGGTGGGCGCTCTATGCCGAAGCCGTGGCCGCCGACGATCTGGACGTCTATGCCGAGGACCCGCTGGGTCGCGTCGGCTTCCTGATGTCCTATCTGTTCCGGGCGGTCCGCCTTGTGGTCGACACGGGCATGCACGCGAAGGGCTGGAGCCGCGAACGGGCCGTCGACTACATGGCCGCCTCAGGCGCCAAGCCGATCGGGGCGGCCAACAGTGAGATCAACCGCTACGCGTCCATGCCGGGCCAGGCCTGCGCCTACAAGATCGGCCACACCGTCATAGCCCGTCTGCGGGCCGAGCAGGCGGCGCGCGCGGGCTTCGACCTGCGCGCCTTCCACGACAAGGTGCTTGTCAACGGGTCGGTGCCGCTGGCCGTGCTGGAGCAACTGATCCGGGAAGGCTAGGAGCGCGGCTCCCTCGCCTTGTCGACGGTCCGCCGCTCGGTCCCCGCCCGGGCGGCGATCACGGCCGGATCTGCATCCGCCTGGGCCATCAGCCAGTCGCGGAAGCGCTTGATCTTGGGTGACCGCCGCCGGCCTTCGGGCCAGACGAGGTAGTAGCCGGTGTGGAAGGACACCATTTCCTCGAACGGCCGGACCAGCAGGCCCGCCGCGATTTCCCGGGCGAACAGGATGGGCGAGGCCAAGGCCACGCCCTGGTCGCCCAGCGCCGCCGCGACCTCCAGCACCTGATAGTCGGCGGTCAGGCGGGTGGATTGTTTCCGGCCCTCGCTGCTCAGGCCGAGGGCGGCGAACCAGACGGCCCATTCCTTCTCCAGCCCGATGCGCGGCGCCTCGATCAGGTCGGCCGGGGTTTTCAGCTTCAGGCGCTCGGCCATCGCCGGGCTGCACAGGGGAGTGAAGACGCTGGGCATGACCATCTGGCTTTCCAGCCCTGCCCAGTCGCCATGACCCGAGCGCATCCCGATGTCGAAGCCCTCGCGGTTGAGGTCCAGCAGCGCGGGATTGGTATCCAGCCGCACCGCCAGTCCGGGATTGGCCAGCTGGAACGCACCCAGCCTGGGCGCCAGCCACTGGGTCGCCAGGGTCGCCAGTGTCGTCACCGACAGGATGTGCTCGTCGGCCTCGGTCAGATCGGTGATGGCGCGGCGCAGCAGGGTGATCGCTTCGGTCGAGGCGCTGGACAGACGCTCACCCGCCTCGGTCGGTTGCACCTCCCGCGGCAGGCGGCGGAACAGGCTCTGTCCCAACCGGCCCTCAAGCGCCTTTATCTGCCAGCTGACCGCCGCCTGGGTCATGCCCAGTTCCTCCGCGGCGCGCGTGAAGCTCTTCAGCCGCGCGGCGGCCTCAAACACCCGGATGGAAGCGAGGGGGATGCCAGAAAGCGGATCGGCCATAAGCGAACCTTATGATGGGGCCCGACAATCTGGTTTGTTCCCGTTGCTGTCAAGCCGATGGTCCGGCGTGTCGACGACGTCAGTCAGAGGAGGCCACCATGGAAGAGCGACATTGCACGCATAAGGAACCCGCATGGGGGTGGATGTCGGTCCTTGAGGATTGGCGTCGCAGCCGCACGCGGCGCCGTTTGCGCGCCGTCACGGGCCAGGTCACGCCCGCCGCCCGCTGGTAAGGCCCCGGGATCCGGTCGTCCGCAGGCGAATTTCCCTTCCCCCGCAGCGACCGTCGGCCCTCCCCGAAGGGGCCGTGGCCCGGCCCCGGAGTCTCCTGCTCCCGGGGCCGGGTCGAGCCGTTTCAGACGCTTCGCGCGGTTTGCCCGTCGGCGTCCCGGAGCCGGTTGTGGATCGCGGTGGCGGCCACCGCCGCCTCCGCCGTCGCCACGGCGATCTGGTTCAGACCCCGCACCACATCGCCCGCAGCATACAAACCGCGAACGCTGGTCTGCTGATGCGGATCGACCTGGAGCCGACCGTCTTCACCCAGCGCTGCGCCCAGTTGTGACGCCAGTGCGGCAGTCGGCGAAGTGCCCAGCGCTGAATAGACCAGATCGAAGCTGCGGAAACTGCCACCCCAGCTCAGGGCCGTCACCCGGTGCTGCTCCAGCCTAACATTGTCGATCGGCGCGCAGATCAGCTCGATGCCCAGTCGTTCAAGGTCGGCCTGTCCCTCCAGCGCGGCGGGCGGTCCGATATGGATGAGGGTCACGCGGTCCGAATAGGTACGCAGGAAAGCGGCCTCTCGCACACCCTTGTCATCGTCACCGATTATGGCGACGGCCTTGTCGATCGCTTCATAGCCGTCGCAGATCGGACAGATCCGGACCAGCGACCGCTCGATCGCCCGTTCGACGCCGGGCAGTTCGGGATGATGATCGACAACGCCGGTGGCCAGAAGCACGGCGCGAACGCGCAGTTCCCGCCCGTTCAGCCGGGCGACAAACCCTTCGCCGTCGACACGCAGAGCCTCGACAGGACCCTGCTCCAGTACGGCGCCATACTCCCCGGCCTGTTCAGTCATCCGCCTCAGTATGGCGTCGCCCGTGATGCCCTTGGGAAAGCCGGGCATATTGTGACTCACGGGTATCCAGCACGCGCGGGACGGGCCGCCATCAGCGACGAGAACCCGGCGACGGAAACGCGCCAGATATGTCGCCGCCGTCAGTCCCGCCGGGCCTGCTCCGATCACGAGAACTTCCGGGGCGGTTTTCATCCTCGCCGGGTGCGCCAGTAGGTCGGCCAGTGATCCGGCCCCATGCCCCAACAGTCGCCCATGCTTCTCTCCTCCGTCAGGGCAAAGGCCGTGCCGGTCCATGTCCAGGTTGTGATCGTGCCGCAGTCGCCCAGACCCCGACCGCGCGGGAAGACCGTCAAGGTCTGCGCCGCCGGGTCGTAGACCGGGTTCACAAGCCAGGCCCCTTCGCCGCCGATATCACCTTCCTGGCGTGGCTCGCGCTCAGGCAGGGCGGCGGGACGAGGATTGGCGCCGTTCAGGCCGGTGAGAAACAGCTTGTAGGTCGCGTTATAGGCGCCGCTGCCGCAGGGAATGCCCCACAACTCGGTATTGGCGGACAGCTTCACCGCGAGGATCGCGGCGTTCAGCGTCTGATTGCCCTCGGCGCGACACTCCCGGACATCGGTGCGGCTCTCCAGAGACGCGGGCACAGCCACCTTCGGCGGCTCGTTCTCCATGGGATTGTCTGCGCCACGGAAGGCGCCCTGGTCGACCGCGCGGGCCGGTGTGACGCGGGGCAGCGGCGGGGCGGCCGGAACGGCGCTGTCCGGCCTCGCGCCGCGCCGGATCAGGGCGCTGGTGGTCTCCAGTCGGCCCTGCCGTTCGTCGATCCAGAGAAACGCGGCCGCTGCCCCGGTCGCCGGGATCGCTTCCGTTTGGGAACCGCTACTCAAGGCGATGGTCTTCGCCTGCGCGATCGCCGAGACGAGGCGCCGCATCCGGTCCGCGTGGTCCTGCGCATTCGCGGCGTTTGCGGGGCCGGCGCGAACTTCCTGCCGTCGGCCGTCGACCATCAGGTTCAGACCGGGCGATTCGTCGCCAATCTCCCCCAGCGCCCAGCTGCCCGTCCCGATCTCCGGGACCTGACCGGGTCCCGGCTGGAGTGCGACCCGCAGCCAGCCCCCGTCGCCCCCGGCCCAGGCGACGCAGGCGTTGCCGTTGTCACAGACAACGCGCCAGTCGCGGAACGTCCGGTTCTCCGTCTGCATCGTCGGCGCGGGAGCCTGGACGACGGCCGGCCGGTCCGGCGAACCAGCAACCGACGCCGCTCCCTCCACCTTCTCCGGCGCTGGTTCGCGCCCGCAGGCGGCCAGGGCAAGGGCCGCGGTCGTCGCCAGGATCAAGCTTCGCATCGTCGGTTTCCCCTGAAGGTCAGGCTTTGCGCAGCGCGGAGGGCTTGTGCGCCGCCCGCGCTCCGGTTTTCCCACTCTCGACGATATATTCGGGATTGTCTTTCGAGGCGGCGACCTTGTGGTCCTGAATGCGGGTCGGCTTCGTGACCTTGCGCACCACCTTGCCGGTGCTCGTGCCCTGGCTGTGGTCCCACTTCACCCGGTCGCCCGGCTTGAATGACTTGTCGGACATCCGCTCGATCCTTTCTCTCCTGCTTCGTCTGAGCGAGCACGCGCCGCATCAGTTCCGGATCCAGCAGCACCGGCGCTTCGAGGAAGGTCAGTATCCATTCCTCGACCAAGCGGCTGGTCTCTTCATCGGTCAGTCCGTTCGCCCCGCGCATACATTGCCAACCCCGCCTCATGCCGGAGGTTCAGCTTCACCTTGCGAGGCTTTTTCGGGGCAGGGTAAATGCTGATCACTTACCCACAGGTCCGTCAGACTTTGCGGTCCGGCGCTGGGGGGCTATACCGCCGCCCGACGCTTTATTTCCCACACGACAGAGGCAATCCGCATGGCCAAGATCAAGGTCGCCAACCCCATCGTCGACATCGACGGCGACGAGATGACCCGCATCATCTGGCAGATGATCAAGGACAAGCTGGTCTTCCCGTTCCTCGATCTCGAACTGGACTACTACGACCTCGGCATGGAGCACCGCGACGCCACCGACGACCAGGTGACGATCGATGCGGCCAAGGCCATCCAGAAGCACGGCGTGGGCGTGAAATGCGCCACCATCACGCCGGACGAGGCCCGCGTGGCCGAGTTCGGTCTGAAGAAGATGTGGAAGTCGCCGAACGGCACCATCCGCAACATTCTGGGCGGCGTCGTCTTCCGCGAGCCGATCATCTGCTCGAACGTGCCGCGTCTGGTTCCCGGCTGGACCCAGCCGATCGTCGTGGGCCGTCACGCCTTCGGCGACCAGTACAAGGCTACCGATTTCCTGATGCCGGGCGCCGGCACCCTGTCGATCAAGTTCGTCGGCGACGACGGCCAGGTGATCGAGCATGAGGTGTTCAAGTCGCCGTCGGCCGGCGTGGCCATGGGCATGTACAACCTGGATGACTCGATCCGCGACTTCGCGCACGCGTCGTTCAGCTACGGCCTGAACCGCAACTATCCGGTCTACCTGTCGACCAAGAACACCATCCTCAAGGCCTACGACGGTCGCTTCAAGGACATCTTCCAGGAAGTCTTCGACGCCCACTACGCCGACAAGTTCAAGGCCGCCGGCCTGACCTACGAACACCGCCTGATCGACGACATGGTGGCCGCGGCCATCAAATGGTCGGGCGGCTTCGTCTGGGCGTGCAAGAACTACGACGGCGACGTGCAATCGGACGTCGTGGCGCAGGGCTTCGGCTCGCTGGGCCTGATGACCTCGGTCCTGATGACGCCGGATGGCAAGGTCATGGAAACCGAAGCCGCCCACGGCACCGTGACCCGTCACTTCCGCCAGCACCAGAAGGGCGAGGCCACCTCGACCAACTCGATCGCCTCGATCTTCGCCTGGACCCGCGGCTTCAAGCACCGCGCCAAGCTGGACGACAACGCCGAGCTGGCCCGCTTCGCCGAGACGCTGGAGAAGGTCGTGGTCGACACCGTCGAGGCCGGCTTCATGACCAAGGATCTGGCGCTTCTGGTTGGCGACCAGCAGGGCTGGCTGACCACCGAGGGCTTCCTCGACAAGGTCGCCGAGAACCTGACGAAGGAGTTGGCGGCTTAATACAGGGCGCTAACGCTCGCGACGCGGTCGCTCGCTGCTTCAGCGCCGCGCGAAGCGCCAGGCCGCGTCGGGTCGAGAAGGCGGAGCCTTCTGACCGCGGCCAGCAGAAACAGGCCCGTCCGACTCGCGTCGGGCGGGCCTTCGCTTTTCCAGGGGCGGCGTCTGTGCATTGATGGTGCGGACAACAGGAGACGACGAGTGAAGGTTATCGGAAACCTGCTGCTGCTGGCGGTCATCGCCGCAGTGATCAGCTTCTTCGCCGCGCCCGCCGTGGCCTTCTTCGCCATTCGCTCCGCGGCGGACGCCAGCGATACGGCCGCCCTGACGCGTCTGGTCGACTATGCGGGGGTCCGCCAGTCGCTGCGGCCTCAGCTGACCGGCAACGCCGCTGCGATCGCCCCGGCCCCGTCCTTCCTCGAGGATCCGATTGGCGCTGTGCGTCGACAGTTGGAGCAGGCTGCGCCGGTCGTCGGCCCGACACCGGATATCTATCTGACGCCTGCCGCCCTGGCTGCGCTGACCCGGGGCGAGGGCCGCTACGCCGCACAGCGTACGACCGCGACGACCGGTGAGGCGGAGCGCGCCAATCCCTTTCCGGAGCCGGTGTTCTGGGGCGTAAACCGCGCCCGCATGGCTGTGACGGACGAGGGCGGTTCGCAGACCATCTTCACCTTCGAGCGCCGGGGGCCGTTCGAGTGGCGGCTGGTCCATATCGGCCTGCCCGACGGCGTGGCGCCCGCGCCGTCCGCCGTAACGACGGCTCCGCCTGCGAAGAGCGGCCAGACAGGCCGCTGATCGTCCGCCCACTGGCTAACGGGCTCGACTCGGGCAACCGTAGCGGCGGGGAAGCGTTTCGGCGCTGAAGGGAATTCCATGAACCGCAAACTGCTGACCGGCATCGCCGTGGCGGCCGTCATCGCCGTCGTCGGCGTTTGGGCCGTCGCGCCCGTCTTCGCCGCGCAGGCGCTTGTCCGTGCCGCCAAGGCGGGTGACGCCGACAAGCTCGAGCAACTGGTCGACTTTCCGGCCCTCCGCACAAGCATGAAGGACGAGCTGGGACGCGAGCTGGCCCGCCGCATCCGAAACGATCCCCGGGTCGCCGACAGCGGCCTGGGCGGTCTGGGCTATGTGCTGGCGCCGATGGTTCTGTCCGGCGCGGTCGATACCCTGATCACCCCGGAGGTCGTCGCACAGATGGTCACCACGGCCGAGGCGCCAGATCCGACCGACGATGAAACGCCCGAGCGCGGGCCTGATGCCGCCGATCGGCGCAACGACAGGGACATCCACCAGTCGTGGGGCTACCGCAATCTGGACCAGTTCGCCGTGACCCTGACCGACCGCGACCAGCCGGACCAGCATCTGGCCCTGATCATGGAGCGTCGCGGCCTGTTCAGCTGGAAGCTGGCGGCCGTCGACCTGCAGGCCGAAGAGAGGGCGTGAAGGCCCCTCGGAGTCTCTACGCGAGCGCCGCGCGGACTGCCGTCAGGCCGTCCTCGGCCTTCGAGCCGTCCGGAGCGCCGCCCTGGGCGAAGTCCGGTTTGCCACCGGCGCCCTGACCGCCCATCGCCAGCACCGCCGCGCGGGCCAGATCGGCCGCATTGACCTTGCCGGCCAGATCCGAGGTCACGGCCACCGTGACGGCGGCCTTGCCGTCCGTCACGCCGATCAGGGCGACGACACCCGTGCCGACCGACTTGCGGAAATCCTCCGCCACGCCGCGCAGGCCCTTGCCGTCCACGCCGTCGAGGACGCGGGCGATCAGCTTCACGCCGTTTATCTCTTCCGGCGCCGCGTTGCCGCCGGAACCGCCGCCCAGCGCCAATTGCTTCTTCAGCTCGGCGACCTGCTTCTCCAGCGCCTTGACCGAGGTCTGCAGGCCTTCGACGCGGCCGGTGACATCAGCGGGCTGGATCTTGAAGTCGCGGGCGAGGTTGCGGGCGATCTTCGCCTGTCCCTCGACATGGAGGCGCGCCGCCTCACCGGTCAGGGCCTCGATGCGGCGCACGCCGGCGGCGATGCCAGCCTCCTGCACGATCTTGAACAGGGCGATGTCGCCGGTGCGGGCCACATGGGTGCCGCCGCACAGTTCGACGGAATAGGGCGCATTGTCGGTCGTCAGCGATCGACCGATCGTCAGCACGCGGACCTCGTCGCCATACTTCTCGCCGAACAGGGCGATGGCGCCGGCCTCGATGGCGGCGTCGGGGGCCATCAACTTCGTCTCGACCGGGGTGTTCTGGCGGATGACCGCATTCACCTCGGCCTCGATGGCCTCCAGCTCCGCCTCGGTGACCGGGGCGTTGTGGCTGAAGTCGAAGCGGGCGCGCTCGGCGTCGACCAGCTGGCCCTTCTGGGCGACGTGGGCGCCCAGGACGTTCTTCAGGGCGGTGTGCAGAAGGTGGGCGGCCGAGTGGTTCGCGCGCGACGTCAGGCGCTTGGTCGCGTCGACCGACTGCGCCACGCGCGCGCCGGTCCTGAGCTCGCCCGAGGTGATTTCGGCCGACAGGACGTGCAGGTCACCCGCCTGCTTCTTGACGTCGATGACCTCGGCCGAGCCGCCGGGCCATTCCAGAGTGCCGTGGTCGCCGGCCTGACCGCCGCTCTCGGCATAGAAGGGGGTTGTGTCGAACAGGACCTCGACGATGTCTCCGGTCGCGGCGACGTCTGCCGGCTGGCCGTCCTTCATGATGGCGAGGACCTCGCCCGAACCGTCCACGTCGTCGTAGCCGGTGAACACGGTCTGGCCGAGCCGGTCGCGGACCTTGAGCCATTCACCCGCGTTGGCCTGCTGGCCCGAGCCCTTCCAGTGCTCGCGCGAACGGGCGCGTTGCTGGGCCATGGCGTCCTGGAAGCCGTCGACGTTGACGCCGTAGCCGCGGCGGCGGGCCTCGTCCTGCGTCAGGTCCAGCGGGAAGCCATAGGTGTCGTACAGGGTGAAGGCGGTCTGGCCGTCGACCATGTCGCCCGGACGGAAGCCCTGCACCGCGGTCTCGAACAGGTTCATGCCCTTGGACAGGGTGGTGCGGAAGCGGATCTCCTCCTGCTTCAGCGTGTCCTCGATGAAGGGCTGGGCGCGCTTCAGCTCGGGATAGGCCTCGCCCATTTCGGTCACCAGCGTCGGCACCAGACGGTGCATCAGCGGATCGCTGGCGCCCAGCAGATGCGCGTGGCGCATGGCGCGGCGCATGATGCGGCGCAGGACGTAGCCGCGGCCCTCGTTCGACGGGGTCACGCCATCGGCGATCAGGAACGACGACGAACGCAGGTGGTCGGCGATCACGCGGTGGCTCGGCGCGCGCTCTTCATCCGACTTCGTCGAGGTGGCGTCTTCCGAGGCGGCGATCAGGGTCTGGAACAGGTCGGTGTCGAACACCGAGTTCTTGCCCTGCAGCACCGAGGTCATCCGCTCCAGGCCCATGCCGGTGTCGACCGACGGCTTCGGAAGGCTGCGAACGATCTCGTCGTTCTCCTTCTCGAACTGCATGAAGACGTTGTTCCAGATCTCGACGTAGCGGTCGCCGTCCTCGTCCGGTGAACCCGGAGGGCCGCCCGGGACGTGGTCGCCGTAGTCCCAGAAGATCTCGGTGCAGGGCCCGCACGGACCGCTGTCGCCCATGGCCCAGAAGTTGTCCGAGCCGGCGATGCGGATGATCCTGTCCTCGCCGAAGCCGGTGACCTTTTTCCAGATCGCGGCCGCCTCGTCGTCGTCGATATAGACGGTGACCAGCAGGCGTTTGGCGTCCAGGCCGAAATCCTTCGTGACCAGGTTCCACGCGCTTTCGATCGCGTGTTCCTTGAAGTAGTCGCCGAAGCTGAAATTCCCCAGCATCTCGAAGAACGTCAGGTGGCGCGCGGTGTAGCCGACGTTGTCCAGATCGTTGTGCTTGCCCCCGGCGCGCACGCATTTCTGCGAACTGGTGGCGCGCGGGTATGGCGGGGTGGCGGCGCCGGTGAAGTAGTCCTTAAACGGCACCATGCCCGCGTTGACGAACAGCAGGGTCGGGTCGTTCTGCGGCACCAGCGGAGCCGAATGGACCTTCTCGTGGCCGTCGGCCGCGAAGTAGTCGAGGAAGGTCGAGCGGATCTGTTTCAGGCTGGCCATGGTCGCGGACTTTGCGGGGAGCGAAGAGGAACGGGCGTCATATAGGTCTTTGCACTGCAATGCATCATTGCCCTGCAGCGGCGAAGGCTGGATTCCCGGCGCGACTTGGCCTTCATGGCGGAGGGTGACGCTCCCGTCGCCGCAGCAGCAGGGCCTTCATTCTGTGCGCCGAAGGGATCGACAGCGTCCGATGCGATCGCCGGGGTCGAGCGGTGGATGCGCTCGGTCCAGCCTCCCCGACGCGCCCGGTTGTTCGGCCAGCCGTTCGACGCAGAAAAAAAGGCCGCCTGACACGAGGTCAGGCGGCCGCTCCGTTCGGCCCGGCCCGGCGGGTCGGAATGGCGGGTGCAGGACCCGGCCGAAGGGAAGATCAACTTTTCCGGTGCACAAAAGTGCATTTTCGGCGATCGGCCGTTTTCAGCCCTCGAGGTCCTGACCTTCGTCCGGCTCGGGTGTGCCGAGCAGTTCATCGGCGATCTTGTTCGTCGAGGCGCGAACGGCCTTTTCGATCGAGGCGGCGACGTCAGGGTTTGCCTTGAGGAAGTTGCGCACGTTCTCGCGGCCTTGGCCGATGCGCTGGCTGTCGTAGGAGAACCAACTGCCCGACTTCTCGATGACGCCGGCCTTCACGCCCAGGTCGATGACCTCGCCGAGCTTGGAGATGCCCTCGCCGTACATGATGTCGAAGATGACCTCGCGGAACGGCGGGGCGACCTTGTTCTTGACCACCTTCACACGGGTCGTGTTGCCCGTGACCTCGTCGCGGTCCTTGATCGCGCCGGTGCGGCGGATGTCCAGACGGACCGAGGCGTAGAACTTCAGCGCATTGCCGCCCGTGGTCGTCTCGGGCGAGCCGTACATGACGCCGATCTTGTGACGGATCTGGTTGATGAACAGGACGATGCACTGGGTCTTGTTGATCGAACCCGTCAGCTTGCGCAGGGCCTGGCTCATCAGACGGGCCTGCAGGCCGGGCAGGCTGTCGCCCATCTCGCCCTCGATCTCGGCGCGCGGCGTCAGGGCGGCGACCGAGTCGACCACCACAATGTCCACGGCGCCAGAGCGGACCAAAGTGTCCACGATCTCAAGCGCCTGTTCGCCGTGGTCCGGCTGGGAGACCAGCAAATCATCCAGGTTCACGCCCAGCTTCTGGGCGTAGGTCGGATCGAGCGCGTGTTCGGCGTCGACGAAGGCCGCGGTCCCGCCCGCCTTCTGGATTTCCGCCACCGTATGCAGGGCCAGCGTCGTCTTGCCGGAGCTTTCCGGTCCGAACACCTCGATCACCCGGCCGCGCGGCAGACCGCCGATGCCGAGCGCCATGTCCAGACCGAGCGAGCCGGTCGAGACGGACGGAATGGTCTCGGCCACCCCGCCCTTGCCCAGCTTCATCACCGAGCCCTTGCCGAACGCACGGTCGATCTGGGCGATGGCCGCCTCGAGCGCGCGTTGTTTGTCGCCGTCTTCCTTGCCCACCAGTTTCAAAGCCGCCTGTGACACCTTCGTCTCCCTTGCCATGATTCCCATCTGGTTTTCGGAGAGACCCGCCATGGACCCGCCCCGCGCTTCAGTGATGGGGATATGTGCATGGTTTGTTCCGGTTCACAAGATGTTCTCTTTTCGTCCATCGATGTTCTGTCGATGGTGCGACAAAAAATGACGCATCGGAGCACGGATCAGGTTTCGTCACTGCCGCGGACAACCCTTCCGCGAGACGGTGTTCGCTGAAGCAAGGGTAGCTGAGCATGACCATGACCCGTCGCGGCCTTGGACTGGGGGCGCTCGCCCTCGGCGCCGCATCCGTCGTTCCATTCGCCGCGCAGGCAGAGATCTTCAACATCCGGATGGTCAACCAGAACCGCAGCGGGCTGCGCGGCGGGGCCTTCGCCATACCCGCCTATCATGTGAACTTCGTCACCTCCCAGCAGGCGACCTCGGTGGCCAGCATCACGGCCCGCACGCGTCTGGCCCTGGTCATGGAGGGTCCGGATCAGGCTTTGATGCGCCGCCTGACCAATGAGGCCTATGCGGACCTGCGGACCCAGATGGAGGCGGCGGGCCTGTCGCTGATGTCGATCGCCGACGTCCGCGCCATGGTTCAGGCCTCCGGGATGGAGTTGCAGCCGGACAATGTCGAGATCGCCGGCATTGGCCCCAGCATCACCATCGGCTCCAGCGCCAAGCGGGGTTGGGCCTCGTTCGGCGCCGACGATGCGCCGATGCTCACGGCGCTGAAGAACATGCGCGGCGGCAGCCTTTCCCAGATTGGCGCCATCCATGCGCTGAGCCCGTTGAACCGTCAGCCGCAACTGACCGGCAATGTCGCCATCGCCCCGTCGCTGGTGCTGGACTTCGCCCGCATGGACGCGCGCCGGCCGGGCCTGTTCGGCAACACCGCCTCGGTCGACGGCAATGTCGCCTTCGGCGTCCTGATGGAGTCCCGCGTGGCGAGCCAGAAGCCGGCCAACATGGGCATGGGCACGCCGGGCGGCTTCAATGTGCGGGACAACGTCTGGTCGCCGACCCCGTTCGCCAGCGTGGTTCAGGGCGGCGCGGCCGTCCGCGCCGGCCCCAGCTTCTCGGACCATATCGACGACAGCTATCGCGCCATCCAGCGCGCCCGCGGCGATGCGGTGATGATCAACGTCCCCGTCTGGGAGGGCCTGGTTCGCGACGCCTTCCGCAGCTACAACGCCGCCATCGTCCAGACGGTGCGCAGCGCCCAGGGCTGAGGCGTCAGTCGCCGGCGGGGGCCTCGACCGCCGCCGGCATCGGCTCCGCGATACGGGCGTAACCCGACACGCCCGCGCTCAACGCCAGCACCGCCAGACCTGCCATCAGGAAGGGGCGTTGCGCCGATGTCTCGGGGCTGAACGGGCGCAGGAACATCAGGCCGACAAGCGCCAGCAGGACCAGAACGCCCGGCAGGTCCATGCCGATGCCGAGGAAGACCGGGTGGCCCAGGCCGATCAGCCAGCCGATGCCCAGGACGGCAGCGACGGCGATGGGGGCGAGGGCCGCCGGGCGGGTCAGGCCGGGATCGACGAAGGCGACGACGGCCGCCACCAGCGTCGCCAGCAGCGCCGGCCAGACGAACAGGAAGGCGGTCTCCGGCGCCGCGGCCTGCGCGCCGAAGCCGAGCACGAGGATCAGGGCGATCACGCCGGTCCATCCCCCCCAGGTCGAGCGCGCCGACAGGTTCGGGAACCACGACAGGCTGATGGAGAGGACCGCTGCGCCCAGCATCACAGGATTGAAGCCGCCCAGAACGGTGGAGGCGACGGCGACCGCGGCGACCGCGCCGGTCGACACGCGGCGATCCGGTCGCGTCCGCCCGCCCAGCAGGGCGAGGACGAGGGCAAGGAGGGAAAGGACCGCTCCGGCCTCAAGCCAAGGCAGACGCGCCAGCAAAACGTAGTAGGCATCGGCGCTCTCGGCGCGCTCGGACAGGGGGCCGCCCAGCAGGCGGACGAAGTGGGTCACGACCAGACCCGATGAGAGGAACCACAGGCCGTCCACGGCCCCGCGTCCGGCTTCGGCGAAGGTCAGGCCCGCCCGGCCCCGCGCGCGCCAGGCGGCGGCCGAAAGCAGGGCGACGGAACCGAGAAGCAGGAGCCAGCCGGTCGCCGGCGCATGGCTGAGCACAAAGCGGCCGAAGACATCGGCATAAACGACGTTGGAGGTCCGGGCGGGCAAGGCTTCGGCGCGCAACAGGGCGTCGGCGGTCTCAAGCGCCTGTGCGCCGATGTGCTGGACGCTGCCCTGATCCAGCGCGTCGGGTGTGGAGACCTCGGCATGGTACTGCTCGGGCCGGCCGATGAAGGCGAGGTTCACGCCCTGGACGCCACGGTCCTTGGGAATGGTGAAGTCGGTGCCGTTCGGCATCAACTCATAAACGAACACCGCCAGCGAGTTGGACGTGATGCCGCCCTCGGCGCGCACGGCCGAGCGGCCGAACAGGGTGATGGTTTCCGCATTGCCCCGGCCGGTCTCGAACATCATGGCGCGTCCGCCGCCGCCGCGGGCCTCGAGATTGACCACCGCACCGATGCGATCGCGCAGGGGGTGGCCGCCCCAGAAGACGCGGGCGCCGTCCAGGCCGATCTCCTCGGCGTCGGTCAGCAGGACGACCAGCGTCCGGTCGGCCGGGCCGCGCGCCCGGATCGCACGCACGGTCTCGAGGATCGCGGCCACGCCTGTCGTGTCGTCCGCGGCGCCGGCGGAGTCGGGCACGGTGTCGTAGTGAGCCATCAGGGCGACGGCGGGAAGGGCAGGGTTGCGGCCGGGCAGGACGCCGATCAGGTTGGTGGCGGTGTAGTTCGCCGCCGCAGGATCGCCGCCCGCCCGCTCGAGCGTCCGGATGGCTCCGCGCGAAAGCGGGCCGGTCTGGGTCGAGGTCTGAAGTCCCAGCGCCTGCATCCTCTGCAGCAGCAGGGCCCGAACCCGCGCATGATCCGCAGAGCCGACAGGATGGGGCCGTTGCGCGATCTCGCGAATATCGATCATGGCGCGGGCGGCGGAGAAGTCAGTCGCGCCGGCGCCTGCAGGAGAGGGGCGCGGAACCTGTAGCGTCAGAACCGCGATCAGCAGGGCGAGCGCCAGAGATCCGGTCAGCCAGACGAGCCGCATGGTGCACCCTTCCCCAAGTGTCCGGCCGGAACGCTAGGCCATTTCCTGAGATGCGCGAAGAGGGATCAGGCGGCGCGACGCAAGGCCGTAGGGGATTTCACAAACAGGCCCTTGCGGCCCGCGACCGCGCGGAAGGCGACGCTGTCGCCTTCAACCCGCTCGTCGGCCCCAAGGAAGAGGACGCCGTCGTCGACCAGCCGCCGCTCGAGGTTGTCGAGAGCTTGGCCCCGAGGCTGCGCGTCCATGTCGCTGAGGACGTTGCGGCAAAAGATAACGTCGAAGCGGATGTCATCCGTCGGCGGATCCAGCAGATTGGCGCGGGCGAAATGCACGGCGGAGCGCAGCTCCGGCCTTGCGACCCAGGCGTCGTCCGTCTGCTCGAACCAGCGCAGCATGGTTTCGGCCTTCAGTCCACGCTGGATCTCGAAGCCGGTGTAGGCGCCGGTGCGGGCCTTCTCCAGCACGCGCTGGGACAGATCGGAGGCGACGATCTCGACCCGGGCTCCGGCGTCCAGCGCCGCCATGGCGATGGAAAAGGCTTCCTGACCCGTAGAACAGCCCGCGGACCAGATGCGGACAGGCTGGTCGCCGCGCGCCCGGATCAGGGCCGGCAGCAGCTCCATGCCAAGCGTGTCGAAGGTCGGGCGATCGCGCCGGAACCAGGTTTCGGTGTTCAGCAGGGCCTCGATCACGCTCCAGCCCAGGGTCGCGACGGGTTTGGACCACAGGGCCGTCAGCATGGCCCCGACGCTGTCGAACCCCTCGCGCCGGGCCACGGGGCCAAGGCGATGTTCGGCCAGTTTCATCCGGTCGCGCGTCAGCCTGAACCCCGCACGCGAGGCCAGCAGAGACTGCAGACGATCGAAGTCCTCCGGCGTCATGAGGGTCAGACGGCCCCCACTTCAGCGAATTTGGAGGTGAGGATCTCGCCGTCGAACGGCTTCATCACATAGTCGTCGGCGCCCGCCGACAGCGCTTCGGCGATGCGCTCTGCGCGGGTCTCGATGGTGCAGAACAGGACCTTGGGGCCGGACCCGCCGGGCAGGGTGCGCAGGCGTCGAAGAAAGGTCATGCCGTCCATGACGGGCATCGACCAGTCCAGCAGGATGACCTCGGGCATGACGCCGGCGCAGAAGGCCAGGGCCTCTGCGCCGTCCGCGGCCTCGTCGACCTCGAAGCCGAGCGATTCGACGATGCGCCGCGCGACCTTCCGGATGATCCGGCTGTCGTCGACAATCAGGCAGGTTCTGGGGGTCAAAGGCTGGTCCCGGAATACGAAAGACCACGATTCCGCCCCGTGATCCCGTCTCTGATACTCGCCCGGACCCGGTTAACGAGTCCTTGGGAAAGCGCCTTAAACCTCAGTTAGGCATCCGGGCCGACAGGGTCACGCGACCTTCCTCGGCCGTGGTCACCAGCTCGCCGCCCGCATCGTGCGCGGTCAGCCAGAGCCAGTAGGGCTGGATCCACTGACCCGGCAGGCCTTCCGGCAGCGGCTGACCTGCGAGCCCGGCGATCGCCTCGCCCTTGAGCCGGGCGCGATTGCCTTCGGCCCTGCCCTCAAGAGTCACGGTGTCGCCATCCTCGCGCACGTCGATGGTCGCGGTTCCGCCGGACGGCAGGGCGGCGACGGTCAGGTAGGCGAGGTTCACCAGCGCGCGGGCCTGGGGCTTGGAGAAGCTGCGCTCTGCGACCTGCCAGTCCAGCGTCGCGCGGCCGCCCTCGGTCAGTCCGGAGACCAGTTCGCCCAGCTCGGCCGCCGAGAATCGCTCGGAGGAGGTAGCTGCACCGAAGGCCACACGCGCGAAATTGACCAGGGCGACCATCTTCTTCGCGCTCTGTTCGATCAGGCCCATGGCGTCATCGCGCATGTCCTGCGCCGACGGGTCTTTCAGCAGGTCCAGGCCCGAGCTGATCGCGCCCGCCGGGCTGATGAAGTCATGGCACAGCTTGCCGGCCACGAGGGTGGCGAGGGCCTGTCCGTCAGGCAGGGCGGAGGTCGTCGCGGCGTCGGTCATGGCACTCGGGAACAGCGGATAGGGTCAGGCCGGACGCTGCCCTGATTTGCCGTTTCTTCAAACCGCCGGGATGCTCTATCGGAGCGGCATGACTGACCGCCTGACCGCCGACCTCGCCTCCGGAGCCCTCGCCGAGGCGCTCGCCGACATCGCCGAGGAGGCGGCGCGCGTGATCCTGCCCTACTGGCGCTCGGGCGTGGTGGCCGAGGCGAAGGCGGACGCCAGCCCGGTGACCCGGGCCGACCGCGAGGCCGAGGCCCTGATCCTCGAGCGCCTGGCGGATCGCTATCCTGAAGTGCAGGCGGTGGCCGAGGAGCAGGTCGCTGCCGGCGAGGCTCCGGCATCGCTGGGCCAGTGGTACTGGCTGATCGATCCGCTGGACGGCACGCGCGGGTTTATCGAGGGCCGCGAGAGCTACACCGTCAACATCGCCCTGATCCACGGCGACGCGCCGGTCGCGGGCGTGGTGACGGCACCGGCGACGCAGCAGACCTGGCGCAGCGGACCGGGTGGCGGCGGAGCCTTCCGTCGTCGCTTCGGCGAGGCGTGGCAGGCCATCCAGGTCCGCGAGCGACCGGCCTCGCCGATCGCCCTGCTGAGCCATAGCATGAGCGATGACGAGGCGGCGCGTCTGGCCACCCGCTACGGCTGCGGCCAGTGGCAGGGCACGGACTCGTCGCTGAAATTCTGCCTGATCGCCGAGGGGCGGTTCGACGCCTATCCGCGCACAGGGCCGACTTCGGAATGGGACACGGCCGCCGGTCAGGCGGTTCTGGAAGCGGCCGGTGGTCGGGTCATGGGCGAGGACGGGCAGCGCCTGCGATACGGCAAGCCCGCCTACCTGAACGGCCCCTTCGTGGCGATGGGCGGCTAGAGCGAACCCGGGCAGCCGGACGCAGCCCGGCACGCATCACAAATCACGAAGAGGAGGCTAGACGCCAGCCAACGCCGGAAACACGCGTTCGGCCCGCCGGGCCAGTGTCGGCACGCCCATCTCGCGGGCGGTTTCCATCGCCTCGCACAGGATCATGCCGACAGAGTCCGTCGCGGCGCCTGACAGGCGCGCGCGGGCGCAGGCCACCTGCGCCATGCCGATCTGGTCGGCGGCCCAGGCCAGCGGCTGGACGTTGGGTCGGTTCTCCAGACGATGCCGGATGTTGGCTTCCAGTCCGGCTATGGCCTGCACGTCGCCCATGGTCTCGGCCAGAGACGCCTCGGCCGTCATCCGGCGTTCCCGCACCAGCGCACCCAGCACCAGACCCGGCTCGGCGGACAGGCCCTCGGCCTCGGCGAGCGTCAGCAGCGGTGTGTCCTCATCCGGGCGGGCCAGCTGGACCGCGACCCAGTCCAGCGGACTGTGATCCGGCGTGAACTGGTCGGCGGCGGCCTCGAACAGCCCACGCCCCTGGGCGAGCGCGGCGTCGTCGCTGGCCAGGGCGGCCAGCGCCGCCATGCCGGCTCCCGCCAAGGCCAGCGCGCGCGCGCGGGTCAGGGGGCGGTAATCGGGCGAGGCGCTTTCGACCAGCGCGCGCAGGTCCCGGCCGGCCTGATCCAGAAGGCGGGCGTCCCGTCGGCTGACCCCGGCCTCCAGCGAAAGCCCCGCCCGGTCCAGCCGAAGCTCGTCGACCAGCACCGGCGGCAAGCTGCGGGCCTCATGCAGGGCCGCGTCAAGCAAGGCCGAGGCGTCGAGCAAATGGGAAGCCTCGCTGGACAGGGTGGCGCGACGCGCCATCAGCCGGGCATGCACGGCGGCCGCCATGGCTCGCGTTGTCGTTCGCTCCGCCGGCAGACCGAGCAGATCCGAAAGGGCGACTTCAAGCTCCTGAGGCCCGCCGAAAAGATCAAATCGCAGAAGATGGATGGCACAGGATTCGATCATGACAGCGGCGGTCTGATCCCGGGTCGCAGTGTGGCGCGCGGCGTCCGAGGCGCAGGCGACAGCGTGGTCGAGGCTGCCAAGCGAACCCGTGCGGCGGGCGTGCTCCCGCCACAGGGCGGAGGCGCGCAACCAGGCGTCGAACGGGCGTGCGCAGGAGACGCGACCGGCGTCGATGGCCTCGCGACGCGCTTCGCTGGCCACGAGAGTCGCGCCGATCAACTCCAGCCAGCCGAGATCCTCGCTCTCGCGCGCCTTGTCGAACAGCTTTCTCAGGTCGCGGCCGAACTCGAACATGCACGCTTCTCCAACGTCCCGGTTCGGGACGGACGGCGGGTCACCGGAACGTCCCCAAGCAAACGCAGCGCCGCTCGGGTGGTTCGATACGGTCTCGGTGGGAGAAAGATCAGCCCAGGCGGGGGGTGCGGGCGCGGCACGCCTGAAGCGCCGCGCGAGCTTCGGCGTCATCCGCTGTGAGCTCGCGGACGGCGCGGATACGGGCACGGGTCTGGTCGGCTTCAGCGGCAGCCGGAGCTCGACCTGCGGTCTGTGACGCCTGGATGGCGGTGAGCGACCAGTAGAGGGTTGCGTCATAGAGCGAGCGGCCTTCGGGGCTTTCGCCACCCTCCAGCTCGGACGCCGCCGAGGTGAGGCCGGCACAGCGCACGACCTCATCGTAGGCAAGGGCCCTGACCGGCGCGGCCTGCGCGCCGGTGAAAATCAGCAAGGCCAGTCCGGCCGTCGCAAACATCGGAACCTCCGCGGCACGCCCCCGCGCCGTTTCGTCGAGTCGCAGAGAACCATGCGGACGTGACAGAAGGAAGACCCTGCCCGCGCTGCTCGTCAGTCTGACGGCTGGGCCGTGCCGGAGGCCGACGCCGCAGAGGCGCGGCGCGCGAGGATCGCGTCGATCCGTTCCTGCGCTCGTTCGGCCAATGCGCCGCCGTGCGGATCGTTGGCGATCGGGAGCAGGTAGTAGAGCGCCTCTGCGTCCTCGCCCACGGCGATCATGGCGTCTGCGGCCTCGCCCCGGAGATAGGTCACCTGCGGGGCGTGGAAGACGGCGGTGCGAAGGGTTTCGAGGTCATTGGGCGTGGGATAGTCCTCGGCGGATTTCCGGATGCGCGCCAGGGTTCCCAGCACACGATAGTCCGTCGGATCCGCGCGGTGGGCGCGGGCCAGCAACTCCTGCGCCTGTCGGTACCGGGTGATCCGGGCGGCAGGATCGTCCATCTCGTCGCCGGCGGAAATGTGCCGGTGCGCCGAGGCCAGCAGAGCCTCGACCCAGTCGGGATCTGTGGTGAGAGCCGCCGCGAGGGCGGCGTCGCCGGCTGCGGCGTCGCCCCAGGCGATCTCGGCCTGACCCAGAACCGTCTGGGCGAAGGGGTCGTCCGGATGGCGGGAGGCCGCGGATCGCACCTGCGAGAGGAGTTCGGGACCCTTGTCATCGGGCGCGCCGTCAAGAACATCCAGCCCGACCAGCATCAGGTCATCGGCGCTGTCGGGCAGTCGGGTGACCTCGACCGCGGGGTCAAGCGCGGGGACGGTGAGCTCGGCATATCGCAGCCGACCCATGTAGGTGCGCAGGTCGCGCGTCAGCGCCTCCGGCGTCGTGCCCAGCGCGTCGGTCAGCGTTGTGACGGGGTCCGCCCCCGGGCGTCGCCGCGCCAGCAGATAGGCGTTGAGTCCTCGCATCCGGTCGGGATCCGACAGCAGATAGTGGGTCAGCAGCCAGGACTGGGCATAGAAGGACCAGCGCTGCCCCCGCCGCTCCAGCGCATTGGGGGTGGCCGACAACAGTTGTTCCAGCGGCATCCAGCGCTGCTGCTGCAGGGTTCGCAGCCGGCCCATGTTGGGGAAGCCGAACGTCGCATTGCCACGGCCGTCAACCGTGGCCGTCATGAAGTACTCGGCATAGCCCTCGCGGAACCAGCCCGGATAGCTGCCGGGCGAGTTGTGGGACATGAAATGATGGACGTATTCGTGCAGCAGCACGTCGTCGCTCTCGCCCCGGACGAGCACCGCCCGGATGTCCCGCGGGCTGGCGCGATAGAAGCCGGCCACGCTGTCGGCCAGCCCGGGCTGGATCGTCTGCAATTCCCGCCGGTTGTCGACCAGGTAGACCGGCAGCTTCCGCACCCCGGTCGGCGGCTCCATTCCGGCGTTCAGGATGCGCAGAAGAGCGTCAAAGCGCTCCAGCTTGACCGCATAATCCCGCAGTCCGCGCTCCGAGCCGTTGCTGTAGACGACGAAGTGAGTGGTCTCGGCCCGGCGCCAGTCCGCCAGCGCCGGGGTCGGAACGAGGGCGACTGCAAGCAATGCGAGCAGGAAGCGACTGATCACTGACGGCAACTCCGGAACTCCTGCCTGGCAGGGAAGCATAGCCTCTGATTGTGACGCCAAGTCCAGCGCTGGTTGTCATTCGAGGCGGCGCCCGGTGTCGCACCCTAGAGAACCGGCCGGTGATCCCGTCGGGTCTGTTTCATCGGTCGCTCGCCCAGACCGGCCCAGGCGCGGGCGAGGCGGTCAACCGCCTGTTGGAGGTCGGCTTCCGGCAGGGTGAAAGGAAGGCGGACGAAGCGCTGGAACGCCCCGTCGACGCCGAAACGCGAACCTGGAACGATGCGAACGCCCAGCGGCTCGGCAGCCTCGACGAGCCGCTCGCTCAGCGGCTTCGGGAGCCCTACCCAGAGTGACAGTCCGCCAGGCGGTCGTCGCACCTCCCATTCCGGCAGTGCGACAGCCAGGGCTTCGCGGAGATGTGCTTCCTGCCGTGACAGGGTCGCGCGCCGGATCGCGAGCGGCTCGTCGCCCTCGGCCAGCAGCGCAGCCGCCGCAAGCTGTTCGATGATGGGCGCCCCCAGGCCCAGCGAGGCCCGACTGCGCACGACCAGATCGACGACGGGCCCGGCCGCCCTGATCCAGCCGATGCGAAGGCCGCCCCACCAGCTTTTGCTGATCGAACCAAGACGAACCACGTGGTCGCCGAGGTCACGGGGCCGAGGCGGCGGCGTGTCGAACCAGAGCTCTCTCAAGGTATCGTCGAACACCAGCGTGGCGCCGACCCTTCGGGCACAGGCTGCAACAGCGGCTTCCGTCCCGGCGGTCATCACCCGGCCGGTCGGATTATGGTGGGCGCCGACAAGATAGATCAGGCGGGGGCGCGTTCGGCTGATGGTCGCGGTCAGCGCCTCTATGTCCCATCCCTCCTGCGGCAAGGCGACGGGAACCGGGCGCAGACCGGCCCTGACGATCGCGTCGATCGCGTGGTGGAAGGTGGGGTGATCGATCACCACGGCGTCGCCGGGCCGACAGAGGGCGCGCAACAACAGCGCGAAGGCGTTCTGGGCGCCGGCGGCGACAACGATCTGTTCCGGCGACGTCGCCAGTCCTCCTGCCTTGTAATGAGCGGCGACCGAGGCGCGCAGGGCCTCCAGCCCGACGGGGCTGTAACCGTGGCCGGGGAGGTGCAGGGGAAGGGAGGCCAGCGCTTCCGCATAGGCGGCATGGACATGTTCGCTGGCCGGCATGACCGCCGTCGCCATGTCGATGACGCCCGCAGCCTCGCGGTGATGCATCGGATCGCGGCGACCCGCTGGTCCCGAGGGAAGGGCTGTGTAGCTGCCGGAGCCGACCCGGCTGACGACAAACCCGTCCGCGCGAAGGCGATCCAGCGCCGCCGTGACGGTGATCCGGCTGTGGCCGAGCGTTTCCGCAAGTCGCCGTTCGCCCGGCAGCCGGGCTTCCAGCGGCAGTCGCCCGTCGAGGATGAGGCGCTTCAGGCCCTCCGCCAGACTGCGGTAGGCAGCCTGGCCGGAGCCGCTGTCCGCACCGGCCTGGAGATGTTTCGCGAGGACGAGCGGATTGACGACGGCTCCGGACATAGGTCCAGCATCAAGAAAGTGGCCCTGTAAAGCAAGGCCGGTTTGGTTAGGGTCAGTGCATGATGATCCGTCGCCTCGCCCAGCTCTTCCTCGGCCTTTTTCTGTATGGGCTCTCGATCGCTCTCATGGTGCGGGCCGACCTCGGACTGAACCCGTGGAGCGTCTTCCATCAGGGGCTTTCGGACGTGACGGGGCTGAGTCTCGGCACGATCGTCAACGGCGTGGGCCTGCTGGTCCTTCTGATCTGGATCCCACTGCGCCAGAAGCCGGGCATCGGCACGATCGCCAACGTGTTCATGATCGGGACCTCGGCCGACATCTGCCTGCTTTTCCTGCCGCCGCTCGACGGTCTCTGGTTGCAGGGCCTGTGTCTGGCCGCGGCACTAGCGCTCAATGCGGTCGCGACCGGCGCCTACATCGGCGCAGGGCTTGGACCGGGGCCGCGCGACGGCATCACCACGGGGCTGCTGCGGGTGACGGGATGGCAGATCCGCTGGATCCGCACCGGGGTCGAGGCCACGGTGCTGGCGCTCGGCTGGCTCATGGGCGGGACCGTGGGGCTGGGCACCATCATTTTCGTGCTGACCAGCGGCCCGCTGCTGCAGATCTTCCTGCCGATGTTCACCCTGAAGGCGCCTGCGGCGCTGACCGTCAGCCGCGTTCCTTCGTCTTCGTGAACGTCACCTTCGGGAAGCGTTCGCCGACATAGCCCGTCTCCCAGCCAGACTTGGCGAGGAAGACCGGGTCGCTGTCGATGTCCGTAGCCATCTGGGGACGGTATTTGCCCATGAAGTCCTCGACGTCGGCCTTGGCGCCGCCGATCCAGCGCGCTTCGGCGTAGGGGCTGGGCTCGAAGATGACGTCCAGCCCGTATTCCTCGCCCAGACGATCCGCCATGACCTCGAACTGAAGCTGGCCGACGGCGCCGACGATGAAGTCGCTGCCAAGCTCGGGGCGGAACAACTGCGTCACGCCCTCCTCGGCGAGGCCTTCCAGCGCCTTCTTCAGATGCTTGGCCTTCAGCGGGTCTTTGACCCGCACGCGCTGCAGGATTTCCGGGGCGAAGTTGGGCAGGCCGGCGAAACGGATCATCCCGCTCTCCGACAGGCTGTCGCCGACGCGAAGCACGCCGTGGTTCGGGATGCCGATCACGTCGCCAGCGAAGGCGTCGTCGGCCAGTTCGCGATCCGAGGCGAAGAACATGATGGGGGCGTTCACCGACAGCGACTTGCCGGTGTTCTGGACCTTCAGCTTCATGCCGCGCCTGAAGCTGCCCGAGGCCATGCGGAACATGGCGATGCGGTCGCGGTGGTTGGGGTCCATGTTGGCCTGGACCTTGAAGACGAAACCGGTGACCTCGGCCGATCCGGGCTCGACCTCGGTTTCGACCGGAGCCGGCGCGTTGCGGGTCTCGGGCGGAGCTTCCCTGCGCGCTTTCATGACCTTGGGGGGCGGGGCCCATTCGCCGATCGCCTTCAGCAGTTCGTCGATGCCGAAGTGGCGCAGGGCCGAACCCCACAGAACCGGCGTCATGTGGCCCTCAAGGAAGGCCTGTCGGTCGAACGGCTTGTAGCCTGCCTCGACCAGCTCAAGCGCATCGGCCAGGTCGGACTGCTCGTTGCCCTCGAAGAAGGCGGCGGCGTCGGACAGTGGCAGGGCCGGGGGATGGTCCGGATCCTCGTCCGAGCCGGCCACCTTGCGGACATAGGGCTGGAAGCGACCGGTGCCGACCTCGGCCATGCCGCGCAGGCGGTTGCCGCTTTCGGCGGGCCACCACACCGGTGAGGGGTCCAGCTGCAGGCGCGAGGCGATGTCGTCCAGCAGGGCCATCGGGTCCTGCGCCTCGCGATCCAGCTTGTTGATGAAGGTGATGATCGGGATGTCGCGCAGGCGGCACACCTCGAACAGCTTCAGCGTCTGCGGCTCGATGCCCTTGGCAGCGTCCAGCACCATGATGGCGCAGTCGGCGGCGGTCAGCGTCCGGTAGGTGTCTTCCGAGAAGTCCTCGTGGCCCGGCGTGTCCAGCAGGTTGAACATCTTGCCGTCGTGCTCGAACGTCATGACCGAGGCGGAAACGGAGATGCCGCGCTCCTTCTCGATCTTCATCCAGTCCGAACGGGTGCGGCGGTTCTCGCCGCGCGCCCGCACGGCGCCGGCCGCGCGGATCGCGCCGCCGGCCAGCAGGATATGCTCGGTCAGCGTCGTCTTGCCCGCGTCGGGGTGGGCGATGATGGCGAAGGTCCTGCGGCGCAGGGCCTCCTGTTCGACGGTCAATTTGGACATGGACGTTCCTTGGAGCCGCGCGACCTAGCGCGGACGGCGTCGAAAGTCACCCGTGACGAGGTTCGCCGGGCGTCCGGCCCATCACCTGAAATGAATGACCCTTGGCAATGCAGGGATATCGGAGTTCACTGTCCGGCGAGGCGAGACGTTCCGGTCACGCAATCGGACGCCGCCCTTGGAAACGAAGGAATGGCCCGATGACGACGCAGCCCCTGCATGAACCTCCTCCGACCCGCGACGGGCCGCACCCGGCGATCTGCCTGCTCGCCGGGTTCGGCGTGATCGCGCTGGGCGCGACCGTGGTTCACATCGTCTTCAACGCCCTGGTCTGAGGCGTCAATCTGCAGGCGTCGCCGTGTCCGCGCCCTCGTCCTCGGGCGCGGCTTCATCGACGACGACTGTCTGACCGCTTGCTGTGGCGATCATCGCCCGTGCGCGCCGCTTGTAACCGGTCGCGTGAGGGCTGTTGGCGACCGGCTGCAGCACCATGATCGCCTCGCCGTTCATTCCGCGCGACATATAGGCTTCGGCCAGACGCATCCTTGATTCGAACGACTGCGGCGCGAGGTTCGACGCGACCTCGAGCGTGGAGATGTCGTTGTCGGTCGGGTATCGGGCCTGCCCCCGTCGGGTGTCGTTCAGGCCGAGGTAGGTCTGGAAGTTCAGCGGCTCCGCGTCCATCGAACGGGCGAAATAGCCCATGGCGCGGCGACGCAGGGCCATCCCGTCGGCTCCCTCGGCCCGGGTCTGGTCCATCAGGGCAAAGGCCGCGACGCGCAGGGCTTCGGCGTCGGTCGAGGAATCCGACAGCAGGGGCTGCAGGGTTTCCAGCGCGGCCGCCGGATCGCCCTGAACCCGCTGCGCCTTGGCGGTCACCAGAAGGGCCGTCCGGTCGTCCGGGAAGCGGGCGGCGGCGGCCAGCGAGTCCGTGATCAGGCGGGCCCGGTTCTCCCGGGCCTCCTCGCGGTCGCGCAGAATCCGGGTGCGCTCCGCTTCGGACTTGCCTTCGAGGTCTTCGTCGTCGTCGTTGGTTTCGATCACCCGCGTCGTGTCCAGACGCAGCTGGTACCAGGCCAGCGCCGCCTCGGCCGGGCTCATCCGGGTGATGGCCACTTCCGGAATGGGGATGTCGATCTGCGGCGTATAGAAGGTGATCGACCCGCTCATATAGCGGCGCACGTCGTTCTGCAGCTGGTCCGGGGTGCGGCCGGTCGCGGTCTGCATGGCGGCCACGGACTCCTCGCCCCGCGCGACCCGGGCGAGATAGTCCGCAAGCATGCGGGTCCGCTCGGGCGTGCTCATGAAATAGTGCGTCATGGCCCACGATTGCGCGTAGTAGGAATACCCCTGATATCGGCCCGACGGGCTGATCCGCCAGGTGAGAACGTCCGCCATGGGGGCCCAGGAGTTCGCGCCGATGGTCAGGGAGTTCATCCGGCCTGGATTGTCGAGGCCGAAGCGGATCCGATCCGGGCGGATCTCGACCATCGAATAGTATTCGGCAAAGCCTTCGACGAACCAGGCCGGACGGGCGCCGGCGGGCATCTGGAACATGAAGTGGTGAGCGTACTCGTGGAACAGGGTCGAGTTGCCGTTGTCCGAGCGCAGGTCGACGACGCTGTAGATCCGGTTCGAGTTGGGCGAGTACCAGCCGGCGATATTGCCGCCGATGCCCGGCCAGGCGCGCTCCATGTCCCGGCGACCATTGGCGAGGAAGATTTCAAGCTTCGGAATTTCGTGGTCCACCCGGATCGGATAGTAGGCGCGCAACAGGCCGTCGAACCGTTCGGCGCGCTCGGCGTAGGCCCTCAGCTCGCGCTCGGGCACGTCGCCATAAACGATGAAATGCGCCGTCTCGGCGCGGAGCCAGTCCGCTCTCGCAGGCAGCGCGACAAACAGCGACAGGCTGGCGGCCAGCATCGCGGCCGCTTTCAGAAGGATGGAAAAACGCATGGCCCCCGGGACTCCCCACTCAGGGCGCCACCCTAGCGGGCATGACCGAGGCGTTACAAGCGTCGCAGCGTCACGCCGCGAGGCGCATCCACACCGCCTTGTCGGCAGCGACGGCGTCCAGCTTGCCCTTCGAGGCGCGGGTCTTCAGCTGGCGCATGACCATGTCGGGGAGGGCGCAGAACTGCGGCTCCACAAGATCAGGATCGCACCCGAGGGCCGGAGCCGCGAACAGGGCGGCGTTCACGTCGGGCGAGCGGTCATGGATCAGCCAGGCCAGACGGCGCGCGCGCTGCGGATCATTGAGGTGCAGCAGGGGGTCTTCGGAGAACATCTCGCAACCCAGCTCCAGCACGTAGTCGAGGCTCAGCTTCTCGAAACGGCGCGCGTCGCCGGGCGTGACCGGGCAGGCCTCGTCCAGATCGAACACAACGTCGTTCAGAAGAAACAGCATCGGGAACACCCACCATCGCCGGGCTCATTGCGGCCCGTTACGTGTGACCATAGGCGCCCCGGCTTGAGGTTCCGTGTGCGAACGCAGTTAAGGATTTCGCACTGGCGACGGCGGCGTTAACGGGTCGCTCACGACGATGCGTTCGCCACCTTCTCCGTGATGAAATGGCGGCCCTCGCGGTCCTCGATCTCGACGATCCAGAGGTCGGGGTCGTAGCGGATCTGGCGCTGGAGATAGTCGTCGAGTTCGGTCTCGAACTCGCTCTCGACCGGCTGCATCCAGAGGCGCTCGCCGTCTGGGCCGAAAGCTTCACTATAGAGTCTGGCGCGGCGCTGTGCCGTGTCGAACACCTTGACGATGACTGTGCCCGCGCGCGCGTCCCCCTTGCGCGCGACCGTGGCGAAGGCCCCGCCGATCTCGGCGCGGCGGATCAGTGCGGCCACCCACACGTCGCTCGACAGTAGCAAATCGATAACCCTGCTCGGAAACCGGACCGGAACGCATCATGCGTAGGGTGCGGCCCATGAAGATACGGCAGAACGCCCCGAGGACCCAAGCCGCGATGCTCGCGGCCGCCGCGCTGCTGGCGCCGGCGACTGCGTTCGCGGACCCGGCGCAGACCTATTACGAACGCGCCTTCGTGGTCGCCGCCCACGCCCGTTGCGACCTGTTCG
>JBQVQW010000025.1:454-39479 GCA_052441165.1 Caulobacteraceae bacterium | reverse complement strand
TTCCACCGCATCGTCGTCGCCATCGACCCGCCGGCCACGGCGACCGGCGACGCCTGCGGGATCGTCGCCGTGGGCGCGCGCCTCCGGGCGGACGGCATCCGCGAGGCGGTGGTGCTGGCGGACCGGTCGGCGCGGGGGCTGTCGCCGGAGGGGTGGGCGCGGCGGGCGCGGGATCTGGCGGCCGAGGTCGGCGCCCACGCCCTTGTGGCCGAGGTCAATCAGGGCGGCGACATGGTCAAGTCGGTGCTGAAGGCCGCCGGCGTGACCCTGCCGCTGCGGTCGGTGCGCGCCACCCGCGGCAAGGCCCTGCGCGCCGAACCCGTCGCCGCCCTCTACGAACAGGGCCGCATCCGCCACGCCGTCCCCGTCCCCGAACTGGAGGAGGAACTGATGGCCATGGGCGCGGAGGACGAAGGCTCGCTGGACCGCGCGGACGCGCTGGTCTGGGCGGTGACGGATTTGCTGGTGGCGCGGACGGGGGAGGGGCCGAGGGCGAGATGGGTGTGAGTCCAGAGGCGGGCCTCCACCCCGCCTTCGCTGATCTCGCCAAGGCGAGCGTGGGGATGGGAGAGCGGTGGTTCGGCCATCGTCTATAGCGGACGGGCACGATCCAGAGACCGGCGCTGCGCGTAACGGTGTTTGTCGACCCGCCGCGCGTCACCCCGGCGGCCATTCAGTCAGGAGGCTTCATGTCCGGATCCGCTGTGTTGCTCGCGCTGGTCCTCCAGCTTTCGTCGCCACTGCCCGAGGCGCTGCGCGGAGCCTGGTCGGTGGATTTGTCCGCGCGGGCGGACGAGCCCTACATCAAGTCGATGACTCTGGACCTTCAGTCCGACGGGCGGCTGGCGGGCGACTTCTACGACAGCGAGATCGAGGGCGGGCGGTGGACGGCGTCGAGGGGGCGTCTCTGCGTTTCGTTCCGGACGACCGACGGCGTCGGCCCCTATCACACGACGGCCTGTCTGGACGGCGACAGGGTCGAGGGTCAGACGTGGGCGGAGCACAGGAGCTTCCTGTTCCTCTGGACGGCGGAGCGGCCGGCTGGGGCTGACGCGGCCCGCTGAACCTTGGGCAGCCCCCTCATCCGGCCCTGCGGGCCACCTTGTCCTGCAAGGGGAGAAGAGCGCTGGTCGTGGGCCTCACCCGAACTCCACCAGCACATCGTCCGCGGCGACCGGGTCACCCGCCCTGGCGCTGACGGCCTTCACCACGCCGTCGCGTTCGGCCTTGAGGATGTTCTGCATCTTCATGGCCTCGATGATGGCGACGGTTTCGCCGGTCTTGACCTCCTGGCCCACGGAGACCGGGATGGCGACGACCAGGCCGGGCATGGGGGAGAGGACCAGTTTGGAGGTGTCGGCGGCCTGTTTCTCGGGCAGGCGGGCGTAGAGCTCGGCGATGCGCGGGGTCAGGACGCGGACGCGGGCGCGGGCGGCGCGGTGGCGGATGGAGAAGCCGTCGGCGACGCGGGCGACCTCGGCGGTGAAGGGCTCGCCGTCGAGGGTGGCGCGGAACTGGGGCAGGCCGGGGCGCCAGTCGATGTCGGTCAGGCGGGCGGTGACGGCGTGCGCGTCGGCGGCCCCCTCCACCACCGGCTGCGCCGGCGGTCCCCCTCCCCCGAGGGGGAGGATTTCGAGAAGCAGGGCCTCGTCTTCATCGTATGAGAGCGACACGCCGTGCGGCTGGCGGTCGATCAGGACGGTCCAGTCGGTGCGGTCGGACGGGTCGCCGGACTGTTCGGCGGCGATCTCGTTCATGGCGACGGCGGCGGCGATCAGGATACGGGTCTGGCGCTCAGAGGGGGCCAGGCCGTGGAAGCCGTCGGGGAACTCGTCCTTGATGTAGCTGGTGGCGATGTTCCCGCTGCGGAAGCGGGGCTGGTCCATGACGGCGGCGAGGAAGGGGACGTTGTGGCCGAGGCCGGCCAGATGGGTGTCCTCCAGCGCGCGGGCCATGCCGTCCAGCGCCTCGTCGCGGGTGGGGGCCCATGAGCACAGCTTGGCGATCATGGGGTCGTAGAACATGCTGATCTCGTCGCCCTCGCGGACGCCGGAATCGTTGCGGACCGTGTAGCCGTCCTCGTGCGGGCCTTCCTCGGGCTGCTCGTAGCGGACGAGGCGGCCGATGGAGGGCAGGAAGCCGCGGTAGGGGTCCTCGGCGTAGATGCGGCTCTCGATGGCCCAGCCGTTGATGCTGAGGTCGGATTGCTTGAAGGCCAGGTGCTCGCCCCAGGCGGAGCGGATCATCTGCTCGACCAGATCGACGCCGGTGATCAGCTCGGTGACCGGGTGTTCGACCTGCAGGCGGGTGTTCATCTCCAGGAAGTAGAAGCTCTTGTCCTGACCGGCGACGAACTCGACCGTGCCGGCGGAGTCGTAGTTCACGGCCTGGGCGAGGGCGACGGCCTGGGCGCCCATGGCCATCCGGGTCGCCTCGTCCAGCAGGGGGGAGGGGGCCTCCTCAATGACCTTCTGGTTGCGGCGCTGGATCGAGCATTCGCGCTCGAACAGGTGGACGACGTTGCCGTGCTTGTCGCCCAGCACCTGGATCTCGATGTGGCGCGGGTCGACGATGAATTTCTCGAGGAAGACGCGGTCGTCGCCGAAGGCGGCCATGGCCTCGGCCTTCACGGCGGCGAAGCCCTCGGCCATGTCGGCGTCGGAGTGGGCGACGCGGATGCCCTTGCCGCCGCCGCCGGCCGAGGCCTTGATCATGACGGGGTAGCCGATGCCGGCGGCGATCTTCACGGCCTCTTCCGGCGTGTCGATCAGGCCCATGTGGCCCGGCACGGTGGAGACGCCGGCCTCGGCGGCGAATTTCTTGGAGGTGATCTTGTCGCCCATGGCGTCGATCGCCTCGGGGTTCGGGCCGATGAAGGCGATGCCCTCGTCGCGCAGGCGGCGGGCGAAGCCGGCGTTCTCGGACAGGAAGCCGAATCCGGGGTGGACCGCCTGTGCGCCGGTCTGTCGCACCGCGTCGACGATCCGGTCCGCCAGCAGATAGGACTGGGCCGCCGGGGCGGGGCCGATGTGGACGGCCTCGTCGGCCATCTCGACGGCGAGGGAGCCGGCGTCGGCGTCCGAGTAGACCTGCACCGTGGCGATGCCCATGCGGCGGCAGGTCTTGATGATGCGGACGGCGATCTCGCCCCGGTTCGCGATGAGGATCTTGGAGAACATGACGCCCCGATTAGGCCGCGATCGACGGCGAGTAAACGGGCGGGAGCGTCCGGCGGGGGTTGGCAAGGCCTGCGCCGATACGCTTTAACGCTTTCGCCTTTTTATCGGACCCCGGAGCCCGACAGTTGATGACCCGCCTACTGACCGCCGTCGCCGCCGCCGCCCTCGTACTGGGCGCCAGCGCCGCCTCCGCCCAGGATTTCCGGGAGCTGGCCCGCCAGGATCTGCAATCCGCGCATGACCAGCTGGCCGCCAACCACCCGGCCGCCGCCGTGCAGAACCCCGCCAGCCAGAGCTTCCGCAGCTGGATCGACACGGGTCTGCAGGAATCGCTGGGCATGGTGAACCGCGTGAACAGCGGCGACGCCCACGCCTATCTGCTGAGCTACTACGCCGCGGGCTTCCGCGACTCCAACATCTCGATGCGTCCGACCTTCGAGGGCCGCGGACCGTTCTTCGCCACCAGCTGGCCGGGCTTCACGACCGGCTGGCGCGACGGCAAATATGTCGTGACCTACGTCAAGCCGGGGACGCGCGGCGCGCCGCCTGTGGGCGCGGCCGTGGTGTCGTGCAACCTGACCCCGATCGCCGAATACTCGATGGAGAAGCTGGACCGCTGGGAAGGCGATCTGACCACCGAGGCCGGCCGCGTGCAGTCGGCTCCGTACCTGCTGTGGAACCGCAACAACCCGTTCGTGGGCGGCCTGCCGTCGACCTGCGAGTTCTCGGTGAACAACCGCCGCGCCCGCGCCTATGACATCCGGCCGCTGCCGGTCGAGGCGGCCGATCTGGAAGCCGCCTACCGCGCCACCGTCTACACGCCGACCGCGACGCCGCTGGCGGTGGAGACGGTCAACGGCCGCGCCTGGGTGAACGTCCACTCGTTCGCCGACGACGCGGGCTGGGACGCCTTCAACGCCCAGCTGGCCAGCCAGGCCGAGGCGATCCGCGGTCCGCAGGGCTTCGTGCTGGATCTGCGCGGCGCCGCCGGCAGCTCGGCCTACACCTCGACCGCCCGCGGCTACGCCATGGCCAACCGCATCTGGACGCCGGAGTTCACCGTCAGCCGCCAGCCGGCCGCCGGCGAGGTCACCTACCGCGCCACCCAGGGCAACCGCGACTGGTACGCCGCCACCCTCGGCCGGATGGAAGCCGACCCGCGCTTCGTCGCCGAAGCCTCCCCGGTGATCGAGCAGACCCGCGAGATCGTCGCCGCCTTCGACGCGGCCCTGGCCGCCGGCCAGACGACCTTCACCCTGCCGGGCCGCGCCGTCGCGGCCGACACGGGCGCCGCCAACCCGGTGCAGGGCCCGGTCATCGTGCTGGTGGACGCCGGCTGCTCGGGCGGCTGTCTGGACACGCTGGACCTGCTGACGCGTCTGCCGAACGTCCGCATCGCCGGGACGACCACGGCCACCGACACGATCTTCATCGAGCCGACCGTGACCCGCCTGCCGTCGAACTATTCGGACCTCAGCTACGGCCACAAGGCCTGGACCTCGCGCACCCGCGCCAGCGGCCAGCCCTATACGCCGGAGGCCGCCCTGACCTACCGCGGCAATCCGGCTGACGAAGCCGCCGTCCGCACCTGGGTCGGCGCCCTGTTCGGCGGCTGACCCGCCCCGAACCGACGAAATGAAGAGGCCGGGCGAGCGATCGCCCGGCCTTTTTCCTTGCGGCTCCGCTGGAACGCGACCCGGCCCGAGTCGGTTAGCCGACATATGAGCGACCGGTCCGACTATCTGAAATCGCAGGCGAAACTGGCCCGCAGGCTGATGACCGGCACCGACGATCCCATGGCGCTGGATCAGCTGGGCGAATATGCGAAGGAATGCGATGGCGAGGCGCGGCGCATCGAGGACGACGAGGCCGACGCCCCCGATCCGGTCCGCTGAGGCCGCACTGGAACCTGCGGGTCCGTATGCCTATTTCCTCCGCATGACCGACATCCAGACCTACGACCTGACCCCGCCGACCGATGAGGAGCGCGCCCGGCTCGAGGACGCCCTTTCGCCGGAGGAGAAGCGGGTCCTGCTGGCGCACGGCACCGAGGCGCCCTTCTGCGGCACCCTGCTGGGCGAGAAGCGGGCCGGTGTCTTCTGCTGCCGCGAGTGCGGCCTGCCGCTGTTCCGCAGCGGGACGAAGTTCGAGAGCGGCACCGGCTGGCCCAGCTTCACCCGGCCGGTGGCCGAGGCCAATGTGAAGGCCGTCCGCGACGAGAGCTACGGCATGGTGCGCGTCGAGACCCGCTGCGCCCGCTGCGACAGTCATCAGGGCCACGTCTTCCCCGACGGGCCGCCGCCCACGGGTCTGCGCTACTGCATCAACTCGGTGGCGCTGGAGTTCGTGGCCGAGGGCGAGGCCCTGCCCGATCCGCTGGGCCGGGGTGACGGTCGGGCCTGATGCGGCCATAATCGCGCCCGAGGGTGTGACGGTTACGGAGTAGAACGATGCTGGCATCCGCACTGGTCATGGCCGCCGCCCTCGTGACGGGCGAACCCGACGGGGTGGTCGCCACCGCGCCGCGCACCCCGGTGGATCTGGATCCGGCCTATGCGCCTGTCGCACCGTCCCTCGCGGGCGCCGCACAGGAGGCCGCTCCACACGGCCTGACCACCGGGCAGCAGATCGACCGCTGGCTGGACGGGCGTAACCCCGACGTCCGCCCGTTCGACGATTCGGCGGAGGCGGGGCCCGAGCGTCGCCTGCATGGCGAGTTTACCGCCGGCATCGGCACCGGCGGCTTCCGCCACTATGGCGCGGCGGTCACCGTGCCCCTGGGCGAGCGCGGCTGGCTGGGTCTCAGCTACGAGCAGAGCGAGAACGGTTACCGCGACCGGGGCTACGGCCCCGGCGACCCGCCGCCGCACTGGTTCAACGACAGCGGCTACGTCTTCCCGGGCGGCAGCGATCGCGCCCGCGCCTGGGAACACGAACGCCGCATCCGCCGCCCCGGCGGCCCGCCCGTGATCGGCACGCTCGCGACGCCGTCAGAGGTCGAGTAGGCGCGGGGTTACGGCGCCACGCCGAGCGGACTGTCTGAACCGCCGCTATGGGTGGGTTGCGGAAGCCTGTCCGCCGTTCGGCGCGCATCTCAGACTGGTCAGCGTCCGTGTCCTGACGTCATAGGTCGCTGTGACGACCATGTGGTTGGTGCTGTCGAGCCACAAGTCTTCCTGTTCAGCCCGGAGCATGTGTCGGCCTTGAGCATAGAGGCCCGGCGTCGCGATTTCGTGGAAGCGAACCTTGACCGTCGATCGGTCGGAACCGAGCCAAGGGCCGGTGATGAACCAAAGCAGGCTACGGTTTTTGTCCCAGGCCGTCTTCTCCCACACGTAGAACCGCGCGGGCCAGCTATCGGCAAAGCCGACGCATGGATCTTGCTGGAGCGCCTGATCAATTTGATCGGCAAGGGCCGGGCTGGGGGCAGGAGTGATCGTCAGCCAAAGGACAGCGACGCAAGCGACACTCGCGCCGCATCCCAGAAGCGCGGAATGTTTTGCGGTGCGTGATTTCCGCTTCATGCCTCACCCTCAAGCTTGAATGAAATGCGTGCAAGAGGTCGGGGGGAGTTCGACAATTGGGTGGATAGCGGACCTGCTCGGCAGGTCCTTATCCGGAGTTTTGTGACCCCTTTGTCCGCTCATGCCAAGCTCGCCTTGCGCGGCGAACGTCTTCCTCGGACGCATGCACATCGCGGAGGCAGTGGTCGAGCTCGGGCGGTAAGGGTTTCCCATCCGCATCGCCAGTAGGGGGACGGAGCATCGCAACGCCACCCAGAGCTTCACAGCGAGCGACTGGGTCGGTGGGTATTTCTGGCAGCGAGGTGCAGGCCACGGCAAGCCCACCCAAGCCCAACACCGCGATAGCCGCGAGTAGTCTTAACAGCATTTCGTAACATCCCACCGGCTTTACCGACGAGCAATCGAGGGAAACCGCTCGACCTCTGCACCGGGTCGGACGCTGACGCTCCAGTCGCAGTCGGGAGATGAGGTCGGGCTATTGCAGTTGGGGCCGGACCGCATAGCGAGATCGATACACAGGGAATGCCTCCCGGAGCGAACTTCGTACCCGGTCACTGTCGAGATCGTCGTAATCGACGCCAACGTCCAGAGTTTTGGGCGCCCCGAACAATTCCGTCGCCTCCTCAAGGATCAGGCGTCCTGCGTATCTGAGGTAGTCCCGCTCGACCGGGTAGCGTAAAAGCGGATACCATCGAGGCGATGCACCGCTTGCGGGACAAGGTCTGCTGCAGTCCGCGACTTGCCGAGCTTGAGGGCCACCAACGCGGTCAACAGGCTGACCGTCGAATGTGCCAACAGCCTGTCTGGCAGCGCTAACCGGGATACGCGCTGCAGTCGCTCTTCGGCTGCGGCATAGTCATTTCGGGCGACGTCCGCTTGCGCCTCCACCATCTCAAAAACGAGAATGATCGTTCCGCGGATGTGCCGCACGTTTCGGACAAATGTCGTCACGGACGATGCAACTGCGCTGGCCCCATCATCTCCAATGTAGCTCGGTGCGTCCCGTCCGCACTCGACAGGACGCGGCCGTTGTCGGGCGACCGCCAAGCGAGCAGAAATGACGCATGACCGAGTTCGTCCCGTTGTCTCGCGTCAGGATTGTACTACGGTATCGCAGATCGTGACGGCGTTCGTCGCGATGCGAACGGCTAGCCAGCCGTATCAACGGAGTGCTTTATGTTTGGCGTCATTCCCGACCTGTTCCTGATCGCCGCGCTGGCCGTGGTCGCCCTGATCGGCGTGCGCACGGTCGCAGGAAAGTCGCGCGATTGATGAAGGGCGCCCTCAATGGGCGCACCGCTCGCGAGGCCCGTCACCCGCGAAACCCGGAGCGTTTTCACTCCGCAGTCACGGCTGAATGGCAGGAACGCCTCGCGAGGAACTCCGAATGATGTTCACCATGCTGGTCGCCCTGTCCTGCTTCCCCCTGTACGAGCAGATCGTCCAGCATGAAGTCCGGTTTGAGCAGGGCGCTGCCCGGCTCGACGCTGTCGAACTGGAACGCCTGTCAGACGTCGTGTCTCCGGTTGCGGGAAACCCGTTGGCGGAAGTCCGGTTTCGGGCGGCATTCGAGTTCGCGGAGGCCGACCTCGCACGTCCCACCTATCGACTTGCGAACGAGAGACTCGACAATCTGGAAGCCGCAGCCGCCTCGTTCGGCGTCCATGGCGCTCTGGTGGGGCTGCGCAGCTCCGCCATCGGCATGACCTGGGTCGGGCACGATATGGTTCGCACGCCGTTCGATGCCCGCGACCTCGACACAGTCAGCATTGACGTGAGGGTGAAGTCCGGCTGCCATCCTCTGGCGGATGCCAGTCTCCGGTCGAACCCCTACTGAAAACCTCTGCACGAGGCCTTCTACGGGTGGTTAGCGGACATTCCAGAATGGCTTGTCTATTCCATTCGTCCAAGCTGACTCAAACTCCTCGCTTGATATCTGTTCGAGATCGGCGTCGCCGAAACCATCGGCCAGCGAGGTGTCAAAGAGGGAGGGGCAAGTCTGGCCGTTACGCTCCTCGATTTCGATGCTGTTTCTGGTCGCGGTGCCATCGGCAAACAATTCTACCAAGCGGTTGCACGCGTCTGCCACATCATCAATCTCATAAACCAGCCATATAGGCTCGCCTTGAGGGACCTCAGGCTCCGGCCAACGCGCACGGACATATCGAAGTGCGTTCATCCGCCAATTCTAAACTCAACCGCAACGTCCGCAACGGGTCGAAAGCGAACCTCGTCGTGAGCCGACCCGTAAACGCGTCCGCGCGGTGGTCACTGCCTCACAGGTGATACGGCGAATACTTCGGTGCGACGAAGCCCCCAAGTGCAGAACAGCAAACCGCACCAGAACACCGTATCCGCCGGTATCCACAGTCTCTCGGCGACCAGCATCGCAATACCGAGCGACAGAAAAATTTTGCTGGCGACCGCTCCGTCAACGAATCTAATCACATTTGTACCTGCGTGGGTCCGGCTCTTGTGTTAGCCAGTTTGTCTCCATCGCCTGAGTGTGCAGCTGTCACTCTAGGTCCGCAATGGGTCGGAAGCCGACCGACGCCTAAGGGTGGAAAGCGGCCGTTCGGAAGGCTATCGACCGACATGGATCAGATCCTCGACCATCTATCTCTGACGTTGGGCCGCCGGTTGCCCGGGCCGTTCAATTGGCTCGTCAGCCTCGTTTGGTGGATCACATTTGTGGTGGCGATGTTGTCCGTATGGCCCGATGCCTACCGCGCTTTCGGGCAGGTTCTTGAAACGAATGGCATCGCTATCAACCTGCCGGACACGTTGATCATCGTCCCCGTCCTGACTGGCCTGACGATAATCCACCTCGTCCACGGACTGGCGATCAAACGTAGGGACATCTTGCTCTCGACCTGATGTCCGCAATGGGTCGATAGCGGACAGTCCCGGGTGAGCCGCAAGCGGACGTTTGCGCGTGAGCGTCAGCCCGGAGAGACGACCTCGCCGTCTTCCTTGGTGAAGGTCGGGGGCGGGGCGTCGAGGAGGTCGAAGACCCGTTCCGAGGGACGACAGAGCCGTGTCCCCTTTGCCGTCTCGACGATCGGGCGGTTCACGATGACGGGGTGACGGACCATCGCCGCAATGATGTCCTCGTCGGAGACCGCGTCCTCGAACAGGCCGAGTTCGCGGGCGGGGGTGCCCTTGTCCCGGATCAGATCGCTGATCGGGACGCCGATCGCGCTCGACAGGCGCCGCAGCAGTTCGGGGGTCCAGCCGGCGTCGAGGTATTCGACGACCCGCGGCTCCTGACCAGAAGCGCGGATCATCGCCAGCGTATTCCGCGACGTCCCGCAGGCCGGGTTATGATAGATCGTGATGCTCACTGTGCAGCTCCGTTTCCAACGCGTCGGACGCTCGCGCCTCTTTCATACCAGGCCTTCGAGCGGTTCACGACGGCGACCACTGTCAGCATGACGGGCACTTCGACGAGCACTCCGACAACCGTCGCAAGGGCGGCTCCGGAGTGGATGCCGAACAGGGTGATCGCCGCCGCCACGGACAGCTCGAAAAAGTTGCTCGCGCCAATGAGGGCGGACGGTCCCGCGACCGAATGCTTCTCGCCGGTTGCGCGGTTCAGCACATAGGCCAGTCCCGCGTTGAAATAGACCTGGATCAGGATCGGAACGGCGAGAAGGGCGATGACGATGGGCTGTCGCAGCAGCTTCTCCCCCTGGAAGCCGAACAGCAGCACCAGGGTCGCGAGAAGGGCGATCAGGGAAACGGGCTGAAGGATCGACAGGGCGCGCTCGAGCCCTTTTTCCGACCGGGCCAGCCACGCCCGCAGCGCCTGCGCGATGACGACGGGCACGACGATGTAGAGCAGGACCGACAGGGCCAGCGTGGGCCAAGGCACGGTGATGGCCGACACCCCGAGCAGAAGCGCCACGATGGGCGCGAACGCCACGATCATGATGGCGTCGTTCAGCGCGACCTGGGACAGGGTGAAGTTGGCGTCGCCCCGGGTCAGATTGCTCCAGACGAACACCATCGCCGTGCATGGGGCCGCGGCGAGCAGGATGAGCCCGGCGATGTAGCTGCTGACCTCGCCTTGCGGGAGCCAGGGTCTGAAGACCACCGACAGGAAGAACCAGGCGAGCAGGGCCATCGAAAAGGGCTTCACCGCCCAGTTGATGAACAGGGTCACGCTGATGCCCCGCCAGTGCAGTCCCACCTGCCGCATGGCGCTGAAGTCCACTTTCAGCAGCATGGGGACGATCATCAGCCAGATCAGGACGGCGACCGGCAGGTTGATCGAGGCCGCCTCGATGCGGCTGAGCGTTTCAAATGCGCCGGGGAACCAGGCGCCGAGGGGGACGCCGACGCCGATGCACAGCAGAACCCAGAGGGTGAGGTAGCGTTCGAATACCGACATGGGCGAACCCTACTGACGTGTCGCCGGCGGGCAGCAGACGGCTCTGGAGATGACCTCGCCGAGCGGAGCGCAGACATCCGGCGATCCCTGACAGCAATCCTCCATCAGGAAGGCCAGCAGCGCGGTCATGCGGGCGTAGTCGGCTGCGTAGACGATCGACCGGCCCTCGCGGGACGCTGTCGTCAGGCCCGCTCGCGTCAGGATGGCGAGGTTGTTCGACAGGGTGCTGGCGGCCATGCCCACGGCTTCCCCCAGCTTTCCGGCAGGCATCCCCTCCGGCCCTGCCTTCACGAGGGTGCGGAAGATATTGAGGCGGCCCTCGTGGGCCAGCGCGCCGAGCGCGTCGGTGGCGGATGATGTTTCCATATTTCACGAATAATCGAAATATGGGAGCGGCGAAAGCGGTCCCGGGCCCGTAGGATGCAACGACATGCATTTCGAGCTTGAGCGCCGCGTGTCCCCTGTGGTCATCGGGGAGGGAGGCGCCGGTCACGGTCGGGGTGCGGAATGGACGATGTCGAGCGAAGCGAGGCCTTGCCGCCGCGGCTGACGTTGATGGCGGTGTTCCTCCGGTTCCTGAAGTTCGGGGCCTTCGCATTCGGGGGGCCGGTCGCGCAGATCGCGATGATCCGCCGCGAACTGGTCGATGAGGAGCGGTGGATCGACAGCGACCGGTTCAACCGGCTGCTGGCCGTGATGCAGGTTCTGCCAGGACCGGAAGCCCATGAGCTGTGCGTTCATCTGGGCATCCGGGCGAGAGGGCGTCCCGGGGGGCTGCTCGCGGGGCTCGGCTTCATGCTGCCGGGGCTGACGCTGATGCTGGCGGCCGCCTGGGCCTATGCCGCGCTGGCGGGGCGGTCGCCGGTTCTCGCCGCCGTCTTCGCGGGCGTCCAGGCGGCGGTCGTGGCGATCATCCTTCGCGCCGTGCAACGCATCGGCCGGCACATCCTCACCTCGGTTTCGCTGTGGCTCATCATGGGCGCGGCGGCGGGGGCGACGCTGGCCGGGGTGAGCTTCTGGATCGTCCTGCCTGCCGCCGGACTGTGCTGCGCGTTTGCCCGGGCCGGCCGCTGGCGGCTTGCGGGCCTCGTGGTCGCCGTGTCCATTGCTCTGGCGCTCGCGAGCCGGGCCGGTCCGGCGGCGCAGGCCCTGCCGCCGGTCACGACGACGACCGCGACGACCTTCGCTCTTTTTCTGGCGGGCCTGAAGGGCGGGCTGCTGACGTTCGGCGGCGCCTATTCCGCGATTCCGTTCGTGCGAGCGGACACGGTGGGCCGCGGCTGGACCACCGACGCCCAGTTCCTCGACGGCGTCGGACTGGCCAGCGTGCTGCCCGCGCCGCTGGTCATCTTCGCGACCTTCGTCGGATGGACAAGCGGGGGTCCTGCAGGGGCGCTGGCGATCACGGCCGGAATGTTCCTGCCCGCCTTCGCCTTCTCGATGATCCTCTACGAGCGGCTGGAGCGGGGGGTGGAGAATGAGCGGCTGCAGACCTTCCTGTCAGGCGTCGCCGCGGCGGTCGTAGGCGTGATCGCTGTGGCCGCATTCGATCTTGCGGCGGCGGCCGTGGCGACAACCCCGAACCTGCCGGTGACGATCGCCCTGTTCCTCGCCGCCCTGGCGGTGGTCTGTTTCTGGAACAGCCGCTACAGCGTGCCGATCCTGGTCCTGATCAGCGCCGTAACGGGAGCGCTGTTGCTGAGGTCGACGGGCGGGGCGGCACGGGTGTGACGTCGCGCGCCTGCGACAGGGCCGGAACGAACGGCGTTCTTCCGCGCTTTGGTCAGGCGAGGCGCGCCATCTTCCCCCGCACCGCCTCGTTCAGCCTGCCGTCCGCGCATGGGGCGGCAGGCTTTTTTCATGTCCGGCGCGAACGGTACTTTACCGGATCGTAGCGAGTTTCGGGCAGATCAGGCCTGTTGGGACTTCGGTTCCGGACAGAGCCATCATGCCTTCAGTCCAGATCAGGGCGCAGACCGCACAGGCGACGGTTCCGCCTTTCACCCAGGCGATCCTGGATCGCTATCTGGCCGCCCACGAGCGCTATGCGCGCCGACAGCCCGGCGGCAGACGGGCCACGATCAAGTATCTGCAGGGGCCCCATCTCGAGCTGGGCGGTCGCGACCTGACCGAAGCCGATTTCACCGGGGCCAATCTGGAAGGCGCCAGGCTGGCGCGCGCCCGACTGGAGCGGGCGTCGCTGTACTGCGCGAACCTGCGTCTTGCGGACGCCAGGGACGCGGACTTCCGACGCGCCGACCTGCGCGGAACCAGCCTGTGCGGCGCCGATCTGTCGGGGGCCAACCTCGACGAGGCGGACATGCGACAGGCCATGCTGGCGCGGGCGGATCTGCCGGGCCATTTCCACCTGCTGTCCTCGTGCGACGAGGCCGCGGAGACGGAAGGAGCATTCCGGTTCTCGGTCGATTTCACCAACTGCTCGATGATCGGCGCGCGCCTGGGCGGGGCGAGACTGAAGCATGCGAACTTCAGCGGGGCGTTGATGCAGGGCGCGGATCTGGCCGGCGCGGACCTGACGGGGGCCCGGTTCCACGATGCGGTCCTCACCGGCGTGTGTCTGGATCGTGCGAGAATCGACGCCGGCGCGCTGGAACGCTGCGTCATGGATCCGACGCCCGGCGCCGTCCGACGCGCGGGCGAACTGCTCGTCCGGATCGGCCACAACCGCCTGTGGGTCGAAAGCAACGGCCGGTCGGGCCGGCCCGCGGTTCTCGATGACGAGGATCTGCGGCCGCTCGGCGCGGCGCTGGCCGAACAGCCTCTGACGGCCCTGTCGGCGAGGCGCTGCCGGGCCGTCGGCGTGGACTTCCGCGAGGCGCAGCTGCAGGGAGCCTGTCTTGACGGGGCCGACCTGCGCGGGGCCGACTTCACCGAAGCGGATCTGCGTGGCGCATCGTTCGTCGGCGCCCGGCTCTCCCATGCCCGTTTCGCGGGGGCCGACCTGCGGGGGCTCATGCTGCCGGGCGGCCAGTGCCGCGAGGTCGACGTGTCCGGAGCCGAGATGTCGCCGCGCGCGTTCGACGAGGCGGTTACGCAGTAGCGGACCGGAACGTCGCCACCCGCCAGAGGTAGATGCCGAGACTCAGGACCAGCAGCCCGGTGGTGACCGGGTCGAGCCATTCGGCGACGCGCGCGTGGTGCTCCTGAAGGCGATAACCGATCCAGGCGAGGAACCAGGTCCAGAGCACCGTGCCGACCGCGGTCCACAGGGTGAAGGGGACAAGGCGCATGCGCGCCATTCCGGCCGGGATCGAGATATAGGTCCGGATGCCGGGCAGCAGGCGGCCGATCAGCACGGCCGGTCCGCCACGCTCGGCGAAGAAGGCCGTGGCGCGGTCGACATCCTCGGGCGTCATGGTCAGCCAGCGGCCGTGGGACGCGGCCCAGCGCCGGAGGCGGGCGACGCCGAACGCATGGCCGACGCCGTACCAGACAAAGGCCCCGAGCAGGGCGCCGATCGAGCCGGCCGCCACAACGGATGCGAAATCCAGATCGCCCCGCGCGGCCGCGAACCCGGCCAGGGGCATGATGATCTCGGACGGGATCGGCGGGAACACGTTCTCCGCAAACATCAGCAGGGCGATGCCGATGACGCCCGTCACGGCGATGATGGTCACGATGGTTTCGAACATGAACTGCCGGAGCCGCTGCGCGGTGAGGGCAGCAAACGTAGTCAGCCGGACGTCGATCCGCCCCTGTCCGCCCCCGTGTCATTCGGGCGCAGGCGCGGGCGGGCCGTCACAATCGGGTCAGCGCAGGCTTCGGTCGACTGCGGCGTTGCGCCGGGCGATGACGCCGCCGCGATATCCGGTGAGCCTGTTGACGCATTCGGCATCGCGGAAGCGAACCGTCTTCTGGCAGCCGTCGGCGCTTTCGGCGCGGTAGTCCGGGGTAGCGCAGGCGCTGAGGCCCACAACGGCGGCGGCGGCGATGGCGAGGGCGATCTTCATCGGCAGTCCTTTCCTGTCGGAAACAGACCCTGAAGCGCAATTCCCGGTTCGTCGAGGACAATCGAACAGCGAAAAGGCCCGGTCTTTCAACCGGGCCTTCGCTTTGTAGTGGTGCCGCCGGGCAGGATTGAACTGCCGACCTCAGCCTTACCAAGGATGCGCTCTACCACTGAGCTACGGCGGCGAAATCTGAGGAAGCGGCCCTATAGCCAACGTCGCGGCGGGGGGGAAGCCCTGATTTCCGAAAAGTTTGAAGACCATCGGCATGCGACGGTGGACAAGCCGGCGTTAACCCCGCCCGGGCCTTGCGTCGGGGCCCGGCGCGGGGTCTGATCGATTCATGGCCAAGCCCGAGATCACCGACGCCGAAGCCCTGGGCCCCGCCGAGGCGCCGCCGCCCGCGTCAGCGACGCCCAAGGCCGCGGCCGCGCCCGAGGTCGCCGCGCCGCAGACCCCGGCGGCGAAGGCCAAGGCCGAGAAGGCGCTGCGGCTGGCCCAGTCGCTGCGGGCCAACCTGCGCCGGCGCAAGGTTGCGGCCAGGCCGGCAAGACCGAGCAACTGAAAGTCATCGGGCCGACCGTACGGCCGACCTTTCACAGGCGGCCCCGACCGCGCTAGATAGCCGATCCGCCTCTGCCTCTCGCAGGGGCCTGCAAGAGACGACATGGACAGCATCGCCATCACCGGCGGCGCCACCCTGAACGGTTCGATTCCGGTCAGCGGCGCCAAGAACTCCGCCCTCAAGCTGATGGCCGCGTCGATCCTGACGGATCAGCCGCTGCTGCTGACCAATATGCCGCGACTGGCGGACACGAAATTCCTTGGCCGACTGTTGCGTGAGCTGGGCGTCGAGGTGACCGAGCGCGACGGGGCGGACGGGCAGGAGACCCTGTTCGACGGTCGGCAGATCCGCTCGACCTTCGCCCCCTACGATCTGGTGCGACAGATGCGCGCCAGCTTCAACGTGCTGGGGCCGCTGCTGGCGCGCACGGGTGAGGCCAAGGTTTCGCTGCCGGGCGGCTGCACCATCGGCGCGCGTCCGGTGGATCTGCACCTGCAGGCGATGACGGCCCTGGGCGCCGAGATCGAGCTGGAGGAGGGCTATGTCACCGCCCGCGCGCCAAAAGGCCTGCAGGGGGCGGAGATCGAGTTTCCGTTCGTCTCGGTCGGGGCGACAGAGCACGCCCTGCTGGCGGCGGTCATGGCCAATGGCACGACGGTGCTGAAAAAGGCCGCGCGCGAGCCGGAGATCGGCGATCTGGCCCGCTGCCTGATGGCGATGGGCGCGAAGATCGAGGGCGTGGACACCGACGTGCTGACCATCACCGGCGTGCCGACGCTGGGCGGCGCTACCTGGTCGGTGATTCCGGACCGGATCGAGATGGGCTCCTACGCCGTGGCGGCCGCGATGGCCGGGGGCGAGGTGCGGCTGACGAAGGCGCGGGCCGAGCTGATGACCGCGCTGACGGACAAGATGGTCGCGGCGGGCGTCGAGGTGACGCCGACCGGGGACGGGGTGATCGTCAAGCGCGATCCGAAGCAGCGGCTGAAGGCGGTCGACGTCGAAACCGAGGTCTATCCGGGCTTCGCGACCGATCTGCAGGCGCAGTTCATGACGCTGATGACCACGGCCGAGGGCGACAGCACCATCCGCGAGACCATCTTCGAGAACCGCTTCATGCATGCGCCGGAGCTGGCGCGGCTGGGAGCGGACATCCACGTCCACGCGGGCGAGGCGGTGGTGAAGGGCGTCGAATCGCTGCGCGGGGCGCAGGTGATGGCGACCGATCTGCGGGCCTCGGTCAGTCTGGTCATCGCCGGCCTTGTGGCGGAAGGTGAGACGACGGTCGGCCGGGTCTATCATCTGGACCGCGGTTTCGAGCGTCTGGAAGAAAAGCTGGGCGCGTGCGGCGCGAACATCCGGCGGATCAAGGGCGAGGCGGATGAGCACTGAGGTCACGGGCGCGACGGAGGAGACAGCGGCGAAGCCGCCGGTCGAACCCCTGCGCCTGCTGGCCGAGGACGCGGACGACCTGAGCATCATGTCCGCGGCGTTGCAGGATGCGATCCTGCGGCCGGTGGACATCGTGTGGGAGCCGGCCGCGCGCCGGGTGACCCTGACGCTGAGCCGGTTCTGCTGGGAATGCGGCGGCACCCGCGTGATGGCGGCGATGCAGTTCGGCGACGTCAGCGCCGTGAAGAGCCGGCGTCTGCCGCGCGGGCCGGAGACTGCGCTGGAACTGCTGGCCATGCATTTCGAGGAGGCCGAGGCGCCGGGCGGACGGGTACTGATGATGTTCGCCGGCGGCGGGGACCTGCGGATCGACGTGGAATGCCTGGACGCGGTGCTGACCGACCTGTCAGAGCGCTGGCCGGCCCGGATCGCGCCGACCCATCTCGAGGACGGGAGCGAGCAGGCGTGAGCGAGCACCGACTGACCTCGATCGAACTGGATGCGGCCAGCCTGCCGGCGTCGTCGGCCGAGATCGAGCACGAGCGGCGCGTGGCTATCTTCGACATCGTCGAGAAGAATGCCTTCCAGCCTGCGGGCGCCGAGGGTGGGCCCTATGCGCTGAAGATGTCGTCGCAGGACGGCCGGCTGGTGTTCGACATCGCCGGACCGGGCTTCACCAAGGCCCACGGCCTGTCGATGTCGCCGCTGAACAAGGTGATCAAGGACTACATCGACATCTGCGACAGCTACTATGAGGTGCTGCGCGGGACCGACGTGGGCAAGATCGAGGCGATCGACATGGGCCGCCGCGGTCTGCACAACGAAGGCGCCGAACTGCTGAAGTCGCGCCTCGAGGGCAAGATCGACATCGACCATGAGACGGCGCGGCGGTTGTTCACGCTGGTGACGGCGCTTTACCGGCGGTGAGAAGGAAAACAGGATGATCGAAGCTGCCAGAGCATTTGCGATCGCCGCTCATGGCGATCAGATCTATGGCGACGATCAGCCCTATGAACACCATCTGGCAGAAGTCGCCGCCGTGCTCGGCGGCTGGACGGACGATCCCGAACTTGTGGCCGCCGCGTGGTTGCACGACACTCTGGAAGATACGCCAGTCAGCCGCAGCGAACTGGAAACGAGGTTCGGCGCGCGTATCGCCCGCATCGTCTGGGCCGTTACGGCTGAAGGAGACACGCGCCCGGAGAAGATGGCGGCGATCTATCGGAAGATCGCCGAAACTCCCGATGCCGCGCTGGTCAAGCTTGCCGACCGGGTCGCCAACGTAGAAGCGGCGGCTCCGGGCTCGCGTCATATCGCTCGCTACAGCGGAGAACAGCCGGCGTTCGAGGCCGCTGTCAAAGGCCTGGTGCCGAGCGTCGCATGGGCGCGTCTTGAGGAGGCCTATCCGCCCCGCCTCGACTAACGGCCCTTTTTCATGCATATGCCCGCACCTTCGACGCGCGCTGACGCCCGGCGCGTGTTGTTCAACCGTATTCACCGGGCGTGAGAGGCCGCATGGCTAAGGAAGAACTGCTCGAGTTTCCCGGCGTCGTCAGCGAACTGCTGCCGAACGCGACGTTCCGCGTGACGCTCGAGAACGACCACGAGATCATCGCCCACACCGCGGGCAAGATGCGCAAGAACCGCATCCGCGTGCTGGCTGGCGACAAGGTGCTGGTCGAGATGACGCCCTACGATCTGACCAAGGGTCGCATCACCTACCGCTTCAAGTAAGGGCGCGCGCGTTGTCGCGTCCTGACCTTGTGCTGGCTTCGGCCAGCCCGCGCCGCGTGGAACTGCTGGCGCTTGTCGGGATCACACCCGACCGGATCGAACCCGCCGATATCGACGAAACCCCGCTGAAGGGCGAGACGCCGCCGAGGCTGGCCGCAAGGCTGGCCATCGGCAAGGCGGGGGTGGTCGCCGGACGCGCGCCCGACGCCGTGGTGCTGGCCGCCGATACGGTGGTGTCCGTGGGGCGTCGCTTCCTGGAGAAGGCCGCCGATGAGGCCGAGGCGGTGCGGTTCCTCAAGCTGCTCTCGGGCCGGGGGCATCGCGTCTATACCGGCGTCGCCGTGGCCGCGGGCGGTCAGGTGCGCCACCGGGTCGTGGAGACACGCGTGACCTTCAAGGTCCTCTCGGACCCCGAGATCGAAACCTACGTCGCCTCGGGCGAGTGGAAGGGCAAGGCCGGGGGCTACGGCATCCAGGGCCGGGCCGGGGCCTTCGTGACCCGGCTGGTGGGCAGCTATCCCGCCGTGATGGGGCTGCCGCTGTATGAAAGCGTGAACCTGCTGACCGGCGCAGGCTACAGGCCGTGACCGTCGAGGTCTTCCTGGACGAGACGCCGGGCGAGATTCGCGGCGTCGTCATGCGGGACGGCCGGTTCGAACATCTGCTGATCGAGCGCCAGGACGACGTGCAGCCGCATCGGCTGGGCGCGCGGTCCGTGGGGCGCGTGGCGTCGGTGGAGCCGTCGCTGAAGGGGGCGTTCGTCGACCTGGGCGTCGATCCGGGCGTGGCGGGATTCGGCTTTCTGCCGCTGAAGGGCGAGGGGAAGGCCGCAGTCGGGGACAAGGTCGAGGTCGAGGTCGTCGCCGAGCCGCGGCGGAGCAAGGGGCCTGCGCTGAAGCTGATCGGACCGGGGCAGGGGGCGCCGCGCCTGCTGTCACCGGGGCCCGGGGTGAAGGCGACGCTGGCGATTCTGGCGCCGGGCGTCGAGCCGGCGACGGGTCTGGAGGCGATCCAGGCGAGTTGGGACGCCGAGGAGGAGGCGGGCTTTCCGGGCGAGCTGTTCCCGGACACAGGGCTGGACCTGATGGTCGAACGGACCCGGGCCATGGTGACCGTTGATCTGGATCTCGCCGCCGTTCAGGGCGCGGCGACGGGAATGAAGGCGCGGGACCGGGCGAACCGGCAGGGGCTGCAGCAGGCGGCGCGGATGATCGGGCTGAAGCGCTGGGGCGGACTCGTGGCGATCGACCTGATCGGAACGAATCTGGACGGGGCTCCGATTCTGGCTGCGGCGAAGGCGGCGTTCGGCAGGCAGGCGGCGTTCGGGCCGATCAACCGGTTCGGGGTGCTGCAACTGGCCCTGCCGTGGCGTCGGACGCCGCTCGAGGAGATTTTCGCGGGGGCGGACGGGCGGCGGATGGTCGCGCATCGGGCCCAGGACGTGGTCCGGGGACTGCGTCACGCCCTGCTTTCGGACACGGCGTCGCCGCGGATCGTGGAACGATGCCCGGCGGACGTCGCTGCGCTGGCGGCGCCACTGGTCGCACGGCTGGGGCCGCGCGCGGCGCTCGAGATCGAGGAGTAGACCATGGCCACGTGTCCCATCTGCCGTCAGAACCAGGCCGATCCGAAGTACAGGCCGTTCTGCTCGAAGCGCTGCGCGGACGTGGACCTGCAGCGCTGGTTCGCGGGCGGCTACGTCATACCGGGCGGGAACGACGAGCCCTCGACGCCGGAGCGCGAAGAAGACTGAATTGGGCGCTGGACAGGCAAATCCGGCTCGCCTATAGACGCCGCTCCCGCGAGGCGGGGCGCTTGCCTGGGTAGCTCAGTTGGTAGAGCAGCGGATTGAAAATCCGCGTGTCGGTGGTTCGAATCCGCCCCCAGGCACCATCGCCCCCTATCCGTCACCCGCAGGTGGCGTTCGGGTATCATGAAAATGTCGCTTTCGACCGGAATCCTCGGGATCGAACGCGCTTGTTCTCCCTCGGGGGGAAAAGCGCCGTTGCGCACTTGACGCTCTGGTAGGTGTTCGCCAAAGGAGCTTGACCGCTTTCTTTAACGGCGGTCGATGTGGGTGAGGAAAACGGTTTCCTCAAGTGCATCGAACCGCCCCGGCTGCCTCGGCAACCGGAAGCGTCAGGAGGCGTTTCGCTGCACGGGGTTCCCAGAACCCCGGTGTAGCGGACGAACATTTCATCGAGAGTCGGCGCCTGACAGCGCCGGGTCTCTCAGGGTTCCACTGTCAGACCAAAAAGCAGGAACTGGCGAATTATGCTCGATATCAAGAAGACCAACATCCTCCTGGCCATGGCCGGCGCCGCCGTCCTGATGGCTGGTACGCCGGTCCTTGCCCAGGATGCCGCCGCTCCGGCCGCTCCGGCTACGACCGCCGCCGCCCCGGCTGACGCTGCTGCTGCTCCGGCCCCCGCCGCTGACGCCGCCGCTCCGGCCGCCGACGCCGCTGCTGATCCCGCCGTCGTCGGTGGCGATCACCACGGCGAACTGACCGTCTCGACCATGTTCATGGACGCGGACATCGTCGTTAAGGTCGTCATGATCGGCCTGGTTCTGGCCTCGGTCTTCTCGTGGACCCTGCTGCTGATCAAGCTGTTCGAGTTCGGCTCGCTGAACCGCAAGACCGACAACTTCCTGGAAGCCTTCCGCGGCACCCGCACGATCGCGGACATGCGCAAGGTCGCGACCTCGGACGAGTTCGAAGGCAACCCGCTGGCCGACATGGCCGCTGCGGCGACCGACGAAATCGAACTGTCGCGTCAGGCCGGCCTGTCGGTGACCGGTGAGCACGCCGACTCGGCGCTGTACCGCGCCCAGACCGCCGTGGCCGCCGTTCAGTCGGGCCTGGCCAAGCGCCTCTCGGGCGGCCAGCAGTTCCTGGCCTCGGTCGGTTCGACCGGTCCGTTCATCGGTCTGTTCGGTACCGTTTACGGCATCATGCGTTCGTTCATCGGTATCGCGAACACCAACACGACCAACCTGGCCGTCGTGGCTCCGGGTATCGCCGAGGCCCTGCTGGCCACGGGTCTCGGTCTGTTCGCCGCTATCCCGGCGGTTATCTTCTTCAACTACTTCAACACGCGCATCGCGGCCTACGGCACCCGTTCGGACGGCTTCAACGCCGAGCTGATGAACGCGATCTCGCGTAACCTCGACAAGGGGGCGTAACCCGGATGGCCGCCAAACTCTCGACTGGCGGCGGCGGCAAGTACGCCATCGAGCAGAACTCGGAAATCAACGTCACGCCTTTCGTTGATATCATGCTGGTTCTGCTCATCATCTTCATGGTGGCGGCTCCGCTCGCCACCGTGTCGGTGGAGGTCAAGCTTCCGCGTGCTGTCGCACCGCCGCAGGAAAACCCGCCGGTTCCGATCTATGTCTCGATCCAGAACGATGGTCGTGCCTACATCGGCGACTTCCCGGTGGATATCAGCTCGGTGGGATCGGAGCTGTCGGGTCAGATCGGCCGTCGTAATCCGGCCGATGAGCGGATCTTCATCCGCGCTGACCAGCAGACCCGCTACGGTGACTTCATGCAGGTCATGAACTCGCTCCAGGACAACGGCTTCTACTCCGTGGCCCTGGTCGGCGAAGACACGTCGACGCAATAGGACGGTGAGATCATGACAGACGTTGAATATCACCGCTCACGGTACGACCCGCCCAAGACCAAGATCCCGACCGGTGTCGTGATCGCCAGTCTCGCGGTGGTGTCGCTGGTCTTCGCGATCCTGGCCTTCTACTTCATGAAGGCCCGGTTCGAGATCGAGCAGCGCCAGTACTCGGACAACGCGGTCGAGGTGGAGATCATCGAGCCGATCCCGCCGCCCCCGCCGCCTCCGCCGCCTCCGCCGCCGACCGACACGCCCCCGCCGCCCAAGCTGCAGGTGCGCGTCCCGGCTCCGGTCACCACGGTCGTTCCTCCGCCGCCGGTCAATATTGCGCCGACGCCGAAGGAAGAGCGTGTGGAGTATTCCGGTCCGCCGGTCGTGGTCCCCGGACCGCCGCCGCCCCCGGCTCCGCCCGCTCCGCCGCGCCCGTCGGTGATCAACAACCCGAGCTGGGCTCGCCAGGTCGCCCCGGAATATCCGGAACGCGCCCAGAGCCGCGGCATCGAGTCGGGTCGGGTTCAGGTCAGCTGCACCGTGCAGCCGAACGGTAGCCTGACGAACTGCTCGGTCGTCTCGGAAGATCCGGCCGGCGCAGGCTTCGGCCAGGCCGCCCTGGCCGCCGCTCGTCGCTCGCGGGTTTCCCCGCGGACCGTCGACGGCGCCGCCGAAGGCGCCCGGGTCGTCTACACCGTTCGCTTCGCCCTCGGCGACTGATCGAACGGAACCGAAAAGAACGAGCCCCGGAGGGAAACCTCCGGGGCTTTTTCTTGGTCACTATCCTTCAAGCGAGCGGCGGGAGCCCGCGGCGGGGAGGCGCGTTATGAACGGTCAAGCCTGATCCGGATCCAGGAGTTCATCCATGAAACGTTCGCTTCTTGCCGGCCTGCTGCTCGCCGGCGCCGCCCTTTCGGCCTGCGCCTACAACGAGAGCCTGGGCCGCAACCAATTCCTCATCGTCGACGACAGCGCGCTGACACAGCAGGCCGACGCCGCCTGGGCCGAGGCCCTTCGGACGCAGCGCACCTCGTCGGATGCCGCCGCCAATGCCCGGATCCGCCGCGTGGGCGACCGTGTCGTGCAGGCTGCGGGGCTGACCGACCGGCGCTGGGAGTATGCGGTCTTCGTCAACGAGAGCCCCAACGCTTTCGTCCTGCCTTCGGGCAAGATCGGCGTGACGACGGGCTTGCTGGCGCTGGTCCGTAACGACGACCAGCTGGCCGCCGTGCTGGGGCACGAGGTGGGCCACGTCACCGCCCGACACGCGGCCGAGCGCTACTCGACCAGCGCGGCCACGGGTCTGGTGCTGAGCGGCGTCCAGGGCGCGGCCGGAGACTATGCGCAGGCGGCGGGCGCCATCGGCGGTCTGGGCGCCCAACTGGGCGTACTGTTGCCGTTCTCGCGTCGGGACGAGCTGGAGGCGGACCGTCTGGGGGTCGACTACATGCAGCGCGCCGGCTTCGCCCCGCGGGAATCGGTGAACCTGTGGCGGCTGATGCAGGCGCAACGGCAGGGCTCGAACCCTGAATTCGCCTCCACCCACCCGTCGGACACGACCCGCATCGCTGCGCTGGAACAGTACATCGAGAGCCGGGGGTGGTGAGCGACTCCGCCGCTCAGGGGCCAGGGATCAGGGATCAGGGGTTAGGGGAGAGGAATGGCGTCCCGAACGGAGGCGGTCGGGGCTGCGTGGTCATCCAGCGCACCCCGAATCCCTAATCCCTCTTCTCCAATCCCTTTCCCGCTTGATCCTCTGATCCGACGCGGCTAAAGACGCCGCTCGCGCGGATATGTGCAGCCTTAGCTCAGCTGGTTAGAGCGCCGGTTTGTGGAGCCGGAGGTCCTCAGTTCAATCCTGAGAGGCTGTACCATCCCCGTCCACGCGAGACGCGATCGTCCACAGGTCGCCTTCCCCCTAGATGTCCGAGCGTGAGCGCTTTCCGCCTGTGCACGGGAAGTGGTTGGTGACTAGTGATTAGTGGTTGGTGACTAGTGATTAGTGGTTGGCCCTAATGAGCTGGAGCCAACAATTGGCCAGCAACCACTAGTCACTTACCACTAATCACTTGCCCCGCGCCGCGCTCGCCGTCGTAAGCTCCGCCCATGAGCAGCGCACAGCCCGTCTGGGATCCCGCACAGTACAACCGGTTCGAGGCGCAACGGGATCGGGCGGCGCTGGATCTGCTGGTGCATGTGCCGGACGATCTGGAGCCGCGCGAAATCTGGGATCTGGGGTGCGGGACGGGGCAGCATGCGGCGCTGCTGAAGCGCCGGCATCCCGACGCGAATGTCCATGGGATGGATAGCAGCGCCTCCATGCTGGAGCAGGCGCGGTCGCTGGGCGCGGACATCGACTGGGTGCAGGGCGATATCGCCAGCTGGTCTCCGGAGCGGCCGGCGGACCTGATTCTGGCCAATGCCTCGCTGCAATGGCTGCCCGATCATGAGGGGCTGCTGCGGCGGCTGACCGGGGCGCTGGCGCCGGGCGGTGTGATCGCCGTGCAGATGCCGCTGGCGTGGGAGACGCTGCACCACCGGACGATGCGCGCGGTGGCGGCGGAAGGGGCTTGGGCGGAACGGCTGTCGGCTCGGGAGACGATCCAGGCCCTGCTGTCGCCGGAGGCCTATTACGGCGTGCTGGCCGAGGCGTGCGATGGGGTGGATGTCTGGTCGACGACCTATCTCCACGCCCTGACGGGCGCGGATGCCGTGCTGGAGTGGATGGAGGGGACGGCGCTGCGGCCCCACCTGACGGCGCTGGCGGACGATCCGGCTATGCGGACGGCGTATCTTTCGACGCTCGGCGCCGCGCTTTCGCGGGCTTTTCCGAGGCGGGCGGACGGGGTGACGCTGCTGCCGTTTCCGCGCCTGTTCCTGATGGCGCGGCGTCGTTGACCGAGCGGCGGCGGCGCAGGCCCGTGACGGGGCCGTCCAGCGCCTCCAGCTCGGCCTTCATGGCGCGATAGCCGGCGTCGACGGCGGGGCCGTAGGCCTTCCAGTCGCGGATATCGACGCCGTCGGGCGTGGGCTGGACCAGAATGTCGCTGACGGTGCGTGAGCGCTCGATCTCGGCGTCGGTCGTCAGGGTGGCGGCGCGCATCATTATGGAGACGATGGGCGGACCGCGGCGCCAGGCGCCGGTCGCCAGCATGCGCCAGATCGACGGCGGATGCTGGATCAGTTCGGGATCCACGCCGCGGGCTTGGGACATGTCGATGCCGATCATGGGGCCCGAGGTCATCTGGCGCATGGTCTCGGTCGGCAGATTGTTCAGCACGGCCCCGTCGACCAGCACCTGCCGGTCAATGACGATGGGCGGCAGCAGGCCGGGAATGGCGATGGATGCGCGCATGGCGCGACGCATGAGACCCCGGCGGTGAACCTCGATCCGGCCGGCCGTCAGGTTGGTCGAGACGGCGAAGAAAGGGCGCACAAGGTCGGCGAGATCAACGTCGCCATAGGCGGCCTCCAGCAGCCGCTCGACCTTTTTCGCCCGCGTCATGGCCAGCATCGGGAAGGTGATGTCGCTGAGGGGGTCGCTGTCGACGAAGGAGCGGGTGATGCGCTCTTCCAGCTCTTCCTGCGTCCATCCCAAGGCAGGGCCGGCGGCGACGACCGCCCCCATCGACGCCCCCCCGACGAAGTCGATGGGCACGCCGGCTTCGGTGAGGGCGCGCAGGGCGCCGATGTGCGAGTAGGCCCGCGCCCCGCCGCCGGACATGACCACACCGACGGCGGAGCCGGTGATGACGCGGGCGATACGGTCGGCGTCGGCCTGATCGCCCTCCATCGCCTGGAACCACCGGCCGGGCTGGATGGCGTCCAGCCAGACGCCGGTGTTGGCCGGCCGGGCCATTCGCGGATCGCGCAGCAGGATGAGGTCTGTCCGTCGCCGGGCGTCGAGCACGCCGGTGTGGGGCATGGGGCGGTTCGGCGGGGCGAGCAGGCACTGGCCGACCACGAACAGACGGTCCACCTGACGCGCGCACAGGGTCGCCCAGGCCGGCTCGTCCATCTCGGCGACGTAGAGAACGAAGTCGTGGTTGTCCTCGACCCGGCTGAACCATTCGGCGGCGGAGGAGAGGGCGGACTGGTCGATGACCTGGCAGCTGTAGCCGTCCGCCTCAATGGCGGCGGCGATGCGCTCGACGAACGCGCGGATGGGGCGAGGGCGGGCGGACAGAAAGCCGAAGACGCTGGGGTCGCTGCCGCCAGAGCGGCGATCGCGGGCGCGCTGGATCATCAGACGCGACAGTTCGACCATCAGGTCGGGCTCGGTCCTGGCGGCCTCGAAGAAGGCCTCGCGGGGCAGGGCCAGCACCTCGGAATCGCGCAGGGCGACGACGTCGGCAGTGTGCGGGCTGCCGGCCAGCATGGCCATCTCGCCAGCCGGCTCTCCAGGGCGAATTACGCCGACGAATTGCGCGGGCTGGTCGCCGTGCTCCCGACGGAAGACGCCGAGACGGCCCGAACGCAGAAGGTAGAGAGTGTCGGCGGGGTCGTGCTCGGCGAACAGGGTCTCGCCCCCGGTCAGGGCGAACCAGCTGGCCGGCGTGTTGCGGCCACCCTCGAAGATCCGGTGCAGCGCGTCTTCGAGGCGGTCGGAACGGGGGGGCATGGAGGGAGCTTAGCCGCAGGAGTGGTTAGTGGTTAGTGATTAGTGGTTGGGCGGATGATGGGTCCACGTTCGGTTTCAGCGCGATGATCGACGGCGACGAAGCAGACGCCGCCAATCACTAATCACCAACCACTAAGCACCCTACCAGGCCCCCAGCTCTCGCAGCTCGCGCGCAAGATCGTCGGGGAGGTCGGTGGCGTCCATCGTTGTCAGGTCGGCCGGGGCGTCCTTGCCTTCCAGATATCGCCAGCCCTGGAAGGGGCGGCGGGCCAGCGGGGCAGTGCGGATGACCCGGGGCGCGAGTTTGATCTCGCAGCGGCTGGCGGGGCCTTCGCCCACCGTGCTGATGTCCAGGATGGTCTGACGACAGGCGACCGAGCCCTTGATGACCCAATAGAGCGAGCCGCCGTCCTCGAGTTCCGCCACACGTTTGGGCGTCATGCGGGTGTGAACGATGCGCCAGTCGCTGCGGGCGGCGTTGCGTTCGAGCGTCTCGATCTCGGACACGCCGACACAGAGCTTGATCAGATTGAGGGTCATGGGCGGCGGTCGGCGACGGGGAGCTGGATATCGGTTAAGGTTGGGGTGAAGCGAATGCGACCGGACCGGAAAGCCGGAACCCGCCGCACAGACGGATGCCCCGCGATGTACGGTCTGATCGGAAAGATGACGACCCTTCCCGGCAGGAGGGACGAACTGACGTCCATTCTTCTGGAGGGACCGGGCAGAATGCCGGGGTGCCTCAGCTATGTCGTCGCCCATGATCCGGCGGATGCCGACGTGATCTGGATCACGGAAGTCTGGACCGACGAGGCGGCGCACAGGGCGTCCCTGCAGATGCCCGAGGTGAAGGCCGCGATTCACCGCGGCCTGCCCCTGGTGGTGACCTTTAGCGACGCCCAGGTCACCGCGCCGGTTGGCGGCGTCGGTCTGGGGTGAGCCTCAGTTCCCCGTCGCCGGAGCGGCCGGGGCGCTCTGCGCCGCCATGCGGGTGCTCCAGGTCTGGATCCTGCCGCCGAACTCGGCGATCTCGGTTCCGCAGCGCTGGCTCTGGGCTTCCAGCTCGGCGGTCTGGGCCGACTGCAGGTACTGGCCGAGACGGTCGAGCCAGACGACGTTCGGGTTCCGGCCTTCCAGACGGCCGAGATAGAACATCGAGGCGGCCATCAGGCCGGTCTTGACGCTCTCGTCCTCCGACATGCCGCCGATGACCATGGACATGGCCAGACACTGCAGGTCGGCGGTTTCCTGTGCGGTCAGGGCGGCCTGGGGGGCGGGCGAGACCGCGAGGGTCGCGGCGGCGGCGAGGGTGGCGAGGAAGGACATCAGGCGTCTCCGGCGGGTTTGACGACGGCGAGGACCGTGCCCTCGCCGACCTGTTCGCCGACCTGTACGCCGACTGTTTCGACCACGCCGTCGAAGGGCGCGGTCAGGGCATGTTCCATCTTCATGGCCTCGAGCACAACGATCGTCGCGCCCCTGGCCACAGTGCCGCCGGGCGAGGCGGGGGCGGCGACGATCTTGCCGGGCATGGGCGCGCGCAGGGAGCCGTCGGAGGCCCCGCCGCCGGCGCCGGCGCCCCCGCCATGCGTCAGCGGCTCGAAGGACCAGGCTTCGCCGTCGTGGAAGACGACGGGTTCATCGACCACGCGGGCGAGCTCACGACCCGGGACGTTGTTCTCGAAAAGGGTGACGCCGCCGGTGAGGACATAGGCTTCGCCGCGGCTTTCTCCCAGATCGACCGTCCAGAAGCTGCCGTGGTCGCCGGGCGCGACGCGGCCTTCGATCACGGCGCTGTTCAGGCGGCCGCGCTGCGTTGCCGGCATACCTCCGTTGGAGCGGAAGCCGTAGAGGCCCCCGGCGGTCGGCGACCAGGGATCCTGGAAACGGCGGCGCTGGTCGCTGCGCTCCCATTCCTCGGCGTGGTGGGCGTCCGAGGCGAGGACGGCGAGGGCGGCGATCTTGACCTCAGGAGCGGGCGCCGAAGCGGTCAGGACGGCGTCCTCGGCGCCGATGAAGGCGGTGTCGACGTCGCCGGCGACGAAGCGGGGGTGTTCGAGGCAACGCTTCAGGAAGCCGGCGTTGGCGCGGACGGGCCAGACCTCGACCTCGCCGCAGGCCTCGGCCAGCTTCGCGGCCGCTTCCTCGCGGGTGTCGGCGTGGACAATCAGCTTGGCGATCATCGGGTCGTAGAACTGGCTGACCTCGCTGTCCCAGGTCACGCCGGTGTCGACGCGGATGTCCTCGGGCAGGCGGATGTGCTCCAGCTTGCCGATCGAGGGCAGGAAGCCGTTGGCGGGGTCCTCGGCGTAGAGGCGGGCCTCCATGGCCCAGCCGTCGATGCCGATCTCGTCCTGTTTCAGCGGGATGGGCTCGCCGGCGGCGACGCGGAACTGCCATTCCACCAGATCGACGCCGGTGATGGCCTCGGTGACCGGGTGTTCGACCTGCAGCCGGGTGTTCATCTCCATGAACCAGATGCGGTCGGCCTTGAGCCCGTCCGAGGCGTCGGCGATGAACTCGATGGTGCCGGCGCCCTGGTAGTTGACGGCCCTGGCGGCGCGGACGGCGGCGGCGGTGACGGCGTCGCGGGTGGCCTGGTCCATGCCCGGGGCCGGCGCCTCCTCGATGACCTTCTGGTGACGGCGCTGCAGCGAGCAGTCGCGCTCGTTCAGATGGACCACCGTGCCGTGGCTGTCGCCGAAGACCTGCACCTCGATGTGGCGCGGGCGGGTGATGTAGCTCTCGATCAGGACGCGCGGGTCGCCGAAGGAGGACTGGCCCTCGCGCTGGGCCGAGGCGAGGCCGGCGGCGAAGTCTTCCGCCTTCCCGACCAGCTTCATGCCCTTGCCGCCGCCGCCGGCGACGGCCTTGATCAGGACCGGATAGCCGATGCGGGCGGCTTCGGCGGTGAGGGTTTCGGTCGACTGGTCCTCGCCCTGATAGCCGGGGGTAACGGGCACGCCGGCCTCGATCATCAGCTTTTTGGCGGCGTCCTTGAGGCCCATGGCGCGGATCGAGTCCGGCTTCGGCCCGATCCAGATGATGCCGGCGGCGGCCACAGCCTCGGCGAAGTCGGCGTTCTCCGACAGGAAGCCGTAGCCGGGGTGGATGGCCTCGGCGCCGGTGTCCTTCGCGGCCTGCAGGACCTTTTCGGCGACCAGATAGGATTCGCGGGCGGCGGCCGGGCCGATCAGCACGGCCTCGTCCGCCTCGCGCACATGCAGGGCGTCGGCGTCGGCCTCGGAATAGACCGCGATCGTGCGGATGCCCATGGCGCGGGCGGTACGGAAGACGCGGCAGGCGATCTCGCCGCGATTGGCGACCAGGACGGATTTGAACATGGGGTCGGTTCTAGTGCGGCGGCGAGGCGGCGGGAAGGGTTACCGGTCGGGGACGGGAATGGGATGGTTCATCACCAAGGGCACGAAGGTTTCACAAAGGACACCGAGGACACGGCGGGCCATACGCGGGAAGCGCGCTTCAGGCCCGATGAATGAAGGGCGCTGTCGCGCCGCCGCGCTCACACTTCGTGTCCCTGGTGGTCCCTTGGTGTCCTTTGTGATGAACCGATCCGGGGCTACCCCCTATTGCGTCCAGGACGGCTTGCGCTTGTCGAGGAAGGCGCGGACGCCTTCCTGGCCTTCGGCGGAGACGCGGGCGCGGGCGATGCGTTTGGCCGTGTCCTCCATCAGGCCGTGGTCCAGCTTGTGGTTGGCGATATCGTTCACCAGCCGCTTGGCGTCGCCCATCGCGCCCGGCGCATTGGCGGTCAGGCTGTCGCTGAGCATGGAGATGAACTCGTCGACCGACCCTTCGGGCAGGACCAGATCCACCAGACCGGCGTGGGCGGCGTAGTCGGCGTCGAAGATGTTGGCGGTCAGGAACAGCTGGCGGGCGCGGCGGGCGCCGACGGCCTCGATCACATAGGGGGCGATGGTCGCCGGGATCAGGCCCAGCTTGACCTCGGAGAAGGCGAAGCGGCTGCCCTCGACCGCGACAGCCATGTCGCAGGCGGCCACGATGCCGGCGCCGCCGCCCATGGCCGAGCCCTCGACGATCGCGCAGGTCAGGGCCGGCACGTCGTGCAGGGCCTTGAGCATCTTCGCCAGCCCCATGGCGTCGTCACGGTTCTCGCTCTCGGACCAGTCGGCGGCGTCGCGCATCCACGACAGGTCGGCCCCGGCGCTGAAGGTGCCGCCCGCGCCCCGGATGAAGACCACACGCACCTTGTCGGCGCCGTGCAGGGTCTCGAACGCCTCGTACAGGGCGGCGATGGTGGCGGCGTCGAAGGCGTTGCGCTTCGCCGGGCGATTGATGGTGACGAACACCACGCCGTCGGGCGTGGAATCGATCTGCACCAGGTCGTCATTGGCGTCCGGCGCCGGATCGGCGACCAGCGGCTGTGCGATGCTGTTGATCCCGGCCGCCTCGGCCGGGGTGATGTCGAGGGCGTCTTCGGGTTGCTTCTTGTCGGTCATGGGGGCTCCTTCAGACACTCAACGCATCAAGGGTGATCCTTCTCCCCCGAGGGGAGAAGGGGAAGATATCACATCCGGAACACGCCGAAGGTCGTGTCGGGGATCGGGGCGTTGAGGCTGGCGCTGATGGCGAGGCCAAGGACGTCGCGGGTCTGGACGGGGTCGATGACGCCGTCGTCCCAGAGGCGGGCGGTGGCGTAGTAGGGATTGCCCTCGTCCTCATATTTCCGGCGCACCGGAGCCTTGAAGGCTTCGGCCTGTTCCGGGGTCCAGCTGTCGGCGTCGCGGTGGACGGTGGCCAATACGCTGGCGGCCTGTTCGCCGCCCATGACCGAGATGCGGCTGTTGGGCCAGGTGAAGAGGAAGCGCGGGCTGTAGGCGCGGCCACACATGCCGTAGTTGCCCGCCCCGAAGCTGCCGCCGATCAGGACGGTGAACTTCGGAACCTCGGCCGAGGCGACGGCGGTGACCAGCTTGGCCCCGTTTTTGGCGATGCCCTCGGCCTCGTACTTTCCGCCGACCATGAAGCCCGAGATGTTCTGCAGGAAGACCAGCGGGATCTTCCGCTTGCAGGCCAGCTCGATGAAGTGCGCGCCCTTCAGCGCGCTCTCCGAGAACAGCACGCCGTTGTTGGCCAGGATGGCGACCGGATAGCCCCAGATGCGGGCGAAGCCGCAGACCAAGGTCGTGCCGTAGTCGCGCTTGAACTCGTCGAACTCGGAGCCGTCGACGGTGCGGGCGATAACCTCGCGGACGTCATAGGGGGCGCGGACGTCGTCGGGGATGATGCCGTACAACTGCTCGGGGTCGAACGCAGGCGGCCGGGGTTCGCGCACGTCCATATCGACGTGTTTGACCGTGTTCAGGTTGGCGACGATCGAGCGGACGATCTCCAGCGCGTGCTCGTCGTTCTCGGCGACATGATCGACGACGCCGGACTTGCGGCTGTGAGTGTCGGCGCCGCCGAGTTCCTCGGCCGAGATGACCTCGCCCGTGGCGGCCTTCACCAGCGGCGGGCCGGCCAGGAAAATGGTGCCCTGGTTGCGGACGATGACGGTCTCGTCCGACATGGCCGGAACATAGGCGCCGCCGGCGGTGCAGGAGCCCATGACGCAGGCGACCTGCGGGATCGACCTCGCCGACATGCGGGCCTGGTTGAAGAAGATGCGGCCGAAGTGGTCGCGGTCGGGGAAGACCTCGGCCTGGTGGGGCAGGTTCGCGCCGCCGCTGTCGACCAGATAGACGCAGGGCAGGTTGTTCTCGACGGCGATTTCCTGAGCGCGCAGGTGCTTTTTCACCGTCATGGGGAAGTAGGCGCCGCCCTTAACCGTGGGATCGTTGGCGACGATCATGACCTCGCGGCCCGAGACCCGGCCGACGCCGCAGATCATCCCCGCGCCCGGCGCCTCGTCATTGTACATGCCGCCGGCGGCCAGCTGGCCGACCTCGAGGAAGGGCGAGCCGGGGTCCAGCAGGCGCTCGACCCGGTCGCGGGGCAGCAACTTGCCGCGGGCGACGTGGCGGTCGCGGCTGGCGTCCGAACCGCCGCGGGCGGCGAGGGCCACCTTTGCGTGGAGTTCGTCCCGCAGGGCGCGGTTGTGGGCGTCCAGGGCCTTGAAGGCGGCGGAACCGGTGTCGATGGCGGAGGTCAGCTTCGGCATGGGGCGAGGTTTAGGCGGCTTCGCGGGCAGGGGGAAGCGTGTGCGCGGATCACCTGTCCATTCGCGAAGGCGAGGGGGAGGTGAATGCTCAAGGCATCCTTATACCTCCCCGTCGCAAACCCGGTTGACCCGGAACCCCGGCCGTGGCCTGAGGCGCGTCCCATGATGACGACCCAGACCCGCGACACCCTGAAGGAACTGCTGAACCTCGCCTGGCCGGTGGTGCTGGCGCGGATCGGCATCATGACCATGGGGCTGACCGACGCGATCGTGGTCGGACACTTTGCGTCGCGCGAGCTGGCCTATCACTCCCTGGCCTGGGCGCCGTCGTCGGTCGTGCTGACCACGGCCGTGGGCCTGATGATGGGCGTGCAGATCCTGACCGCCCGCTTGCGCGGCGAGGGTCGCCACGGCGAGATCGGCGCGGTGCTGCGCCGGGGCATGGTCTATGCGCTGCAGATCGGCATCGCCTCCATGCTGGCTCTGGCGGTGTTCGGGCCGTGGGTGATGCAGAGCGTCCGGTTCGAGGAAGGGCTGGGCGAGGGCGCGTCCGGGCCGCTTGTGGTCTTCGCCCTGTCGATGCCCTTCTACCTGGTGTCCGTCGCGGCGCAGTTCTTCCTGGAGGGCCTGTCGCGGCCCAAGCCGGGCATGTTCGCGATGTGGGTGGCCAATGGGGTGAACATCGGCCTGAACCTGCTGCTGGTGCCCGACATGCTGGGTCTGGGTGTGGACGGGGCCATCGCCTCGGCCTGGGCGACCTTTGGCGCACGTTTCGCCCTGGCGGCGTTCCTGGTCGTGTACATTCTGCGCCTGCCGGAGGCGAAGGCGTGGAACCTGTGGGTCAAGCCGGCCCGGGACCGTCCCACCGAGCGTGAGCAGATCAAGGTCGGCCTCGGCGCCGGGGCGTCCAATTTCATCGAGGTCGGCGCCTTCGCGGCCATGACCCTGATCGCCGGCCTGCTGGGCGCCAACGAGACCGCCAGCTGGGCCATCGTGATCAATATGTCAGCCATCGTCTTCATGCTGCCGATGGGCCTGTCGTCGGCCACTGCCGTGCTGGTCGGACGGGCCTATGGGGCGCAGGACCGGGCGGGCGTGATGCGCGCCGGTCTGGCGGGGCTGGGCGTGGTGACCGCGTTGGCGACCCTGGTCGCCCTGCTGATCTGGCCGACGGCGAACCTGCTGGTCGGCGCCTACACCGTCGATCCGGCGCTGATTGCGATCGCGGGGCCGGCGCTGGTGCTCTCGACCCTGTTCTTCGTCGCGGACGGCATCCAGGTGGTGGCGGCGCAGGCCAATCGGGCCGCGGGCGACGTCTGGTGGCCGACGATCATGCATTTCGTGGCTTATGGCGCGATCATGATGCCGCTGGGCTGGGTGCTGGCGCACCGGATCGGCGTGGACGGTCTGGTCTGGGCCGTGATCATCGCCAGTCTGGTGTCCGGAACGCTGCTGACCGGCCGGTTCCTGCGGGTCGCGCGGCGACTTCCAGAGGGATCGGGGATCAGGGATTAGGGATTAGCCAGGCCGCGGGCTTGCGGTATCGGTCGGCACTCGCCACTACCAGTCCCTGATCCCCAATCCCCAATCCCTTCCCGGAATCCATGTCCCGCATCCTCATCACCTCGGCGCTGCCCTACATCAACGGCATCAAGCATCTGGGGAATCTGGCGGGTTCGATGCTGCCGGCGGACGTCTATGCGCGATTCAAGCGCGGGCAGGGACATGAGGTGCTTTATATCTGCGCCACCGACGAGCATGGCACGCCGGCCGAGCTGGCCGCCGCCGCCGCGGGTCAGGACGTCCGGACCTACTGCGACGAGCAGCACGAGATCCAGAAGGCGGCCGGAGAGGCGTTCGGCCTGAGCTACGACTGGTTCGGCCGGTCCTCGGGCGAGCCCAATCGCCGCCTGACGCAGCATTTCGCCAAGGTGCTGGAGGCGCGCGGGCTGATCGAGGAGCGGGTCGACCGGATGATCTATTCCGTCGACGACGCCCGCTTCCTGCCGGACCGCTACGTCGAGGGCACCTGCCCGCACTGCGGCCATGTCGGGGCGCGGGGCGACCAGTGCGACAACTGCGGCCGCCTGCTGGACCCGACCGACCTGATCGATCCGTATTCGTCGGTTTCGGGATCGCGGAACCTGGAAGTGCGCGACACCCGCCACCTGTACCTGCTGCAGACGAAGGTCGCCGACGACATCCGCCAATGGGTGGACTCGAAGTCGGACTGGCAGCCGCTGGCCCGCTCGATCGCGCTGAAGCATCTCGACGAGGGCCTGATCGACCGGGGCATCACCCGCGACCTCAAGTGGGGCGTGCCGGTGGTGGGGCCGGACGGCGGGCCGCGCCCGGGCATGGAGGGCAAGGTCTTCTACGTCTGGTTTGACGCTCCCATCGAATACATCGGCGCGACCGAGGAATGGGCGCAGGCCAACGGCCGGACCTGGCGCGACTGGTGGCGTCTGGACGAGGGTGCGGACGACGTCCGCTACGTTCAATTCATGGGCAAGGACAATGTCGCCTTCCACACCGTCAGCTTCCCGGCGACGATCATCGGCTCGGGCGAGCCTTGGAAGACGGTCGATACGCTGAAGGCCTTCAACTGGCTGAACTGGTACGGCGGGAAGTTCTCGACCAGCCAGAAGCGCGGCGTCTTCATGGACCAGGCGCTGGAGCTGCTGCCGGCCGACTACTGGCGCTGGTACCTGACGGCCTATGGCCCGGAGCATTCGGATGCAGCCTTCACCTGGGAGCAGTTCCAGGGAGCGGTGAACAAGGACCTGGCCGACGTGCTGGGCAATTTCGTCAACCGCATCGTCAAGTTCGCCGAGTCGAAGTTCGAAGGCGTCGTGCCGGAGGCCGGCGCGCCGGGGCCGCTGGAGGCGAAGCTGGAGGCGGACATCCGTTCGTTGATCGCCGAGGCCGAGGCCCAGTTCGAGGCCATGGAGTTCCGCAAGGCCTGCGTCGCCCTGCGGGCCATCTGGGTGCTTGGTAATGAGTACCTGCAGGAAGCCGCGCCGTGGACCGCGTTCAAGACGGATGTGGACCGCGCGGCGGTCGGGGTTCGCACCGGCCTGAACCTCGTCGCGCTGTTCGCCCGTCTGGCCGCGCCGGTGATGCCGTCCTCGGCGCAGCGGATCGCCGCCTCGGTCGGCGCGACGGACCTGGGCTGGCCGGCCGCCGACGCCGATTTCCTGAACGCCCTGCCGCGCGGTCAGGCCGTGGCGGCGCAGGGCGTGCTGTTCGCCAAGATCGAGGATGCCCAGGTGGCGGAATGGTCTGAGCGGTTCGGCGGGGCGAGCTGATCGCCGGCGGCAGACGGATATGAAAAAAGGCCCGGATCGCTCCGGGCCTTTTGTTTATCGCGCGGGCGCTGCGGCGACCGGTTGCGGCGGGGGAGCGTCGCCCGGCCGGGTCGGGGTCGCCGGGGCCGGGAGATGGCTGGCCTCGCTGCGGAGCCCCTTCATGTGCTTGGCGATCTCCTCCGGACCGATGGCCATGAAGGCCGGGACGGCGCGGTTGTGGGCGTCGACATTCTCGGTCCGGACCACGACCGAGCGGTAGCCGTCCCAGATCATGTGCACGGCGACGTAGAGAACGATGACGAGGCCGACGTAGCCGATCCAGCGATACTTGCTCAGCATCCGGGCGATGTAGGTGGCGGCGACGCCCATCAGGGCGATCGACAGGATCAGGCCGAAGACCATGATCCAGGGATGCTCGTGCGCCGCGCCGGCGACGGCCAGCACGTTGTCGAGCGACATGGTGACGTCGGCGATCATGATCTGCAGCAGGGCCGCGCCGAAGCTCTTGCGCCGGATGCCCAGCTGCTCCGGCGTGGCGCCGCCGCCGTGGTGGGCGGCCAGGGCGGCTTCCATCTCTTCGGTCGACTCGGCCTGGTCGTGGGTCGCCTGCTCGCGCAGTTCGCGCCACATCTTCCAGCAGACCCACAGCAGCAGGAATCCGCCCGCCAGCAGCAGGCCGACGATGGCCAGCAGCTGCACGGTGATCAGGGCGAAGCCGATCCGCAGGACGACGGCGGCGATCAGGCCGATCAGAATGGCCTTCTTGCGCTGTTCGGGCGCGAGGGCGGCGGCGGCCAGGCCCACGGCGACGGCGTTGTCGCCGGCGAGGACCAGGTCGATCATCAGCACCTGACCGAGGGCGGTCAGCTGTGATGCGAGTTCGGGAGAGCTGAGAAATTCCATGACGCGCGCTTAGGCCCGCCCCGAACGTGCGTCAATCTGTCAGGCGGCGTTCGCCCGTCCCTGCGCCCGCGCCGTTTCGTACAGGGCGATGGCCGCCGCGTTGGAGACGTTCAGGCTCTCGAAACCGCCGGGCATGGGAATCTTCGCCATGGCCTCGCAGTGCTCGGCCACCAGACGGCGGACGCCGTCGCCTTCTGAGCCCATCACAAGGACCGTGGGCTGGGCGTCCAGCGCCTGTTCCAGCGTCAGGTCGGCCGAACCGTCCAGACCCACGGCGCGCCAGCCCATGTCCGCCAGCTTCTCCAGCGCCCGGCTCAGATTGGTGACGCGGGCGCACGGCAGGCGTTCGGTGGCGCCGGCGGAAGCTTTCGCGAGCGCGCCGGCGAGTGCGGGGGAGTGCCGGTCCTGCACCACGATGCCTTTTGCGCCGAACGCGAGGGCCGAGCGGAAGATGGCGCCGACGTTCTGGGGATCGGTGAGCTGGTCCAGCATGACGATCACGCCGGACGCATCCCCGGCGATGTCTTCCAGCGCCACGCCTTCCAGCGGGGCGACCTTGAAGGCGAAGCCCTGATGGACGGCGCCGGCGGGAAGCAGACGATCGATCTGCTGCGGATCCATGATCTCCGCCTTGTGGCCGTTCGGCGCGAGGCGGTCGCGCTCGATCTCGGCGGCGCGGTCGGCGGTGACGATCAGCCGGCCCATTCCCTTGCGCGCCGGATTGGACAGGGCGGCCAGAACCGGATGGCGGCCCCAGACGAAGTTGTCGGCGTCGGCCTTCGTGTTGCGGGAGGGGCGCGGCGCGGAATCACTGAAGGCCTTTGCGGGTGGATTGGGGTTCCAGCCGCCGCTTTTATTTCCACCGCGGTCCTGACCGCGCGGGGCGTCGAAACGCCCGCCAGGCTTGACGGAAGGGGCCGTTTTCTTGCCCGATTTCCGGTCGTTGCGTTCTGGATTTCTCGACACTATAAGACGCCCTCCGATCTGGAGCCCTGAGGGCTTTCGGGTCTGGCGCACCTCCTAAAGCAGGCGTCGTCGGATCACGAGAGGCTTTATCGCGGCGGGAACCGAAAGGCGCCCGACGAGATGGTCCACCGGTTTTGAAAAGCGCGTTTGGGGGAATGTCCCGAGCGGCAAAGGGGGGGGACTGTAAATCCCCTGCGTAAGCTTCGCAGGTTCGAGTCCTGCTTCCCCCACCACGCGCTTTCAGAACGAGGGGCCGGACACCATATCGGGTCGGCTGCGGAGGTCCCTCAGGCCCGACGCAGTCCCCGCGCGGGTATAGCACAATGGTAGTGCAGCAGCCTTCCAAGCTGAGTATGTCGGTTCGATTCCGTCTACCCGCTCCAGGTTTTTGAGATCAGCACCGCGCCCCTCCGCTGACGGACCCGGGCCACAGGAGTTTTGGCCATGGCCAAGGAAAAGTTCGAACGCACCAAGCCGCACTGCAACATCGGCACGATCGGTCACGTTGACCACGGCAAGACGACGCTGACGGCGGCGATCACGATGACGCTGGCGAAGGCCGGCGGCGCCAAGGCGATGAACTACGCCGACATCGACGCTGCGCCGGAAGAGAAGGCGCGCGGCATCACGATCAACACGGCGCACGTGGAATATGAGACGGCGAACCGTCACTATGCGCACGTCGACTGCCCGGGTCACGCCGACTA
>JBQVQW010000025.1:0-444 GCA_052441165.1 Caulobacteraceae bacterium | reverse complement strand
CTGGTGGTTTCGGCCGCGGACGGCCCGATGCCGCAGACGCGCGAGCACATCCTGCTGGCCCGTCAGGTCGGCGTGCCGGCCCTGGTGGTCTTCATGAACAAGGTCGACCTGGTCGACGACGAAGAGCTGCTGGAGCTGGTCGAGATGGAAGTGCGCGAGCTCTTGAGCTCGTACCAGTTCCCGGGCGACGAGATTCCGATCACCAAGGGTTCGGCCAAGGCCGCGACCGACGGCGTGAACCCGGAGATCGGCGAACAGCGCATCCTGGCGCTGATGGAAACGGTCGACAGCTACATCCCGCAGCCTGAGCGTCCGGTGGACCTGCCGTTCCTGATGCCGGTGGAAGACGTCTTCTCGATCTCGGGCCGCGGCGAAATTGGGGAACTACCGGCTTACCGGGCTGACCCTCTATGTGACTCTGGAGCCCTGCGCCATGTGCGCTGG
>JBQVQW010000024.1:0-39678 GCA_052441165.1 Caulobacteraceae bacterium | reverse complement strand
GCCCTGGAAGTAGGCGCCGATGTCGATCGACAGTTGTTCGGCGGTGATGTCGCCGTCGACGTAGGCGGTGGCGACCAGCTTGACCTGCTTGCCCGAAACGCCGCCGACGATGCGGCCGCGGACTTCGATGTAGTCGGCCGAGACATTGCCCTCGACCGCGCCGGTTTCGCCCACGATCAGGCGGCCGACGCGGATATCGCCCTTGATGGCGCCGTCGATCTGGAGATCGCCCGAACCCGTGATGTTACCTGCGAACTGCAGGTCCGAGGACAGGGTCGACAGGCCGCGCTGGGCCACGGCCGGAGCGGCCGGACGCGGCGCGGACGCGGCGGGAGCTGCGGCGCCGCCCGGGGTCGGAAGATCAGGCAGGGGCGGAATCGACGAGCCGCTGTCGGCGCGCGATGCAGGCTGCGGGGCGGGGGATTTAGTCTTGTTGAACAAGTTGGTCTCCGGCTCTCATAAAGCGGGCGGGGTTTTGCGGGCGGCCGTTCACCCACACCTCGTAGTGCAGATGAACGCCGGTGGAGCGTCCGGTGGTTCCCATGGCGCCGATGCGCTGGCCAAGCGCGATCCGCTGGCCGGCTTGCACCGCCATGGAGTTCAGATGGGCGAAACGGGTCTTGAAACCGCGCCCATGGTCTATCTCAACGACGTTTCCATACCCTGAACGAACGCCGACAAAAGAGACCACGCCTGGCGCCGGAGCGAGGATCGGGGTGTTCAGGGGCGCGGCGAAGTCCTGACCCTGATGCAGCGCGGGGCGGCCGTTGAACGGGTCGAAGCGGACGCCATAGCCCGAGGTGGTGCGTGCCTGCGTCGGTCGACGGAAGGGCACGCCCTCGGCGGCGTCGGCCAGGGCGCGCATGTCAGACAGATTGTCGGCGGCGTTGCGGATGCGGACGGCGAAGGCCTCGTCCACGTCGAGAACAGCCCCGAGGGCGCGGGGATCACGAGCCTCCACCAAGGGGCCGCCGAGACCGGCATCGCGAGGCGAGTATGCGGCGGGGTTCAGGCCTGCGAGGCGGAAGGCCAGGCGCAGGCGCTCGGCACGGGTCTCTGCCACCTGCTCGGCCCGGGCGATCAGCCGCTCCTGGTCCATGCGGATGGCGACGATGCGCTGGACCGGGTTGGCGTCCGCCGGATCGAGCGCTGGCGCCGGCGCCAATGCCGCTTCGGCCCCCTCGACGCCCTGGAACATGCCCATGACCCGGGTCAGGGCGGCGTGCCGGCGCTCGACCATCTGCGCCATCTCGTCCAGCGAGCCGGTGGTGGCCGACATGCGCACGACGGCGCTGTCCAGCCGGGCCTGCAGGTCGGCGTTGAGGCGCTGGGCTTCGGCGCGGGCGCGCACGACGTCGCTATCGGCGTTGTTCAGATGGATGAGGTCCAGCGTCAGGGCGCCGGAAGAGGCGAGGATCCAGGCGCCGGCGACAACGGCTCCGGCGGCCCCGAGGAGTTGTTTGCCGGGCGTCAGCGCCCACGCCCGCACCTCATCTCCATCCCGCAGGTAGAGGTACCGGGTCGGGAACCAGCGGCCGATCAGGCCCGGCCTCTTCCCGTTTTCCAGATCTGCCATACTCACGCGCCCCCACGTCCGGCAGGACATGAGCCATGAGCAGGCGTGCGCGGCAAGTCTCTTCACGCTTTGTTAACCACGCTGACGCGGCTTCAGGCGAAGAACGCCGGTATTCAGGGTCTGAATTCGCCTGAGAGGCGTAGTGGGGGAAGCTCGGCCGACTGCAGAAGCGCACGGCTGTACTCGAACCGCGCCGGTTCAGATCGACTGCGTCGCGGCGAGCACTTGGGCGGCGTGCCCCTTTACCGCGACCCGGCGCCAGGCGCGGCGGACCACGCCCTGCTCATCGATCAGGAAGGTTGCGCGCTCGATGCCCATATACTCGCGGCCATAGAGCTTCTTCAGGATCCAGACGCCCCAGGCTTCGGTGACATCGCCGGATTCGTCCGAGGCGAGAACGACCTTCAGATCGTGCTTCGCCCCGAACTTCTGCAGCTTCTTCACCGGATCGCGCGAGACGCCGATGACTGTGGTGTTCGCAGCCTCGAACGGACCGATCAGGGCCGAGAAGTCCTGGCTTTCGGTCGTGCAGCCGGGCGTGTCGGCCTTCGGATAGAAGAAGACCACGACCTTGCGCCCCTTGAGGCCGTCGAGGGTGACGCGGTCGCCGGCGGCGGTTTCCATGTCGAGGTCGGGGGCTTTGGAGCCTTCGGTGATTTCGGTCATTCGCTGATCTCCGTCATCCTCGGGCTTGACCCGAGGATCGGCCGCTGGTCGGCCAGTGCGATAGGGATGAGGCACAGTCCGTTGAACCTCCGGCCCTCGGGTCAAGCCTGAGGGTGACGCCTATGGTCAGATGGGCCTTACCAGCACGATCTTCTTCCTGCCGGCAGCGAGCTTCAGCACGCCGTCGGCATTGACGTCGGCCTCCCCGATCAGGCGTGCGCCGTCGGCGACGGCCTCGTCGTTCAGGCGCAGTCCGCCGCCCTGGGCAAGGCGACGGGCCTCGCCGTTCGAGCCGGTCAGGCCGGCCTTCGTTGCGACGGCCGCGAGCATGGCGCCGATGACCTCGTCACGGCCGATCTCGACCGTAGGCAGATCGGCAGACAACTGACCCTTCTCGAACGCGCTCTCGGCAGCCGCACGGGCGGTCGCCGCGGCGTCCGCTCCGTGCAGCATCGTCGTCGCGGCGTCGGCCAGCGCCTTCTTGCCGTCGTTGATCTGCGCCCCTTCCAGAGCTTCCAGCGCGGCGATCTCGGCCATCGACAGGTCGGTGAACAGGCGCAGGAACTTGCCGACATCGGCGTCGTCGACGTTCCGCCAGAACTGCCAGTAGTCGTAGGGGCTCAGCTGGTCGGCGTTCAGCCAGATGGCGCCTTGGGCCGTCTTGCCCATCTTGCCGCCCGAGGCCGTGGTCAGCAGCGGGGTGGTCAGGCCGAAGGCGGCCTTCTGGTCCACGCGGCGCACCAGATCGACACCCGAGGTGATGTTCCCCCACTGGTCCGAGCCGCCCATCTGCAGGGTGACGTCGCGGGCGCGGTTCAGCTCCAGGAAGTCCACCGACTGCATCAGCATGTAGTTGAACTCGAGGAAAGTCATCGGCTGCTCGCGCTCGAGGCGCAGCTTCACGGAGTCGAACGCCAGCATCCGGTTGATCGTGAAATGGGTGCCGAAGTCGCGCAGGAACTGGATGTAGCCGAACTTCGACAGCCACTCGTCATTGTCGACCATGACCGCATCGGTCGGGCCGTCGCCGAAGGTCAGGAATTTGGCGAAGACCTGCTTGATGCCGTCGATGTTGGCCTGGATGGTCTCGTCGGTCAGCTGCGGACGCGAGGCGTCCTTGCCGGTCGGATCGCCGACGCGGGTCGTGCCGCCGCCCATCAGGACGACCGGCTTGTGGCCGGCCTGCTGCAGGCGGCGCAGCATCATGATCTGGATCAGGCTGCCGACGTGCAGCGACGGCGCCGTGGCGTCGAAGCCGATGTAGGCCGTCACGATGCCCGAGGCGGCGGCGTCGTCCAGTTCCGCCGGATGGGTGATCTGGTGGATGTAGCCGCGCTCCTGAAGGGTGCGCAGGAAGTCGGACTTGAAGTTCTGATCGCTCATGGCGGGCTCCGTTAGCAGGGAAGCCGGCGGGCGTCTCGCGGGGATTGCGCGCCGGCAGATGCGGCGCAGGGGTTCACGGGCCGCTCGTCAGTACGAGGGGCGGTAATACAGGCCGGTGGCGGTGGCGCGGGCGAACATGCGGCGTTGGGTAGCCGCAGCGGTTGACCGGCGTCAAGGGCGGGGTATCGGTGGCGAATGCTGATCACCCTGAAGCCGCACCCGAAGACGCCCGGTCCCGACATCGACATCGCGGTCGAGGTCATGCGGCCGAGGGCCGAGGGGATCGACCTCCGCTTTCTGATCACCGGCGATGTCTCACAGATCGTCGTGCCCGAGCGCGTCCGGCCTTCGCGCGCCGACGAGCTGTGGCGGAGCACGTGTTTCGAGGCCTTCATTCAGAAGGACGGAGGCGGTTACTGCGAGCTGAACCAGTCACCGGCTGGCTATTGGGCCGCTTACGAATTCTCCGGCTATCGGGAGGGGATGTACGCCCATCCCGGCGTCGAGGTTCGCGACTTCCGCCGGAATATGGAAGAGGGGGCGCTGACGATCGGCGCCACCTTCGATCTGGATCGGGTGATGAGCGGCCAGTCCTCGCCGTGGCGCATCGCCCTGTCCGCGGTGATCGAGACGAAGGTCGGAGACATCTCCTATTGGGCGCTGGGCCATCCTTCGGATAAGCCGGACTTTCATCACCCCGCCTCCTTCGTTCTGGAGCTTCCATGACGTTCGGTCTCGACCGCCTGCTGTCCGAACCCGCATTGAGCGCGCCGCTGAAGGGCCGGCGGGTGGCGCTGCTGGCGCATCCGGCGTCGGTGACGGCGGAACTGACCCATGCGGTGGATGCGCTGTCCGGCCACCCCGACATTTCCCTGACGGCCCTGTTCGGCCCGCAGCACGGGATGAAGGGCGACCTGCAGGACAATATGATGGAGAGCCCGGATTACCGGGATCCGGTCCACGGCGTGCCCGTCTTCAGCCTGTACGGCGAGGTGCGGCGGCCCAGGGACGAGTGGATGGAGACGTTCGACGTCCTGCTGGTCGACCTGCAGGACCTCGGGTGCCGGATCTACACCTATGTGACGACCCTGCTGTACGTGCTGGAAGCGGCGGCGCAGCACGGCAAGACGGTCTGGGTGCTGGACCGACCCAACCCGGCCGGGCGGCCGGTCGAGGGGACGCTGCTGCGCGAAGGCTGGGAGAGCTTCGTCGGGGCAGGGCCCATGCCGATGCGACACGGGCTGACCATGGGCGAGCTGGGCCTGTGGTTTATCGACCACTTCAAACTGGACGTCGACTATCGCGTCATCGAAATGCAGGGCTGGCAGCCAGAGGCGGCGCCGGGCTACGGCTGGCCGCTGGGCCAGCGCAGCTGGGTCAACCCCAGCCCGAACGCGCCAAACCTCAGCATGGCCCGAGCCTATGCCGGGACGGTGATGCTGGAGGGTGCGACCCTGTCCGAGGGGCGGGGCACGACGCGGCCGCTGGAGCTGTTCGGCGCGCCGGACATCGTGGCCCGGGACGTGATCACCGAGATGCAGAGCTTCGGGCCCGAGTGGCTGGGCGGCTGCGTGCTGCGCGACATGTGGTTCGAGCCGACCTTCCACAAGCACGTCCATACCCTGTGCTCGGGCGTGCAGATCCACGTCGACGATCCAACGTACGACCACCACGCCTTCAGGCCGTGGCGGGTGCAGGCGCTGGGCTTCAAGGCGATCCGGCGGCTGTATCCGCATTACGACTTGTGGCGGGACTTCCCCTACGAGTACGCGTTCGGGAAGCTGCCGATCGACGTGATCAACGGCGGGCCGAGCCTGCGCGAATGGGTGGATGATCCGGCCGCGACCACAGCGGATCTGGATCGCGTCGCCGGCGCGGACGAGCAGGCCTGGCTGGAAACGCGCGAGCCGTTCCTGATCTATCCATGACGGGTCTGTCGAACCGGTGGCTGGGGGTCGGGTGCGGCCTCGGCGCCGGGGCGATGTGGGGTCTGGTCTTTCTGGCGCCGAAGTTCGCGCCGGACGCCTCGCCCATGCTGATGAGCGCCGGTCGCTACCTCGCCTATGGGGTGCTCGCGGCGGCCCTGCTGGCGCCGCGCTGGAAGAGCGTCACGGCCGAGCTGGACGCGAAGGCATGGCGCGGGCTGGCGTGGCTGAGCCTGGCCGGGAACATCGTCTACTATCTGTTCCTCGTGGTCAGCGTGCATTTCGCGGGCGTGGCCGCTTCTGCCCTGATCGTGGGAATGGTGCCCGTCGTCGTGGCGGTGTGGGGCCTCAAGGACCCGGACGCGCCGCCGCTGACGAAGGTCGGGCCCCCGATCCTGCTGGCGGCGGCGGCCGTCGGTTTGATCGGCTGGGAGAGCATGGCCCGCGAGGCTTTGACCCGGGATGTCGGGCAGGTGCTGCTGGGGCTCGGGTGCGGCTTGGCGGCGCTGGCCAGCTGGTCGGCCTATGCGATCGGCAACAGCCGCTGGATGGCGCGCCTGCCGCGGGTGGGCGCCAACGACTGGTCCTTGCTGACCGGTGTGGTGACCGGCGGCTTCGCGCTGGTGCTGGCCGTGCCGGCGGCGGTGGATGCGATGGGGCAGACCGGCGATCAGTGGGCGCGGCTGGCGGCGGCCAGCATGGGCGTGGCCATTCTGGCCTCCATCGTCGGTAACGCCTTCTGGAACCAGGCCAGCCGGCTGCTTCCGCTGTCGATGCTGGGCCAGATGATCGTGTTCGAGACCCTGTTCGCCTTCGCCTACGGCTATCTGTGGGAGGGGCGGGGGCCGACGGTGACCGAAATCGTCGCCATGGGCATGATGATCAGCAGCGTCATCTGGTGCGTGCGGGCTCACAGGCCGGCGGCCATCGCCGCGGTGGAAGCCGAGCACTGAAACGGAAAACGCCGCCACGCGGACGTGACGGCGTTCATGGTCGGGCCGAAAGGCCGGCTCAGGCCGGCTTTTCTTCCAGGCGTTTGTCCAGATAGGCGCCGACACGGCGTTCGACGGCGGGCATGTGGTCCTGCCAGAAGTGGCTGGCGCCTTCCTCCAGCTCATAGTCGATGACGATGCCCTTCTGGGTGCGCAGCTTGTTGACCACGCGTTCGACCTCGATCGGCGGCACGATGCTGTCCGCCGTGCCGTGCAGGAACAGGCCTGACGCCGGGCAGGGGGCCAGGAAGCTGAAATCGTACATGTTCGACGGCGGCGAGACCGAGATGAAGCCGTCCGTCTCGGGGCGACGCATCAACAGCTGCATCCCGATGTAGGCGCCGAACTGATAACCGGCGACCCAGGTCTGGGTGGCGGCGGGGTTGTTGGCCTGCAGCCAGTCCAGAGCCGTGGCGGCGTCCGCCAGTTCGCCGACACCCGAGTCGAACTCGCCCTGCGATTTGCCCACGCCGCGGCTGTTGTAGCGCAGGGTCGCGAAGCCCCGCTTGACGAACAGCTGGTACAGGGTGACCGCCACCGGATTGTTCATATGCCCGCCCGCCTTGGGGTGCGGGTGCAGGATCAGGGCGATCGGAGCGTTCGGACGCTTGCCCGGCGAGTAGCGGCCCTCGATGCGACCGGATGCGCCAGGCAGGATGACTTCAGGCATGGGCGGAGCGAATTCCCGTGTTCAACTGTCATTTCGCAGCTGCGTAATACTTGACCGCCGGGGTAGGACTTTCTAAGTCCGCCCTGCGTGCCGACGCCTTTGCGAAGGCGCGGGTTCTAGCACAGGACCCTCGAAAAGCGCGCGATTTTTGAGGTGCGCGATGCGTCTTTCGACCAAGGGACGATACGCCGTCATGGCGATGGCCGATCTGGCGAAGAACGGGCGCGGCCAGTCCGGAGAATCCCGGGCTGTGTCGCTGGCCGAAATCGCGGCGCGGCAGGAGATATCGCTGAGCTATCTGGAGCAGCTGTTCGCGCGCCTTCGCAAGGGCGGGCTCGTCCAGAGCGTCCGCGGCCCGGGCGGCGGCTATCGTCTCGCCAAGGCGGCCCATGAGACTGTGGTGGCCGAGATAGTGCTGGCGGTGGACGAGCCGATCCGGGCGACGCGCTGCGTGGCCCACGGCACGCCACGGGGCTGCATGATGGCCGGCGAACGCTGCATCACCCACAATCTCTGGGAAGACCTCGGCGCCGAGATCCACGCCTATCTGTCGGGCGTGTCGCTGGAAGATGTGGTCTTGAACCGCACCGGCGCACGTCGCCGCGCGGCGGCCGGCATGGAGGTCGCCGCATGAGCGTCTATCTGGACTACAACGCCTCGGGCCTCGTTCGTCCTGAAGTTCAGGAAGCCATGGCCAGGGCTCTGGCCGACAACGGCAATCCGTCGGCGGTGCACGCCGCAGGTCGTCGGGCGCGGGCGCGGGTCGAGACCGCGCGGGCGCAGGTGGCCGAACTGGTCGGCGCAGATCCGACCGCGGTCATCTTCTCGTCGGGCGGCACGGAATCGAACGCCCAGGCGATCCTGAGCGCGCTCGCGGCTGGCTGCGAGCGGCTGATCGTCTGCGCGACCGAGCATCCCTGCGTAGCCGAGGCCGCGATCGCGTCCGGCAAGCCGGTGGCCATGCTGCCGGTGGACGAGCATGGCGTGGTGCGTCTGGACGCCCTGCGCGAACTGCTGGCCAAGCCCGGCAAGGCTGTGGTGGCGATCCATCACGCGAACAACGAGAGCGGCGCGATCCAGCCGATCGAGGAGGCCGCGCGCCTGACCCGTTCGGCCGGCGGCTGGCTGCACGTCGACGCCATCCAGTCGGCGGGCAAGATTCCGGTCGATATCCGCATGTTGATGGCGGACAGCCTCACCCTGTCGGCGCACAAGCTGGGCGGACCGCAGGGCGTCGGCGCCCTGGTCATGGCCGAGGGCCGCGAGGCCGTTCGCATCGTTCACGGCGCGGGGCAGGAACGGGGCCTGCGCGCCGGCACCGAGAATGTGCCGGGCATCACCGGCTTTGGCGTCTCGGCCGAATGTGCAGCGCGCGACCTGCGCGCGGCGACGGCCGGCGTTCACTGGCGCGACTCTCTCGCCGCCAGCCTGCCGCATGCCGCCTGGCGAGACGCGGCACAGGCGAAGGTCAAGGCCGCGGGCGCCACGATCATCGGGGAGGGCGCTCCGCGTCTGCCCAATACCCTGTTCATGGCGGCGCCGGACTGGGAGAGCCCGCAGCAGCTGATCGCGCTGGACCTGCTGGGTGTGATGGTCTCTGCCGGCAGCGCCTGCTCGTCGGGCAAGACCAGGCCGTCGCGCGCCATTCTCGCGACGGGCCGGGTGGCGCTGGCCACCGGCGGCATCCGCATCTCGGGCGGCTGGGGCACGGTCGAGGAAGACTGGATCCGGTTCGCTGACGCGTGGGTGGGCGCCTATGCAAAGTATCGCGAGCGCCTCGCCGCTCGCGCGAAGGAAGTCGCGTAAGTCATGGCCGCCGTTAAGGAAACCGTCGACGCTGTCGCCGCGCTCGAGAAATATGCGCACGGCTTCACCTCGGACATCGAGCAGGAGTTCGCGCCCAAGGGCCTGAACGCGGACATCGTGCGCTTCATCTCCGGGAAGAAGGGCGAGCCGGAGTGGATGCTGGAATGGCGACTGGCCGCCTATGAGCGCTGGCTGGCGATGGAGGAGCCGACGTGGGCGGCGGTGAAGTACGCACCCGTCGACTACCAGGACCTGCACTACTACGCCGCACCGAAGATCAAGGAGGGGCCCAGGAGCCTCGACGAGGTCGATCCGGAACTGCTGGAGGTCTACCGCAAGCTGGGCATCCCGCTGAAGGAGCAGGAAGTGCTGGCGGGCGTGCAGGGCGCGCCCAGGGTGGCCGTGGACGCCGTCTTCGACAGCGTCAGCGTGGTCACGACCTTCAAGGCCGAACTGGCCAAGGCGGGCGTGATCTTCATGCCGATCTCCGAGGCCCTGCGCGAACACCCCGATCTGGTGCGCCAGTACCTCGGCTCGGTCGTGCCGGTGTCGGACAACTATTTCGCCGCCCTGAACAGCGCGGTCTTCTCGGACGGCTCGTTCGTCTACATCCCGCCGGGCGTGCGCTGCCCGATGGAGCTGTCGACCTATTTCCGCATCAACGCCAGCCAGACCGGCCAGTTCGAGCGGACCCTGATCATCGCCGACAAGGGCAGCTACGTTTCTTATCTGGAGGGCTGTACCGCCCCGATGCGCGACGAGAACCAGTTGCACGCGGCGGTGGTCGAGATCGTCGCGCTGGACGACGCCGAGGTGAAATACTCGACTGTCCAGAACTGGTACCCCGGCGACGCCGAGGGCAAGGGCGGCATCTACAACTTCGTGACCAAGCGCGCGGACTGCCGCGGCGACCGGTCGAAGGTGTCGTGGACGCAGGTTGAGACCGGCTCTGCCGTGACGTGGAAATACCCGTCATGCCTGCTGAAGGGCGAGGAGAGCTCGGGCGAGTTCTATTCCATCGCCATCACCAACGGACATCAGCAGGCCGACACGGGCACCAAGATGATCCATCTGGGCAAGAACTCGAAGAGCCGGATCATCGCCAAGGCTGTGTCGGCGGGCAAGTCGGACTCGACCTATCGCGGGCTGGTCTCTGTGCACCCCAAGGCCACGGGCGTGCGCAACTTCACCCAGTGCGACAGCCTGTTGATCGGCAAGGAGTGCGGCTCGCACACCATCCCCTACATCGAGGCCCGCAACGGCTCGGCCCAGCTGGAGCACGAGGCGACCACGACCCGCCTGAGCGAGGACCAGCTGTTCTACGCCCAGCAGCGCGGCCTGTCGGAAGAAGAGGCGGTGGCCCTGCTGGTCAACGGCTTCGTCCGCGACGTGCTGCAGGAACTGCCGATGGAGTTCGCCGTCGAGGCGCAGAAGCTGGTGGCGATCAGCCTTGAAGGCTCGGTCGGATAATCAAAGAAGAACAATGCTTAAGATCAATAATCTCCACGTCACCGTCGGCGACAAGCCGATCCTCAACGGGCTCACCATCGATGTTCCCGCCGGCGAGGTGCACGCCGTCATGGGGCCGAACGGTGCGGGCAAGTCGACGCTGGGCTACGCCCTGTCGGGCCGGCCGGGCTATGATGCGACCGAGGGCGCCGTGTCGTGGAACGGGCAGAACCTGCTGGAGCTGGACCCGGCCGAGCGCGCCGCCAGGGGCGTCTTCCTGTCGTTCCAGTATCCGCTGGAAATCCCCGGCGTGCCGGCGATGACCTTCATCCGCACCGCCCTGAACGCCCAGAAGCGCGCGCGCGGCGAGGAGGAGGTCTCGGCCCCGGCCTTCCTGAAGCTGGTCCGAGCCGCGTCCGAGCGGCTGAAGATGAATTTCGACATGCTGAAGCGGCCGCTGAACGTCGGCTTCTCGGGTGGCGAGAAGAAGAGGATGGAGATCCTGCAGATGGCCCTGCTGGAGCCGTCGCTGCTGATCCTCGACGAGACGGACTCGGGCCTGGACATCGACGCCCTGCGCATCGTGTCGGAGGGCGTGAACGCCCTGCGGTCGCCGGAGCGGTCGATGCTGGTGATCACCCACTACCAGCGCCTGCTGGACTACATCAAACCCGACCGGGTGCACGTTCTGGCCGCAGGCCGCATCGTCGCCTCGGGCGGTCCTGAGCTGGCGCTTCAGCTCGAGGCCGAGGGTTACGACCGCTATGTGAGCGAGGCGGCGTGAACGCCCTGCTGCCGAAAATCGATCTGAAGGACGCGTCCAGCTTCCCGTCGCGGCGTGTCGAGGCGTGGAAATACTCGGACCTGCGGAAGTATCTGCGCGAGGCGCCGGCGTTGTCGCCGTCTGCTGCGGTCCCGCTGGTGGGAGGTGGCCCGTTCGAGGCGCTGGGCGGCGAGCCCATGGTTTTCGTCAACGGCCGGGCCGTGGGGGTCTCTACCCTGATGGCTTCGGGCGAGCAGACCCTGCGCCTGCGCTACATCTCCAAGGCGACGGGCACCGGCCATGGCACGACGGCGCGGATCTCGGCGCGGGCCGGGGCGAAGCTGCTGCTGCTGGAGACCCACGAGGGCTCGGGCTCTGCCTATGTCTCGCACAATACGCTTGAGCTGGACGTCGCCCATGACGCCGAGGTGACGCGGATCGTTCTGATCGATGAACCCGACGACGCGATCTCGATCAGCCAGGCGCAGGTGCGGGTCGAGGCCGGCGGCCGATATCGCCAGACCGTCATCGCCACGGGCGCGAAGCTGCAGCGGCTGGAAACGCAGGTCCTGCATTTCGCCCAAGGCGCTGACGTGCGTATGGACGCCGTCTATGCCCTGTCGGGCAGTCGGCAGGCGGACCTTACGTCGGTGGTGCAGCACCTGGCCGCCGACGGCCTGACCAGCCAGTTGACCAAGGGCGTGGTTCGCGACACGGCGCGCGGCGTCTTCCAGGGCAAGATCGTGGTCGAGCGAGGCGCGGACGGCACGGACGCCCGGATGCAGCATCAGGCGCTCATCCTTGGCGAACGCGGCGAGATCGACGCCAAGCCGGAGCTGATCATCTATGCCGATGACGTGCAGTGCGCGCATGGCAACACGGTGGGCAATCTCGACGAGGACGCCCTGTTCTACATGCAGCAGCGGGGAATCCCGGCCGACGAGGCCCGCACCCTGCTGACCAAGGCCTTCCTGATCGAGGTGGTGGACCGCATCGAACACGAAGGGGCGCGAGAGGTGGTGCGCGAATGGCTGACGGCTCGGTTGTGACCCGCTTCGATCCCTACGCCGCCCGGGCGCAATTTCCGATCCTGTCGCGGTCGGTGAACGGCAAGCCGCTGGTCTATCTGGACTCGGCCGCCTCGGCGCAAAAGCCGCGGGCGGTCATCGACGCCATGGTGCGGACGATGGAGGGCGGCTACGCCAATGTCCACCGCGGCCTGCACACCCTGTCCAACGAGGCGACCGAAGCGTTCGAGACGGCGCGCGAGACGGTGGCGCGGTTCCTGAACGCCCCGGCTGCGTCGAACATCGTCTGGACCAGGGGCGGGACCGAGGCGATCAACCTCGTCGCGGCGGGGCTGGGCCAGTCCATCGAGCCCGGTGACGAGATCATCGTCAGCCAGATGGAGCACCACTCGAACATCGTGCCCTGGCACCTGCTGCGCGAGCGGCGCGGGGCCGTGCTGAAGTGGATCCCGGTGCTGGACGACGGTTCGCTGGACATGGCGGCCTATGCCGAACTGCTGGGGCCAAGGACGAAAATCGTCGCGGTGACCCACATGTCGAATGTGCTGGGCACCATCAATCCGGTGGCCGAGATCACCCGGCTGGCGCATTCATTCGGCGCGAGAGTGCTGGTCGACGGCTGTCAGGGCGCGGTGCACGGCGATGCCGATGTGCAGGCGATCGGCTGCGACTTCTACGCCTTGACCGGGCATAAGCTGTACGGACCCACCGGGATCGGCGCCCTGTTCGGGACGACAGAGGCGCTCGATGCCCTCCCGCCATATCAGGGCGGTGGCGAGATGATCGAGACGGTCGAGATGGATCGTGTGACCTACGCGAAACCGCCGCACCGGTTCGAGGCCGGCACCCCGCCGATCCTCGAGGCCATCGGTCTGGGCGCGGCGATCGACTGGCTGGCGCAGTATGACAAGGCGGCGATCACCACGCACGAGCGTGCTGTCTACGACCACGCCCGCGCGCGGCTGGACGGAATGAACCGGCTGCGGGTGATCGGCGAGACGGAAGGGAAGGGGGCGATCCTGACCTTCACCGTCGAGGGCGCCCACGCCCACGACATCGCCCAGGTGATGGACCGCTACGGCGTCGCCGTCCGGGCTGGACTGCACTGCGCCGAGCCTCTGGCGAAACGTTTCGGCCTGACGTCGAGCGCCCGGGCCAGCTTCGCCCTATATAACACCACAGAGGACGCCGACGCCTTCGTCGACGCCCTGATCAAGGCCCGTGAGTTCTTCGCATGACGTCCGACGCGACACACAAACCCGACGAGGACGCGTTCGCGGCCGCCTGGGACGCGCCGCAGAAGGCCGCCCTGGAGCAGGCCGAGATCGACCGCCTGACGGACGACATCATCGCCGCCCTGAAGTCGGTCTACGATCCGGAAATCCCGGTCGACATCTATGAACTGGGACTGATCTACAAGGTCGACCTGTCGGACGACCGCGACGTGGCCATCGAGATGACCCTGACCGCCCCGGGCTGCCCGGTGGCCGGCGAGATGCCGGGCTGGGTCGAGACGGCGGTCGGGAAGGTGGAGGGCGTGCGGTCGGCCCGGGCCGAACTTGTGTTCGATCCGCCGTGGGACTCGTCGAAGATGAGCGACGAGGCCAAGCTTTCGCTGAACATGTTCTGAGGGCCGGATGAGCGAACTTCAGACCACGACCCGTCCGCGCCGTCCCCGCCCCAAGGTGGTGACCCTGACAGACGCCGCCGCCGCGCGTGTGCGTGAGCTGGTGGCCGCCTCGGAGCGCCCCGTCGCGGGCCTGCGCGTCGGCATCAAGAACGGCGGCTGCGCGGGGCAGGAATACACCTTCGCCTTCGCCGACAGCATCGATCCGCTGGATGAGGTGGTCGAGGACAAGGGTGCGACCCTGCTGATCGAGCCGAAAGCCGTGCTGTTCCTGATCGGCACCGAGATCGACTTCGAGACCACGAAACTGGCGGCCAAGTTCACCTTCCGCAATCCGAACGAGACGGATGCCTGTGGATGCGGCGAGAGCGTCACCATCGTCCCCCGGACCAGCGCGGAAGACTGAAGATGATCCGTCTGGAAGGGGTGACCCGGCGCTATCGCAGCGCGGCGGGCGAGCGGACGGCGCTGGACGCCGTCGATCTGGAGATCGGCAAGGGCGAGGTGTTCGGCGTGGTCGGACGCTCGGGCGCCGGCAAGTCGACGCTGATCCGCACCATCAACCGGCTCGAGACGCCGGATGCGGGCAAGGTGTTCGTGGAAGGGCAGGAGATCACGGCGCTGAACCCGGCCGAGCTGCGCGGGGCGCGGCGGCGGATCGGCATGATCTTTCAGCATTTCAACCTGCTGCACGCCAAGACCATCTTCGACAACGTCGCCTTCCCGCTCAAGCTGGAGGGCCGGCCGGACGCCGAGGTGAGGACACGCACGACCGAACTTCTGGAGCGGCTGGGGCTGGCCGAGCACGCCCGCAAGCATCCCGCTCAACTGTCAGGCGGGCAGAAGCAGCGCGTCGGCATCGCCCGGGCCCTGGCTTGTGGTCCTTCGGTCCTGCTGTGCGATGAGGCGACCAGCGCGCTTGATCCGGAGACGACCGAGGACATTCTGACCCTGCTGGACCAGCTGAACCGCGAGCTGGGCCTGACCATCGTGCTGATCACCCACCAGATGGAGGTCGTGCGCCGGGTCTGCGACCGCGTGGCGGTGCTGAAGGACGGCAGGCTGGTCGAGCAGGGGACGACGGCCGACGTCTTCCTGCATCCGCAGCATTCGGTCACTCGCGCCATGCTGGCCGAGGGCGAGGAGGCGTTCGACGCCTCGGTAGTTCCTGCGGGCGCCAGGCTGGCGAAGCTGACCTTCCGCGGCGCGTCGACCTATGAGCCCGAGCTGAGCCGCGTCGCGCGCTCGGTGGGCGTGGACTATTCGATCCTGTCGGGCCGGATCAGCCGCATCCGCGGCGAACCCTACGGCCAGCTGGTCGTGGCCTTCACCGGCGGCGACGCCGAGGCTGCGACAGCGCAACTGACCGATCGTGGTGTGCGGGTGGAGGCGGTCTGATGGCTCGTTTCTTCCACGTCATCCTCGGGCTTGACCCGAGGATCGGACTATCAAGTGCGCTGCGCTGGCGCGAGGGATCGTCGACGGCGCCGCATCCTGCCGCATATGGGACGCCACGACGTCCGATCCTCGGGTCAAGCCCGAGGATGACGGAGTAGGGGGAACATATGGAATCCTTCTTCACCAACGTCGATTGGAACGAGATCGGCCGGGCCAGCATCGACACCCTGCTGATGCTGGGCGGCTCGCTTGTGCTGACCATCATCCTGGGCGTGCCGCTGGGCGTGCTGCTGTATCTGTCCGCCAAGGGGCGGCTGGCGGCCAATCCGGTGCTGAACGCCGTGCTGTCGTTCGTCGTGAACGTGCTGCGGTCGGTGCCCTTCATCATCCTGCTGATCGTCATGTTGCCGGTGACGGTGCTGCTGGTCGGGACCTCGCTGGGCGTGGCCGGAGCCATTCCGCCGCTGGTCGTCGGCGCGGCGCCTTTCTATGCGCGTCTGGTCGAGACGGCGCTGCGCGAGGTCGACAAGGGCGTGGTCGAGGCGACGCAGGCGATGGGCGGCTCGACCTTCCAGATCGTCACCCGCGCCCTGCTGCCCGAGGCGCTGCCGGGCGTCATCGCCGGCGCGACCGTCACCGCCATCGCCCTGGTCAGCTATACCGCCATGGCCGGCGTGGTCGGCGCGGGCGGGCTGGGGGATCTGGCTGTTCGCTTCGGCTACCAGCGCTTCCAGACCGATGTCATGGTTGTCACTGTCGTGCTGCTGCTGATCCTCGTGCAGGTTCTGCAGATGATCGGCGACCGTCTGGTCGCCTCCGTTTCCCACCGCTGATCGCTCCCCCCGAAAGGCCCTCCCATGCTTCGTCGCTCGCTGCTCCTGTCCGCGATGGCCCTGACCCTCTCTGCCTGCGGTGCGGGTGGCGAGAAGGCGGGCTCGACCGATGGCCCGCTGCTGGTCGGCGCCACAGCTGTGCCGCACGCGGAGATCCTCGAGCACATCAAGCCGATCCTGGCGGCCGAGGGCGTGCCGATCGAGATCAAGGTCTTCAACGACTACGTCCAGCCGAATGTCCAGGTCGCCGAGAGTCGGCTGGATGTGAACTATTTCCAGACCAAACCCTATCTCGACGAGTTCAACGCTGCGCGCGGCACCAGCCTGGTCACCGTTGCCGGCGTGCACGTCGAGCCGCTGGGCATCTATTCGCGCAAGCACCGCTCGATCTCGACCCTGCCCAATGGCGCCGAGGTGATCCTGCCGAATGACGCGTCGAATACAGGCCGGTCGCTGCTGCTGCTCCAGTCGGCGGGGCTGATCACCCTGCGCGACGGCCAGAACCCGCTGCAGACTGTCCGGGACATCTCAGCCAATCCCAAGGGGCTGGTCTTCCGCGAGGTGGAGGCGGCGACCATCCCGCGCATCCTGCCGCAGGTCGATGCGGCGGTGATCAACACCAACTATGCGCTGGACGCCGGGCTGAAGCCGCGAACAGACGCCCTGCAGCTGGAAGGCGCGGACAGCCCGTACATCAACTATCTGGTCTCGCGCACGAACAACCAGAACGACCCGCGCATCCAGGCGCTGGCCGCCGTCCTGCGCAGTCAGGCGGTGAAGGACTTCATCGCCCGGAAGTACGAGGGCGCTGTTATTCCGGCGGCGTAAAGCCTCAGGCCGCAGCCTTTGCTTCGGCTTCCGCCTTCCTCACCTCATCCGGCGTCGGCACCTGCACGGCGGGCGTCACGGGATTTCCGGTAGCCTCGGCGATGAGCTCGGCTGTCCGGCCCTCCACAGCGGCCTCCAGCCGGGTGAGGAATTCCTCCTTGGGAAGGCCGACGGGGATGGGGTCGAGGAACTCCAGCGTGGCCAGGCCGGGCGTCTTGCGAAACTCTTCCTGCGGCCAGAAGACGCCGAGGTTGGTCGCCACCGGCACGACCGGCATGTCGAAGTCGCGGTACATGTGCCAGACGCCCGAGCGATAGCGGTACTTCTCGCCGACCTTCGCCAGATTGCCTTCCGGATAGATCAGGATCGTTCGCCCCTCGGCATGGGCGTCGGCGGCGCGGTGCTTCAACGCCTCGCGCGCGGCGCGGCCGCCGCAGTTGTTCACGACGATGGCCCCCAGCTTACGCAGCACTGTCCCGAGCAGCGGGAACTTCTCCAGATGATCGCCGGTGACGAAGGCCAGGTCCCTGAACCGGTTGTAGGTCGCGAAGCCGTCGCCCCAGCTCTGGTGCTTGGACGCGATGATGAAGGCGCCCTCGGGCAGGCGATCCTCCCCGCGATACTGGATGCGGATGCCGGCCAGAACGCGCATGGCCTGCACCATGCGATGGACATAGCGCCGGATGATCCAGCCCGTCGCGCCGCGTCCGGGGAGGATCGCCGTGAACACGGCTGCCAGGGTGTAGAGGACAGACAGCGACCAGTAGGCGACGGCGAAAGCAAGACTGCGCATGGTTGGACTATGACCGGTTCTGAGCGGGCGCCAACGGGTCAGGCGGCGCGCGGCAGGTCCTCGGCGGACGAAACCCGGTTCCGACCCGCGTGCTTGGAGGCGTAGAGGGCGGTGTCCGCCCGCTCCAGCAGGAGGGTTGGCGTTTCACCCGGCCGCCGGATGGCGAAGCCGGCCGAAATGGTCACCACGCCGAGATCGTCATTGGTCGAGCGCCGCCGCAGGGAGCGGGACGCGATCTCGCGGCGTACCGCTTCCAGCGCAGTCCTGACTTGGTCAGCCCGCTCGCGCGGGAAGATCATGGCGAACTCCTCGCCGCCGAAGCGGGCGGCCATGCGCGGCGCGCCGGCGACCCGGCCGATCACGCTGGCGACGTAGCGCAACACCTGGTCGCCGGTCTGGTGGCCCCAGTTGTCGTTGAAGCGTTTGAAATGGTCGATATCGAGAACCGCCAGCGTCAGCGCCTCGCCCTCGGCGTCCGCAGCCTCGCAGGCGGCGACCAGCTGCTCGTCGAACGCCTTGCGATTCGACAGATTGGTCAGGGCGTCGGTCAGCGCGTCGCGGCGCACCTGTTCCAGATGTTCGCGCAGGCGGGCGACCTCGCGGGTCGAGACCTCGAGTCGCTTCTCCAGCGTCTCGTTCTCGCGCTGGATCTTGCGGGTCGCCGCGGTCAGTCCCGACACGATCGTCTGCAGCTGTTCGCCGCCCTCGACGCCGTCCATGCGGGCCGAGGCCTTATCCAGGGTCTGGCCGTAGGCTGTCTGAGAGCGGTGGGCCTTGGCGATGGCCTCGGACACGCTGTGCAGCTCCCGGTCCAGCACCCGGCCGGCGTCACGTATCTCTTCGGTGAGGCGGCCTCGCGGGAGATATTCCGCGGCCAGCATGTCGGCGACAGCCTCTGAAAACGGCTCATTGGCGTCGACGATGCGGCGAATCTCACGGCCAAGTGCGCCTTCCGGATCGCCGAGGTAATGCAGCCAGAGCTCGAAGTTCAGCGGGGTCGGCCAAACGCCTGCCGACTCCATCTCGTCGATCACGCGACGCGAGAGCGAGAAGGCTTCCGGCCCCCTGAGTGCGGTGTCGACCGACGCCGTCATATAGTCTGTCCCCCGACGCCGCCCTGGACGGGCGATCTTCAGCGGCGCAAATACTGCGCCGACGATAGGTAACACCCGGTTAAGCGTAGTCCCGGAATCGACGAACTCAGTTCTTTATCGTCACCGGGCGGCGCAGGAAGGCCGGGATGTCCGCGTCGCCGAACGGACGACCATTCGAGACGGGGGCGGGGACCTCGGCCCTGGGTTCGGACGTGCGACCGCCGCGCTTGCGGCCACCGTCGCGACGGGGCTCGGCGACTTCGACGGCCGGAGCCTCTGCAGCCGGAGCCTCGATCGTCGTCTCGGACGACTTGCCCCGACGGCTGCGCGAACGACGCGCGGGCGAGGCGTCGTCGGACGCGGGCAGGGGAACGGTCCCGGCCTCGACGGTCGGAGCTTCAATGGCCGCGTCCCCGGTGCGCTCCGGACGGCCGCGACCGCGACCTGACCGCTCACCGCGTCCGCGGACCTTGTCGCCACGGCCACCGTCGCGGCGCGGCTGGTCCTTGATGGCCGCGAAATCGATGCCGTCCAGCGGCAGTTCGACCGGGTCCTTCTTGATCAGCTTCAACACCTTATCCAGCGACTTGTCGTCGGCCGGGGTGACGATCATGAAGGCTTCGCCGAGGCGACCAGCGCGGCCGGTGCGGCCGATGCGGTGGACGTAATCGTCGGCGTGGTGCGGGACGTCGTAGTTGAACACGTGGCTGACGGCCGGGATGTCCAGGCCGCGCGCGGCGACGTCAGAGGCCACCAGCAGCTTCAGCTCGCCGGCGCGAAAGGCGGCCAGCGTCTTCATGCGCAGCGACTGGTCCAGGTCGCCATGGATCGGAGCGGCGTCGAAGCCGTGCGTCTTCAGCGACTTGGCGACGATGTCGACTTCCGATTTGCGGTTGCAGAAGACGATGCCGTTCTGCACATCGCCGCGCTCGACGAGGGCGCGCAGGGCCGTGCGCTTGGCCTTCGGATCCGACGTCGGCAGGCGGGTGACATACTGGGTGATGGTGTCGGCGGTCTGGGCCGGGCGAGAGACCTCGATCCGGGTCGGATCCTTCAGGAATTGCGAGGTCAGGCGGGTGATCTCCGGCGGCATCGTCGCCGAGAAGAACAGGGTCTGGCGACGCGGCGGCGTCAGCTTGAAGATGCGCTCGATGTCCGGAATGAAGCCCATGTCCAGCATCCGGTCGGCTTCGTCGACAACCATCAGTTCGACGCCGGTCAGCAGGATCTTGCCGCGCTCGAACAGGTCCAGCAGGCGGCCCGGAGTGGCGATCAGGACGTCGACGCCCTTGGTCAGCATGGCGACCTGGTCGCCCATCGACACGCCGCCGATCAGCAGGGCCCAGTTCAGACGCGTGCCCTTGGCGTATTTGGCGAAGCTCTCGGCGACCTGGTCGGCCAGTTCGCGGGTCGGGGCCAGCACTAGGGCGCGGGGCATCCGGGCGCGGGCGCGGCCTGACGCGAGGCGGTCGACCATCGGCAGGGTGAAAGCCGCGGTCTTGCCGGTGCCGGTCTGGGCGATGCCCAGCACGTCACGGCCGGCGAGGGCGACGGGAATGGCCTGGGCCTGAATGGGGGTGGCGGTCGTGTAGCCGGTATCGGCGACCGCCTGCAGGGTCGTGGGCGAAAGGCCCAGTTGCGAAAATTCGGTCATGAATCCTTGGGACTGGAATGAAGGACGTCCCGCGCATCGGGTCGTCTGCGACGTTGCGGAACCGCCCTTCCCTGGGCGAGCGGGCGGCGCGAATTCGCCTTCCTGTCCCGAAACAGTGGGGCGCATATAGAAGACCCTGCGGATTAGTCAACTATTCGCGGGCCTTACGTTGGGGCTTGGCAGAACGTTACGCTTCGTTAATGTCTGTGGCGGGAAGGGTATTTATGAGGGGTACGCATGCTGCGCATGATCGCGGTTGCGACGTTCGCCGTCGCCTGTCTGACGGCAGGGCCTGGCAAGGCCGATATGAATTCCGCCTTCGGGAACACGGTTATCTCCCGCTATCCGGATGGTGGCTGGGTGAAGCACTGGTTCAATCCCGACGGCAGCTATTCGGCGCAATTCTCCGACGGTCGCCGTCTGGCGGCGCGTTGGGCCGTGCAGGGGGAACGGATCTGCCTCACCAACATGCGGCCCAACATGCTGATTCCGCGCTTCTGCACGACCATGATCGAGGCGGACATTGGTGACACCTGGCATTCGCGCGACCCGCTGGGGCGCCGGGTGCAGAACAGTCTGGTGCGCGGGCGGGAGTAGGTCTCCCGCCGGCCATCGGCGCAAAGACAAACGGCCGCCCCTGCGAAGGAGCGGCCGTTTTGTTTTCATCGTGACCGATGGAAGGAAACGAGGTGCGCCACTTCAAGGGAAGTGGCGCGAGTGACGGGGCTCGAACCCGCGACCTCCGGCGTGACAGGCCGGCACTCTAACCAACTGAGCTACACCCGCGTTTCCCGGCCGAAGCGCTGGTGCGCCGCGGCGAGGGGCGTCGTTTAGGCGGGCTCGCCGGGCGCGTCAAGCGGATCGAACAAGGAAAAATTCCGATCAGCGTTTGGCGACCCCCGGACCGGCAATTGCGGCCGCTTCCGGCGGGGCCGCCGGGCCCGTGATGCCGCCGTCCGCGGGCGTCTGAACCGCCGTGGCGGGCGGGGGCGGCTCGTAGTGCACGCCCACGCCTGGCCCCAGCGGCAGGTCCAGCGCCACCCAGAGCGCCACCATGGTCAGACCGGCGACCAGGAAGGCGCCGGCGTACGGCAGCATTGTCGACATGAGGGAGCCGAGGCCGAACTTCGGATCCCAGCGCTGGGCGAAGGTCAGAATCAGCGGGAAGTAGCTCATCAGCGGGGTGGCGATGTTGGTGACCGAGTCGCCCATGCGATAGGCGGCGGTCGTCATCTCCGGGCTGATCCCCAGCAGCATGAACATCGGCACCACGATGGGCGCAAGCGCTGACCACTTGGCCGAGGCCGAGCCGATGAAAAGGTCGAAGAAGCAGGAGACCAGCACAACGCTGATCAGCAGCAGCGGCGTCGGCAGGGACACCTGCTGAAGGGCCGCGGCGGCGTTGACCGCAAGGATGGGGCCCAGACCCGACCAGTTGAACATGGCCACGAAATGGGCGGCGAAGAAGGCCAGCACGATGTAGGGCGCCAACTGTGCCAGGCCCTCGACCATCATGCGCACCATGTCGCGATGCGACTTCACCGATCCCGCGCCCGCGCCGAATGCGCCGCCGGCGATGAAGAAGGTCATGGCGAAGAAGGCGACCAGCGAGCGATAGAGCGGATTGTACTCCTGACCCGCCTCGGCCTCGAGATCCACGAAGGGCGAGCCCGGCAGGAAGGTGATAACGGTCCACAGGGCGATCATGCCCAGCACGGCCAGGCCGGCGAACATCAGCCCGCGTTTCTCGGGCGAGGTGAGGGGTGTCTTCTCGCCTGCCGCGGGTGCGCCGGCGGCGGAGGAGGGCGTCCAGGTCCCCAGTCGGGGCTCGATGATCCGGTCGGTCAGGAACCAGACGATCGGCGTGAAGACGACCACGACGCCGACGATGAAGAACCAGTTGCCGGCGATGTTCACCGAGTAGGACGGGTCGATCAGGCGCGCGGCGGGTTCGGTAATGCCGAGGATCAGGGCGTCCGACGCTCCGGGGAACAGATTACCGGCGTAGCCGCCGGAGACTGCCGCAAAGCCGGCGGCCAGACCGGCGAGTGGGTGCCGGCCCGCTGCCGCGAAAATGACGGCCGCCAGGGGGATGACGACGACATAGGAGGCGTCGGACGCGTGGTGCGACACCATGCCGGTGACCACGACGACCGGGGTCAGGATCATTTTCGGCGCATTCAGCAGCGCGCCGCGGATGGCGGTGGCGAACAGGCCGGAGCGCTCGGCGACCGAGGCGCCATAGATAATGGTGATGACGATGCCCAGCGGCGGAAACTCCGCCAGCGTCTTGGGCATCCCGATGATCAGTCGTTCCAGATTCCCGGGCGAAAGAAGGCTCTGGGCCTGAAGGGTGTCGCCGGTGACCGGGTTCAGCGCCGACCAGCCGAGGTTCGAGCCGACCAGGCTAAGTACGACGAGGCCGAGGATCAGCCAGAGGAAAAGGAAGACGGGGTCCGGCAGCTTGTTGCCGATCCTCTCCACCGCATTGAGCACTTTCGCTCCGATCGCCATTCGCGTTTTCCCTCGGGACCCAGATCAAGGGCGCATAGGGGGTGAAAAGCCCTTCTGCGACAAGACGCCCGACCTGCGACAAGTCGCCTGCGGAGCTGCGAACCGTTCGCAAGAAAAACCTTTTCCCATATGGGTTTGAACCCCGGCAGTTCCGGAGCTAGAAAGCGCCGAATCCGCCCCTCCCTCTGTGGCGGACGAGGTCCTTCCGGATGAATGCATTCCTTCTCGAATATCTGCCGATCGTGATCTTCCTGGGGATCGCGGCCGTACTCGGTCTCGGCTTCATGATCGCCGCCTGGGTTCTGGCGCCGAAGAACCCCGACACCGAAAAGCTGTCGGCCTACGAGTGCGGCTTCAACGCCTTCGACGATGCGCGGATGAAGTTCGACGTGCGCTTCTACCTGGTGTCGATCCTGTTCATCATCTTCGATCTGGAAGTGGCCTTCCTGTTCCCCTGGGCGGTGTCGATGTTCGACCTGTCCCAGGCCGGCATGGTCTTCGCCTTCTGGTCGATGATGATCTTCCTCGGCGTGCTGACCATCGGCTTCATCTACGAGTGGAAGAAGGGCGCGCTGGAATGGCAGTGACGACCAACAACACGCCGCTGATCGGCATGGGCAACTCGGGCGCTTCGCCCGTCGGCCCGGGCGCCAGCTCGCCGGTCGCGTTCGGCCAGGGCGCGCGCTCGATGGTCGAGGGTTATGATCCGAAGATCCACGACAAATTCTTCGAGGCGGTGAACACCGAGCTTGGGGAGCGCGGGTTTCTGACCACCTCGCTGGACGACGTGATCAACTGGGCCCGGACGGGCTCACTGATGTGGATGTCGTTCGGCCTGGCCTGCTGCGCTGTGGAGATGATCCAGCTGTCGATGCCGCGCTTCGATCTCGAGCGCTTCGGCATGGCCCCCCGTGGCAGCCCGCGCCAGTCGGACCTGATGATCGTCGCCGGCACGCTGACCAACAAGATGGCTCCGGCCCTGCGCAAGGTCTACGACCAGATGCCGGACCCGCGCTACGTGGTCTCGATGGGCAGCTGCGCCAACGGCGGCGGGTACTACCATTACAGCTATAGCGTCGTGCGCGGTTGCGACCGCGTCGTGCCGGTGGACGTCTATGTTCCGGGCTGCCCGCCGACGGCCGAGGCGCTGCTTTACGGCCTGCTGCAGCTGCAGAAAAAAATTCGCCGGACGGGGACCATCGACCGATGACCTCTCTTGTGAAGCAACAGGCGCTGGAGACCGCGCTGACGCCGCTGGGCGCCGAGATGGTGGCCGAGCTGGGCGTGCAGGCGCAAGTGGCGTTCGGCGAGCTGACGCTGGTCGTCACGCGCGAGGCGCTGCCCGGCGTGATGACGGCGCTGAAGACGCGCTTCGGTTTCCAGCAGCTGCTGGACGTCTGCGGCGCCGACTATCCGGATCGCGAGGAGCGGTTCGAGGTCGTCTATCACCTGCTGTCGCTGACCCGGAACGCGCGCCTGCGCGTGAAGGTGGCCACCGATGAGGTGCAGCCGGTCCCCAGCATGGTGGAGATCTATCCGTCCGCCGGCTGGTTCGAGCGCGAGGCGTTCGACATGTACGGGATGCTGTTCTCGGGCCATCCGGACCTGCGCCGGCTGCTGACCGACTACGGCTTCCAGGGGCACCCCCTGCGCAAGGACTTCCCGATGACCGGCTATGTCGAGGTCCGGTACGACGAGGAGCAGAAGCGCGTGGTCTACGAACCCGTCAAGCTGACGCAGGAATTCCGTCAGTTCGATTTCCTGTCTCCGTGGGAGGGCGCGGAGTATCCGACGACCGTCCTGCCGGGCGACGAAAAGGCGGGGAGCAAGGCCTGATGGCTGACGCACAGAACATGGCCGCGGTCGCCGGCGCGTCCGACGTCTTCGACGATCACAACGATGGCCTGACGGCGCACGCGCGCTCGATGGAAGATCGCAAGTTCACGATCAACTTCGGCCCGCAACACCCGGCCGCGCACGGCGTGCTGCGTCTGGTGCTCGAGCTGGACGGCGAGATCGTCACCCGTGTGGACCCTCACATCGGCCTGCTGCACCGCGGCACCGAGAAGCTGATGGAGGCGCGGACCTATCTGCAGAACGTGCCCTACCTGGACCGCCTCGACTACGTCGCGCCGATGAACCAGGAGCACGCCTTCTGTCTGGCCATCGAGAAGCTGCTGGAAATCGAGGTCCCGTACCGGGCCCAGCTGATCCGCGTGCTCTACTCGGAAATCGGCCGCATCCTGAACCACCTGCTGAACACGACGATGCAGGCGATGGACGTCGGCGCCCTGACCCCGCCGCTGTGGGGCCACGAGGAGCGCGAGAAGCTGATGGTGTTCTACGAGCGCGCCTGCGGCGCTCGTCTGCACGCCAACTACTTCCGTCCGGGCGGCGTCCATCAGGACCTGCCCAGCGACCTGATCGACGATATCGGCCGCTGGTGCGGGACCTTCCCGGCCGCGCTGAAGGATATCGAATCCCTCGTCACCGAGAACCGCATCTTCAAACAGCGCAACGTCGACATCGGCGTGGTGTCCAAGCAGGAAGCCCTGGACTGGGGCTTCACCGGCGTGATGCTGCGCGGTTCCGACATCCCGTGGGACCTGCGCAAGTCGCAGCCCTACGAGTGCTACGCCGAGATGGAATTTGACGTCCCGGTCGGCAAGAACGGCGACTGCTGGGACCGCTACCTCTGCCGCATCGAGGAGATGAAGCAGTCGGTGCGGATCATGGAGCAGTGCGTGCACAAGCTGCGCAACTGCCCGGGCGAGCCGGTCATGATCGAGGACAACAAGATCGTCCCGCCGCGTCGCGGTGAGATGAAGCGCTCGATGGAGTCGCTGATCCACCACTTCAAGCTCTACACCGAGGGCTTCCGCACGCCGGAAGGCGAGGTCTACGCCTCTGTCGAGGCGCCCAAGGGCGAGTTCGGCGTCTATCTGGTCTCGGACGGCACCAACAAGCCGTATCGGGTCAAGCTGTCGGCCCCGGGCTTCCGTCACCTGCAGGCGATGGACTGGATGAACCGGGGACACCAGCTGGCCGACGTGTCCGCCATTCTCGGCTCGCTGGATATCGTGTTCGGCGAGGTCGACCGCTGATGGGGTTCGCCGTCCAGCCGATCTTCACGACGACGCAGGCGATCTGGTTCGCTGCGCTGCTGACGCTGGGCGTCACGGTGCAACTGGCCTTTTCGCCGCGCCGCCGCGCGATCATGGGCGGTCTGAAGTTCGCGGTGGCCTCGGCGGTCGTCGCTGCTCCGGCAGTGGCCGGGGTGACGCTGGTTCGTGGTGCGTACCGGCTGGGATATCTGGAGCAGGGCAGGGGCTTTCTTGAAGCCAACCTGCGTTCCTTCGTATGGATGAGCGGCGCCGTTCTGGCCGGTCAGATGGTCGTGCGGTTCATTCCGCCTCTGTCGTGGCTGTCAAGGGATCTGCGCCAGGCCGGCCGCGACGTCTGGAGCGCGCGTCTGGGTCGCTGGATGGGTAAGCAACAATGAGCGTTCGTCGTCTCGCCAAGGTACAGCCGGCCTCGTTCGCCTTCTCGAAGGCGACGAAGGCCAAGTGCGACTGGTGGATCGCCAAATATCCGGAAGGTCGCCAGCAGTCGGCGGTGATCCCGATCCTGTGGCTGGTCCAGAAGCAGGAAGGCTGGGTCCCCGAGCCCGCGATCCGCGCGATCGCCGACCTGCTGTCGATGCCCTACATCCGTGTTCTGGAGGTCGCGACCTTCTACACCATGTTCATGCTGGAGCCCGTCGGGACCTCGGCCCTCATCCAGGTGTGCGGCACCACGCCGTGCATGCTGCGCGGCTCGGGCGACCTGATGGACGTCTGCAAGAAGAAGATCGGACCGAAGCAGACGCTCAGCGCCGACGGCCGCTTCACCTGGGAAGAGGTCGAGTGCATGGGCGCCTGCGCCAATGCGCCGATGGCCATGATCAACGACTACTATTTCGAGGACCTGACGCCGGAAAACCTGGCCCAGATCATCGACGATTTCGCCGCCGGAAAGACGCCGAGGCCGGGCTCGCGCGTCGGCCGGGCCAGCTCCGAGCCGGAAGGCGGCGCCCTGACCCTGACCGACCCGAAACTGTATGACGGCTCGGCGGCCAAGCCGATCAGGAAGCTGCCAAACTCGGATCCGGTGACGGCATGAGCCTGCCCGACCTGGAAACCAGCGAAGGACGCGCGACCTACCGGGCCGAGCTGAAGGCCGTGGGGCGGCCCTTTCGGCTGGCCGGCGTCGCCCTGATCCTGCTTGGCGCCGGGTATATCGTGGCGACCCGTGTGGACTGGCTGGTTCCGAACCAGGCGGGGATCGTGGTGGCCTATGCGGCCGTCGCTGCAGGCTGGGCCTTCTTCGTCGCCGCCACCTTCCTGCGCACCCGGCATCACCGCCGGCGTCTGAAGGAGGGCCTGTGATGGGCGAGAACAAAACCAGCGCCGCCGGCTGGCGCGCCATCATGTTCGCGGGCGCGAGCGAGATCTTCATCGGCCTCGCGCTTGCGGCGCTGGGCCAGACCGATCTGCTCGGCCCGGACATGGAGATGCTCTCGATCGTCGGCGTCGTGATGGCGATCGCAGGGGCGGGCATCGCGCTGTGGGCGCGGGGCAAAATGAAGCAGGCGGACAACCGCCGCGGAGATCTGAACTGACCATGGTCGGCATTCTCGAAGACAAGGATCGCATCTTCACCAACCTGTACGGGCTCCAGGATTGGACGCTCGAGGGTGCGAAGACGCGCGGGGCCTGGAACGCCACGAAGGACATGCTCGACCTCGGTCGGGACTGGATCATCACGAACGTGAAGAACTCGGGCCTGCGCGGTCGCGGCGGCGCGGGCTTCTCGACCGGCCTGAAGTGGTCCTTCATGCCGAAGGAAGTGAAGGATCGCCCGCACTATCTGGTGGTCAACGCCGATGAATCCGAGCCCGGCACCGCCAAGGACCGGGAGATCATGCGCCACGATCCGCAGCTGCTGATCGAGGGCTGCCTGATCGCCAGCTTCGCGATGCAGGCCCACGCCTGCTACATCTATCTGCGCGGCGAATATGTGCTGGAGCGCGAGCGCATGGAGGCCGCGGTGAAGCAGGCCTACGACGCGAAGCTGATCGGCAAGAACAACGTCCACGGCTGGGACTTCGACGTCTACATCCACCACGGCGCCGGCGCGTACATCTGCGGTGAAGAAACGGCCCTGCTGGAGTCGCTGGAAGGCAAGAAGGGCCAGCCGCGTCTGAAGCCGCCGTTCCCGGCCGGCGCGGGCCTCTACGGCTGCCCGACCACGGTGAACAACGTCGAGTCGATCGCCGTCGTCGGGACCATCCTGCGCCGCGGCGCGGAGTGGTTCGCGGGTTTCGGTCGTCCGAACAACACCGGCACCAAGCTGATGACGATCTCGGGCCACGTGAACCGCCCGTGCAACGTCGAGGAGGCGATGTCGATTCCGCTGCGCCAACTGCTTGAAGAGCACTGCGGCGGCGTGCGCGGCGGCTGGGACAATCTGAAGGCCGTGATCCCGGGCGGCTCGTCCGTGCCGCTGATCACGCGCGAGATGTCCGAAACGGCGCTGATGGACTTCGACAGCCTGCGCGAAATGCGCTCGGGCCTTGGCACCGCGGCGGTCATCGTCATGGACCAGTCGACCGATCTGGTGAAGGCGATCGCCCGCATCTCGTACTTCTACAAGCATGAGAGCTGCGGTCAGTGCACGCCGTGCCGCGAAGGCACCGGCTGGATGTGGCGCGTGCTGGAGCGGATGGCGATCGGTGAGGCCGACCCGTCCGAGATCGACCTGCTGCTGGACGTCGCCGGTCAGGTCGAGGGTCACACCATCTGCGCCCTCGGCGACGCCGCCGCCTGGCCGGTTCAGGGCCTGATCCGTCACTTCCGGCATGAGATCGAGGACCGTATCGCCACCTACCGCAGCCGCCGCGCGAACTTCGCCGGCCACGCGATCGCAGCGGAGTGACGATGCGGCTGACCGTGGTCCCGATGCTGGCCCTTCTCGCCGTCGCCGCCTGCGGCGAGCGCGAAGACGCGCCTGCCTCGACGCAGGCCCCGACCTCGGACGCCCGTCCGGGCGCGCCGATCGTGTTGTCGGCCGCTGACCTGCGCCGCGTCTGCCGCGCGGGTCTGGCCAACATTCACGGGCAGGCTCTGGATGCGATCCAGATCGACGGCGTCGAGGGCAAGGTCATCAACGCCTCGTGGCGTGCGCCGGTCGACGGCGGTCGCCGCCGGGCCCAGTGCCGCACCGACAACGATCTGCTGACCTGGAAGCAGGTCGACTCGCCGACCCCCGAACAGAACCGCTGGATGAACCAGTCCGGCGACCCGGTGACCCGCTTCGTCCTCGACGGCGACAAGATCACCATCAACACGACGCTCCCGGATGGGACGAACACCACGGACGATTACACCGTGGCAGCTGAGCAAGAGGCCCGCTGATGCCCGTCGCCAAGGTCAACGGCGTAGAAACCGAGTTCGAGCCCGGCATGACCGTGCTTCAGGTCGCCGAGCGCGCCGGACACGAGATTCCGCGCTTCTGCTACCACGAGCGGCTGTCGATCGCCGGCAACTGCCGCATGTGCCTGGTCGAGGTGAAGCCCGGACCGCCGAAGCCGCAGGCTTCGTGCGCCCTTCCGGCCGCCGAGGGCCAGGAGATTTTCACCGACACGCCGATGGTGAAGAAGGCCCGCGAAGGGGTGATGGAGTTTCTGCTCATCAACCACCCGCTGGACTGCCCGATCTGCGACCAGGGCGGCGAGTGCGACCTGCAGGACCAGGCCATGGGATACGGCCGCGACGGCTCGCGCTACGGCGAGAACAAGCGCGCGGTCGAGGAAAAGAACATGGGCCCGACCGTGAAGACGTTCATGACGCGGTGCATCCAGTGCACCCGTTGCGTCCGCTTCATCACCGAGGTCGCCGGCGTGCCGGACATCGGCATGATCTCGCGCGGCGAAAGCGCCGAGATCACGACCTATCTCGAAAAGAACATCGACAGCGAACTGTCGGGCAACGTCAACGATCTGTGCCCCGTGGGCGCCCTGACGCACCGCCCGTGGCAGTACCACTATCGTCCGTGGGAGCTGAAGAAGACCGAGACCATCGACGTCATGGACGCGCTGGGCTCGAACATCCGCGCCGACGCCAAGGGCGCCGAGGTCATGCGCATCCTTCCGCGCGTGAACGAGGGCATCAACGAGGAATGGCTGTCGGACATCAGCCGCTACGCCGTCGACGGCCTGCAGCGCCAGCGTCTGGATCGCCCGTTCGTGCGCGGCGCCGACGGCAAGCTGAAGGCCGCCTCATGGCAGGAAGCCCTGGGCGTCGTGGCCGAGAAGCTGGCCACGTCGAAGCCGGAGAAGATCGGCGTCATCGCCGGCGACCTGCAGGACGCCGAGTCGATGAAGGCCGCGCTGGACCTGTTCCGCGCCCTGGGCTCGGCCAACACCGACTGCCGTCAGGACGGCTCGTCGCTGGGCTATGGCCCGCGCGAAGGCTGGCTGTTCAACACCGGTCTGCAAGGCATTGAAAATGCTGACGCCATTCTGATCGTGGGGGCCAATCCGCGGGCCGAGGCTCCGCTGCTGAACGCCCGTCTGCGCAAGGCGTGGCTGGCCGGCAAGACCGAGATCGGCCTGATCGGCGAGCAGGCGAACCTGACCTTCGACTACAGCTGGCTCGGCGCCGGCTCGAAGACCCTCGCCAAGCTGCCGAAGGCGGCGATGGACTTCTTGACGAAGGCCGAGCGGCCGGCGATCATCGTCGGTTCGGGCGCCCTGTCGGGCGAGCAGGGTCCGGCCGTGCTGAACGCCCTGGGCGCGCTGGCGAAGAAGGTCGGCGTCGTCGCCCCCGACGCTGAAGGGGGGGGCTGGAACGGCTTCAACGTCCTGCACTCGGCCGCGTCGCGCGTCGCCGGCCTGGACATGGGCTTCGTCCCGGGCGAGGGCGGCCTGTCGGCTGTCGATATGGTCAAGAAGGGCGCGCTGGACGTGCTGTTCCTGCTGGGCGCCGACGAAATCGACGCCTCGGCGACCACGGCCTTCAAGGTCTACCTTGGCAGCCACGGCGACCGCGGCGCGCATGGTGCGGACGTGATCCTGCCGGGGGCGGCCTACACGGAGAAGTCGGGCCTGTACGTCAACACCGAGGGCCGGGTTCAGATGGCCGACCGCGTGGTGTTCCCCAAGGGCGACGCCAAGGAAGACTGGGCCATCCTGCGCGCCCTGTCGGGTCTGGTCGCCCAGACCCTGCCATACGACACGCTGGACGCCCTGCGCACGAAGCTGATGTCGGACGTCCCGACGTTTGGCCGCATCGACTACCTGCCGGCCCCGGCGGCGTTCGACGTCGCGGGCCTGGGCAAGAAGGGCGACCTCGGCGACGTGGCCTTCGCCTCGTCGGTCCGCGACCCGTATCTCAACAACCCGATCGCGCGCGCCAGCGTGACCATGGCCGAGCTGTCCGCCCAGCGGATCGCCCCGGTCGCGATGGCGGCGGAGTAAGGCCCTATGGATTTCTGGACCTCCCCGCTCGGCTGGACCCTCGCCACTGTCGGCGGCATCCTGCTCGTCACCGTCGGCATCCTGATCTCGCTGGCCTTCCTGCTGCTGGCCGACCGGAAGATCTGGGCCAGCGTGCAGATGCGCAAGGGCCCCAACGTCGTGGGCCCGTTCGGCCTGCTTCAGTCGTTCGCCGACTTCTTCAAGTTCGTGCTGAAGGAAATCGTCGTTCCGGCCGGTTCCGACAAGGTCGTGTTCCTGCTGGCGCCCCTGATCACCTTCATCCTGGCGTTCATCGCCTGGGCCGCGATCCCGTTCGCCCCGGGCTGGGTCATCTCGGACCTGAACGTCGGCATCCTTTACATCTTCGCGATCTCGTCGCTGGGCGTGTACGGCATCATCATGGGCGGCTGGGCTTCCAACTCGAAGTACCCGTTCCTCGGCTCGCTGCGTTCGGCGGCGCAGATGGTGTCCTACGAGGTCTCCATCGGCCTGGTGATCATCAATGTGATCCTGCTGGCCGGGACCATGAACCTGACCGCCATCGTGCAGCAGCAGTCGGGCATGTTCTGGAACTGGTTCGCCTTCGGCGGCGGGGCAGGGACCTGGCCGACGATCGTCGTGATGTTCCCGATGATGGTGGTGTTCTTCGTTTCGGCCCTGGCCGAGACCAATCGCCCGCCGTTCGACCTGCCCGAAGCGGAGTCGGAACTGGTCGCCGGCTATCAGGTCGAATACTCCTCGACCCCGTATCTGCTGTTCATGATCGGCGAGTACGCCAACATCGTCTTCATGTGCGCCATGATCACCCTGCTGTTCTTCGGCGGGTGGCATCCGGGCGTCGTGCCGCAGGACGTGCTGGACAGCCTGCCGTCTTGGCTGGAGTACGCGATCTATCTGCTGACCTTCATCGGCAAGGTGATCTTCTGGTTCTGCATGATCGCCCTGGTGAAGGCCTTCGTGCCCCGCTACCGCTATGACCAGCTGATGCGTCTGGGCTGGAAGATCTTCCTGCCGACCTCGCTTGTGGCCGTGGTGGTCGTGTCGGCGTGGCGCGTCTTCATGGTGGGCGCATGATCCGCAGCCTGACCCTGACCGGCGTGTTGCTGGCGGCCCTCGCCGCCGGCGCGTGCGACACGGTGTTCGAGCCGATCCAGCCCGAGGTGACCACGCCGATGGGCCGGCTGGATCGCGCCGAGGCGGAGCGCCAGCGCGCGCCGCGGACGCATCCCGAATGCCAGGTCCAGTCCCGTGGCGGCAGCCGCGAGGAGCAGGTCCGTCGTCGCGAACGCTGCGACCGGATGGAGCGGGGCCTGTGATGCGCGCCGTGACCCTCAGCCTGCTTCTGGCGACCGCGGCCCTGTCGGCCTGCGCGAGCCAGCCCTACGATCCGCTGCCGGTGTCCGGCTGGCAGTGGCAGCAACGTCAGGAACGCATCGAGCGGCAGGAGGCCGAGCGCCTGCGTCGCTGCGAGGCGATGGATAAACAAAGCGAGCGTTACGCCCGCGAATGCCCGCGTGCCGGAGGTGCGCAACAATGATGAACCGTATCGTCCAGGCCGCGAAGGGCGCCCTGCTGATCGACGCCGTCGGCGCGATCGGGCTGTCGCTGAAGTACATGGCCCGCCCGAAGATGACGGTGAACTATCCGTTCGAGCGGAATCCGAAGTCGCCGCGCTTCCGGGGCGAGCACGCCCTGCGTCGCTATGCGAACGGCGAGGAGCGCTGCATCGCATGCAAGCTGTGCGAGGCCATCTGCCCGGCGCAGGCCATCACCATCGAGGCCGAGCCGCGCGCGGACGGCAGCCGTCGCACGACCCGCTACGACATCGACATGGTCAAATGCATCTATTGCGGCCTGTGCCAGGAGGCCTGCCCGGTGGACGCGATCGTCGAGGGACCGAACATCGAGTTCACGACCGAGACGCGCGAGGAACTGCTGTACGACAAGGACCGCCTGCTCGCGAACGGCGATCGCTGGGAGCGGCTGATCGCGAAGAATCTGGAACTCGACGCGCCTTACCGTTAAGGCGCACACGCTGACCGGGCCGGGCGATTCCGCAAGGAGCCGCCGCCCATAACCGAAAGGGGCTTTGGCCTCCGATGTTGCAAGGCATTGCCTTCTATCTGCTGGCGACGGTCGTCGTGGTGAGCGCCCTTCTGGTCGTGACCGCGAAGAACCCCGTGCACAGCGTCCTGTGGCTGATCCTGGCCTTCTTCTCGTCCGCCGGACTGTTCGTCCTGCTGGGCGCGGAGTTCCTCGCCATGCTTCTGGTCGTCGTCTATGTCGGCGCCGTCGCGGTGCTGTTCCTGTTCGTCGTCATGATGCTGGACGTGGACTTCGTGAAGCTGCGCGAGGGCTATGCCCGCTACCTGCCGCTGGCGATGATCGTGGCGGGGGTGCTGCTGGCCGAGATGATCGTGATCTCGCTGAGCGTCGCCACCGGCGGCGCGGCGGCCGAGACGACCGGTCCGATGGTCGCCACGGCGGACGCCACGAACATCGAGTCCATCGGGCGCGTGCTCTACACGGACTACGTCTACTTCTTCCAGGCGGCAGGCATCGTGCTGCTGATCGCGATGATCGGCGCCATCGTCCTGACCCTGCGCCACAAGCCGGGCATCAAGCGCCAGAACGTCGCCGACCAGGTCGGCCGCGACGCGAAGACGGCCATGGAAGTGAAGTCGGTCACGACCGGCGCCGGCGTCAACCCGGAGGATCTGGTCTGATGGTCGTCACCCTGCAGCACTATCTGGCGGTCGCCGCCATCCTGTTCACCATCGGGGTCTTCGGGATCTTCGTGAACCGCAAGAACGTCATCATCATCCTGATGTCGGTCGAGCTGATCCTGCTGGCGGTCAACATCAACTTCGTCGCCTTCTCCAGCTACCTCAACGAGGTGTCCGGGCAGATCATGGCCATGTTCGTCCTCACCGTCGCGGCCGCCGAGGCCGCCGTGGGTCTGGCCATCCTGGTGACGTTCTTCCGTAACCGCGGCGACATCGCCGTGGACGACGCCTCGGTCATGAAGGGCTGATCGTGAACCTCGAGCTCCTCGTCACTCTCGGCGTCTTCGCCCCGCTGCTCGGCGCGGCGATCGCGGGCCTGTCCGGTCGCCGGATCGGCAACCTGGCCTCGCAGGCGGTCACGACCGGCCTGCTGTTCTTCTCGTGCGTCGTCGCCTGGATCGTCTTCAGCCAGTGGACCTGGGGCCACATGGCGCCGTTCACGGTGACCCTGGCGCCGTTCATTCACGTCGGCGACTTCATCTCGAACTGGTCGATCCGCATCGACGCCCTGTCGGCGACCATGCTGGTCGTGGTGACCAGCGTCTCGTCGCTGGTGCACCTGTACTCCTGGGGCTACATGGCCGAGGACCCGGACAAGCCGCGGTTCTTCGCCTACCTGTCGCTCTTCACCTTCGCCATGCTGGCGCTGGTCACGGCCGCAGACTTCATGCAGCTGTTCTTCGGCTGGGAAGGCGTGGGCCTGGCCTCGTATCTGCTGATCGGCTTCTGGTACAAGAAGCCGAGCGCCTCGGCCGCCGCCATCAAGGCCTTCGTGGTCAACCGCGTCGGCGACTTCGGCTTCGCCTTGGGCATCTTCACCGTCTTCTGGATGTTCGGCACGATCCAGTTCGCCGAACTGTTCCCGATGATCGCCGACCGCGCGAACACGGGCTGGGAATTCCTGGGGCACACCTGGTCGGCGCTCGACCTGGCCGCCTTCCTCCTGTTCATCGGCGCGATGGGCAAGTCGGCGCAGTTCTTCCTGCACACCTGGCTGCCGGATGCGATGGAAGGCCCGACCCCGGTGTCGGCCCTGATCCACGCCGCCACCATGGTCACCGCCGGCGTCTATATGGTCTGCCTGCTGAGCCCGATCTTCGAGTACGCGCCGGTCGCCGGCCAGATCGTCGCCATCATCGGCGCGGTGACGGCCCTGTTCGCGGCCACCGTCGGCCTGGCCCAGAACGACATCAAACGGGTCATCGCCTATTCGACCTGTTCGCAACTCGGCTACATGTTCTTCGCCGCGGGCGTGGGCGCCTATGAGGCGGCCATGTTCCACCTGTTTACGCACGCCTTCTTCAAGGCGCTGCTGTTCCTCGGCGCCGGCTCGGTCATCCACGGGATGCATCACGAGCAGGACATGCGGAAGATGGGCGGCCTGTGGAAGCTGCTGCCGATCACCTACGCCGTCATGACCATCGGCACGATCGCCATCACCGGCCTGGGCATCCCGGGCATCGGCGGTCTGGCGGGCTTCTACTCGAAGGACATCGTGATCGAGAGCGCCTTCGCGGCCGCAGCCTCGAACCACTCGCCGATCGGCCTGTTCGCCTTCTTCGTCGGCATCTTCGCCGCCGGTCTGACGGCCTACTATTCGTGGCGTCTGGTGTTCATGACCTTCCACAACAAGCCGGTGTGGAAGGAAGAGGACGGCCACGCGCACGCGCATGACCATCACGACGACCATGCCTCGCACGCGCAGATCGAGACCCACTCGGAGCCGATCGCCGACGCTCACGCGCATGACGATCACGCCCATGACGATCACCACCACCACGGCCCGCTGAAGCCGCATGAGTCGCCCTGGGTGATGCTCTTGCCGCTGCTGGTGCTGTCGGTCGGCGCGATCTTCGCCGGCATGGTGTTCGAGCCGTTCTTCACCGGCCACCACGAGAACGAGTTCTGGCGCGGGGCCATCTTCAGCGGCCCGTCGAACCATGTGCTTCACGAGGCCCACAGCGTCCCGACCTGGGTGAAGTGGTCGCCGCTGATCCTGACCCTGATCGGCACCTTCGCCGCCTTCTGGATCTATGTGGTCAAGGAAGGTCTGGCGCGTCGGATGGCCGAGCGCGGCAGCGTCATCCACGCCTTCCTGTACAACAAATGGTACTTCGACGAACTGTACCAGTTCGTGTTCGTCCGCGGCGCCAAGGCGCTGGGCGACCTGTTCTGGAAGGTCGGTGACGAGAAGATCATCGACGGCGGAGGGCCGAACGGCATGGCCTGGCTGTCACGCAAGTTCGCCGGCGGCCTCGGCCGCTTCCAGTCCGGATATGTCTATTTCTACGCCTTCGTGATGCTGCTCGGTCTCGCCGGTTTCCTCGCCTTCGCCATCTACATGTGGGGAGCCTGATCTTGCCCCAGATCCCCTACATCCTGAGCGTCGTCACCTTCCTGCCCCTGGCGGGGGCGGCCCTGCTTCTGGCGGCGCGCCTGACCTCGAAGGGCTCGGTCGACAACGCCGCGCGCTGGATCGCCATGGGCACGACCCTGGCGGTTCTGGCCGTGTCCGTCGTGCTGGTCGCCGGCTTTGATCCGTCGACCCCGGCCTATCAGTTCGTCGAGCGGTTCAACTGGTTCGCCGGCGCCCAGTATCATCTGGGCGTGGACGGCATCTCGATCCTGTTCGTGCTGCTGACGGCCTTCCTGATGCCGATCTGCATCCTGGCGAGCTGGAATACGATCAAGGATCGCGTCGTCGACTACATGATCGCCTTCCTGGTCCTGGAGACGCTGGTCATCGGCGTGTTCACCGCCCTGGACCTGTTCCTGTTCTACATTTTCTTCGAGGGCACCCTCGTCCCGATGTTCATCATCATCGGGGTGTGGGGCGGTCAGAACCGAATCTACGCGGCCTACAAATTCTTCCTGTACACCCTGCTGGGGTCGGTGCTGATGCTGCTGGCCATGCTGTGGATGGCGCACACTGCCGGCACCACCAGCATTCCGGCGCTCAAGGAGTTCGCCTTCTCGCCGCAGGCCCAGCCCCTGCTCTGGCTCGCCTTCTTCGCCTCGTTCGCGGTGAAGATGCCGATGTGGCCGGTGCACACCTGGCTTCCGGACGCCCACGTGCAGGCGCCGACGGCGGGTTCGGTCATTCTGGCCGGGATCCTGCTGAAGCTCGGCGGCTACGGCTTCATCCTGTTCAACCTGCCCATGTTCCCGCAGGCCTCGCAGACCTTCGCTCCGCTGGTCTGGGCCCTGTCGGCCATCGCCATCGTCTACACCTCGCTGGTCGCCTTCCGTCAGACCGACATCAAGAAGCTGATCGCCTATTCGTCGGTCGCGCACATGGGCTTCGTGACCATGGGCATCTTCGCCGGCAACGATCAGGGCGTTCAGGGCGCGGTCTTCCAGATGCTGAGCCACGGCCTGATCTCGGGCGCGCTCTTCCTCTGCGTCGGCGTGGTCTACGACCGGATGCACACCCGCGAGATCGCCTTCTACGGCGGTCTGACCAGCCGGATGCCGTGGTTCGCCGCCATCTTCCTGATGTTCACCATGGCCAACGTCGGCCTGCCGGGCACCTCGGGCTTCATCGGCGAGATCCTGACCATGGCCGGCATCTATCAGGTGTCGACCTGGACAGCCTTCTTCGCCGCCACCGGCGTGATCTTCTCGGCCATCTACGCCCTGACGCTGTACCGCAACGTCATGTTCGGCGAGATCACCAACCCGAAGCTCAAGGACATCATGGACATCGACAGGCGCGAGCTGGCGCTGTTCGTCCCGCTGATCGTCGGCACCCTTCTGCTGGGCGTTCAGCCCAACCTGGTGCTCGACTACACCAACGCCTCGGTTCACGCCCTGACGTCCGCCTATCAACTCGCGATCGGTGGCTGAGACCATGATGCCTGATCTGATTTCCGCCCTCCAACTCTCGGCCCCCGAAATCACGCTCGCCGTCGGCGGCCTGGTCCTGCTGATGGTCGGCGCCTTCTCTGGCGACAACAGCGCGCGCGTGGTGTCCTGGCTGTCGGTGATCCTGCTGATCGCCGCCACCGCCGTGACCTTGACCGGCCCGCTGGGGCAGGCCTTCAACGGCGCCTATGTCGCCGATCCGCTGGCCGTTTACGGCAAGGCGCTGATCTTCCTGTCCAGCGCCGTGGCCATCATTCTGGGCGAGGGCTGGATGCGCCGCACGCGCATCGCCAAGTTCGAGTATCCGATCCTGATCGTGCTGGCTTCGGCCGGCATGGGCATGATGGCCTCGTCGGGCGATCTGATCAGCCTGTACGTGGGCATCGAGCTGCACTCGCTGGCCCTGTACGTTCTGGCCGCCTTCCACCGCGACAACCTCAAGGCCTCGGAAGCGGGCCTGAAGTATTTCGTGCTGGGCGCGCTGTCGTCGGGCCTCCTGCTGTACGGCGCCAGCCTGATCTACGGATTCACGGGCTCGATGCGCTTCGAGGACATCGCCGCCTACGCCGCCGCGAACGAGTCCGTCGGCCTGATCTTTGGTCTGGTGTTCCTGATCTGCGGTCTGGCCTTCAAGATCTCGGCCGCGCCGTTCCACATGTGGACGCCGGACGTGTACGAGGGCGCCCCGACCCCGGTCGTGGCCCTGTTCGCCACCGCGCCGAAGGTCGCGGCCATGGTCCTGATCGCCCGCACGCTGGAAGGCGCCTTCGCCGGTTCGCACGACCAGTGGGCCCAGGTCCTGATCCTGATCTCGTTGATCTCGTTCGCGGTCGGCGCCTTCGGCGGTCTGGTCCAGAAGGACATCCAGCGCCTGCTGGCCTATTCGTCGATCGCCAACATCGGCTATGCCCTGCTGGGCATCGCCGCGGGCACGACCCTGGGCGTGCAGGCCATGCTGCTGTTCATGACCCTGTACGTCATCGACCAGTTCGGCTTCTTCGCCCTGCTTCTGTCGCTGGGCCGCAACGGCAAGCCGATCCGCACGATCGCGGACCTCGCCGGTCTGCGCAAGGAGCGTCCGCTGACGACGATCGCCCTGACGGTGCTGTCGTTGTCGGTCCTGGGCATGCCCCCGCTGTCGGGCTTCTGGGGCAAGTGGGCCGTTTTCGGCGCCGCCGCCGACGCAGGCTACTGGATGGCCGGCGCCGCCGGTCTGGTCGCCTCGGTCGTGGCCGGCTTCTACTACCTGCGCATCATCAAGGTGATGTGGTTCGATCCGGCGCCGGAAGGCACGGCGGCGACCGACAAGGCGCCGGTCGAGGCGAAGACCATCGCCTTCGCCTGCGCGGCCTTCTCCTTCCCGCTGGTGATCGTGGCCCTGCCCTGGCTTGAACCGCTGGCCGCAGCGGCTGCCGTCGGCTTCGGCGCGGGGTGACGGTGGCCTCGGCCCCCGTCATCATCCTCGACCAGACTGACTCCACCAATGCGGAGGCCCGGCGACGGGCCGAGGC
>JBQVQW010000023.1:37048-44091 GCA_052441165.1 Caulobacteraceae bacterium | reverse complement strand
GGGGAGCGTCGCGCCCGACGCCGTGGCCCTGCCGGTCGGGCGCCGCGGGGCCATTGCGCCCAAGACGGCGGCGCAGGCCCGGTACCTCGAGCTGCTGTCGCGTTGCGAGCTGACGTTCGGCGTGGGTCCGGCAGGCACGGGCAAGACCTTCCTTGCGGCGGCCTACGGGGCCTCCCTGCTGCGCCGGGGACAGGTGGACCGGCTGGTGATCACCCGGCCGGCGGTCGAGGCGGGTGAGAAGCTGGGGTTCCTGCCGGGCGATCTCAACGAGAAGGTCGACCCCTATCTGGCGCCCATCTGGGAAGCGCTGAACGATATTCTGGGCCCGGACGACGTCCGTCGGCGGCGCGACAAGGGCGAGATCGAGGCGGCGCCGATCGCCTTCATGCGCGGTCGTACGCTGGCTCACGCCTTCATCATCGTCGACGAGGCCCAGAACCTCACGAAACTGCAGATGAAGATGGTCCTGACCCGTCTGGGCGAGGGCGCGCGGATGGTGGTGACGGGCGACCCGTCGCAGATCGATCTGCTCAACGCCCGGGACTCGGGCCTGTCCCACGCCCTGCGCATCCTCGATGGCGTGCAGGGATCGGGCGTGCTGAAGTTCGAGGCTCAGGACGTGGTGCGTCACGCCATGGTGGAGAGGATCGTGCGTGCCTATGACGCCGATGCGGCGCGACAGAAGCCCGGCCCGGATCCGGAAGACCGCGCGTGATCGAGGTCGAGGTCGAGGATCCGGACTGGGCGACCAGTCTGCCGACCGCCGCGGCGGTGGTGCAAAGGGCGGCGCAGGCGGCTCTTGGGGCCGTCGAGGGCGATGTGGTCGTTCTGCTGACGGACGATACAGGCATCCGCGATCTGAACGCCCGCTTTCGCGACAGGGACAGGCCGACAAACGTTCTGTCCTTTCCTGCGGCCGAAAGCGCCATGCCTCATCTCGGTGATCTGGTGCTGGCGCACGGAGTCTGCGTCGACGAGGCGAAGGCCCAGGGCAAAAGCCTTTCGCACCATCTCTCCCATCTGGTCGTGCACGGGGTGCTGCATCTTCTGGGCCGCGACCATGAAATCGACGAAGAGGCCGAGGAGATGGAGGACGAGGAGCGATCCATCCTTGCCAGCCTGGGCATAGCGGACCCATACGAGACGAATGATCACCCTCTCGGCGAAGCTTGATGACGGCAGCCCGCGTTCGCGGCTGATCCTGCGGTTCGGACGCATTGCGCTGGCGTTGCTGGCCGGCGCCGGCGCGGCCCTGGCCCATCCGCCGTTCGGCATCCTGCCCGGCCTGCTCGGCTATGCCCTGCTCATGGTCCTGACCGAGCGCTCGCGCACGACACGCGGCGGCTTCTGGATGGGGTGGCTGGCTGGCTTCGCCTATTTCTTCATCAGCTGCTGGTGGGTGGCCGAGGCCTTCCTGGTCGACCCGGCGCAGGCGTGGATGGCGCCGTTCGCGGCCTCGCTGCTCCCGGCAGGCCTCGGCCTGTTCTGGGGCGCGGCCATGGCGCTGTACCGCCGGTTCAGCCCCGAAGGCGTAGTGCGGGTTCTGGTCTTCGCCGCCCTGTTCTGCCTGTTCGAGTGGCTGCGCGGAAACCTGCTGACGGGTTTCCCATGGAATCCTGCCGGCGCCAGCTGGAAAGCCGGTTCGGCCGCATCCCAGTTCGCCTCGGTCGCCGGGATCTACGGCCTGAGCTTTGTGACGGTGGCGGCCGCGGCCGCCTTCGGGCCCCTCGCCGGGCGTGGCGCGCTGAAGGCGAAGAGCGTGACGGCGGCGCTGGGCGTGCTCGCGATCGGGGCGCTGGTAATCGGTGGAGCCGTGCGCCTGTCCCGGGCTGAGGTCGAGTTGACCCCGACAATCGTGCGGATCGTCCAGGCCGATATCGAGCAGGAGTCGAAATGGTCGCCCGAGAGCTACCAGAGTATCGTCGACCGCTATGTGAACCTGACCGCGCGACCGGGCGCGGTCACGCCCGACATCGTCATCTGGCCCGAAGGCGCCCTTCCGGCCTCGGCGGGGGACGTCTTCAACTCCCCGGATGCCGTGGCGATCTCGAATGCGCTGCAACCCCGGCAGAGCCTGCTTGTCGGCTTGGGCCGGGGGGTCCCCGATCCGACGGTTCGCGAAGGCGCGCGGTATTTCAACAGTATGTTCGTGCTGACCGACGAAGGCGGGCCGGGCCTGCGCATCTCGTCCATCTATGACAAATACCGTCTTGTGCCGTTTGGCGAATACATGCCCCTCGGCGATCTGATGGGCGCGATCGGGGTGCGCAGCCTGACCCATATGCCGCTGGACTTCACGCCCGGCGAGCGACCCGCGCCGATCGATATTCCGGGAGCGCCGCGCGTCCAGCCCCTGATCTGCTACGAGAGCCTGTATCCAGGCTTCACCGCCGGATCCACCGGACGGCCGGAGTGGATCGTCAACATCTCGAACGACGCCTGGTTCGGTCGATCGTCAGGTCCGCGCCAGCATCTGAACCTGGCCAGCTATCGCGCGATCGAGACAGGCCTTCCCATCGTTCGCTCCACACCGACGGGTGTGTCCGCCATGATCGACCCATGGGGCCGCATCATCGGCGATCAGCGTCTGGATCCGGGCGAGAGCGGCGTGATCGACGCGCGTCTGCCGCGCCCTGCCGCAGTGACCGTCTACGGCCGCGTCGGCGACCTTCTGTTCTGGCTGGCGATCGTCGGTGGCTTGGCTATGGCCGCGCCGTGGGCGCGGATCGCCCGGAACCGCATGACATTCCCTGCGTGACTCCCGTCAGGCGGGAAGAGCGGGTGACGCGTTCCATTCCCGCGAGAGGAAACGTCACAATGACGCAACCTCAGCGTTGCAATGGCGCAGTTTGGCCTGATTTTGGATGACAGAGGCCACCCAGAAGCGCATTCAGACAGGCGCGACCAGAGAGATCGAAGGCAAAGGCAAGATGGCGAGAGGCAAGGGCGACGACGGCCCCCACCCGGTAGATCGGCATGTGGGTCGGCGGGTATGCGAGAAGCGCCTTGCCCTGGGGTACAACCAGAGCGACCTCGGTCGCGCGCTTGGCCTGACCTTCCAGCAGATTCAGAAGTACGAGAAGGGTGCGAACCGCATCTCGGCATCGAAGCTGTGGGATATCGCCCGGTTCTTCAAGGTCGATATCGGCTACTTCTTCGAGGGCCTGACCGGGGCCCAGCTGGCCGGCTACAACGAGGGTGTCGCCGCCTTCGAACACGACTTCCCGGCAACCCGCTACACCATCGAGATCAGCCGTCTGGCGCCGCAGCTGTCGACGCGGCAACAGAAGCTGGCGCTGGAGCTGATCCGCGAGATGTCCGAGCGGGGCGAGGCCGAAGAAGGCTGATCAACCCCGGTCAGTTCTTCGATCTCCCGGACTCCGCGCGGCGGCGACCGAAGGTCGGCGCACGCTCCTTCTGTTCCGCCCAGTAGGCCGCGCCGCTGTCCGGCTTGAACATCGTCTTGGGCACGCCCTCGCGCGACAGAACCGCAAAGGTGTTGGTCGAGGCCTGGTACAGCAGCACGTCCCCGTTCGCACGCTCGACCCGTTCCGTCCCCGCCGGGGGCGAACCGGTGAAGGCGCGCACCTTGCGCAGATAGTCCTGCGGCGTGCGCGCGCCGAAGTCGGCGCCGTTGCGCTCGAACAGTCTCACCACCTTCTCGTCGATGCTCTCGCGGCGGTTCGCCGTCAGAACAGGGGCGGCGCCCCCCTTATCGCGCGCGTCCTGCCTGTCGGACGAAACAGCGGCCCTCGTCGTCGTCGCCGTTTCGCCCTCCGCCTCACGATCCCGCGTCTCCACCGCCGAACCGCCGTCACCACATCCGGCGAGCGCCAGCATCATCAGGCCGGCCATCGCCAGCGTCATCGGTTTGAACATTCCGCCCTCCCGTACACGCTCCAGCCGCGCAAGGTAATCACAGGTTGTTCGTTCCTGCAATGTTCGCGGAAGCGTCACTCGACGGACGGGGGCCGCGTCGCTAGATCGGGAGGATGAGCACCGCTGCCCTGTCCGGACGGAAAATCCTGCTGATCGTGGGCGGCGGCATCGCGGCCTACAAGGCGCTGGAGCTGGTGCGGCTGCTGAAGAAGTCGGGCGCCGGCGTCATGAGCGTGCTGACACCCGCGGGCGCCGAGTTCGTCACACCCATGTCGCTGGCCGCCCTGACCGGCCATCCGGTGCGGCAGGCCCTGTTCATGCCCGAGGACGAGACGGCCATGGGCCATATCGAGCTGTCACGCTGGGCCGATCTGGTGGTGGTGGCGCCGGCGACGGCGGGCCTCATCGCCAAGGCGGCCAACGGCTTCGCAGACGATCTGGCCTCGACCACGCTGCTGGCCACGGACAAGCGGGTTCTGCTCGCACCCGCGATGAACGTCCGGATGTGGCTGCACCCGGCAGTCCAGGCCAACGTCGAGCGGCTGAAGGGCTTCGATGGCTTCCATGGCGTCGCCGTGGTCGGCCCGGACGAGGGGGAAATGGCCTGCGGCGAGTTCGGTCCGGGCCGGATGGCCGAGCCGGCCGCCATTCTGGATGCGATCTCGGGCCTGCTGGCGGGGCCGGACGGTCGCCCCCTCGCCGGTCGCTCGGCGGTGGTGACTGCCGGCCCGACCTTCGAGCCGATCGATCCGGTGCGCGGCCTGACCAACCGCTCCAGCGGCAAGCAGGGCTATGCGATCGCCGAGGCCCTCGCGACTCTGGGCGCGAAGGTGACCCTGATCTCCGGGCCGGTCGCCTTGTCGGCGCCGGTGGGTGTCGAGCGGGTCTGGGTCGAGACGGCGCGCGAGATGGAGGCGGCGGTCAAGGCCGCCTTCCCCGCCGATATCGCCGTGATGAGCGCCGCAGTCGCCGACTGGCGGGTGGACGGCGTGGCTTCGGGCAAGATCAAGAAGGCGCCGGGCGGCCCGCCGTCCCTGTCGCTGATCGAGAATCCGGACATCCTCGCCGACATCTCCAAGCCCGGAAAGGACCGCCCCGGGCTGGTCGTCGGCTTCGCGGCCGAAACGACGGATCTGGAAGCCAACGCGCGGGCCAAGCTGTCTCGCAAGGGCTGCGACTGGATCGTGGGCAATGACGTGTCCGACGACGTGTTCGGCGCCGACGGAAATGCGGTGACCCTGTTCACGAAGGATGGGGGCGCCGAGAGCTGGCCGCGCCAGTCGAAGACCGGGGTGGCGCGCAAGCTGGCCGCCCGCCTCGCTGATCATTTCAAGGCTTGAGAGAAGGAACCCGTCCATGACGACCGTCCGCGTCGAGCGACTGCCTCACGCCGAAGGCCTGCCCCTGCCGGCCTACGAGACGTCGGGCTCGGCGGGCATGGACCTGCGCGCCGCGCTGCCGGAGGGCGAGCCGCTGACGCTGGCGCCCGGGGCGCGGGCGCTGGTGAAGACGGGTCTGAAGATCGCGCTGGAGCCGGGCTATGAGGCGCAGGTGCGGCCGCGTTCAGGTCTGGCGCTGAAGCACGGCATCACCTGCCTGAACTCGCCCGGCACGGTCGACAGCGACTATCGCGGCGAGGTGGGGGTTATCCTGATCAACCACGGTCAGGAGCCGTTCTTGATCCAGCGCGGCGAGCGCATCGCCCAGATGGTCATCGCCCGGCACGAGCAGGCGACTGTGGTCGAGGTCGAGGCCCTGGACGAGACGGCGCGCGGCGCGGGCGGATTCGGCTCGACGGGGCGCTAGGTTTACGGCGTCATCGCCTTCCGGCATGAGCCTATGCGATGCTCGATCCGGAACTCGTCGGGCGAGGCGATTCCGGCCTCAGCGATCCGGCGGACGACGGCCTGGCCGTCAGGAGCCTCAAGACAGAGAACCTCGCCGCCCGGGACCATGCTCGTCACGGGCAGCATGTCATTCCCGGCGAGCGCGCCTACGTCGAGCACAAAGTCCGGGAACGTTTCCGCGCTTCGGGGGTGCGCGGGATTGGGCCGGTACAAGATCAGCTGGGCGCCGCCAGAGGTCGGCATTGCTATCGCGGAGCAGCCCAGGTAGGCGCGGGCGGCTTCGTCGTGATCCAACGACGCCGGTGCGGCCGCGCCCATCTGATCGAGCCGGCGGCAGTCCGTCCCGGTGCGCGGAACGAACAGGATGCCCCGGCTTCCGTCGAAGCAGGTCCGGCCGCCTTGGGTTACGGTGAAGTCGAACACGGTCATTACCGGCGGAACACTGGAAAACTCATAGCGACAGACATTCGGATAGACGGTGTTGTCGCCTCGAACGCCAAACCTCACCGCGGCGCCGGCGTCGTCACGGCTTTCGCTCGTGGTCGTCAGAACCAGCAGGGCGAAGCTCGCCAGTCCCAGAACGCGTGTCGCCGTGTGGAGCATGACGACAGGCTCTGCCATAGGCGTGGCTGGCGCAAGCGAAAGCCGGCCGGGAGCGTTTCCGGATCAGCCGCGTTAACCCTGCTTGCCGGCCAAGCTCGGCCGTACTCAAGACGGAGGATGCGGCATGGATTCCCTCATCGACTCGATCATGACCTTCCTGTCGGCCCTCTTCGGGCTGGCGCAGGGCGGCTTCGACGGCGTGAACCAGGTGATGGGTCTGCTCATCGCAGTGATCGCAGCCCTGATGATGCCGGCGTGGAACCGGCTGTGGGCCACGGCGCTGGGCGCGGCCTTCGTGCACATCCTGATCGGGGTCCTGAGGCCCGTGGTGGACGGCGGCGCGCTGACCCTGCCGCCCCTGCTGACGCTGGGCTTCTGGATGACGGTGCTGGCCCTCTTCCTGGGCTATGCGATCGTCATCGCCGTGTTCTTCTTCATCAAGTCGCTGTTTACCGGTGGCGGGCGTCGCAGGGCGCACGCGCACTGAGGGCCAAGCGCTCAGTCATTTTTTGGGCCGCGGTCAGAAGGCTCCGCCTTCTCGACCCGACGCGGCCTGGCGCTTCGCGCACGAGCCGCGCTCAAGCAGCGAGCTGCCGCGCGGCGAGCGTTAGCGCCCTTCGTCAGGCCTAGGCCTGCCTGAACCCCAACACATCCTGCATGTCGTAGAGCCCCGGCTTGCGGCTGCGGACCCAGGCGGCGGCCGCGACTGCGCCC